>NZ_BAMW01000001.1:0-2500 GCF_000963945.1 Acetobacter indonesiensis | reverse complement strand
TTGCAGCGAGCTTAAGCCGATAGGTGTAGGCGTAGCGAAAGCGAGTCTGAATAGGGCGTTGAGTTGCTGGCAGAAGACCCGAAACCGAGTGATCTAGCCATGGCCAGGCTGAAGGTGCGGTAACACGCACTGGAGGGCCGAACCCACGCCTGTTGAAAAAGTCGGGGATGAGCTGTGGCTAGGGGTGAAAGGCCAATCAAACTCGGAAATAGCTGGTTCTCCGCGAAATCTATTGAGGTAGACCGTCAGGAATTTACCCCGGGGGGTAGAGCACTGGATGGGCTAGGGGGGCCCAAAGCCTTACCAAACCTAACCAAACTCCGAATACCCGGAAGTATTAGCCTGGCAGACAGACAGTGGGTGCTAAGGTCCATTGTCGAGAGGGAAACAGCCCAGACCACCAGCTAAGGCCCCTAAATCGTGGCTAAGTGGGAAAGGATGTGGGGATTCCAAAACAACCAGGAGGTTGGCTTAGAAGCAGCCATCCTTTAAAGAAAGCGTAATAGCTCACTGGTCTAATAGAAACCCTGCGCCGAAAATGTAACGGGGCTCAAGCCACGTGCCGAAGCTGTGGGTGCATATCTATGATATGCGCGGTAGCGGAGCGTTCCGTAAGTCTGTGAAGGAGACGGGGTGACCCTCTCTGGAGATATCGGAAGTGCGAATGCTGACATGAGTAGCGACAAACAGTGCGAGAAACACTGTCGCCGAAAGTCCAAGGGTTCCTGCGCAAGGTTAATCCACGCAGGGTTAGTCGGCCCCTAAGGCGAGGGCGAAAGCCGTAGTCGATGGGAATCAGGTGAATAGTCCTGAACCTGCCAGAAGTGACGAATGCAAGATGTTGTCAGTCCTTAATGGATTGGACTGGCTTTTTGCGCATTCCAGGAAATAGCTCTGGCGTATAGACCGTACCCGAAACCGACACAGGTGGACTGGTAGAGAATACCAAGGCGCTTGAGAGAACGATGCTGAAGGAACTAGGCAAATTACTCGTGTAACTTCGGGATAAGCGAGACCCGTTGGTGGGCAACCATTGGCGGGTGGCACAGACCAGGGGGTAGCGACTGTTTAGTAAAAACACAGGGCTCTGCGAAGTCGAAAGACGACGTATAGGGCCTGACGCCTGCCCGGTGCCGGAAGGTTAAGAGGAGGTGTGAGAGCACTGAATTGAAGCCCCGGTAAACGGCGGCCGTAACTATAACGGTCCTAAGGTAGCGAAATTCCTTGTCGGGTAAGTTCCGACCTGCACGAATGGCGTAACGACTTCCCCGCTGTCTCCAGCATCGGCTCAGCGAAATTGAATTCCCCGTGAAGATGCGGGGTATCCGCGGTCAGACGGAAAGACCCTATGAACCTTTACTGCAGCTTTACAGTGGCATCAGAGACATTCTGTGTAGGATAGGTGGGAGGCTTTGAAGCGGGGGCGCCAGTTCCCGTGGAGCCATCCTTGAAATACCACCCTGAATTTTTCTGATGTCTAACCGCGGTCAGTTAGCCTGATCCGGGACCCTGTATGGTGGGCAGTTTGACTGGGGCGGTCGCCTCCCAAAGTGTAACGGAGGCGCGCGATGGTGGGCTCAGGCCGGTCGGAAACCGGCTGTTGAGTGCAATGGCATAAGCCCGCCTGACTGCGAGAGTGACAGCTCGAGCAGAGACGAAAGTCGGCCATAGTGATCCGGTGGTCCCGCGTGGAAGGGCCATCGCTCAACGGATAAAAGGTACTCTAGGGATAACAGGCTGATCTCCCCCAAGAGTCCACATCGACGGGGAGGTTTGGCACCTCGATGTCGGCTCATCACATCCTGGGGCTGGAGCAGGTCCCAAGGGTTCGGCTGTTCGCCGATTAAAGTGGTACGTGAGCTGGGTTTAGAACGTCGTGAGACAGTTCGGTCCCTATCTGCCGTGGATGTTGGAGACTTGAGAGGATTTGTCCCTAGTACGAGAGGACCGGGATGAACATACCTCTGGTGCACCGGTTGTCACGCCAGTGGCACAGCCGGGTAGCTAAGTGTGGACGGGATAACCGCTGAAAGCATCTAAGCGGGAAACCCACCTCAAAACTAGGTCTCCCTAAGGGCCGTGATAGACCATCACGTCAATAGGCCAGGTGTGGAAGCGCAGTAATGCGTGTAGCTAACTGGTCCTAATCGCCCAATAGGCTCACTCTCTTACCGTTCCCTTAAAAGAACGGCCCGTGCACAGAAATCATCCATACAATACGTCATACTTCATCAGACCCAACCGTCCACACCACCCCAAAGCAGGGTGATTTGGATGACCTGGTGGCCATGGCGGGGAGAGATCCACCCGATCCCATCCCGAACTCGGCCGTGAAAACCCCCAGCGCCTATGATACTGCGGCTTAAGCCGTGGGAAAGTCGGTCGCCGCCAGGTCTTCCAAATCACCCACAAAAATACACCACCGCGGGGTGGAGCAGCCCGGTAGCTCGTCAGGCTCATAACCTGAAGGTCATAGGTTCAAATCCTATCCCCGCAACCA
>NZ_BAMW01000002.1 GCF_000963945.1 Acetobacter indonesiensis | reverse complement strand
CGATGAGGCGAAGCATGACGAATTCCCATTATGGGAAGACAAACGGGAGAATCCCGCAGACCCGCCAAATTCTCATTTTACTGTTATATTTCAACAGGTTGGTGGTGCGAACTGCGGGACTCGAACCCGCACGCCCTTACGGGCTGGAGATTTTAAGTCTCCTGCGTCTACCATTCCGCCAAGTTCGCTTAATAGGCAGGGCGATAGTGTGTCCATGCCGTCTGGGGTTTGATATGCCGCGTTTTAGCATGATGGGGCGTGGCGGCAAGGGGCGTTTTTATCGCATGCTCAATAACTGGCTGCCGTGGCGTTTGAGCCATGCTTCAGCCTGCTTGCGATGCGGGGTTAACGTATCAACAAAAGCCCAGAATGCCGGGCTATGATTCATGTGTTTAAGGTGGGCCAGTTCATGCGCGATAAGATAATGCCTTACGGCGTGCTCTGCCATGACAAGACGCCAGGAGAGCATGATGCGGCCGGAGCTTGAGCAGCTTCCCCATCGGGTGGACGTGTCCCTGATATCAAGGCGTGTTGGGGTCAGGTTGTTTTGTTGGGCCACTGTACGGAGTTCTTGTCCCAAAATACTCCGCGCATGGTTTTTTAGAAAATCACTGATACGACGGCTGATAAACTCTTGCTCGCCGCTGACACACAGTGCGGTTCCCTCCAGCCAGACGCCTCCGCGGGCATGGGGGTGGTGCACGATGGTATGGGGTGCACCACAAATAGGAATGATACTACCGGGCGCAAAGCTGGGGGCAGTGTTGAGCGTTGTAAGGCGCGACGTAACCCAATGGGATTGGTTTTGTAAGAACAGCAAAGCCCGTGGGCGCGGGAAATTTGGGGGGTAGGTGACAATAACTGCCTGATGTTTTGGGTCGATACGCACGGATAGCCGACGTGTGCGGTTGGAAGGCCGCCAGATTACGGGAACAGGCTGATTGTTGAGGATAAGAGTTTCGGGCGGATGACGTGTCATAAGGGGAGCATGGCCTCCCAGTAAGAGGCCACGGTGCTGCGTGAAGAAATGTTAGCTGTTTTCCGTACGCACATGACGAATGACAGGATGGTGGGGAGCCGTCGCAGGTTCGCTGGGCCATGTGACAAGGTAATCTTCCAGATCTCCCGCTTTCCGTTCACTGATGCAGCGGCCTGCGGCAGAAGCACCCGACGTAATGACGCTTTCTGCTGTGCCTGTCAGAAGGGGGTGCCAATCTGGTAAATCTTTTCCTTCCGAAAGACGACGATAGCCGCAATCGGGGGGAAGCCAGTCCAGCCCTGCCACCATTTCGGGTGTTAGCGTAATGCAGTCCTGCACTTTTCGGTGGCGTTGGGGGTAGTCCGTGCACCGGCACGTTGAGACATCCAGCAGCCGGCAGGCTACGGATGTGTAGTGAATTTCGTCTGTGTCTTCATCGCGTAATTTATGAAGGCAGCACCGACCACACCCATCGCACAGAGACTCCCACTGCTGGGTTGTCATCTGATCGAGCGGAGTGGTTTTCCAAAATTCGTTAGTGTGCGTGGGGGAGGTCATGCCCCCAAGATAAACTGCCTTGGGTTTTCAGGGAAGAGAGGCTTTCAGAAGTAAGGCTGTGCCAAAGCCGCTAAGAACACATGTCAGGATAAGGCTTACGGTCAGGGATGACCCCAATAGCGGCAGCCAGAGAAGACGAAATCGTGCGGCTCGGTTCGCCCCAAGTTCCTGTGCGGTTTGTGTCCAAACGCTGGGTGCTGATTTCAGATGTGTCAGGGGCCATAAAGAAATAGCTGGCCCGATCAAAACCCCTTGCATACAGGACAGAAGTAGCCTGTTGGCGTGAAACGGAGTTGCGATAAAGGGCAAATACAATGCCAAAATGGTAGCGGGTAATACGGTGAGCATCAGAAGAAGATGAAGTTTCTGACCCTGATGCGTGCCAAGCGCGATGCTTAGGACAGCAAAGGCCAGAGCGATGCCGGTGAAAGCCATGACCAATGCGTGCGATACAAAGAGAAAAAGAGGCAAAACAGTCACCAGCCTGACAATTACGGTTCTTCAGCCCAGCGTTCAAATCGGGCTGAAATATCTGCCAGATGACGGCTCCAGAATTCATCGTTGACCGGAATTGCAGCGGGCAGATGCTGGGCTTCAGGCGAAAATGTGCTGATTTCCGCTAAAGACGGAAGGGACGGCCACGCATTGGCAAAAGCCTGCTTCTGGGCCGGCTGTTCCAGCCATGACGTCAGAGCGAGGGCTGCATTGTTCTGGGCCGAACTGTTCGGCACACCCCAAGCGTAATTGACCTGGAGTCTCTGGGCCCAGAACAGGCCGAAGCGGGCTCTTTCTGGTGCCGGAAGGCTCAGGATTTCCCCGGTTGGGACGCTGCCCATAAGGGCTTTTCCACTTTTAAGAATACGGGATGCGTCTTCGGGTGTTGACCACCAGATAATGTAGGGACGGATCTGGCTCAGTTTACGGAAGGCCCGTTCAAGCCCTTCTGTGCTGTCCAGAACCCGATAAAGCGCATCTGGCGCGACCCCATCGGCCAGAAGCGCGATTTCAAGTGTGGTACGGGGGTCGCGTCGCAAACTCCGGCGGCCGGGATGACGGGCAACATCCCAGAAATCGGCCCATGTGGGCGGTGTTTCAAAGCGGGAACGATCCCACGCCATGGCAAAATCGATAGCGGCAGAGGCCTGTCCACAACTGGCAGATGATTTGTCAGCGGGGTCCCGGACCAATAGCCCTAAAGAGCAGCTGATCTGAAGGGCACTGTTTTCCATCATGACAGCGGCCCAGCGATTGGGGGCCTCTGCCTCCTGCTTGCGCAGCGCGTCAATTTCGCCAGCCCATGGCGTGACGGAAACAGTTTCTTTGAGCTGCTGCCCATACGGGGAGAACAGAATTTTCTGTTGAATAGTGGCAATGGCCCCCCCGAATGTAAGCACTTTCAGGGATGGCTGGGCAATGTGGTGCACCTTGCGGACAGTATGCGTGCGGGCTTCTGTCATGCCGGGCAGCAGAACGCAGCCTGCCAGAACGGCGCTCAGGCTCCACCGGATAACAGTGGGGGCCGATGCGCGTTTGGACAGGGCCGAATGGGCTTTGCTGCTGTGTCTGACATGAAAGAATGAAAAAAACAGGGTGACCTCACGCGGTAGCTTCTTGGTTTGTTGCTATTCTAGCCTGATTTCTCATCCATCGGAAAGGCTGTAGCGCTGGCTGTTTGCCACGCCAGCAAAGCAGGGCGTCCGGGTTGAAGGTCTTTTGGCAGATGGACAGGGGGGCGATGCGCAATCAGTTCCGCTCCATCCTGCATGCGGAAGCGCATATGGATGCTTGTCCCTAAATGGCGGGCTGAAACCAGCGCGCACAGCAGCATGCCCTCACTATCTTCCGCGGCAACAGGCAGGGATCGTGGAAACAGGACAGAAAGCCGGTCAGGCGGGATGCAGATGCGGGCAAGGTCGTTATCCTCAAGCCCGGCAGCAGCCATGGCTTCGACCGTTTCGCCTGACGGAAGGCGGAGCTCCGCTGTGTCATCATCACAATACAGCACTTTGCCGGTTAAGGCGTTGGCCTCCCCAAACGCTACGGCCACCTGTTCACACACAGGACGGTCAAGCAGCGTGGGCACGGTGTCACATTGCAGTAACTGGCCGTTTTCGAGGATACCAATCCGATCCCCGAGAAGGAGCGCTTCGGCGCGATTGGCCGTAAGCAGCAGGGTGCTAAGGCCGATGGCGCGTTGCAGCTTTTCAATCAGAGCAACCAGACGGCTGATGCTGGCGGGTTGCAGGGTGGTAAAGGGGCGGTCAAGCACAATAACTTCGGGTCTGGTGACCAGAACCCGCGCAAGTTGTGCCCGAAACACCTGTTCGTCCATCAGGCGAGCGGGACGATGATTTCGGAGGGCCTCCAGACCAGTAAGGGCCAGAGTTTCTGTAACACGACGCTGGCAATCTGCCGGGGGGATGCGGCCTTCAGCCCTTAAGGGAAAAAGAACGTTTTCCGCCACGGTCAAATGGGGGAAAAGGGGTGTGTGCTGGCCTATGGTGCCCAGCCTGCGGTGCCCGGTTGGCGCATGCGTGACATCCATCCCCGCCACATGAAGAGTGCCTGCCACAGGATGCCGATGGCCTGCCAGAGCCGCGCACAAAGCCGTGAAATTTTCCTGATCGTGTCCGATTCCCAGAAGGGCCAGACACTGGCCTGACGGCACGGTAAGCGTAAGGGGAGCGCCAGACGGCAGAGACGTAAAATTGAAAAGCGCCAGTGGCGGTGGCGAGCCATGCGCGGTATGCATGCAACGATGTCCTGACAGATCCGTTAGAGTGATATCGTCAATAGATTTAGAGCGAGTAGGGTTTTCCATGTCTTCTGATAAAATCAAGGATGTAAAGGCTGCCGGCGAAAATGCAGCAGAAACAGCCCGTGACGAAATTGAAGCTGTGAAGGCGCATGTTGAGCGTCTGATCACCAAACACATTGTGCCTGCGCTGACCAACGCTGGTGGCAAGGCAGAGAATTTGACCGAGCAGGCTGTTGCCAATGCGCGTGAACTGGCCAATCATGCGCGCAACGATATTTCGAAGCAGACGCGTGGTCCGTCCTCTCTGGTCTCCATCGCCATTTCAGGCGTTGTGGGCTTTATCCTCGGTCGGCTGTCACGCTGACGCATAACGTGATCTGAACGAAGGTAGTCTCGGAGTCCATGCGTATTTTTGAACTTGGCAGGTCAGCCCTGCATGCCCAATCTCACCTCATGCAGCAGATGGCCATTCGCCTTGGCCGTCAGGCAGCATTCTTGGTGGTTGCCGCGGTGTTTGGCTTCTTTGCTCTTGTTTCCGGGCATGGACTCCTGTGGGCCCTTTTTCTGTTCACGTTTCATTGGGGCCCGGTCAGCGCAGCATTTGCCGTGTTCGCGCTTGATTTGCTTGTTGCCCTGATCTGTGTCCTGTTTGGCCGCCGTTCTTATCTGACCACGGCTGAGGTCGAGGCCCGTATCGCACGGAACCGCAGCATGACGCAGATGCGCGAATCTATTACAATGGCCGCTGTAACGGCCACTGTAGCCAGTTCTCTGGGCCGTCATGGCACCCGTAAAGTATGGGATGTTGTGCGCCGTAAAAAGGACTGAGTCCTTTTTATAAACAGCTCCGCCTTTGCCCATAGGTTCCATTCCAATTTTGCATTGGCGGGGTCGTATCTTTTCTGGGAATGATGAGCTCCGCATTTTGTAAGTGTGCAAACTGTTTGTATGCTTGCTAGCATGGGCGCTTCATGGAACCTGACCACTCTTCTCCGAACAGCATAGAAACCCGCAGGTCCTTCGGGCATCGGCTGGCGCGTCTTGCAGCCGTATGGCGGCGCGAGATTGATGCTGATTTGCGTGAATATGGTCTGACGGACGCTACCTGGCGGCCCATCTATTATCTTACCCTTTCTTGCATGCCGGTCAGGCAGACTGACCTTGCGCGCTCCCTGTCGCTGGAGGCCCCGTCGTTGGTGCGCCTGCTGGACGTGTTGGAGAAGCGCGGCTTCATTGTGCGCGAAATTGATGAAGAGGACCGGCGTTCCAAACTTGTCAGCATTACAGAAGCAGGGCGGGATATTGCGGCGCTGGTCAGCAGGGCGGCCGACCGTGTGGCCATGCGCCTGACTGCCGATGTGTCCTCTGCCGAGCTTGAACAGTGTTGCCAGATATTCGACCGTGTGGAACAGGCTGCCATAGGGCAAAAAGACCTACCGGCCAGCGAGAAAGAACCCGCACGGTGAAAACTGTAACGAGAATGGCGTCATGCTGACGGAATTCAATCTCTTCGGCGTATTTATGGCGCCGATTGTGGTCTATGCGCTGGCGGCCCTACCGCTGACGATGTTTGTACGCTTTGCGTTGTGGTGGAGCGGCCTGCTGGGCTGGTTCTGGCACATCGCCTTGTTCGAAGTTTCTCTCTACGTTTGTATTTTCTGCCTTCTGATCCTGTACGTCTGATCCTGAAAAAGGCTGTTGAGTTTCCGCAATGCCCCTTCTGCGCACCCTGATACGAGTTATCCTGACCCTTGCGGTCGTCTCAATGGCCATTGTTCTGGGGGTCACCCTCTGGAACGTGTACATGATTGCGCCATGGACCCGTGACGGCCGTGTGCGCGTGTATGTGGTCGATGTAGCCCCTGAAGTGCCCGGCACCGTGGTGCAAATTCCGGTGGTGGATAACCAGTACGTGCATAAGGGTGACCCTCTCTATGTGCTTGACCCGGTTCGGTTCCGTCTGGCCATCCGTGAGGCACAGGCCCGGCTTGATGGCGCGTTGGAAGACCTGAAGCTGAAACGGAACGATGCCCGCCGCCGTATGGGCCTGGGTGGCATTGTGTCAGCGGAAGAACAGGAAGTCTTTAACTCAAACGTGGCAACCCAGATTGCCGCAGTGGATGCGGCGCGCGCAGCCCTTGATCTGGCTAAACTGAACCTTCAGCGCTCCGTGCTGTATTCTCCAGTCAACGGGTATGTCACCAACCTGAATGTGCGGGTGGGGGATTATGCACCAGCCGGTCAGGCCCGTATGGCTGTGATTGATGCCGATTCCTACTGGGTTTACGGTTACTTTGAAGAAACAAAAATGTGGGGCGTGCATGTGGGTGATGAAGCCCGCGTGAAGCTGATGGGCTACAAGCCTATTCTGACCGGGCACGTTGTCAGCATTGCCCGTGGTATTAACGATACTAACGGCACGCCGGACAAACTGGGCCTGCAGGATGTGAACCCGATCTTTACCTGGGTGCGTCTGGCACAGCGTATCCCTGTGCGTATTCATCTTGACCATGTGCCGGACAGCGTGACGCTGGCTGCCGGTATGACAGCCACTGTCAGCGTTGGGCCGGAACCACGGGGCCGTCGCGGCAAGCTGACGACCTGGCTGCAAGATCATCTCTGAGCGCGGCAGGAAACACACAACATGAAGGTTTGTCGTCGCCTCGGTCTGTTTATGGCGTCCAGCATGCTGCTTACAGCCTGCACGGTTGGGCCCAATTATCAGCCTGACCGTATGAAGGTGCCTGCGCAGTTCAAGGAAGCGGCAGAGGAGCATCCTGCCACCCCTGCGGAAATTGAACGCACCAACAAGGAAATGACCGAGTGGTGGTCTTCCTTCAATGACCCGATGCTGACCAGTCTGGTTCAGCAGGCCATTGAAGGTAACTTTGACCTGCAAATTGCAGGGCAGCGTATTCTGGCCGAGCGCGCCATTCGCGACCGTTCAGCATCACAATGGTATCCACAGATGGATGCCAATATGGGTGGCGGGGATGTCCGCTATTCCATTAACATTGATAACTGGCCCATTCGTCCCGGTAATCCGCAGAACCGCCCACAAGCATCCATGTTGACCTATGGGGCCATGGCAACGTGGGAAATGGACGTATTCGGGCGTATTCGGCGCGATGTTGAAGCGCATGAACGGGCGGTTGAGGCATCCATCGAAGGGCGTCGGGCGCTGTTGATGACGCTGCTGTCTGAACTGGCGTCTGATTATATGTTGCTGCGGGTTACGCAGTTGCAGATCCATATTGCGACAGACAATATCCGCGTTGCGAAAGACGCGGTTGATCTGACCAACAAACTGTATCTGGAGGGTGTGGGAAACACCTTGCAGATCGCGCAGGCGCAGGCTGAACTGGACACCCAGATTGCGGCGCGTGAACCGCTGAAAACCCGTGTTTCACAGATTACGCATGCGATTTCGGTTCTGCTTGGTAAAATGCCGGGTGAGCTTGAAGACCAGCTCAAAGCTGTGCGTCCTCTGCCAACTGTTCCGGCGTTCCCGGCCACCATGCCGTCTATCGTCATGGCAAACCGGCCTGATATTCGGATGGCAGAGCGCAAATATGCGTTGGCAACAGCGCAGATTGGCGTAGCGGTTGCCAACCTTTACCCGCATTTTGTGATTCCGTTGACGTTCAACCCGAACGCATCGGCCATGTACCAGTTATTCCAGGTCAATGCCATGAGCTGGCAGTTCCTGATGATGGCCAGTCTGCCGTTGATGCACGGCGGCAAGATGACTGCAGAAGTCAGGGCGGCACAGGCTGCGGCGGAAGCGTCCCGCCTTGAATACCGGCAGGCTGTCCTGACTGGCTTCAAAGAAGTGGAAGATGCCATGGCCGCATGGCATGACGATATTGAATATGCCGAACAGTTACACAAGGCGGCTGAGGACAGTGCCACGGCCAGTGAACGCGCCCGCAAACTGTATGGTGCTGGGCTGGTCGGCTTTCTGGAAGTGCTGACAACCGAACGCACGACTCTGAATGCACAGAATCAGGAAGCCTTGGCCAAGCTGGAACGTCTGCGTGATGCTGTGAACCTGTACACGGCGTTGGGGGCGGGTTGGCGCGGTGTACCGCTGACCAATTCGACACTTCCTGTTTCCCTTGAAACGCAGAATGTGTTAGCGCGGGCCTTCAAGCAATAAAGCGAAGGCAAACGCCATGCGTAGCCATTCTTCCGTGTATGTTCGGCGGCTCGTGCTGATAGCGGTGTGCTTGCTGGGCGGCTTTACGCTGCTGTGTATCAGCGGCTGGTCTCTGGTGATGAACGCCAGCCCGAGCGATACCACTCTGGTAACAGTGCTACGGTGGATGCCGATTACGTTGGGTGTGGTTACTGTTCTGGCGGGTTTTTTTCTGCTGTATTTGCCAGTGCCAGAAGACCCGGAAGATTTTTTTCTTGGGACTGATGCAGATAGCACCGTTCAGAAAATGGACGGTAAATAACCTTTATGAAAAACCTCCTGACCCTATCCGGGCAGGAGGCTTTCGTTGTTAGGCGTCTGCCTTATTTCTTGGGTGCACGAACGGCTGTGACTTCAATTTCAATCAGCCAGCCTGGATTAGCCAGCTGTGCAACAGCAAAAGCCGAGCGTACGGGCAGGTTAGGCTGTTTGGCTGTGCCAAAATACTGCGTGTAAGCCTTCATCATCCCACCAAAATCAAGCTGTTTGGTTCGGGGGTCTGCTACCATATAGATGTGCATCTGAACCACATCACCCATGGTCAGGTTCAGTTTCTTCAGTTCTTCTTCGATACGCTTCAGGGACGCCAGAGTCTGTGTCTGGGTATCGCCGTAGGCTTCCAGACTTTTGGCTGGGGCTGATTTATCCTGAACGGGGGCACCCATACCGCTAAGGTAAACGGTGCTTGCGCCAGCCGGGACCTCAATGGCTGTAGAAATCGGGAAATCCCCTTCGGCGTGCCGTATGATGCCACTGTCTGCATGGGCAGAAAGAGGGGCAGCCATGGCGGCAACCAAAGCCAGCGCACCAGCGGGAAGGAAAGTTCTGGAAAGGCGCACGTTATTCATCCTCTACTGTAAGATGTGGCCGCATGTCGGCAACGTCTGAAGGTTTGAGTGTATCAGTATAGTGGTTTCCAAAGTGGGTGCGAATGTAATTCACCACGTTGGCAACCTGCTGGTCGTTCAGCATGCCAGCAAACCACGGCATGCCACCAAACCCGTTTAGAATAACAGAGGCGGGGTACTCAGCACTCTGCAACTTGGGGTTGTCTGCCAGCGCGGGAAAATGTGCGCCAGCTCCCTCGGCCCCTTTTCCGTCTGGCATATGGCAGCTTTGGCAGACATGTTTGTACACGGCTGCACCATCAGGCAGATTGCCCATTTTGCCCGCAACGGCGCTGGCGCTATCTGCGTTGGCAGTATGGGGCAGAAGACAGACTGACAGGGCAAAAAAAGCGGAAACGGTTAGGATTTTACGCATCAGGCTGCTCCCAGCGCGCGTTTGTGCAGACGGGTGACGGCATCCAGAGCGGACAGAATGGCCCCTTCCTGCCAGCAGCCGATATAGGATGCATGTTCCCCGGCAAGAACCACGCGGTTATCAACGCTACAGAGTGTTTTATAGTGCGTTTTGCGGGCTTCTTCCGTCCACATGGAACAGCAGCCCAGTGTCCATGGCACACGGCTCCATGCAAAGCTGACGCCGTTCGAAAACTCTTTGCGGTATTGCGGGTGAATGGCTGTGCCCTGCTTCAGCGCTTCTTCAATGCGCTCCTGCGGTGTCTTGCCCGCAAAATCATAAGCGGCGGGGCCAAACATATACCCGCCCAGAAGCACAGCTGGCCCTTTGGAGAAAATGCCGTGACTTGGGTAGGAAATCTGGCTGATCTGCTGGTCCGTAAAGCTGATGCCACCATAGATCTGATCGTCTTCTTCCCAAAAGCGGCGTTTGAATTCCATGCCCATCTTGACGGATGAGGCATAGGGCACGGCCATGATAGCGGCCTTCATGGAATCACTGACCTGTACATCAAGCTGGGACAGCACGGACAACGGAATGGTGCAGACGCAATAATCCGCTTTTGCCTGGCGGACAGCGCCACCGTTTGACATATCGTTATACGTAACCGTGACACCCTGCTGGTCCTGATGCAGGGAGGTAACTTTGCAATTCAGGGTAATCAGGTCTTTGACCTGCCGTGTAAAGCCTTTGCCAATCTGGTCCATGCCGCCAACGGGCTGGAACATGGTGGTCTGCATATCAAGACGTTCATGAAACGCCATCCAGTTCCATAAACCGGATTTCATGACATCCTGCCGGTCAAACAGGTCAGAAGGGATGGGGGCACCGTCAATGCCGCCTCCCTGCGGGCGTTCAAAGCCGCGGCGCAGTGAACTGGTGTTTCCTTTTTTATAGGTCAGATCAGACCCAAGCGCGCCCCAGGATTTCATGGCGTCACGGACATGGGCGCGTTCATCCGCGCTGATCACATCATCCAGCTTGTGCTGATCAATCGCTTTTGCCAGAAGTTCGGCTGTAAACCCTGTGAAATCAGAAGCAAATTCCCGATATCGGACAGCTTTGCCACCAAAAGCGCCGCTGGAGTGAAGCCAGGAATTGTGGTTCAGTTCAATAAAGGGCTCAAGTTGCACACCAAATTCACGGCAATAATGCAGTAGACCCTGATGGTGGTACGGAATACGCCACGGACCGGGGTTAATGTAATTGCCTTGTGCAAAGCCAACTTTTTGGGTGGCACCGCCCAGTTCGGTTACGGTGTCTCCCCCTCGCAGGCTGATATTGCGGCCGCCGCTGCGGCTTTGAAACTCCAGAATCTGCACATCATAACCGGCTTTGCGGAGTTCATAGGCAGAGAGCATACCCGAAAGGCCGGCCCCCAGAACCAGAATCTTGGTGCCCTTTTTGGCTCCTTTAAGAGAAGGAGATCCTTTGAAGTCCGTGCCAGCAGCATGACCAAGGCTGGTCATGGCCTGATAGAGTGCGGCACTACCGGCCAGAGTGCCGATACGCGTTAAAAGCTGGCGCCGGGTAGGGGGAAAGGAGTGATGAGCATGTGGCATCAGATAATCCCGCGATATCCTCAAAAAACCTTACACAGGAACAGGCGCGCTGCATGTATGCCGCAAGGTATGATGTCATTTCAAAATGTTCTCACTTTGGAACGATATGACATCCGTTGCGAAATGACAACATAGTAGCCATGCAAAAGAGTGTTTTGCATGGCGGCCCGGTAGGATATCAGGGGTGAAGCGTGTTGGAGAAAGTGGCCCTAGCGGGGCCAGCTCCAGTTGCGGATTTCTGGCATATCTTCACCATATTCCTGCACATAACGCTCATGCTCGGCCAGTTTGTCCCGGACAGCCTGATGGGCGTAGGCGGCTTTCGATGCCAGTTTTGGCACGCGGCGAATGACGTTGCCCACCAGATGAAACCGATCAAGGTGGTTGCGTACGGTCATGTCAAAGGGTGTGGTGGTGGTTCCTTCCTCCCTGAAGCCATGAACGTGGAAGTTGGCAGCGTTCCTGCGCTTATAGATCAGTTGGTGGATAAGCGTGGGGTAGCCATGAAAGGCAAAAATGACCGGCTTGTCTGTTGTGAACAGCGCATCAAATGTTTCGTCAGGCAGCCCGTGCGGGTGCTGTTCAGGTGTGGGTAGCGTCATGAGATCAACCACATTAATGACGCGGATTTTAAGATCAGGCAGATGGGAGTTGAGGATGCTTACGGCGGCAAGGGCTTCAAGGGTCGGAACATCCCCTGCGCAGCCTATGACAACATCGGGCTCTGACTCTTTATCGTTGCTTGCCCATTCCCAGATGCCAATTCCCTGTTGGCAGTGTGTTATGGCCGCGTCTTTGTCCAACCATTGAAGTTCAGGCTGTTTGCCTGCAACAATCACATTGATGCGGTCCCGGCTGCGCAGGCAGTGATCTGCAACACATAGCAGCGTATTGGCATCCGGCGGCAGATAGATACGCACCGTCTCAGGTTTCTTGTTTACCATATGGTTCAGAAAGCCGGGGTCCTGATGGCTGAAGCCGTTATGGTCCTGCCGCCAGACATGCGATGTCAGCAAATAATTCAGGGACGCAATGGGGCGTCGCCATTCGGTTTCTGCTGCTGTTTTTAACCATTTTGCATGCTGGTTCACCATGGAATCAACAATATGGATGAAGGCTTCATAACACGACATGAAGCCGTGGCGGCCTGTCAGCAAATAGCCTTCAAGCCACCCCTGACATGTGTGCTCGCTTAGAATTTCCATTACGTGCCCGTCTGGGGCCAGATGGTCATCATACGGGTAGGTTTCCGCGTTCCAGGCACGATTGGTAACATCCAGCACCGCGTTCAGACGGTTTGAATTGTTTTCGTCCGGTGAAACGACCCGGAAGTTTCGACTTTCCGCATTTGCAGCCATGACATCTTTCAACCAGTTGCCCAATATACGGGTTGATTCTGCAATGGTCTGGCCGGGGGCTGTCAGTTCAACGGCATGCGCCTGAAAGTCTGGCAGACGCAATGGCCGCATCAACGCACCGCCATTGGCATGGGGGGTGGCGCTCATCCGTTTGTTGCCCTTGGGGGCAAGTGCCGCAATGTCAGCGTTCAGGCAGCCATTTTCATCAAACAGGTCTGCGGGCTTGTAAGACCGCATCCAGTCTTCCAGCACAGCCAGATGGCCGGGTTTATTCATATGATCGACCGGCACCTGATGGGACCGCCAGAACCCTTCGGTGCGTAGGCCATCAACTGTTTTAGGGCCTGTCCATCCTTTGGGGCTGCGCAGCACAATCATGGGCCATGTGGGGCGCTGGGTGTCATTGTGTGTGCGGGCGTTTTCCTGAATGGTACGGATCTGGGCAAAAGCGTGATCCATAGCGGTGGCCATGGCCTGATGCATGGGGTCAGGATCATGGCCCTCGACAAAAATTGGCTCATACCCATAACCTTTCAGAAGATCACGGAGTTCCTGTTTGGGAATGCGTGCCAGAACAGTCGGGTTGGCAATTTTGTAGCCATTCAGATGCAGTATGGGCAGCACGGCCCCATCTGTTTTCGGGTCAAGAAACTTGTTTGAATGCCACGATGTTGCAAGAGGTCCGGTCTCGGCTTCTCCATCCCCGACGACGCAGGCAACAATCAGATCCGGGTTGTCAAACGCAGCCCCAAACGCGTGCGAGAGAGAATAACCAAGTTCGCCCCCTTCATGAATGGAGCCGGGGGTGGTGGCTGCCGCGTGGCTGGGAATACCGCCGGGGAACGAAAATTGACGAAAAAGGCGGGTCATGCCTTCCTCATCCTGTGTGACATCGGGAAAATAGTCTGTGTAGGTGCCTTCCATCCATGTGGAGGCAATCAGTCCGGGGGCACCGTGGCCGGGACCGGCAATAAAGAGAATGTCGTGGTTCTGCTCACGGATAATACGGTTCAGATGCAGCCAGATAAAATTCAGGCCCGGCGTTGTACCCCAGTGGCCCAGCAGCCGTTTTTTGACATCGTCCAGTTTTAGCGGTTCGCGCAGCAAGGCGTTGCGCAGAAGATAGATCTGCCCGACAGACAGATAATTGGCCGCGTGCCACCATTTGTTGAACAGGGTCAGATCATTGGCTGAAAGTGGAGCGGGAAGGGAGTGGGTGCTCATGTGAACAACGTCCTTTCAGATGTCATGGTCAGCTTGGGCGGGAAAGGTTTGATAACGGCTTCTGCGGTACCCAATGGGGCATTGTGGTTAGGGCTGCTGTGTCAGGTTTGGCGCTGTCTGGAGAACATTCAGGCAGATCATCAGTTCTTCATTGGTTGGTTCGACCCGAACGATGATGGCGCTGTCTGATGTGCTGATGACAGGGGCGTGTTGCTGGTTGGCGTTCGTGTCCAGTCTTATACCAAGCCAGCGCAGGGCAGAGCACACTTCCGACCGGAGGGCGGCATCATGTTCGCCTATTCCCGCCGTGAAAATCAGACCATCCAGTCCCCCAAGTAGCGCAGTTAGTGCGCCAATTTCACGCACCACACGGTAAGCAAACAGATCAAGCGCCTCACGCGCATTAGCGGCCTGTGAGGTTTGTTCGGCCACATGCTCGCGCAGGGAGCGCATGTCTGCGGCAACGCCTGACACACCTAACAGACCGGAATGATGGTAAAGCGTATCAACAATCGTGTGCCAGCCTGCTCCTTCTTCCTGCATCATGTACAGTAAAACGCCGGGGTCTATGGCACCGCATCGGGTGCCCATCATGAGACCATCAAGTGCAGAAAACCCCATTGTTGTTTCAACACTTTTTCCGTTTTTCAGGGCGCACAGGCTGGCTCCGCTACCCAGATGCGCCACAATGACGCGCCCTTGTGCCAGTTTGGGGTCCAGCTCTGGCAGGCGGGAGGCAATGTAAGCATAAGACAAGCCATGAAACCCATACCGTCTGACACCCACATCTTCATAATGACGGGGTATCGGCAGCAGATGTGCGATGGCGGGCATGGTGTGGTGAAAGCCAGTGTCAAAACAGGCAATCTGGGGAAGCGATGGGCGTTCCGCAGCAATGACTTTGATAGGGGCTAGGGTAACGGGTTGGTGCAATGGGGCAAACGGAGTCAGCTTTTCCAGTTCTGCCAGAATGTCAGGCGTGATGAGCACGGGTGAAATAAAATGCGGGCCGCCATGCACAACCCGATGCCCAACCGCGATAATTTTTCCGCCAGCTAGATGGCTTTCTATCCACTCAAACAATGGGCCAAGAGAAAACGGGGCGGATGCAGTGGGAGCATCCGGATGTGCCCATGTCTGATCAGCCAGAACTGTGCCGTTGCTGGCCGTTGCATGGAAACGCGGCGCATCAGGCGTTGTTTCAACAGCGCCATGAGCCAGCACGGATGGCGCGCCATCTGTGGTATCAAGCTGAAACAAGGTGAATTTCAGACTGGACGAACCACAGTTAAAAGCCAGTATGACGTCTGACACCCCGGTTTCCCTTCTCGTTATAAGGCGGATGAGACCCTATAAGGATAACGGTAACTCTGCCTATCCGTTATTGATACGGCGCACTGAGCGTGATTTTTTCAAAAAAACGTCATGCAGAGCCTGTAAACAAGCAGACCAGTTTTGGGGCTGTGCGAGGGTAATCAGCGCGTTTGAATTAGCCGATTAGCTGCGTAAAGGCAGGGAGTGTCTGCTGTTTGGTCAGAAACTGCTGCATGGCGGTACGGGCGCGTCCGGCGTCTTGCCCCAGTTTTATCAGGCCCGGAATCTGGCCGGGGTGACGGAGTAGAGAACCCAGCAGTGCCCCAACCTTCAGGCCCCCATCGGGTGACAGAACGGTGCCCGCAATGGCGGGAAGGGACCGCGTTGCAGGGTCACACACCACACGCAACACAGCAAAGGGCAGACCAGCTTCATCCGCCACGCGGGCGAGAAAGCCGCTTTCCATATCCAGTGCCTTGCACTGTGATTCAGCAAAGAGAGAAGCTTTGTCAGCAGCATTTAGAACAACGGTATCACTGTGCAGTAACGCGCCGCCATTCACGCCTGTCTGGCTCGCACCCAGAATATGCCGCAGGGTTGGGTCTGTATTATAGAGGGTACCCCATGCCGATACTTTGTCTGGCACAATCAGCGTGCCTGCAGGCAGGGCAGGGTCAAGCCCTGCGGCCAGCCCGAAAGACAGCAGGCAGTCAGCCCCACAGGCTGCCAGTCGGGCGGCTTCCCGCTGTGCCCCGGCACGGGTTGCCCCACTTGCGGCAATAGCCGCACGTGGAAAAACCTGTCGGATGAATTTGGCTTCGGCCTTCAGGCCAACCAGAATTCCCGGTTTGTGCGGGGAAGGCTGAGCAGAGTGTGACATAAAACCCCTTTAGAACCCGAAGGCCACCCGGCGGGTATTGCTGCTTTCCAGATTGCGATAACGCGCCATGGCCATCAGCGGGAAGAACTGCTTGTAACCGTGGTACCGCAGGTAGAACACCTTCGGGAAGCCAACGGCGTTGTATGGGTCTTCATGCCATTCGCCGTTATCGTCCTGCTGTTCAGCCAGCCACGCGATACCCCGTGACACGGCTGGATCATCACGGCGGCCTGCGGCCATCATGCCCAACACGGCCCATGCTGTCTGTGAGGGCAGGCTTTCACCATAGGTGCCGTGTGCGCCGCCTTCATATGATTCACAGCCTTCACCCCAGCCGCCTTCCGGCCGCTGAACAGAACGCAGCCATTCCACGGCCTTCACAACAGCCGGGTCATCATGCGATATCCCGGCAGCGTTGAAGGCGCAAAGCACGGACCACGTTCCGTAAATGTAGTTTGTGCCCCATCGACCAAACCAGGAACCATCTTCTTCCTGATCCTTGCGCAGATATTCAATGGCCCGGTCAATGATTGGCTGGTCTTCCGGGTTGCCAAGCTGCGCCAGAAAAGAAATGCAGCGCGCCGTAACATCCGCTGTCGGAGGGTCAAGAAGTGCCCCGTGGTCTGAAAACGGAATGTGGTTCAGCAATTCCTTGTCGTTATCGATATCAAAGGCACCCCAGCCCCCATTGGTGCTTTGCATGCCAATAATCCACTGGCGGGCGCGTGCCAGTGCCTCGGCGTTCGCAGGGTCGCCTTCACGGTGGAGCAACATCCCGACCACAGCCGTGTCATCCACATCCGGATAATGGTCGTTGCCGTATTGGAACGCCCAGCCACCTGGTGCCAGACCGGGTTTGTTGATGGCCCAGTCCCCTTCAACATCAAGAATCTGCTTATCACGCAGCCATGCGCTGGCTTTCCGCAGTTCGATCAGTGTTTCTTCAGGCTGAATGCCGTTGGGGCCAGATGCGGCTTCAAGCATGGCATGCCCGGACAGCCCCGTATCCCAAATGGGGGACACGCACGGCTGGCAGTAGGCTTCATCATCCTTGATAACCAGTAGTTTCTGGACTGCTTTCCATGCGGTGACAGCGCGCGGATCTTCATCCGGCACACCCAGAGCACGATACATCATCACGACATTGGCCATAGCGGGGTAAATGGCACCAAGCCCGTCTTCGCCGTTCAGGCGGGGTTCAATGAAATCGATGGCAGCCTTGATAGCCTTCTCGTGCGTTTTGGTCGGGATAAATGGCAGAACAGGGCGCAGAACAGCATCAAGCCCTTTGAAGGCGCGACCCCAGACCGAGCGGTAAGGACCACGAATCCAGTCCTTGACGGCTTCCGGTGGTGTCACGAACAGTTCCCGAATGTGAATCTGCCGGGGGTTGATGGCAATCGGGCGCAGCGCGGCAAGCACCAGCAGGGGCGCAATGACCGTGCGTGACCAGTAAGACATATTCCAGATAGAAAAGAATGCTTTGCGCGGCAGCAACATCAGTTCAACCGGCATAACCGGTGTGGCGCGCCATGGCACATCACCAAACAGCGCCATCTGGCAGCGGGTAAACACGTTTGTGCGTTCTGCGCCACCATGATCATGAATGGCTTCACGCGCGCGCTGCATGTGGGGGGCGTTGATATCATCCCCGATCGCTTTCAGCGCGAAATAGGCTTTCACAGAGGCTGAAAGGTCAAACTTGCCGTTGTGGTACAGAGCCCAGCCATTGTGGTCTGCACTTTGGGTGCGACGCAGATAATTGCCAATTTTCTGCTGTAGCCCGTCATCAATGCGGTTGAGATAATGTTCAAGCAGTACATATTCTGCCGGGATGGTCGCATCGGCTTCAAGCTCGTACACCCAGTGGCCATCGGCCTGCTGGCGTTTGCCCAATGCGGCATGAGCGTTTTTGACTGCGCGATCCAGTGTCTCCCTGGACACGGTGGTATCTGAAAAAGCGCTGCCATCAGCGGCCATGTCGATTGTTCCTTTTTGGTTTCAGCGTTGGGTCAGAATAGTCTGGCGGCACACATCATACAGGGCTGCGTAGCCCCAATGTATGCACGGCACGCACGCCAGATCGCATTGCGCCTTCTAATGTGGCGGGCAAACCTGTTGCCGTCCAGTCACCCGCCAGCGCCAGATTGACCAGAGACGTTGCTGCGCCGGGGCGCAGACGGTTCTGGTCTGGGGTTGCGGCAAAGGTCGCACGTTTTTCCCACACCACTCTTTGCTGGGGGGGCGTCAGGGGCAGGGCTTCTGCCAGAACAGGGTCACAGGCGCGGCGCACATCGTGCCAGATTGTGCTGGCCAGGGCGTCTTGGTCCTGATCTGCAAAGCGGTTTGCTGCACTGACCGTAACAGACAGGATATTATCGCGCAGAAACACCCATTCCGCGATGCTGCCAACCAGCCCCATAAAGCCGCTTTTGGCGAATGACCCCATTGGGCGAGGTGCGTCATTCAGACGGAAATGCAGGTTCAGAATGCTCTCAAAGGCATCGGGCGCGCTGAAACCGGCCACACGGTTCGCTAACAGGCTGGAGGCAACGGGGGCAGGGACCGCCAGAATGACACAGTCTTCATCCGTAAGGGGGATGGCCCCCTCCGGCCCGTGCAGCGCGGTGACACGGCCGCGGTCTATGTCCAGACCGCCAATGCGGCTTTGGGTCCGGATTTCGGCCTGCATAATCTGTAAATGCGCAATCGCCGGGTCAACCAGTGATTCAGAAAGACCTTCACGCGCATACCACGGCACACAGGCTTTGCCGCCAAGTGACAGGGATTCGCGCACGACAGCCCCAAGCAAAGCCGCACTCCCTGTCTCGCAGGAGGTATTGAGCGCAGAAATGGCGAAGGGTTCAAGCAGCCGACGCGAAAGCGCGCCCGGCAGCAGACATTCTGATACGGTTTGGTCTTCCCCGGCATCCATCAGCTTTTTCAGGCTGAGGAGTTCGATCACGCGCATGTCGGGCACGCGGCGATGAGGCTGAAAGACCCACCACGGCACGCGGCCGCGTGACAGATCGAGTGTCCAGCGGGCGTCTTCAGCCAGATCAACAAATGGGAAAATTGGTTCTTCCGGGCCGGTCAGGGTGTCGGTTGCCCCTGTCATGGCCAGATAGCGGAATACGGTTTTGTTGGCAGACAGCAATAGATGGTTGCCATTATCAATGCGGCAGCCAAGCTGACGGTCTTCATAGGAGCGCGCGCGGCCCCCACAGGCCCGTCCGGCTTCATGCAGCACGACTTTCTTGCCTGAACCCGCAACTTCTACCGCTGCGGCCAGTCCGGCCATGCCGCCGCCAATAATATGCAGGGTACCTGCCATGTCTGTCTGCCTTGTGCCTGCTATTATGGAAGGTAGGAGGCTGTCAGCCAGAAAATCTTGCCCAGCTTGCTGGTATGGGGGCGATTGAGCAGGTCAGCGCTTGCCCAGCCCCGTTTGCGCAGGGCCACCAGAATGGCCTCGTAGCTGGCACCCATAATGCGGGCAGGCAGCATGGCCTTGCCGTTGCATTTCCGCATGGTGGCAAAGGCAGAGCGGAAGTGGTCTTGCGCGCGGGCTGCCAGAATAGTGGCTACACTTTGCAGGCCGGGTGCAGACAGGGCCTTGATGGGGTCGTGCGGGACGTTGAAACGGGTCAGCAGGTCTGCGGGCAGATACAGGCGGCCGCGGGCAGCATCTTCGGCAATATCGCGCAGGATGTTGGTAATCTGTAAGGCACGCCCCAGATGGAAGGCCACTTTATCAGCCTCTTCTGAACTGTCGCCAAAGATACGCACAGACAGGCGGCCCACGGCTGAAGCAACACGATCACAATATTGATCAAGCGTTTTTTCGTCTGGGGCGACAATGGTGTTTTCGGCGTCCATGATCATACCGTCAATGACGGCATCAAAGTCAGCCTGACGCAGGGAAAAGAAGCGGATGGTGGCCAGCAGCACGCGGTCAAGCGGGTCTTGCGCTTTGCCGTCATACAGGTCGGCTATGCGGGCATGCCATGCTTCAAGACCTGCCTTGCGTTCTTCCATTGGTTCGCTGCCGTCGGCAATGTCATCCACCACGCGGCAGAAGGCGTAAATGGCGTACATGCCATAACGGCGCATGGGCGGCAGAATGCGCATACCAGCGGCAAAGGACGTACCAGCCTGTTTTACGGTGCTTTCCACCCAGGCCAGATCTGCCGGATCACACCCAAGCGGGGTTGGCTTGTCATGCGTCTGGATGTCTTCGGCTGTCACGCGCTTTCCACCTGTCTGTTCATGGTTATCTGAAACACGGTCTTTTACAGCACTTCCCGAAATGGGAAAGCTCAAGACCACGCCCGCAGGGCCGCACCGGCTGCATGCAAGGCATCTGCCCGTTTCAGGGCAACGCGCCCGGCCAGCGGGTCTTCCCGGCGCAGGCGCAGCGTCAGGCGTTTGGCCAGTTCAACAATTGCAGCACATTCCATACGGAACCGGCGGTCCTGAATATGGGTGGGTAACGCAGAGGCCTGAGTGTTCAGGTCATCCACGCCATCAAGCAAGGTGTTGAACACACGGCGCAGACGCGGGCTTGTGCGGCCAGCCAGCAGATCATCCTGCGTGACGCCTGCCAGAGCCATCATGTCTGATGGCATATAGCAGCGATTCAAGCGTTGCAGGTCTTTCTGGCAATCCTGCAAATGATTGAGAATCTGAAGCGATGTGCACAGGGCATCAGACGCGGCAAAGGCGTTTGCACTTTCCCGGTGCAGGTGAATCAGAAAACGACCGACCGGGTTTGCTGAATATTTGCAGTAATGCAGCAGGTCGTCCCAGGTTTTGTATTCGACGCCACGGGAATCATCCCGAAACGCAATAATCAGATCTGTCGCGGTTTCAAACGGAACCCCTGTACGCGTCAAGGATGCGCGTAAAACCGCAGCGCTCATGGAGTCTGGCCGCATAATGGCTTCGCGCTTGCCCAACAGCACATCTTCCATGGCGTTCAGGCGAGCCAGCTTTTCGTCCGGGGTCAGGGTTTCGCAGTCAGCAATATCATCAATCACGCGTGCATAGGCGTAATAGGCATGAACATGCGGGCGCAGGGCTTTGCTGATCAGGAACGATCCGACTGGAAAGTTTTCATCTGATGCTCCCTTGCCAGAGGAAACGTCAGCTTTTCCCCATACAGAAGATGGTTCAGTCATGCTGGGTTCTGCGTGATTGGCTATCATAGGGCGGAGCTTTACACGCTCTGATCTGGCATGCCTACTCCCACCTGTTCCCTGTGGGCATAGTCGGGTGGGGCGAAGCTGCTAAGGTCGCGTAATGTCGGGTCTCTTACTGGCCGCTACCGGTGCCTTGGTGTCGGGGCCGACTCGGTTGAGGGTGTGAGGGTGTCAGGTCAGCTGGGTTTGTGCGGCCATCATTGGGGATTGCATCTGTATAGGCCCGGTTTTTCCAGACCACGCCGCGCCCGCAATAATGATTGATGGCCGAGCCCACGGTTGCTGCCGTATAAAAAAGAGCCACAAACGGCAGTGTCAGCGCCCACAGGGGCGACAGCCGGAAACGGCGCAATGTGGGCAGAAACGACCCGACTGATACCAGCCATGTTGCCAAACCGACCCAGCGCGCAGGGCCATGGGCCAGAAGGGCAATAGCGCCGGGGGCAACCCAGACCACCAGCATGGCCAGTACAGTCAGCACCAGAAGAATCGGTGAAAACCGAAGCTGCACATAGGCGGTGCGTGTGATCATGCGCCAGACGTCGCTGGTGTGCGGGTAGGGGCGGATGGATTTTGCCAGACAGGAATGGCCCAGATACAGGCGGCCGCCTGCCTGTTTGATGCAGCGCGCCAGTGTGCAGTCATCAATCAGCGCACCCTTGAGGGCTTCGATTCCGCCAATTTCAGCCAGTGTATCACGGCGTACCAAAATGGTGCCCCCCGCAGCGCCGGCTGTCAGGCTTTTGGGGTCATTGACCTTTGCGAAGGGGTAGAGCAGCGCGAAAAAGAACACAAACGCAGGGACCAGCGCCCGTTCTGGCAGGCTTTCGCACTGAAGCTCCACCATTTCAGAGACCATATGCAGGGCATCGGTCTGGGCTTTGGCAACAAGAGTGGAAACATGGGCCGGAGCATGAACAATGTCTGCATCCGTGAACAGGATATAACCCCGGTTGGTCTCCTGACGCCGGCGGGCTTCGGCCACGCCCTGTGCGACAGCCCATAGCTTGCCACTCCAGCCGGGGGCGGGGTCAGCACCGTCCAGAACAGTCAGGCGGCCTTTGGGGTCAGGCAGGCTGCGGGCCAATGCACCAGTATTATCCTCGCTGCGGTCGTTGACCAGAATGAGGGACAGCTTGCCGGGGTAATCCTGCGCCAGCAGGGAGCCAAGGGCTGTCTGGATGGATTCTGCTTCATCACGCGCCGGGATAATGACCGTGACATCAGGCGCGATATCCGCCGGGCTTTTCTGCGGGCTGGAGGGGCGAAGAATAGGGCCGCCCTGCCAGAAGGACCCATGGAAAAACATGAGCCCGAACCAGATGAGTGCCGAAAGAACGGCCAGCCCGAAAATCATCCCCCGGCCTCCTTATTTCAGCATTCCATTGTTACGGAACCACGTAATGGCGTCCTCTACGGCCTTGCGGGCGGGGCGGGGCGCATAGCCCAGTTCCGTGATGGCTTTTTCTGAAGAAAAGAACATCTTCTTGCGTGACATCGCCAGCATTTCGCGTGTGACGCGGGGCGAGAACCCGAAGCTGCGTGATAGCCATTCAGACACCACAGCAACTGGCCAGATGACACCTTGCGGCAGGCTGATGCGCGGAGGGGGCACATGCGCAATTTCAGAAACCATGGCGAACAGGTCTCTCAACAGGAAGTTTTCACCTCCCAGAATATATTTTTCGCCAATGACGCCGCGTTCAAGGGCAAGGGCGTGGCCTTCTGCCACGTCGTCCACATGCACAATGTTCACGCCTGTATCGACATAAGCGGGCATACGGCCAGCCGCGCAATCCAGAATCATCTGCCCGGTGGGGGTGGGTTTGATATCCCGTGGCCCAACAGGGGTGGAGGGATTTACAATGACTGCGGGCAGGTTGTTTTCACGCACCATGCGCAGCACTTCCTGCTCCGCACGATATTTTGACCGCTTATAGATACCGATCACACCGTGTTCCTGCACCGGTGTGTTTTCGTCGGATTCCGTGCCATCGCCAATCAAGCCCAGTGCCGCAACGGAGGAGCAATAGACAATCCGCTCCACTCCGGCGTTCTGGGCGGCCAGCATCAGCAATCGTGTACCCTCGACATTGGCGGTCATCATGGGGGCAGGGTCAGGCACCCACAGGCGGTAATCGGCAGCAACATGAAACACATAGCGGCACCCTTCTACCGCGCGGGCAAAGGTATCCGGGCGGGACAGATCGCCCTCGACCAGTTCAGCCGGGATATCGGCAATATTCCGGCGGTCACTGCCTTCGCGCACCATAAGCCGCAGGGTGTGTCCGCGTTCCAGCAGGGTGCGGGCAACAGCAGACCCAACAAAACCTGTTGCGCCGGTTACGAGCGTATAAGCGGTCATAAAAGTGCGCTCCCACAAGGGTATAAGGGTGATGGGCCTGAACCCGAAAAGCTGGATTGTTTCTTTATCCTGACACCCACGGTGGCGCCAGACCCTGTGCTGGTGTAAGTGATCGGTCACTTGCGACCACACCCCGCTGGATGAACCGTGTGCTTTTGGGCATACGGCGCATCAGGTGAGTATCTCCGGCAGACAGAGCTTAGCCCTTGAAGAAGCTTACAATTTTTCTGACTTTGTTAGGCCTGGTGGCCATTACTGCAGCTATGGCATGGAGCGGCGTTGGGTCCGTTGTGCATGCTGTCATGCGTATTGGTCTGGGCGGCTTCCTTCTGATGGTATGCTGTCAGTTGGTAGTGGATGGCGTGCTGGGTCTGGCCTGGCATGCGGCTGTGCCCGAGATCGGATACCTTCGCCTGCTGGGCGCGCGCATGGTGCGGGACGCCGCAGCCACCTGTCTGCCTTTCTCCCAGCTTGGGGGCATTGTGATCGGGATTCGCGCAACGTGTTCCGGCCATGGGCTACATGGCCGGAAGTCCCGGCAGATTGATCTGCCCGAAGCCGCATGCGCCAATCTGGTGGATATCACCACCGAGGTTATGGGGCAGGTCGCGTTCGTGTTGCTTGGGGTTGCGTTTTTGGTGGCGCACCAACGCAACAGCCCGTTTGTCATGCCGGTGATTATCGGTGCGGTTTTTCTGATTGCGGGCACGGCCGGCTTTATCTGGACCCAGAAGCATGGTGGCCATATTTTCCGGCGGTTCGGAGGGATGTTTACCCGCAGTCTGGCCTCCCAGTGGCACGATAGCGTCCTGAACGGCGCGGATGATGTGCAGGAGCGGATGGAGCAGGTCTGGAGCCACCCCGGCCGTATCTGCCTGTCTGCAACCTATCATCTTGCGGGGTGGTTGGGCAGCGCGGGGATGTTGTGGCTGACAGCGGGCTTTCTGGGCGCGCCGCTTAGTCTGCCGAATGCCGTAGCGATTGAAGGCGTGACGTGCGCGGTCATGTCACTTGGGTTTCTGGTGCCCGGCAGCTTGGGTGTGCAGGAAGGCGCTTACATGGCACTGGGCCACACGTTTGGCATCGATTCCTCGGTTTCGCTCGGCCTGTCCCTGCTGCGTCGTGGGCGGGAGCTCGCAATTGGTATTCCCGTCCTGTTGCTGTGGCAGTTCATGGAAATGCGGGGGCTGCGCACCCCCAGTGTGAGTGCATCGGTAAAGCCGGATATTCCTCCCTACAGCCCCGGTTCATCTGTGGTGAAGGAATAAGGGAATGGACACCGCCGCCTGTGCTCCAGACAGAGCCCCCGTCCCCTCGGCCGAGGAAATAGCGCCGGTGTTTGATACGCTGGTGGTTGTTGGTCCGGGGCTGATCGGGTCCTCCGTGCTGCGTCGCGCCAAGGAATATGGCACGCTGGCCCGTCGGGTTATCGCGGTTGATATTTCCCCCGAGGTATGTGCCCGCGTGGCGGAACTTGGAATCGCTGATGAGGTCACGACCGATGCGGCCCAGGCTGCGGTAGTGGCTGACTGCGTCATGCTGTGTGTGCCTGTTGGCGCAATGGGCCCGGTGGCGGCTTCTGTACTGCCTGCCATGCGTCCCGGCGCTATTTTGACCGAAGTTGGGTCAACCAAGGTTTCCGTTATCGAAGCAATTACCCCTTATCTGCGACCAGATGTCCCGTATGTCCCGGCTCACCCCATGGCAGGGACGGAGTTTTCCGGGCCAGATGCTGGTTTTGCGACGTTGTTTGAAGATCGCTGGTGTTTGCTGACCCCATTGGAGTCTACCCCTGCTGACGCCGTGAAAGCCGTGCGAACCTTGTGGGAGCGGTGCGGTGCGCGGTTGCGGGAGATGGCACCCGCTCATCATGATCGCGTCTGTGCAATGGTTAGCCATCTGCCGCATCTGCTGGCCTTCACTATTTGTGGCACTGCGGATGATCTGGCGGATGAAACCCGGTCTGAGGTGTTGGATTTTGCGGCGTCTGGTTTTCGGGATTTTACCCGTATTGCAGCGTCAGACCCCATTATGTGGCGCGATATTTTCCTGCTGAATCGGGATGCTTTGCTGGAGATGCTGGCCCGCTTCATGGAAGATGCGCAGGCCATGGCCCGCGCTATTCGGTGGGGCGATGAAGACTATATTGTTGATCGTATTGAACGAGGCCGGAAAATTCGCAAAAGCCTGATCGAGAATCGGCAGGCCTAAGCGCCATGGAGCGCAGACTGTCAGAGCAGGCTGTAACGAACGCGTATTAAGCGTGGTGTGGAAAAGGCGGCGGCACCCTTTAGGTGGGCTG
Source organism: Acetobacter indonesiensis (assembly GCF_000963945.1). Taxonomy (GTDB): domain Bacteria; phylum Pseudomonadota; class Alphaproteobacteria; order Acetobacterales; family Acetobacteraceae; genus Acetobacter; species Acetobacter indonesiensis. Next base: position 113,518 of record NZ_BAMW01000002.1, on the reverse strand, counting down.
ACCAAAAGCCTTGATGTGCAGTGCGTCCAGATGTTTATGGTTTTTGTCTGCCATGGGGTTGAGTTCCAGAACTTTCTGCCAGGCTTTCAGAGCCGCTGGTCCGTCCTTGCGGTGCTCTTCAACCGTTGACAGCAATGCCCAGGCCTGCGCGTCCTTTGGGTCACGCTGAAGGGCTTCCCCCAGATCTTTTACAGACCCGGCAAAATCCCCCGCTGCCAGCCGCATCTGTGCCCGAGAGCGCCAGAGAATGGATTGGTCGGGCTGAAGCGCAATGGCATCACCAAGATCTTCCACAGCATCATCCGGTTTTTCAGTAGCCAGATCTTTCTGTGCCCGGCGGAGCAAAAGCTGTGTGGTCGGTGATAAATGGCCAGACCGCAGGCTCTCCAACATGGTTTCCAGCGCGTGGGCTTCTTCGGGTGTTTTGGCGTGGGCCAGTTGTTCAGCCAGTTGAGTAATCTGTTCCTCAACGGTGAGTTTCTTGGCTTTTTGCCCGTGCGGCTTGCCGTCAGGCGTTGTGGTGCTGGCAGGCGTCTGGTTAGCCGCAGAATCAGGCTGCTTGGGACCGTGCTGGTCAGGTGCCGTAGTGCTGGGAGCCGCCGGTTTGGGAGCAGTGGGCGCTGCTTGAACTGTGATGCTGGTTAAGCTGACACCAGCGCTGGCTAATGACAGAGCCAGACATAACGGCTTCATACGCAAAAACCCGTTTCTCCGGCTGGCGGAAAAACGGGTTGCGCACATGTCATGCGTCAAAAGCCAGCCAGGAAAGGCCGGAGACGACATGGATCAGCCCTGACGGGCTTTCATGCGGGGGTTCTTCTTGTTGATAACGTAAACCCGGCCGCGACGCCGTACGACACGGCAATCTTTATCGCGCACCTTGGCCGATTTCAGGCTGTTTCTGATTTTCATGGCCCGTCTTACTCCGCCGATGCTTTAATGGAACTGGAAACAAGTTGTGTGGGCACATACCGGCCCAGCCAGTACGAGTCAATGTTTCACACCCTGTTTTGGCGCGATTTCTTTCTGTGCACCGCTGTTTTGCTGCTTTTTTGGCAACACAGCCTGCATTCTTTACTCAAAGCGAACTATCGGCCACCCGCGTAGCCTGAGCAGTAGGGGCAAGAGTGTCAAACGCTTTTGCCAGGGTCTGGAAATCAGCCGAGCGGGGTGAGCGTGGCCGCCAGGCCAGCCCGATTGTGCGCCACACAGGGCCGCCAGATAAAGGACGGGCCTTTACATTATGGTTTTCCAGCAGCCCGTTTTCTATGGCGAGTGACGGCACAACCCCAATGCCAAGGCCAAGTTCAACCATATCGACCATGGTGTGTAGGGATGTAGCGGTGAATGTGGAGTCGCCTTCTCCGTCCGAACTATCCCAGCTTCGGCCCTGACGGCACACTGCCAGAGTCTGTTCACGCAGGCAGTGGCCATCTTCCATCATGACCATCTGCTGGTCTTCCAGCCGTTCTACCGGCACATGGGCCAGTTTTCCCAGCGGGTGGTTGTCAGGCATGATAACCTGAAATGGGTCACGCCACAGGGGCAGGGTTTCCGTGCCATCACACAGGCATGGCATGGCCAGAACCAGCATGTCCAACCGGCCAAGAGACAGTTTTTCAAGCAGATGCTCAGTTGTGTCTTCCGTCAATGACAGAACAATCTGTGGAAAACGTGCGCGGATGATCTTGACCAGCGGTTCGATCAGAAACGGGCCAATGGTGGGAATAATGCCAATCCGCATGGGGCCGGTCAGGGGGGTGCGCGCCGCAGCAGCCAGTTGGGGCACGGCTTCCAGTGCTTCTAACGCCTGCCGCCCTTTTTGCGCGATTTCGTGCCCCAGTGGGGTAAAAACAACTTTCTTACCCACTGTGCGATCAAGCAATTGCGCATCAAGCTGGCGTTCAAGCGCCATAATCCCTGCTGACAGGGTCGATTGGGTTACTGCACAGGCTGCCGCCGCCCGCCCGAAATGGCGTAGTTCTGACAGCGCGATAAGATAACGAAGCTGCTGGGCTGATGGCAGAGGAAGCATGGCAGACCTTACGGTTTATGGCTGGCTAGGGCGCGGTAGGCATGATTCTGTTTTAGGGCACAGTGTCTGGACGGTTAATCGATCATTCCGATTGTTTTAATATAAAATATTCATTGGCATGAATGGACGTGTCGCGCCATACATACTGTCCAGACAGCGGTGCCTGTGTGCCGTTGTAGCATGTGCCCAATAACAAGGAGCAAGCTTATGCTGACTGTTGGCGATAAGTTCCCAAGCTTTGATCTGACCGCCGTTCCCGGTGGTGCAGAAGGCCTTAAAGGCCAGTTCGTTCAGATTTCTGACAAATCTGACGCTGGTAAGTGGAAGATTGTTTTCTTCTGGCCGAAAGACTTCACGTTTGTCTGCCCGACTGAAATCGTGGCGTTTGGCAAACTGGCCAAAGACTTTGCTGACCGTGATGCCGTTGTTTATGGCGTTTCTATCGACAGCGAGTTCGTTCACCTGAACTGGCGCTTGCACCACGACGACCTGAAGGATCTGCCGATCCCGATGCTGGCCGACATCAAGCGTGAGCTGACCGAAGGCACGGGCGTTATGGCGAAAGACGCTGGTGTGGCACTGCGCGCAACCTTTGTGGTTGATCCGCAGGGCATCATCCGCCACGTGTCCGTCAATGATCTGTCTGTTGGCCGTAACCCGCAGGAAATCCTGCGTATTCTCGACGGTCTGCAGAGCGATGAACTGTGCCCCTGTAACTGGAAACAGGGTGACGACTTCATCAAAGTCTGATCTTTAGATGACGAACCGCCAGATCAGACCCAAAACGGATCTGGTCTGGCGGATGTTCCCACAGGGGGCGATGCCTCCCTGTGGCGTACATTCAGCCTTTGTGGGCCAACCCAAACAATGTGTCTGACCCGACAGCCGGTATCGCCCTGAACAAGAGCGGTGGGGCGTGGTCTGGTGATGTAGCTGGGCAAATGTCTGGCAAAGGGTGGCTGACGCCTTCCCTGTTTTTCCTCCCCCTTTTCATACGGATTATCTGATGTCCATTGACTCCCTGAAGGATCGTCTTCCCGACTATGCGAAGGATCTGAGGCTGAACCTCGGCTCGCTCGCCAATGATATCACGCTGACCCCGCAGCAGCTTGCTGGTACCTTTGTTGTCTCCGCCATTGCATCTCGTAATGATGAGGTCACAAAAGCGATTGTTGCAGAATTTGGCGACAAGCTTTCCCCAGAAGCGTTGAGTGCTGCTAAAGCTGCTGCTGCGATCATGGGTATGAACAATATCTATTACCGCTTTGTGCACATGGCGGGCGGTGATTACGCAAAAATGCCAGCACAATTGCGCATGAGCGTTATTGGCCGTCCCGGTGTCGAAAAAGCGGATTTTGAACTGTGGTCTTTGGCTGTCTCCGTTATCAACGGGTGTGATCTGTGCGTCACCAGCCACGAAAAAATTGTGCGTGAAGCCTTGAGTGCAGAGGCCGTACAGACTGCGGCCCGTATTGCCGCAACAGTTCATGCTGTTGCCGTGGCCCTTCAGGGTGCTGCTGCACTAGGCGACTAAGTGTCTCTGCTCCAGTTGTTATACCGGAGCAGAAAAGGCAGAGGGTGTCAGTTTTTGTAATCTGGCTGCTCTCTGTCCAGTTTGCGCCGTAGCGCCTGCCAGATAAGTTTTCCCTGATCAGGATCTTCGTCAAACTGCTTTTTTGTACGAAGAATTTTTTCTTCTGATGGCATATGCAGGGGGACGCCTGTAGCCTGCGCCGCTATCTGAATACGGCAGGCCTGTTCCATATAATACATACGGTAAAACGCCTGCGCTACGGTCGCACCCACAGTCAACAGCCCATGATTTTGCAGAATAAGGGCCGAATGGGTTCCAAGGTCACGCACCAGACGGTCGCGTTCGCTTAGATTGTCATCTGCGGCAATGCCCTCGTAACTGTGAAAAGCGACAGCCCCATAAAACTCAATATTCATCTGGTTTAACGGCAGGATTTTCTGATCCTGTGCGGCAACAACCATGCCCGGTACCGTGTGCGTATGCATGACGCATGCTGCATCTGGCCGACTACGATGAATGGCAGAATGAATAACAAAACCAGCCGGGTTAACTGGCCATGTTGTTTCCTGCTTCGGTTGGCCATCAGCATCGACAATGACCAGAGAGCTGGCTGTAATTTCTTCAAACAGTAACCCGTAAGGGTTGACCAGAAAACGATGCTGCTCACCGGGTAAACGAACAGACAGGTGTGTATAAACCAGATCTGTCATGTTGAAATGCGCCATAAGGCGGTAAGCGGCAGCCAGTTCTTCGCGCAGTTCCTGTTCGGTCGTGGCTGTAGGGGCAAGAGACATCAAAACACGTCCTGTTATCAATAAAAATCCACAATCGGGTTAGTGTGTGGATTTGGCCCGGTTGAAATGGCCAAAGGTTGCTGTTTTGCGTGCTCCGTCAGGCAGGGAAAGTGTGCCCTCCTGCACGCGGCGGGCAAGATACTGGTAGGTTTGCAGTGCCTGCGCCCACATATGCTCGCCAATGGTAATGGTCTCGTAATCCTGATTGCCGGTTGCAAAGGCAGGCAGTGGTCGAATCTGGGTATGATAGTCGCAGGCATAGAAAAGAGGAAACGAATATCGTTCTTCCTTCACGCTGCGCACCCGGTGGGCGGTGGCCACAAACGCCCCTGCGGTCATGACTTCAAGCATATCACCAATGTTGACAACAAACGCACCGGGAATAGGGGGGGCGTCAATCCAGTCACCATGGCCGTTCATGACTTCCAGCCCCGGTTGGTCTGCCAGCAGGATGGTAAAGCATTCATAATCGGTATGGGCCCCAATGCCCGGCGCATCCTGTGCTTCCGCATCGTAGGGGTAGTGGATCATACGCAATTTGGACGGTGGGAAATTGGCGTGATCGTCAAAATACGTTTCAGGCAGATCAAGCGCCAGAGCAAACCCCCGAAACAGCGTCCGCCCCAGAGCAAATACGGCTTTGTAGTAAGCCTGTGCAGCGTCCTTGAAGCCCGGCACGGTCGGCCAGTTATTGGGCCCTAATAACGGTGTGCCAGCTTTTACCAGTGGATTATCGGACGGCACTTCAAACCCGATGTCAAAGGCTTCCTTATGGTCTGGGCGGCCAGAACCATACACTTCCTCCCCTTCGGGTACGAAACCTTTGTGGGTTGCGGATGTGCCAATGTAGTATTCCATTTTCTGATCAAACGGCAGGGCAAAGAAGTTCTTTGCGGCCTCGCGCACATTCTTGATCAGATCAGCCGGAACCTGATGGCCGGAGATATAAAGGAAGCCCACATTGCGTGCTGCCTGCCCCAGTTCCTCCGCCACGGCTTTACGGTCTTCCGGATTTTCACTGTATAAACCGGCAATATTGACCACCGGGATGGACGTGAATGTTTCAGTCTGTTCTGCCGTTGGGGTCTGTTCGGTCATGTCTGTGTCTCCGGTAAGGGTCAGCGGGTCATGAACTGTTTGAAATGGGCTTGCTCTGTCTGGCCTATCCAGACATTCAGGCTCCACAAATCGGCAATCGGGGCATTGGTGAACGGCAAAGTGTGCAGATAACCATCTGGCCCACATTCTGGTGTTAGTGTTGTGACCTGATAGCCACGTGCTTTTTGCGCCTGCCATATCTGTTCCCAGATATGCTGATGAAAACGCAGGGCCGCAGCATGTTCGGGCGCAGCAGGGTGTGGCACCTGTGGCCCCTGATCATACCCTATGCGGGCCTGAACGTGGTGCACCCGATCAAGAAAAGCGGAGAAATCGTCGAGCGGATCATCCAGCAGTCGTTCACAACTGACAACCCAGTGGCTGATATCTGCGGTAAACAGAACATCGGGAGACAGATGTGGTAAAACATCAAGTGTAACCCAAGGTGTTGCCAAAATGCGCGAACGATGGGTTTCAAAACTGCATAACAGCCCCATATCCTGCCCGATTGCATGGGCGCGGTTAATGAAATCTGCTTGTTGCGTGGCAGACCAGCGGTCGTTCCCCCCCAGCACGTTAATAAAGCGCGGCTTCATGCAGGCAGCGCGTTCTAGTGCTGCGCGCAGATCGTGCAGATGGTCCTCAATACTTGCAGACTGGCGGGGGATGACGCCGCCACCCGTCATGGCAATGGCGATATAGGGAATGTTCTCGCCAGCCAGAATGTCTGCGTTCTGCTGTGCTTCCTGTAATGTTGCCGGAATACGGGCTTCAATACCGGTAAAACCGGCCTGTTTCAGGTCTTCTAGTGCAGCGGTCCAGGGGCGGAAGTCACCCCACAATGTTTTAAAAACATCCAGTCGCATCAGATAATCCTGAAAGGGGCTCCATGCCGCGTGGATGCAGGCATGGAGCGTAAGGGGTCAGAAATTATAGTGCAGATCAACACCCACCCAACGTGGGGTTTGCAGATATTGTGCACGGCTGTTGTCACTGCCGGTAAAGGAGTAGGTGTTGCCGTGCTTGTTCAGCATGTTGTCAACATAGACGGCAGCTGTCCATTTGCTGCTTTTGGGGGAGAGTTCCATACGCAGGCCCATGGAACTGATTTTGTTGGTTTTACCATTCGGGTCACCCAACGCCACCAGCATGTTGTCTTTCCATGTATAGCTGGCCTGCAATGTGACGCGATAACGGTTTACATCTACGCCGTAGCGGGCCACGGCGCTCCATGAGAAACGCGGGGCGAACGGCAACGCGGAATGGGCCGTGACGTTTGAAAGAAGCGGCAGGCCGCCAATATTGTTGACTGCGCTGATAGCCTGCGCATCCAGATAAGCAAATGACCCGCGTAGATCGAGGTTAGGCACAATGTTATGCAGGGTGGATGACAGTTCCCCCCCGCGTGTTCTTGCGCGTGAAATGGGGCCGAGGCTTAGCGACGTAGTGTTACCCGGCATTTCAGCCACGAACAGCGTTTGACGATTATGATATTCATAATCGAACAAAGAGCCTTCGATCGAAAGACGGTTTTTAAACAGGCTGGACTTCACACCAACTTCGTAAGCAATCAGGTTTTCAGGTTTGACGTAATCAAGCGCCTGCGGTGCAGAAACAGGGGCGGCAAAATAGGTTCCGGCCTTGTAGCCGTTGGAGATGCTGGCATACAGATAGGTGCCTGGCACAACCTGATAACGCAGCCCAACGCGGCCAGTGAACCGTGGATAATTGTGGCTGGTGTTCAAATATGACAGGTTTGCCCCCGGCACTCCGCCGAAAATACCGTCAACATCCCGTGTGCCGCCATGGAAACCACGTTCATCGTAAGAGAACCGGCCTGCAGCAATGAAGTCCAGATTATGGGTAATGTTGGTTACGGTGTTGACATAGACACCCGTTGACAGATTCTGCTGCGAGAAATGGTTAGCCAGATTGGCTTGCGGAACACCGAACTGGAAGGCGCGATAGCTGGTGTACGTGCCGTCAATCTTGTCATAAGATTCGTAGATACCAACGGTCAGATGAAAGATTTTTCCAATATTGGTGCGCAGGTGCATGTCATGCGATTGCGCAATATAGGTATCATCCCAGTGGTAATCGGCAACCTGCGCGGCTTCACCGTCGTAGTTGTCAAACGTATTGCGACGATAGAAATCAATACCGGTTGATGATGAAAACACACCGAAATTGAACAGATGTTCGTAATTGACTGATACACCGCCGCCATCTTCCTTGCGTCCGACGCGGCTGGACCCGACATTGACGCGGTTATAATACGCATTGGGGCCGACACCAATTGTACCGTCTGCCAGACCGTTTACGGCATCGCCGTCCGTATCCTGTGGGGACATGGGGGTGCCACGGTCGCGTGTGTAGTGAATGTTCAACAGCAGAGATGATTTGTCATCAATGACAAATTTGGTCAGGTTACGAATGGCCAACAGATCTTGCGCGCCATAGCGTTTGTCTGTGTGCAGATCATGCTGCCAACCATCGCCTTTAGTGTAGCTGAACGCCGTACGGTTGAATATTTTTTTGGTAATAGGCACGTTGACGGCAAATTTTCCGGTATTGGTATTGTAGCTACTGTAGCCCCAGTCCAGATAGCCGCCAAATTTATCAGAGGGTTTGACGGATTCAATGTTGACGCTGCCACCCGTGGTGCTGCGACCCATGTCAAAACCTTGTGGGCCTTTTTCAACAATCACGTTTTCAATGTCGAGCATCTGCCCGTTATACAGCGCGGGATAGGGCGCAAACATGCCATCCAGATAGATGCCGATGCCGCCCATGTTTGTGCCAACATAGTCATCCAGCCCAACACCACGAATGGAGAAAATAGGCGTGCTGCCAGACGTCGCGTTTACGGCGGTAACACCGGGCGTAAAGGCGGCAATTTCCTTGGGGCTTTCTACGTGCAGTTCACGCAGTTCCTGACCGCTCATGACATTGACGGTGCCGGCTTGGGAATGGAACCGTGCCGTGCGGGAGCGAACAACCTGAATATCTTCAGGGGACGTGCTGTGGTGCGGTGTGCGGCGCATACGGACGGGTGCGGTATGGTGCACCGGGGTTGCGGTTGGATGCGCGGCCGGTTTGCCGTGTGTTGCTACAGAAGCCGCCAGCGCTGGCAAGCTGGTTGTAGAGCCGAGCAGCAAAGCTGTCATGGCCAGACGATGCCGAACACTACGGGCAACGCGCGGTGCCGAGGAAAACTGGGGGCGCGAAAAATATGTCATGATGCCATCCAGTGCTGCCATGAGGATACGGGGGAGAACGCCGTAAACAGCCGGTCAGCTGACCGGATGGGGAGTGGACAAAGCGGTTCCAGGAAAGTGAGTACAGAACTGCTGGTCATGAAAACCCCCTGTTTACGAGGGCGGAAGCATCCGCCCGGGTAATAACTTCATTTCAATTTAATAATGAACCAGCGGGTATTTCGTTTGAAATGTTGTAAATCTTACTTTTGATACTGCTCGTGTGTGAGGGTTAGTAGCGGATCATCTGGTCAAGGAAGGCCTGCGCGCGTTCAGTCTGCGGGGTGGTGAAGAATGTCTCTGGTGGGGTAATTTCCAGAATACGGCCGCGATCCATGAAAATGATCTTATCAGCAATATGACGGCTAAACGCCATTTCGTGTGTTACACACAGCGTTGTAATGCCCTGTTCAGCCAGCGTGTTCATAATGCTGACCACTCCTGTAATGGCTTCAGGGTCCAGTGCAGCAGTCGGTTCATCAAATAACATCACCTCCGGTTGCATGCACAGGGCACGGGCGATTGCGACACGCTGTTGCTGGCCCCCTGACAACTGGATGGGATATTTGTTGGCTTGTTCAGGAATTCCTACTTGCTCCAAAAAGCGGCGGGCCATGTCTTCCGCTTCTTTTTTGGGGGTGTTGCGTACTAACTGCGGCGCAAGAGTACAGTTATCCAACACGCTTAGATGTGGAAACAGATTGTAGTTCTGAAACACCATCCCCACCATGCAGCGTAGCTGGGTAAGGTTGGTTTTTTCATCAATAACTTTCCCATCAATCAGAATACTGCCGCTGTCATGCGGTTCAATTCTGTTGAAGGTACGAATCAGGGTGGATTTGCCAGACCCAGACGGCCCCAGCACCACTATTTTTTCGCCCTGTTGCACATCGAAGTTCAACCGATCAAGCGCAACAAACTCACCATAAAGTTTGCTCATATTCCGGACCGAAATCATGGCGCTTTCAGATGGGGCTGCGCTGAGGGCGGCGTCAGGCTGTTGAAGGTCAGGATGCATTGGCGGAAGCCTTCTTACGGTCTGCCCAGGAAAAACGCCGTTCAACACGCTTTTGCAGGAACAGGAAAAAGAACACCATGGCCAGATAATAGACCAAAGCCGCAGCGTAATATTCGGTAAATTCAAAGGTGCGGGCAACCTGAACCTGCGTGATGGCAAGCAGTTCCTGTAAGGAAATGACGGAAGCCAGAGACGTGGTTTTTAACAGGCTGATGAAGTCATTAATGGTGGGGGGCAGCGCAATACGAAGTGCCTGCGGAAAAATAACGTGGCGGTAAACCTGCTTGCGGTTCATGCCCAAGGCATCGGCTGCCAGTTCTTGCCCGGCATCAACGGCGCTAAGCGCGGAACGATTGATTTCGACCTGATAGGCTGATTCGTTAATTGCCAGTGCGACGAGCGTGGCCAGAAATGGGGTAAACCATTGTTCCCGGAAAATAGGGAAAAATTGCGGTAGGGCATTCCAGATAAAGAGAAGCTGCAACAATGTCGGCGCACCGCGAAACACGGAAACGTAGGTTTTCAGCACAGCTTTGAGAACAGAATTGCCCCGTCCGTTCAGGGTGATAGCCATGGGGATGGAAATAACAATGGCAATGGCGTGAGATAACAGCGCCACAGCCAGTGTAATACAGGCCCCCTTGAAAAACGCCAGAGAAGTCAATGCAGAGAAAAAGGCGCTCCAGTTAAAGGAAGATGCGCTTTCATCCTGTGTCAGAGCCTGCTCGGACTGAGCAGAGATAGACCATTTCTGGCGCGAGGCCTGTAAGGTGCCATCTTGCTCAAGTGCAGCAATGGCGGTCTGTACCATTATGCGGTCTTGGGCATTTTTACGGAAATAGACCGCAAAATGTCGATAGTCAGGGTAATCAGGTTTGAGAATAATCCTGACTTTTCCATGAAGCTGTTTTTGTCGGAAATAAAGTTCAACATCCTGACTGACAAAAGCAAAAACCCGGCCAATCAGCACCTGTTGCACCACTTGGTCTTCCGTGGGGTATTGCTGAATGATGATTGGCAGTTTGCCCGCCGCGGTCAGGGCTTCATTCTCACGGTTGATGCGTGTGGCGTAGCTGGTGCCCGACTGCACGGCAATGGTTTTGCCGGATAGATCGGCCATGCTGGTGATGGGGGCAGTATTGGCGCGTGCCACAACGGTCAGGGCAGTATCCTGATAGGCTATGGCATCAAAATTCTTCTCACGGGCAGGTAGCTGAATAATGCCACTCAACACCATACCGCATCGCTGTGCCCCCAAGCTGGGAAACAACCCCGTGAAATCCATAGGAATAATCGACAGCTTGGCATGCCAACGCTGGGCAAGCGCTTGTGCAACGTCAATATCCATCCCTTCTGGCTTGCTGGCGTCAGACCCTTTGACAAATGTCATGGGCGGAAGGGTAGGGTTTGTACACACCGTCAGGGTACCGTTCTGCACAAACGAAGGCACATCGCCCGCAGCATCCTGCGCGGATGCGGCAAAAGGTAGGGCTGTGCTGACGCCAAGACTGATTGCAAAAGCCAGAAGACTTTTGCGGAACATAGACCTCAAGCCTTGAGGGTGTGGGTGGTGGCCAAATACCGAAGAAGACTGGTCCGATCGCCCAGACGCCGTTGCGCGGTATGAAAGGGCTGGCCTGGAAAAAAGGCGCAGAGAAGCCATTAGTAAGACTCTTCCAGAAGGGCGCGGAAGGTTTCGACCATCAATCCTGTTTCAGGAGATGTGCGCGCGAGAAAATGGAAATAGGTTATAAGCTGAAGATTATTGAAACTGATGCGACGCAGAAGGCTGCGGTCTACCAAGGGTTTGGCAAAGGCTTCGGGCAGAAACCCGATAAAATTGCCCGATAAAATCAGCAGAGCGCGGGCATCCACATTTTCAGCCGCAGCGTGATAGGACATATGTGATCGCACTTTATCCCACTGGGGGGAGGTTGCGGCTTCCGCCACGGCAATCATGCGTTGTTCAGCCAGTGTCTCAACCGTAATTTTGTCTTCAGGCACGGCAAACAGCGGATGACGCGCACCACAATACAGATTCAGCGCTTCTGCCACCAAAGGGGTACCGTGGATGCCTGGCATATTCTGCGGATAAAGGGCTATGCCCGCAGTTGCCTGCCCGTTCATGACAGCAACTTCCACTTCACGGGTGGAGGCGGAATGGACGGTTAGAAACACATTGGGGTGCTGCGTGGTAAACGCTTCTATGGCCCGCACCAACGGTGTTTCACCGTGTGTCTGAATATTGTCAGGGACGTATAGTTTGAATGTGCCCGAGAGCAGGCCGCTAATCTGGTTGACCCGCTGCTGAAAACGCTGGATGTCCTGCAACAATTCCTGCGTTGCCTCCAGCACGGCGCGACCTTCCCCCGTCAGGGCAAAGCCACTTCGCCCGCGCAGACACAGCCTGAGGCCCAGCCGGGTTTCCAGCGCAGAAATATCCAGACTGATAGAAGATTTGCTTTTGCCCAGTGCAATTTCAGCGGCGGAAAAGCCGCCTTGTTCGGCAACAGTATGAAAGACACGCAGCAGGCGCAGATCAACCTCTGATACCTGACCATGAAAGCCATTTGAACGCCTGCGCTTCTGCCCTGCGGAAGGCTTGGGGCTTGGCGGAGTTTTGGTTGATCGTGTCATGCGGATCTGGCGCATCCTTTGTCAGATATAACATGCAGCATAGAGTGAAACGGCAAACGCAAAGAGCAAGAAGTGAAAAGCGAGCGTGCTTATTCTGCTATTTTGCCAGCGAAATGGCCAGTGTGTTCTCCGGTTTCTGTCTGTCTCCCTCCAAAGCCTGCGGCTTATGGGAAAAAGATGCAAGAGGGGAATGATTGCCAGATGGGCCACCAGACGAAGGTGTAACGATGTGGCCGTGCGGTAGAGAACCCCCGGCAGCGCCCAAAAAATGCCAGTTTTGGGTTCAGAACGGGGTTTTATGATGAGGGCTGGATGAGATGATTAACAGATTTATAAAGTGAACTACGGTTTATTCTTATTTTGGAACCGTTTTAAATTCGTTACCGTCAGGAAGAATTCAGCAATCTAAGGATTTCAGCAATGCAAGCAAACCGGTGGTTTATTGACAGCGAAACCGGTGATCTGGCTGATGTACTCCTGTGCCCGCCTGAGTATTATCAGTGGATTCCCAGCAATGATATTGCCATCCAGACAATGGCCAATGGAGGCACGATTGATCGTGCAGCCTTGAACGCCCAGTTTGCGGAGCTGGTTTCTACCCTGAAGGGTGCAGATGTTTCCTGCCATTTTCTGAAGCCGCAGGAGGGTATGCCCTATCAGGTCTATACTCGTGACAGTTCACAGACCACGCCATTTGGCACGGTGGTAACCCGCCTGTTCCGTCAGGAGCGTGTGGGCGAGGAAGCTGAAATCCGGTCTTTCTATGGTGAAGATGAAATCTGGAAGACCTGCACCAAAGGCAATATTGAAGGCGGGGATATTCATATTATTCGCCCTGGCCTGCTGGCAGTCGGTGTCAGTGGTGGCCGCACGGATGAAGCCGGGGCTGCCGAATTCATCAGCTGGTTTGAGGAAGCTGGCTGGACATGCCGGATGATCCGCTTCCCTGAGCATTTTCTGCATCTGGATGTTATTTTCACCATGGTGGCAGAAAATCTGGCAATTGCGGCTGTTGATTGCATTGCGGATGAAGATCTGGACTGGTTCCGTGCGCAGGGTATTCGTCTGCTGCCGGTTTCTTATAAGGAAGCAATGCGGGACATGGGGTGCAATGTGCTGGCACTTGGGCGGGAACGCGTTGTCAGCCCCCGTCATTCCGTGCGCATCAATGACATGCTTCGCGCTGAAGGGCTGACCGTGCTTGACCCGGAACTCAACCAGTTTTCACGCGGGGGCGGCAGTGTGCATTGCATGACCATGCCATTGCGTAGAAAATCACTGCTGCCAGCCTGAGGGCCAACAGGCAAGTAAGCACCCCTAAAATGGTGAGCAGGGCTTGTCAGTAGGCCAGAAAGCAACCCTGCGTCTTGCGTGGCAAGAGGCAGGGTTTTCTGTTTTGATGGCTAAAAGTTGCAGTGGGTGGAGGATATAAAATGGTCAGACTGATTGTCAGTGCAGATGGGGCAGAGCAATTTGAAAGCTGGCGGAAAGCTTTTGCTGATGTAGCACCTGATCTGAACGTCTGTTCATGGTATCACGCCAGAGTGCAGCCCAGCCAAGATGATTACGTTCTGGTGTGGAAACCGGAAGATGATCATTTCAAAAATCTAACAGATGTAAAAGCGATTTTATGCACGGGTGCAGGTGTTGACCATCTGCTGCGCTCCCCTGATTTTCCGCAGCATGTGCCGCTTGTGCGCATGGGCGGGGAGCAGACGGTTGGTCTGATGGCAGATTACGTCACATGGGCGGCTATTGGGCTGTTGCGTGATGCACGCACATGGGCGCAGCAACAGGCCACGCATAAATGGTCTTATAATGGTGTAGCCCGAACCTGTGCTGAAACACGCATAGGGGTTATGGGGTTAGGCCATCTAGGAAGTCAGGTTGCCAGCCATCTAGCCCGCGTTGGTTTTCAGGTTTCTGGCTGGCGTCGCTCAGACGGGCAGGTGGCAGGGATTAAGGTTTTTTCCGGTAAGGACCGCTTAACGGATTTTCTAAAAGAATGTGATATTCTGGTTAACCTTCTACCCAGCACGCCTGAAACCAGAGGCTTGGTTGATAGCGCGTTTTTGCGAAATCTTCCGCGTGGGGCAGGGTTTATCAATGTGGGTCGTGGGGACCACGTTAATCAGGCTGATCTGCTGCAAGCACTGGATGACGGCGTGATCGGTGGTGCCGTGCTGGATGTTGTCACCCCGGAACCGCTGCCAGCAGAGTCAGCCTTGTGGGCACACCCGCGCATCACCATTACCCCCCATGTCGCGTCTGAAGCGTCTCGCACCATGCAGGCGCGATATGTAGCGGATGTGATCGCGCAAATGGGGCGGGGCGAACGGCCGTCTTTGTTGTGTGACCCGGAAAAAGGATACTGACCCAAAAAATTCTTTAACAAGGAAAGAGTTTTTATTTTCAATTTTTTTTCAGAAATAGAGGGCGGACATGGTCACACAGAGCAATATGGTGGTTGATGGGGGTGCTTTGTGGCAGGACCTGATGCACACGGCACAGTTTGGCGGTACTCCCAAAGGGGGGATTTGTCGTCTGGCGTTGTCCGATGATGATGCACGGGTACGCACATGGTTTGCACAGACCTGCGCGGCGTTGGGCTGTGATGTGACCTTTGATTCCATGGGTAACCAGTTTGCGCGCAGGGCTGGCGAAGACAACACGCTTCCTCCCATCATGATTGGCAGTCATCTGGATACGCAGCCAACAGGCGGGAAGTTTGACGGGATTCTGGGTGTATTGGGTGGCATTGCGGTTTTACGGGCATTGCATACTGCCGGCATAACCACACGGCATCCGATAGAAATTGTAAACTGGACGAACGAGGAAGGGGCCCGTTTCACCCCGCCCATGTTGGCATCAGGTGTTTTTGGCGGTGTGTTCACCGAGGCGTTTGCACGCGGGCGGTCTGATCGTGCTGGCATTATCTTGGGGGATGCGCTTGAAAAAATAGGGTTTTCTGGCACGGAAGTTTGCGGCCAACATCCGGCTGCTGCCTATTTTGAATTGCATATTGAACAAGGCCCCGTGCTTGAAGCCGAGGAGCGGACAATTGGCGTGGTACAGGGTGTGCAGGGCATGCGCTGGTATACTGTCTGCGTCAAAGGGCAGGATGCACATGCTGGTACAACCCCCATGACCATGCGGTCTGACGCATTGTGGGCGGCTGCGCGCATGATTGAGGGTGTGCATCAGGTTGCGGTTGATCACGCCCCAGATGGTTTGGGGACTGTAGGCATAATTGACTGTCTTCCTGCCAGCAGCAACGTGGTGCCGGGAGAAGTGCGCTTTACGGTTGATCTGCGCCATCCGGATGATGATGTGCTGGAGGCTATGGAGCAGGAGTTCCGACAGCGTATGGAAGATCAGGCGACAGTGTGCGGTGTGGAGATGGAGATTACGCCCACATGGGTTTCAGCTGCCGTACATTTTGACCCGCTGTGTGTGGGGTGTGTGCGTGAAAGTGCGCAGGCGCTAGGGTATTCCATGCGTGATATTGTGTCCGGTGCGGGGCATGATGCTGTCTATGTGGCCAAAGTGGCCCCTACGGCCATGATTTTTGTACCCTGTTGGAAGGGTATCAGTCATAACGAAGCAGAAAGCGCAGAACCGGACGATGCAACAGCCGGGGCAAATGTTTTGCTGCACGCTGTTCTGGCCGCTGACACTCGACTTACGTCATAGCGATTATCGAGGGTCTAAAAAGATAGGGATGGGGGAGAGATCTTCCATCCTTTTTTATTATGGGACGGGTATTTGCAATCAGCATGTTGAGAATAAATGGGCTAAAAGGCACAGCTGATTTTTACCAAGAATATCTTGGAAATTAATCAATCTTTCTGAACTGCTTTGTGATGCAAAGCGTATCAGAACGCGCCATTTCTTATTTTAAGAGAAAGTGGCGCGAGTGACGGGGCTCGAACCCGCGACCTCCGGCGTGACAGGCCGGCGCTCTAACCAACTGAGCTACACCCGCAATCTTGACGCTCACCAGTAGTGTGCGTCGGTATGTGGGGCTTTATAACGGGGATTTTTCGTTTGGCAACAGGGTTTGTGTAAAAAAAATGAAGCGGATACGTTTTTTGTGCTGGACCAGAGGGTTAGAGAAGAAAATTGTCTGGCCTGACGGAAAAATGTCTTGATGGAGAGGGCCAAGTCTCAAGCCTCCCTCCACCCAGAACGGTGTGGGGCAGAAAATTATTTCTGCTTTTCAAAGGCTCCTGCAATTGTCAGGGCCACATCGTCGCCGACCATCGGAACGTAGGTTTTTACACCGTAATCACTGCGTTTGATAACGCCGGTAGCCTGAAACCCAACGGTGTAAGCTTTATCCATCGGGTTTACGCCCGAGCCAACGTAATGCGCCTGAAGCGTAATCGGCTTGGTAACACCATGCAGTGTGAAGTTGCCGGTAATGGTTGCACCGCCTTTTCCATCAGGAGTGACCTGAGTGGAAACAAAGGTAGCGGCTGGGTATTTGGCGGCATCAAACCAATCCGCTTCTTTCAGCTCGGCGGTCAATTTGTCACTGGTGGTCTGCACGCTGCTGACGGGAATGGAGACTTCCAGCTTGGAGGCAGCAGGATGGGCGCTGTTGAGGGTCAGCGTGCCGCTGACGTCAGAGAACAGACCTGAATAGTGTGTAAAACCGAAATGCAGCAACGAGAACACAACCTGTGTATGGCCGGGCTCAACCTTGTAGGTGCCGCTTTCAACCTTGATGGGGGCTGTGCCTTCTGCCTGTGCCAAGCCAAGCGAGGCTGCGAGCCCAAGCAGGGCAAAAGTGCAGGCGACTGTTTTTTTAGACATGGGACTAATCCTTGACCAGAAAAGGAAGAGGGATGGCAGAGGGGCTTTTCCGTGTTCGCGAAGCGATAACGTGGGAAAACCCGGTTTGTGCTCTGCCGGGAAAAATTTCAGACACCGAAACTGAAGGCAGAAAGTGCCTTCCCCATGACGGTATCCGTATACGTGCGCACGCCCGTGTCTGTGCCCGCAGCGCCAGCCACGACCATCAGCGGCAGAAGGTGCTCCTCTCGCGGGTGGCAGATTCGGGCGGCGGGCGCATCCTGCCAATGGGTAAGCGCATCATTTCGCTGTGGGGCTGGCAGACTAATGGCGTTTGCCAGCCAGGCATCAAACTGACGCGAAGCCGCATCAGACCGAGGGTCTGCCGTCATGAAATGGCGCAGATTATGATACGTCATTCCCGTGCCGATAATCAGGATATTCTGCTCCCGTAGGGAAGCCAGAGCCGCCCCGATGCGAAGATGGAGCGCTGGATCCAGATCCTGTTGCAGGGAGAGTTCGACAACCGGGATGTCCGCGTTTTCAAAAGCGAGCATCAGCGGGATGAAAACGCCATGGTCGAACCCACGCTGTGCATCCTCTTTTGCCGGGATTCCGGCCTGTTGAAGCAGTTGCGTTACCTTGGTGGCAATGTGGGGTGCCCCTACAGCCGGATAGCGTAACTGATACGTGTGTGCGGGGAACCCGTAGTAATCATAAAGAAGAGACGGGTGCGAGCCAGAGGTGACTGTGGGCATATCCGTTTCCCAATGGCCAGACACCACTAAAATGGCATCGGGTTTTTGCGGAAGCGTATGGCTGACGCTGCGCAGGTAGGCTGCCATGTTATCCCACGTATCGGGCCAATCCATGAAAAAGCAGGGACCGCCGCCATGAGGCAGAAACAGCACAGGCTGCTGGGCTTTAGTCTGCGCTATGGGGTTGGCTTCTGGCATGAACCGATAAGACCTTTGCGTTGCGATGGCCTGACTGTCTCTCTGTTCCGGTGGTTTGATAATCCTGTGTTTTGGGAAGATATTTCACACTCATGGTATGAAATATAAAACCGTGGACTGGTTTATGGCGGCTATTCTGCGGGCAGGGTAACGGGCACAAAAAAACCGGAGGCTGCCCGTGGGCACTCTCCGGTCTCAAAGGCTCAGAATACCGTGCGGGACGGTATCTGGCAGGATAAAGGCTGTAGGCCTTTATTTTGCTTTTGCGGCTTCAACACCACTGCGGATGAAGTCTGCGGCTTCTTCCTTTGTGCCCCAGCCGGTCACTTTAACCCACTTGCCGGGCTCCAGATCCTTGTAGCGGGTAAAGAAGTGTTCAATGGCCTTTACCGTGATTTCCGGCAGGTCCTGAATGCTTTCCACCTTGCTGAACTGCGGGTGAATTTTGTCATGCGGCACGCAGATGATTTTTTCGTCCTGACCGGATTCGTCTTCCATCTTCAGCACACCAATGGGGCGTGAGCGGATAACGGAACCGGGCACTACGTTGGCAGGTGTCAAAACCAGAGCATCGGTCGGGTCTCCATCAGCGGCCAGCGTGCCGGGAATGAAGCCATAAGCCGTGGGATAAGCCATGGGCGTAAACAGGAAGCGGTCAACAAAAATGGCACCACTGTCCTTGTCTACTTCGTATTTGACGGAAGACCCCTGCGGGATTTCGATCACCACGTTAATATCGAACGGCACATCTTTACCGGGGGAGATTTTCGACACGTCCATTAAGGCTGCTCCAGTATGGATAAAATACGGATGCCGACCCTATCCGTCAGGATGCAACTTGCCAAGCAGGAACAGAATAGAGAGGCGTTACATCACTTTTCACACACGGAAGTCTTGCCAAATGTGTCTGATTGCGTAATCAGGGAGCCACCTGCGCGCCCGTAGCTCAATTGGTTAGAGCGGGCCGCTCATAACGGCTAGGTTGCGGGTTCAAGTCCTGCCGGGCGCAGGTTTATGCCTTTCACGTCCTTATAGACTCTTTTTTACCGATTTATCTGCGGGGGTTCATCTCATGGCACCATATCAATACGTCTATGTGATGAAGGATCTGACAAAGTCCTATCCCGGTGGCCGTGAAGTGTTCAAGGGCATTACGCTGTCCTTCCTTCCGGGCGTGAAAATTGGTGTTCTGGGCGTAAACGGTGCCGGTAAATCAACCCTGCTGAAAATCATGGCCGGGATTGATAAGGAATATGGTGGCGAGGCCTGGGCCGCTGACGGTGTTAAGGTTGGGTATCTTGAGCAGGAACCACAGCTCGATCCCAAACTGACAGTTGGCGAAAACGTGGCGCTGGGCTTTGGTGACCTGAAAAAGGCCGTTGACCGCTTTAACGAAATTTCCATGCGCTTTGCCGAGCCTATGGAAGACGATGAAATGAATGCCCTGCTGGCTGAACAGGCCGAATTGCAGGAAAAAATTGACGCCGGTGACGGTTGGGAACTGGACCGCAAGCTTGAAATCGCGCTGGACGCCCTGCGTTGCCCGCCGGCTGACAGCCCCGTAGACAAACTGTCTGGTGGTGAGCGTCGCCGTGTTGCCCTGTGCCGTCTGCTGATTGAAAAGCCCGACATTCTGCTGCTGGACGAACCAACCAACCATCTTGACGCTGAAAGCGTTGCGTGGCTTGAGCGGACACTGCGCGACTATCAGGGCACCGTCATGGTCATTACCCATGACCGTTACTTCTTGGACAACGTGACCAACTGGATTCTTGAAATCGAACGGGGTCGCGGTATTCCGTTTGAAGGCAACTATTCTTCCTGGCTTGAACAGAAGCGTAAGCGTCTGGCACAGGAAGAAAAGGAAGAAAGCGCCCGTCAGCGTGCCCTTGCTGCTGAACAGGAATGGATTGGGTCCAGCCCGAAGGCGCGTCAGGCCAAAAGCAAATCGCGTATTGCGCGCTATGAAGAAATGCTGGCGCAGAGCGCTGAAAAGCAGAACACGGTCGCTGACATCGTTATCGCCCCCGGCCCGCGTCTGGGCGGCACGGTCATTGAAGCTGACCATCTGACCAAAGGGTTTGGTGACCGTCTGCTGATTGATGACCTGAGCTTCAAGCTGCCTCCCGGTGGCATTGTGGGGGTTATCGGCCCGAACGGTGCGGGTAAATCAACCCTGTTCAAAATGATTGTGGGCGCTGAAAAGCCAGATTCTGGTGAGCTGAAAATCGGCGAAACCGTGAAGCTGGGTTATGTTGACCAGTCCCGTGATGATCTGGACCCGAACAAAACCGTGTGGGAAGAAATTTCTGGCGGGACAGATGTTATCTATCTGGGCAAACGGGCTGTGCCATCACGTGCCTATGTCGGGGCCTTTAACTTCAAAGGGTCAGACCAGCAGAAGAAAGTCGGTATTCTGTCAGGTGGTGAACGCAACCGCGTGCATCTGGCCAAGATGCTGCGTCAAGAAAGTAACGTTCTGCTGCTGGACGAACCAACCAACGATCTGGACGTCGATACCCTGCGTGCGCTTGAAGAAGCACTGGCCGAATTCCCCGGTTGCGCCGTGGTTATTACCCATGATCGCTGGTTCCTTGACCGTCTGGCAACGCACATTCTGGCCTTCGAAGGGGATTCCCACGTCGAATGGTTTGAAGGTAACTTCGAAGCCTATGAAGAAGACAAACGGCGCCGTCTGGGCGCTGATGCCACCGAACCGGGCCGCATCCGTTACCGGCCG
This sequence comes from Acetobacter indonesiensis, assembly GCF_000963945.1. Classification (GTDB taxonomy): domain Bacteria; phylum Pseudomonadota; class Alphaproteobacteria; order Acetobacterales; family Acetobacteraceae; genus Acetobacter; species Acetobacter indonesiensis. The sequence goes on along the minus strand of NZ_BAMW01000002.1, from coordinate 92,652 downwards.
ATTGCACGCTGATTTCTGGCGGATGGATGTCTGATGAGGCATCTGTCCGTTCTGATTTTCTTTTCAGGTTCTGTGCCTAACCGGACGCCCCATAATGGGGTGTTTGTGTATCTACCCCTTGTGTTAGCTAGAAAAACCAATGTCTGACGCCCGCACCGTGCGCACAGGCCGCCTGACGCTTCAGCCTGTTACCTGGCGTGACATGGAAGACATGGTGCGCCTGAAAGCCGATGGCGGTGCCTTTGGGCAAATGCTGGGCGGTGTGTGCACACGCCAGCAGGCCGAGCAGGAAATGGCAGACGACATTGCCTTCTGGGCTTGCCACAAGGTTGGTATCTTCACCATTCGTGAAAATGGTCAGTTTGTGGGCATGACCGGTATTCATGATCGCCCGGATGGTCGCGGTTTTGGCCTGCGTTTTGCTCTTTACCCGTGGGCCAGTGGCCGAGGCATTGCACGGGAAGCCGCGAATGCTGCGCTCAATTTCACCCATGATGCCGGGATCAGGCGGGTTATTGCCGTCGCGAAAGAGAGCAATCTGGCATCGCGTAGCATTCTGAAAGGAATCGGGATGCGCGAGTGTGAAACATTCACCCGGAATGGTCAGACCATGATCGTGTATGAAAGTATTCGGGCGTCAAGCAGGCCAGATGTGTTCTCAAAATCACGTCGTCAGATTTAAGGGGGCGGACGTAAAAAAGGCACCTTGCCGCCGCAAGATGCCTTTTTTGAAATCAGACGCGTTTGAGTGAAAAACTCAGTTCTGGGTCGCTGCTGCGGTGTGATGCGCAATCTGGCGCTTCAGGGCGCTGATCAGCGCGTCCACACTGCCACCGTTCCGCGCGATGTAAGAGGAATAATCCTGACGCTGGGTCAGACGCAGGCTTGCACCTTCGCCAATCACATCGACCACTTTTTCAGAACCCGTGGCGGAATTGACAATCCACTGCATGGTTGCCGGGGGCTGCTGTGGGCGCAGCAGGGTGGCTTCAACGGCTTCGTCTTCACCTGATTTGGTCACGCTGCCGATGGTGAAGCTGACACCGCGATAATCGCCCAGTTTGTCCGTAATGGCGTTTACCAGCACCTGATGGAACAGTTCGAGGTATTCTTTCTGCTGGGCAGGCGTTGCCAGTTTCCAGTAGCGCCCAAGGCAGTAACGGCCAATGGCATCGATATCCACGTTTTTCTGGATAAGCGGCATGACCTTCTCTTTCTTTTCAGGAAGAGAAACCGGGCTATTGACGATGGCAACAAGCTGCTTACCAAAGCCTTCGATAAACTGCTTTGTGTTCTGCGCAGCGTGCGCAGGCATAATGGACAGCCCGCCAGCACACAGCAGGGCCAGAGAACCCAGAACAAGGCGACGGCCAGAGAAAAATGTCATGTCAGTGTTACCCTTGTTGTTCGTTCTTGACATGGTACCACAGAGGAACAGTCGCCCGGTGGTCGTTTTTAAGCGCTTCAATCTGCGCTTTACGCTGCTGCTGGTACGCACTGCGAATGGTAGCGTATGGGTCGAGCGCATCACGCTGAAGAGCATCAAGCTCATCAAGATGTGCAGAACGGCCCTGAACAATCGCCAGCATATTGTAGGCCCAGTTGAAGCTGACCAGCCCGTAACCGCGCGGCACATAGTTCCAAGGGGAAAGCCCCTGGTCAATGCCGTAACCGATGCCATCACGGAAGGATGATGGACCCATGGGCAGAAACAGGTAGGGGCCGGACGGAATACCCCAGTTGGCCAGTGTCAAACCGCCATCATTGTCATGATGAGGGTATCCAGCCATTTTCGCCACATCAATCAGGCCGCCAATCCCGACGGACATATTGATGCACCACCGCACAAACGCATCCCCGGCACGGCGGGGCTTACCAGCGCCCACATCGTTAAAGAACACGGAGGGCTCGTTCATGGTGGTAATCATGTTGCCCAGCGAATTACGCACAGGGCGCGGTACGGACCAGACATACGCTTTGGCAACCGGGCGCAAAGCCCATTTATCAAACGTCATGGTGACGTTGTAAATCTTGCGGTTAAGCGGCTCGTAAGGATCGTTGGCCTGCTTGTATTCTGCAAGGGCATCGGGGTCTTTGGGCGGCGGTGTGCGGAGCCCGCTGCAACCGGCCAATGTCAATGCCGACAACGCCACGAAAGAAGAGCGGGATATAAGACGGCGATACGCCGAAAAGCCTGCCCGGGTCTGACCATCCTGCGCCTGACCGCAAGGGCGGAGCCGCATACCGTTCCGTCCTGAATTCATTGCCGCCTTCACCTTCACCCTGTGACGCATCCTTACCTTCACCTGCCCGCGGGCAGGTAGATTCTGCCGCCTTGTCTACCACGAGAACGGCACTACGCAATGCAGGGCTTCTCTGCGCATAAGGCAGGGTAGAGGAAAAAAAGCGCGCTTCAGACCCTTGGGTTCAGTCTGAATTGTGATTTTTCCATACCCTGTTGCCTGAATGCCGCAGTTGCGTGCGCTGTGTCCGGCCAGCATTCGCCCCCTGCATCATGGTGCGGTTGTCTGTTCAGGCTCCTTGCAACAAGGCGTTTACAGTCCTCTTTCACGCTTGATGAGGTCCCATGCTGCGTTAATGCGGGAAATCTTGGCGGAAGCCTCGGCAATTTCTGCTGGCGTGGCCTGTCGCGCTGCCATCACATCGGGGTGATACTGGCGCACGAGTGTTTTCCAATGGGCGCGGATTTCTTCGTTTGAGAGCGAGGACTCCACACCCATGATGACGTAAGCGTCTTCCTCAGCCATGGCGGGGCGCGCCCGTCCTTGCTCGGCCCGCTCCCACGCGCCTCTGCTAAGACCGAACAGAGCATGGACGCGCTGGAGAAACTGCGTTTCCTCTTTGGTCAGCGGTTCATCAGCGGCCAGATCGGCCCGGGCGATTGTAAACAGGATGGCCAGAAGGTCTTCCAGCGGTTGCTTATCGTTAGCGTAGGCCTGCCCCAGTTCGCGGGCAAAGCCTTCATAATCGTCCGTGCGCTGGCGCGACATATCAAACAGTCGCCCCAGTTCGCGCATATTTTCAGCCGGAACCTGAAAGCGGGCCTTGAACGCGTTGATTTCGCGTCGATTAACCGGGGCATCGCATTTGGCCAGCTTGGCGCACAAAATAACGCTGCTTAACCCGTAAAGCTGTTCCTTTTTGCCCATGGCGGCAGCCAGTTTAGCGGCCATGAATGTTGCCGCGCCGCTTGGGTCTGGATTGGCGCGCGCCGCCCATCGGTCACTCCAGCCACCAGCAGGCGGCTGAAGCAGCGTGCCTTTGTCCGCAGCGTGGCCCAAGGCGGTGCCCAGTGCAGCCCCAACCGGGCCACCCATGGCAAAACCGGCAACACCCCCGAAAATCTTACCCCAAATAGCCATTCTGTCTGCTTCAACCCGTTTCCGCTTTCCAGCCATTCTATATAGGGCCGGGGTTTCGCCTTTGCACCATCATAGCAACCAGATGGGCCGCAAGAGAAGGCAGCATACAGGTAACGCTGTTATGGCTGCCTTGTTCTGCCATGGCGTAAAAACAGGCCGTGCGCGGGTCAAGCTTGGCACTAAGTTATGCTTCGGTGTCGGTATTTAACTGCTGGCGTAACCAGTTGAGAGCATAAACCCGCAGGGCAGAGGCTAGAGAATGGGGCGGTGTACGGGCGGAATCGACTTTGGCAACCAAGGCGGGCAGGGCGAGTTTCTGGCTTTGCGCCACATCTTCAAGCACCTCCCAGAATTCGGGCTCCAGCGCCACGCTAGTGTCATGCCCGGACAGAATGAGGGTGCGTTTCCGTAAATGGGCGCTCATGCCTGTTGGTCCATCAAGCGTGTGGTTGCCCACTGGGCTGCTTCAGCAACAATCGGGTCTGCGTCACTGGTCAGGGTCTGTGCATGGGGCAGAAGGGCGGGTTGTTTGCTGTTCCCTATAGCGATCAGCACATTTCGTATGAAGCGATTACGCCCAATACGTTTGATGGGAGAACCAGAAAACATCTGACGGAAAGCCGCATCATCCAGTTGGCTAAGCGTTGCCAATTCTGGCGCAATCAGATCAGGGCGCGGCTGGAGTTTGATCTGCCGTGAAACTTGGGCAAAGCGGTTCCAGGGGCAAACGGCCAGACAGTCATCGCAACCGTAAATATGAGTGCCAATAGCGGGGCGTAATGCCAGTGGAATAGGGCCTGCATGTTCGATGGTCAGATAGGAAATGCAGCGGCGCGCATCCATTTTATAGGGTTCGGGAAAGGCCTGCGTGGGGCAGGCGGTCAGGCAACGCGTGCAGCTTCCACAACTGCCACCGGAAGGGGGCGAGGGCGGTAAATCGAGCGTCGTGTAGATTTCACCCAGAAAAAGCCAGCTTCCCTGTGTGCGGGACACCAGATTGGTGTGTTTGCCCTGCCAGCCAAGGCCAGCCTGCGCGGCTAAGGGTTTTTCCGCCACAGGGGCCGTATCGACAAAGACTTTAACCTGCGGCGTATCCGTGGCGTGCTGGCTCTGTGCAGACACATTCAGTGCATCCCGGCCTTCTTTGACAACAAATTGGGCCAGATGTTTCAGCATGCCTTTGATCAGGTCATGATAATCACGGTGCCGCGCATAAACAGAAATATTGCCGCACTCTGGCTTACGCAGTGTTGCCAGGGCATCTCCTTCAGGCGTGTAGGAAAGGCCAAGCGCAATGACACTGCGGGCTTCGGGCCATAAGGCCTGTGGGTGCGCGCGTTGGTCGGCCCGGTCAGCCAGCCAGCCCATTTCGCCATGATACCCCTGCACCAGAAAGTCCGTCAGGCGGGTGCGCACTTCTGGCCCCAGATGGGCCGGGCAGAATCCGATAGCGTCAAACCCCAGTGCCAGCGCTTTTTCCCGAATACGGGCGGCCAGTTTTTGACTGCGCGTTTCAGACAGGGCGGGCTGGAGAGGCGGCGTATCAGACATCAGCAATCGCCGGAGGAGTGCATTTGTCGGGCAAAGGCTTTGGAGAAAACAGGCGCAGGGTAAATGATCCTGTGCATTTTTTCAGCCGGCCTAAAGCTGTCGCGTAAGCTCCCATTCTGGGAATGGGGGCGGGAGCGTGTTTATGCGACAGGTGGAATAACCGGTTGAGGCATTTCATCTTCTGTCCAGTCTTCGGCAGCCCATTCAGCGCGCAGGTGTGTGGCCAGAGCAGCAAGGCGGCCTTCAACAATGGCTTCACGAATCTGGCGCATCAGGCGCTGATAATAGGCAATATTATGCCATGTCAGCAGCATGGGGCCGAGTATTTCATTGGCCCGGAACAGATGATGCAGATAGGCGCGGCTGTGGCGTGAACAGGCCAGACAGTCACAATGCGGCGAAATAGGACGCGCATCATTTGCATGGCGGGCGTTCCGAAGGTTCAGGGTGCCGCGTTCTGTATAGGCGCGTGCCGTGCGGCCAGCCCGGGTAGGCATGACACAATCGAACATATCCACACCGCGCATGACGCTGCCCAGCAGATCATCCGGGGTGCCAACGCCCATCAGATAGCGGGGCGCAGTCTGCGGCATAAGCGGCACAGTGGTATCGAGGGTCGCGAACATCAGTTCCTGCCCCTCTCCAACCGCAAGACCACCAATGGCGTAGCCTTCAAACCCGATATCGGTCAGGGCTTTTACGCTTTCTGCACGGAGGTCGGATTCCGTGCCCCCCTGAACAATTCCAAATTGACCATACCCCTCACGCTGCACAAAAGCCTCGCGGGAGCGCGCGGCCCAGCGCATGGAAAGCCGCATGGATTTGGCAATGACGTCAGGGGCGGCAGGCAGAGCCGGACATTCATCAAAACACATGGTGATGGTGGCATCCAGCGCATGCTGAATGTCGGTCGAGCTTTCTGGTGTCAGACGGTGGGCTGACCCATCAATGTGCGATTTGAACGTCACGCCGTCCTGGTCAAGTTTGCGCAACGCCCCCAGCGACATAACCTGAAAGCCGCCAGAATCAGTCAGAATGGGGCCAGACCAGTCCATGAATTTGTGCAGCCCGCCCAACTGGCGCACACGTTCCGCGCCGGGGCGCAGCATCAGGTGATAGGTGTTGCCCAGCACAATACCAGCACCCGTTGACCGCACCGCATCCATGGTCATGGCCTTGACCGTGCCAACGGTACCAACCGGCATGAATGTTGGCGTTGCAACGGGGCCATGGGCTGTATGCAGCATGCCTGCGCGGGCAGCACCATCCGTGCGTTCGCAGGTCCAGTTAAAACGGGTCATGACGATGCTCCAGCCTCACCTGATAGAGGGACGGTGTTCTGATGGGTGCGACGGTGGGCGTCAATGGGGTTGGCGCAACGCAGCAGGCAGGCATCCCCGTAGGAATAGAAACGATAGCCCGACGTGACGGCATGGTTATAGGCGGCGCGCATCCGTTCGGTCCCGGCAAAAGCACTGACCAGCATAAACAATGTTGACCGTGGCAAATGGAAGTTGGTCATAAGCAGATCAACCGCCCTGAATTTGTAGCCGGGCCGGATGAAAATGGATGTTTCCTGATCAAAAGCATGCACATGACCATTTTCATCAGCCGCACTTTCCAGCAGGCGCAGGCTTGTTGTCCCCACAGCAATGATACGCCCTCCAGCCCGTCGTACCGCATTGATGCGGTCAGCTGTCTGCTGGGTAATGATGCCGCGTTCAGCATGCATATGGTGTTTGGAGATATCGTTCTCTCTGACAGGCAGAAAGGTGCCTGCGCCCACATGCAGGGTCAGAGTACAGCGTTCAGCGCCTGTCGCATCGACTGCCTGAAGCAGGGACGGGGTGAAGTGCAATCCGGCGGTGGGGGCTGCCACGGCTCCTTTGTGCTCGGCAAAAATGGTGGCGTAGTCGGTGTCATCCTGCGTGGTAGGGCCATTGGGGCGGTGGATGTAAGGTGGTAGGGCCAGCGCCCCAACATCTTTCAGAAAGGCATCAAATGCAGCCCCTTGCGCTGAAAAACGCAGGATTGCCCCGCCGCCTTCCTCCCGCGCCAGCACGTCCGCTGTGTGGGGGCTACCGGTAAAGGTCAGCGTATCGCCTACGCGCAGGCGGCGGGCATTGCGCACCAGAACATGCCAGCTGGTATCGGGCAGGATACGGTCAAGTGTGATGCCAATGCGGGCTTCCCCCCGCAACGCATGCAGTTGCGCACGGATAACGGCTGTATCGTTTGCGACCAGCAGATCTCCCTGTCGCAACAGTGACGGCAGGTCAGAGACATGCCGGTCATGAAACGCGCCATGCTCTGGTACATCCAGCAGGCGGGCGCTTTCACGCGGGCGGGCGGGTTCCTGCGCAATCAGGCTTTCGGGCAGGTGGAAATCAAAATCTTCGGTGCGGTCGCTCATGGCCGGACGGGTTTACGCAATAGGCGGCTCCCACGCCAGAGAAGAATGGGGTTTTTGGTCGAACCTTGTCAGCCCTGATGCGTCAGGCACACGGCGGCGTATGGAAGGTGGTGGCGATACGGTCTGCAAAATCGCGAATGGGTGGTGCGTCACATCCGGTCTTGATACGCAGGCGTACGACGTTCAGACTAAAGCGTGTTTGTATAAAAACGGGAAGAAAAACCATGTCCTACGCATTGCTTGATGCTGACCGCGTTGCCAAAGCCGCCAAAACGTCTCTGGGCGTTTTACAGGCTACTAACGAGGCATCTGAAGCGCATCAGCGTAAAATCATCATGATTGAACGGATTGAAGCTTTGGCCGCTGCCGCTGCCGAATCTGATGCCGGGAAAGCCATTACCCTGACATCTGAAGAATTCTGGCTGATCAGCCGCAACTGGTAACAAGGAGGAAGCACCATGACGTTTGTTCTCTCAAGCCCGGCATTTACCGAGGGCGCACCCCTGCCGCAGGCGCAGGTGTACAACGGCATGGGGCAAACCGGGCAGAATTTGTCCCCCGCGCTGGAATGGAAGGGGGCTCCGGACGGCACAAAAAGCTTCGTGATTACCGTGTATGACCCGGATGCCCCAACGGGGTCAGGGTGGTGGCACTGGGTTGTTGCGAATATTCCCGCCACGGTTACCGCGCTGCCAGAAGGAGCAGGGTCAGGTAAAGGCGGTCTGCCAGAAGGCGCGCTCCAGATTCGGACTGATTTTGGTGTGCCCGGCTACGGTGGCGCTGCGCCGCCCCCGGGGCCAGTGCACCATTATGTGTTCAAGGTGCACGCGCTTGATGTGCCCAACCTTGAGGTCACGCCTGACTCCAGCCCTGCGCTTGTAGGGTTCATGGTGCATCACCATAGCCTTGGTTCAGCAAGCCTGACGGCAGTTTATGGTGGCAAAGCGCCGTAAACCAAAACAGGTTTTTCTGGCTGAAGAGTGTGGGGTATTTGTCGTTATTAAAAGGGGGAAAGCGTGAAAACGCCTTCCCCTTTTTATTGTCAGGAGGGAGGGGTGAGGGGTGGTTCTGGTGTGTATCGTGCCAGTTCGCTCACAACATCCACCATGGAAAAAGACCCTTCATGTGCCAGAAGGGCATCTTTGCCGCCCACATGATGCGGCATAACCATCAGGGGTGTGCCTTCGTCCATGAATTTGATGCGCAATTCATCCCATTTCGGTGCGACAAAGCGTTTGAAAGCCGCAGCCAGTGCGCATTGATCCACACACCAGTTGGTCGGATTCTGCGGATTATAGGCCGTGTTCAAATAGTCGTTCAGAAAATGGGCAATGGCGGGAATACGGTCAGCTTCCCCAAAGTAAGAAATACCGGCCCCGAAGCCCCATGGTTCGCCCATGACCTGTTTGCCTTCCCGATTATAGGCATACAGTCTGAACCCGTAATCCGCCGATGCTTTCATGTCCTGCCATAGTGACACGAAATCAGATGGGAAGTAGCCGTCGCAATCTGCTGTAATAAGGGGGCAACTGAAGCGAGCTGTAATTTCTGGGAGCATCAGATAACGGATGGCTGTGTAGGTCGCGCCGTCCCGATAGGCCAGAGTACCATGCGCAAAATTGAGCCGCACTCGGGAGTTGTTGGCAACAAGCCATTCAGCCGTTTTCGTCAGAAACGTCAGTTGTTCCATGGTGGGTTGGTCAACGCCAATGCACAACTGAATAAAGCCGGTAGTCGGATTAGCGCGACTGGCCCGGATGAGCGAAAGGATAAGTTTCGGGATGAAGCGGAAATATCCTTTATCACACCCGAACACCAGACAAACTTCGGATGGTAAAACCGTTGCATCGTCTTCCGGACTGAACTGCCACTCCCACTGAGAAACACCAAGACGGTCTGGAACGGAACGGCTGGAGAGCGCAGCGCAGTCTGCTTCACTCAACCAGGAAAAGACGCCACAATTATAATGAATGGGGTGAATGTGGCTTTCAATCGCCAGTTTTCGCGCTGACGCATAATGTGCATCGGCTTCCTTACGCAGGCCCGCCAACCACGCGACGTGCCCCATGTTGACTTCTTCCCAATAGCTTACGCCATTATAATGGGCTTCTGCTGTCAGAAGTTTTAAGCGGTGCGTCATATCGTGCTGGCCGCTCATGTCTTCAAAACGCATGCTGTAGGCTTGCTGTATGTCCTTACCGTCCTGGTCTGACAGAGGAAGGGGAACCATTAACAGGTCAAATAGCCTGTCAAACATGGGCACCTTAGCTTCCTCAAGCGTTTGAGGAAGCAGAAGCAGCGTGTTTTCGCCCTGTGCCAGACGCGCGCGTAGGGTTGCCGTTTTTTCCAGAATATTTGAGTCCGGAAAGCGTGTTGTCAGAGCTTCTGCCAAAAGCTGTGCGGCGCTGTCATGTTGCTGTGCACGCAAGGCAAGAATTGCAGCGAAGTAAATGAAGTCAGGATTTGAGTCCTGCTGCCGCGCACAGGCCAGAAACCCTGTAGCGAGGTCCCAGATTTCAAACAGGGCACATTGGCGGGAAAGATGAAGCAGATAGTCGGTGCGGTGCGGGGCAAAGCTGGCGTTCGCAAGAGTTTCCCGCAGAGTGCCACTATCAGCCCAGGGTGTGGTGACGCTGGATCGTATTTCACCCGCTTGCAAACGCTCGTTCAGTGTTTCCAGCAAGGACGAGAGAGCCCGTGAAGGACACAGCTTATACGTTACACGATCAGGTGCATCTGTATTCCAGAGCGTGACCGTTTCTCCGGATTTTTCAGCATTCAGTGTTCCAATCGACCAATGGCGATCACCAAGATGAAGGTGGTGTTCAGTGCAATGTGCTTTGCCGACCCACTTATCCGCCTCATGCCAACTGCGCGTTGTCAGATCTTTCAGAATGGGAAGTAAGGTTGTCTGAACAGGAATGAATGATTCCCATGTGGCCTGATGATCAACCAACTCTAGAAAGCCATTGCGATCTGAAACAGTGCGATGATTCACTTTCAGCGCAATTGAGTCTGAATTCTCTAATGGCGTTGGCGTGATAAATGCCCCGCAAGGCTCAAGCGTGCCATCATCATGCATGATAACAGGTGAGACTGACCCGGACAGGATATCTGCAAAGGAGGCCGTCTGGAGGTGCCAACCTGTGTATCCTACCAGCCCACCATGCCAGCCAAGAAGAAAAAACGCCATGTCAGAACCTTTTCATGCAATCGGCAAGAGGGAGTGTGAAGTGGTCGGAATATTTACTCAAGTGCCTCAAGCAACGGGGGTAAATACTGATCAAGCTTGACCCGAAGTGGCATCAGATAAACGCTGCCTTTCTGGTTCGAAAGGGTACGCAACACCGTCTGGGCAAAGTGGATATTGGCATCCAGCGTTGGTTCAAAATTTTTGGGAAACACGACATGGTTGGTCGTTTCCCAGTAAGAGCGTGATTTGGGGCCAATAACAGGTGATAGTCCCCAGAACACGGTTTCGTTCTGGAGCCATTCCTGACACAGATCAAACAGCTTCAGATCAAAAACCGGCTGCGTGAAAAAGCCTTCGGCTCCGGCTTCTTTCTTGCGGGCAACATCTTCCAGCTCGCGCCATGGCGCACGCCGATACGGATCGAATGCCGCATAAACCCGTAAGTGCGGGGCTTCCTTTTTATAGCGGCGGATAATGCTTTCGGTGCTGTTGGGGTAAGTGCGATGGGAAAGATCTGCCGGTGGGTCACCATGCACCACCAGAACGTCTTTCAAACCGTCCTGATCAGCACCCGGCAACGTGGCATCCGGAGCAATATCAATGGCCCGGACATGCGGCACGACACTCGGGAAATGAGGACGCACCAGCGCCGCAGCATCCCAGCTTCGTAGGGGAAAGCGCATCAGATCTGGAATATTCAGCGTGTCAGCCGCAGGCAGCAACGTTTTCACACGTGCAACATCATCCAGCAGGGCTTCGTTTGTACGGGGGATGAGTTCAACAGACAGGCGGGATAAGCTCATTCCGGTTTTCCTGTCACCAGAAGGCGGGCGGCGGTCAGGGTGTTCTTGAGCAGGCACGCAATGGTCATGGGGCCAACACCACCTGGAACAGGGGTGATGCGGCCAGCAACCTTCACGGCTTCATCAAATACGACATCCCCAACCAGTTTGGTTTTGCCGTTTTCTAGGGTGACGCGCGTAATGCCGACGTCAATCACGGTGGCACCGGGTTTAATCCAGTCACCATGTACCAGTTCACGAACGCCCGTGGCAACCACGAGAATATCAGCCTGCCGTGCCAGCGCCGCCGTGTCACGCGTATGGATGTGCGCTATGGAGACTGTGCACCCTTCTGCCAGCAACAACAGAGCCAGAGGCTTGCCTACCAGATTGGAGGCACCAATGACCACGGCGTGCTGGCCCCGCATGTCGCCCAACTGGTCTTTCAGAAGCATCAGGCAGCCTAGCGGCGTGCAGGGCACAAGGCTGGGCAGGTCAATGGCCAGACGCCCGGCGTTGATTTCACCGAGACCATCAACGTCTTTTTCCGGGCGAATGGCGTTTGTCACCCGGCGCGCATCAAGCCCGTTTGGCAGGGGAAGCTGAACCAGAATACCGTGAATTTCCGGGTCGTTGTTCAGACGTTCAATCAGGGCCAGAAGTTCGGGTTCAGACGTTGTTTCAGGCAGCATGTGCATGAAAGAGCGCATGCCTGCATGATGCGTCTGAATAGCCTTGTTCCGCACATACACTTCGCTGGCCGGGTCATTCCCTACCAGAATGACTGCCAGACCGGGGGTTACGCCATGTTCGTCATGGAACGTGCGGACATCCTCACGAATTTTGGCGCGCAGGTCCGCGGCAAAACCTTTGCCATCAATCAGGGTGGCGTGATGATCAGAAGGAAAGGGGGTGGATGTGCTCATCGGTCCTGCTGCCAGTCTCATGGGGAAGGGGCGGGCTAAAATTGTTCTGCTGGCATACGCAAAAAATGGGCTCGGGACAATGCTATGGCACGGCTACCCAAGGTTTTAGCCAGTTTCATGGGACCAAAATCAGAAACGATTTGGAAGAAAGGATGCCAGTGACCGGGTAGGGGAATGTAGTGTGTAAACACAGTCAGGCGGTCTGGAGGGCCACCAGGCAGAAGGTGTTGAACTTCGCTTTCTACAAAACCGTCATGATGTCGATGTTGGACAGAACAGGCCATTAGAACGCGTTAATTTTACGCCGTGGCCAGTCAGGTTTCATCCCGTCGATAAGGAGAGAGTTGGTCGAGAGCCAGAGCCTCTTCTGCCATGGCCGCGCGTTCCTGTTCCAGAAAGGCACTGACGCTGGCGCGAAAGGACGGGTTTTCTATCCAGTGGGCGGAATGGGTAAAGCTGGGGCTGTAGCCTCGTTGAATTTTGTGCTCGCCCTGTGCGCCAGCCTCCACCCGTTTCAGGCCGTGCTCAATGGCAAAATCGATGGCGCGATAATAGCAGAGTTCAAAATGTAGAAACGGCCAGTTACCCTCACATCCCCAGTTGCGGCCATAGAGGGTATCGCCACCCAGAAAATTCAGGGCGGCAGCGACGGTTTCCGTGCCATTGCGGGCAACCATCAACACGACCCGGTCGCCCAATCGTTCGGAAAGCATGGGAAAGAAGCTTGGCGTCAGATAAGCGCTGCCCCATTTGCGATCGACCGTGTTGTGATAAAATCTGTAAAAAGCGTCCCAGTCCTGCTGGGAAATGTCACTTCCGCGCAGGGTGTGGAAACTTAAACCCGCCGCATTGGCGTCCCGACGTTCGCGACGCAGGGCTTTGCGCTTGCGGGACGATAAGGCCCCCAGAAAATCCTCAAAACTTTGATAACCCTGATTATGCCAGTGATATTGCAGCCCAAGCCGGGGCAACCAGCCACGGCCGGCCATCAGCGTGCTTTCCTGTTCCTGACAGAAGGTTACATGCGCGGAGGACAGACCGGTATCACCGCAGATTTGTCGAAGGGCATCTGCCAGAACAGCCGCAGACTCTGGAGGGGCAGTGGGGTGAATCAGCAGGCGCGGGCCAGATGCCGGGGTAAACGGCACGGCGATTTGTAATTTGGGGTAATATTGGCCGCCAGCGGCTTCAAAAGCCCGGGCCCAGCCTTGGTCAAAAACATACTCGCCCCACGAATGACCCTTCAGATACGCAGGGCAGACGGCCGCCAATGTGCCATCCGGGGCGTGGAGGCTGACATGCCGTGGCATCCAGCCCGTGCGGCGGCAGACAGAGCCACTGTCTTCCAGCGCGGATAGAAAAGCATGACTGACAAAAGGATTGTCTGCTCCTGCACAGGAATCCCATGCAGAAGCCGTTAGAGAGTGAATGCCGTCATGGAGAGAAACAGACCAGTCGGGCATTGTAACTCCTTTTACTCAGTCGATTTCAAACAGCCCTTCCACTTCAACCGGCGCATCCAGCGGCAGGGAAGGGACGCCCACGGTAGAACGGGCATGGCGGCCAGCATCACCAAAAACATCTACGGCCAGATCAGACGCGCCGTTCATGACAGCAGCATGGCTGGTGAAGTCAGGGGTGCAGGCAATAAAGCCCCCCAGACGTACCACCCGTTTCACACGGCTTAGGTCACCAACGGCAGCTTTAACCTGTGCGATGACGTTGATCATGCTGTAACGGGCGGCTTCAACCGCTGTTTCAACAGACACAGCGTCTCCCAGCTTACCGGTGGCAAACAGTTTGCCATCAGCCAGCGGCAACTGACCGGACACAACCAGCAGGTTGCCAGTCTGCACAGTGGCAACGTAATTGGCAACCGGGGCGGCGGGGGTTGGCAGGGTAATGTTCAGCGCGGCAAGACGGGCTTCGGGGGTCGTGCTCATGTTTACTCTCCGTTCAAGATGACAGGCCTGCTGGCTCCGATCTGGCGGGAGCCACAGTCGGCTGTATTAGCTGACAACCAACCGCAGGCTTCCACGTTTGCGGGGGGTAGGGTCGCTCTCATCGCCAGGGAAATCAAGCGGCAGAAGCGGGTCGGGGTCACCCTGCATGTCCTGATGCGGGCCGTCAGGCAGCTTTTTATCCAGATAAGCCTCTGAAAGTGCCCGGAATGCGTAGTCCAGCATGGATGTCGCATAGGTGGCGACAGGGTCGCCCTCTACCGTGCCGGATGGCCCGAAGCAGGAATAGGCAAAGCTGCTCACATATTCCTCAAGCGGTGCGCCATATTGCAGGCCAATGCTGACGGCCTCGCCAAAGCTTTCCATCAGGCCTTTGACCATGGCGCTTTCACGCGTTGGGGTCAGGGACAATTCACCCAATGTGCCATCTTCATATTCCCCCGTACGCAGGAACAGGCGGTGGCCGCCAATGGCCGTTTTTTGTGTAAACCCACCATGGCGCTGGGGTAGCGCACGCCGCATGCCGCGTTCAAGTTTGCGGCGCATTGGCTGGGCTGCCGGGTCAGGCCGGGCGGGCATGCGGTCAATAAAGCCTGTCAACGCCCGGTACATGGCCATATGGGCTGTAGAGCCGGGCAGCGGCAGAACATCTTCGCCCGCCAGTGCTGCCGCCAGTGCCGTTTCTGTTGTAAAGTCACGCGCGTGCAGGCGGTGCTGCGTGCTTGCGGCCAGACGCCCATCCGGCCGCAGAAGCGAAAAGACAGGGGCCAGACCACAGGCTTCAACGCCCAGTAGACCATCCACTGGGCCGGAAGTTGAAAATCCTGTTTCAATCAGGTCAAGCGGGTTTTCTGTTTCAACCGCCGCATCATTCCAGACGGCGCGCAGCGTTTCGCTTAATCCGGGCAGCACTGTACGCACAGGCGGCAGGGGCAGGGTTTCCGGCCCACAGCCTGAATGGGCTGTCAGGGTTGCCAGCGTGGCAATGGCGCAGGCTGCCGCCCGTCCATCTTCGCTATCATAATCAAGACCGACTCCGGCCAGACAAGCATCCAGATTGGTCAGCAGAATATCGCCCGCAATGCGCGGGGGCATCGACTGCGTTTCCTGACCTGTTATGGCAGAAGCCGTCACCGTGTCCTGTTGCGGGGCGAACAGATCGGGCAGGGGTAATTCGCCATTCCGCTGGTCTGCCGTGGTGTTTGCAGCATTGCGCAAAACACCGGCCAGCAGCCGCAGCGCCGCGACAAAGGTTTCTGCGGCAAAGCCTTCACCGGGTGTGACAAAAGCCGCAAGATTCACAACAAAGCCCGGTGCGCGGTCGAACGCGCAGGCCCAGACGGCTTCTGTCGGGGCGGCCTGACGGGTCAGCAGCAACCATGTCAGGGAGCGTGCTGTTGCATCATCCTGTGTCAGGGCGTCCACCCACCGTGCCGTCGCGTGGGACAGGGTAATGGCGTCTGTACCGGGGATGAGTTGGGCCAGCGCAGCGGCTGCGTCTGCATCCCACTCAGCGGGCAGCGTGACGGAGCGGAGGGGTGCGTCCGGGTCTGCTGCGGCTTCGAGTGTGCTCATGAGCACACCGTTCCAATGGCGTCTGGCTCTTGTCATGGTGGCTACTTTACGCCGCGTGCCAGGGGCGATGTAACCCGGTTGAAGGCCCTGCAACACTATACAGACCCCGGTATAACGAGGATATGGGGGATAACTTTTTTCCAATCGAGCGCAGTTGATCGAAAAGCCTGTCAAAAGGCGTGGACCACCCCGCGCGTGCGGTCTTATCATCCCGCTTATGGCAAATCTCGGAACACGACTGTACACCCGCCGCAAAGGGCGCCTGATTGGCAAGGATGCACAAGGGCGCTGCTATTACGAATCGACAGGGCCAGCCCGTCGGGGCGGTGGGCTTGATCGGCCAGAACGCTGGGTGATCTACCTGAAAGGGGAAGACCCATCAGCCGTGCCGCCAGAATGGTGGGGCTGGTTGCACCATACGCTTGATGCGCCCATTCCGCAGGAAGAGCGCAAGCCATGGCAGCTTCCTTATCAGCCAAACATGACGGGTACAGCCCAAAGCTACAGGCCATCCGGCAGCGCCTACAGCACCGGCCAACGCCCTAAGGCAACAGGGGATTATGAATCCTGGACGCCTGATGCGTGATCTCTGACGTATTCCCTGCTAAGGGAAGGGGAAGAGAAAAGAGAGCACAGGATTCATGGCTTTGGTAACAGCAGGTACCTCACGGCGCACATCACTTGAACTTATCACGGGTGTGGTGGTTCTGATTGCCCTCGCCCTTATGCTTGTGGCCGCCATTGTGGGGGAAGGCCGCAAGACTGACAGCACCGGGTACCCCCTGCACGCCAGTTTTTCCCATATTGATGGGTTGGGTGTGGGTTCCGACGTGCGTCTGGCCGGTGTTACGGTGGGGCAGGTGGTCAGTGAACGGGTTGACCCTGCAACCTTCAAAGCTGAAGTGACCTTCACCGTGCGGCCGGATATAAAACTGCCGACCGACAGCGCTGCCATCATCACCAGCGATAGTCTGCTGGGTGGTAAATATATTGCGTTGTCTCCGGGTGGGGATGACAGCAACCTGAAAGCTGATGCCACCGTGAACCAGACTCAAGGCTCAATCAGTCTGGAACAGTTGCTGAGCAAATTCATTTTCTCAGTCACGGATACGCTGACCCGCGCCAACAAGGATGCCGCCAAGGATAAACCGGCAGGTGCGGCAGACACAGGCAAGGGCGACCTACCCTGATGGCAACGCCCATAATCTGGCCACAGAATGATGGTCAGCCTGTCTCCTGCGTAGAGAAACTGAAAATGCTGGAAGAAAACTGGCAGGAAGTTCAGGACGTTCTCCGCGATGCGTTTGAGGATGCGATCTTGATGGGTGTGAGCGAACAGGTAATGCGTGATCGGCTGGCCGAACTGGTGGCGGGTCTTGTTTCTCCCCACCAAGGGCGCGACGCATGAGAAGTGTTCGTTTGCGGTCTATCGCCATACTTGCCAGCGCTCTGACGGTTGCTATGGGTGGCATGGGTATTTCGGCTGCTCATGCGGTTGGGACTCCACTGGCTCCGCCCGCCATTTATCCTGCCAACACATGGCAGGGCAAAGGCACGGCTGTTGTGCGTGTGCTCGACCGGTTGGATGCGCATGTGGATGTGATTGCAATTCCTGTTGGAACGACAGCGCATTACAAGAGTTTAGACATTACAGCGGGCCGTTGTCTGGAGCGGCCCAAAACATTATCTCCGGATGCCGCAGGGTGGCTGGAACTGCATGACACGCACCCGGATGGGGCCGTATTCAAAGGCTGGATGCTGGCCGCCGAACCCGGTTTGGGCGTGTTTGAAAGTGCGGTTTATGATGTGCGGATGGTGCGGTGTGAAGGCAATGATGTGGCACCAGCAGCCCCACCACTGCCAACACCGGCTGTGCCTGTGCTGACACAACCCGCAGCGCCGCCATCGCCACCTGCAGGTGGTGATGGTATGGGGGGGGATGCAGCACCACAGGGGCCAGCCCCGGCAGGTAAAAGCACACCACCAGCCAGCCCTGAATATGGGGGGGAATACTGAGGATACAGCCACGACGTGCGGTGTATCCTCAGGAATGCAGGGCCTGCCTTGTTCCCTAGGGTGGTTGCCCCCTGTTACCGGCTCCGGCATCGTTTGGAAGCAGGTTTTCATCACATGCCATGGGGTGTGATGCAGCCTGCATAACGCAAGGCGAGGTGCTCGTGGTCCGTACTCTTTCTGATAGTGAAGTCCATCAAAAGGCTCAGATTCCGTCACTGGCGCAGGCCGCTTTCCTTCTGGATTTTGACGGAACCCTTGTTGATATCGCACCCAGCCCGGAAGCCGTGGTTGTGCCAGAAGGGCTGGCTGATACCCTACGGCACCTGCGTGCAGCCTGTGGCGATGCGCTAGCTGTTATTTCAGGTCGCCCCATTGACCAGATAGACCATTTTCTGGGCGATATTCCCTTTGCTGTTGCGGGTGAGCACGGCATAGCGGTGCGACACCGCCCTGGTGGCCCCATTGAGCGCGCAGCCCTGCCCACAGTTCCCTTTCATTGGCTTGAGGAAGCGCGTGCGCTGGTTGCCTCATGGCCCGGCACGCGGCTGGAACACAAGCAGGCTGGTTTTGTGCTGCATTATCGTGCCGCGCCGGAAGCGGGAAACGCCATACGGGAAGCCGCCGAAAGCTGGATGCGTGATGCGGACGGTGCCTTTCATCTTCAGGCTGCAAAAATGGCGTGGGAAATTCGGCCAACCGGCATTGATAAAGGCTATGCGGTCTCGCTGTTGATGGAAACGGTTCCCTTTGCCGGGCGCAAACCCGTTTTTGTGGGGGATGACGTGACGGATGAAGACGGCATTAAAACAGCCGTCAGACTGGGGGGGATTGGCTTGCGTATTCCCGCTGATTTCCCAACGCCGGCGGCTTTCAGGACATGGCTTGCGTCTCTGGTGGCTGGTATCGGGACGGAGGGCTGAAAATGGGACGTCTTGTTGTTGTATCCAACCGTGTCCCTGCAGCCCGCGACCGGCAGCAGCCCGCCGGGGGCCTAGCTGTTGCCTTACGTGACGCCCTGAGCGAAGGGCAATGTCTGTGGTTTGGCTGGTCTGGCCAGCAAATACCGGAAGAGGACAAAGCCGAGCGCGAAGTCAGTATTGATAAGGTGGACAATGTTACCTACGCCACCATTGATCTGACCCATAGCGAGTTTGATGGCTTCTATCAGAAATACTCCAACGGTATTCTCTGGCCGCTTTGCCACTATCGCGCAGGTTTAATGAGCTATACCCGCGCCGACCGCGAGGTCTATCTGGATGTAAACCAGCTTTTTGCTGAAAAACTTCTTCCGCTGCTGCAACCGGGTGATCTGATCTGGATTCATGATTACCATTTATTCCCGCTGGGGCAGGCGCTGCGTGATTTGGGCGTTACGTCTCCAATCGGGTTTTTCCTGCATATTCCGTTCCCGCCCTGGAGTTTGATGAAGGCGCTGCCCGGTGCGGAGCGACTGATGCGGAATATGCACGCCTATGATGTGATCGGCCTGCAAACCGAGGACGACGCCCGCAATATGAACGACGGGTTTTCCGTCTGCGGCGTAGAAGCACGCGCACAGGTCTTCCCGATTGGTATCGACCCCGAAAGCTTTGCCGAACAGGCCAGAGACGGTCTGGAGCATGCAGAAGTGCTGCGGTTGCAGGAAAGTTTGCGCGGCAAACCCTTTATTATCGGTGTTGACCGGCTTGATTATTCCAAAGGTCTGCCAGAGCGGTTCAAGGGATATGAAGCTTTTTTGAAGCGGTACCCCGAACATAAGGGCAAGGTCGTTTATCTTCAGATTACTCCGGTCTCACGCGGGCAGGTCGAAGAATACCGGCTTCTGAAAGAGGAGCTTGATGAAGCCGCAGGCCGTATCAACGGCATGTATGGAGACTTTGACTGGACGCCGATCCGTTATCTGACAAAGCCGGTACCGCGTGAATTGCTGGCAGGGTTTTACAGGCTGGCCGATGCGGCCCTTGTCACCCCGCTGCGCGATGGCATGAATCTGGTAGCCAAGGAATATGTGGCCGCGCAGGACGGTAAAGACCCCGGCGTGCTGATTCTGTCGCATTTTGCTGGTGCCGCGCCTGAAATGGAAGATGCGTTGCTGGTCAACCCACATGATGCGGATGAAATAGCCGACGCCTTGCACAAAGCCCTCACTATGGCGCAATCTGAGCGGTGTGACCGGTGGAACCGTTTGCAGCCCGATGTCTGGCGTGTGACAGCGGGAAGCTGGGCACGTGATTTTATTGGCATGTTGGCGGCAAAGGTGAAACGCGCGTGAAAGCTGCGCTGGTTAATCGGAAAATGGGGCTGTTTCTGGCTTTGGCAGGCATTTTGGCGCTTGCTGTGGCGTGGTGGGTGGAACATGTTCTGCACATCATGCCGTGCGAACTCTGCTTGGTAGAGCGGTGGCCGTGGCGCATCCTTATTCTGATTGGCGTTGTTGATATTCTTTTGCCGGGTGCGGCTGGTGGGCCGGTTCTCTGGTTGGCTGTCCCGGTTCTGTTGACTTCTATCGGGTTGGCGGCCTGTCACGTTGGGGTGGAATGGCAGTGGTGGCCCAGCCCTTTGCCGGGGTGCCATGCGCCGCACATCAGTGGTCATACAATGGCCGAACGACTGGCCTCCATGCCGCTTCTGCCCTCCAAACCTTGTGATGCCCCAACGTATCTTATCCCTGATCTGCCTATTTCCATGAGCATGATGGGTGGATTATATGCCGCGGGTATTCTGGTGGCTTTCTGTGTCTGGAAATATCGTGTGGCACACACGGCCCGTCGTATTTTTTACTAAGTTAGAGAGGCAGCATCGCAAAGAGTTAGAAGACAGACTTTTCTGACTCTTTGCTTCATAGGACATTTTGAAAGATATTTTATTTTCCAAAATATTTTATGAAGGACTGTCAGCTTTTTTCATCATGAGTGTTGTGAGACCAGCCAGGCGGGAGCTCGACCGTGCGCCGAGTTCCTGAATATCCGCGTAAGAAAACCAGCGGGCATCAGCGGCGTCATCCCCTGCAATCGGGGGTGGGCAGGGTGTATTGTTATCTATCGTGCAGCGCACAACAATAATCACATAGTGAAAGGCCAAAGTGCCTTCGGGTGTGTGGTGAAGGCTGTCGAACACATCAACAACGCTACACGCCGTGGCACATATTCCGGTTTCTTCAGTCAGTTCTCGCTCGGCGGCCTGAAAAAGTGTTTCGCCAGCTTCGACCCGCCCGCCGGGAAAACCCCATAACCCTGCATCCGGGGCATTGGCGCGTTGAACAAGCAGAAAGTCAGACCCGTGCTGAACGGCGGCCAGAACGCCAACGCGGGGCATGAAGGATGTAGGCTGTGTCATACCTTAAAAAATGCAGCGATTTTCTGATTACGGTCAAGTGTTCGAGGGTTTTTAAGTCTGGTATCTGTTTCCATATGCGGGAATGGCAGCATCCCGCCTTTCCAATGCAACCTGTGACGGCTGTATTTCTTAAATTTGATAGAATGGCTGTGGCATGTTTGTATGGTGCAGCCTGTTTTGTTTTGGTTCATCGTCAGGAAGGAGACCTCGAGGAATGACAGCAGATATGCTTACCATCCCCGGCATTGCCAAACCGGCTTCACGTATTGCGCTGGGCACATGGGCCATTGGCGGGTCAATGTGGGGTGGCCCCGATGACGAAAACGCGGCAAGAACGATTGATAAAGCCCTTGATCTGGGCATTAATGTTATTGATACCGCTCCGGTTTACGGGTTTGGCCATTCAGAAGAAATCATTGGCCGAGCGCTTGAAGGCAAACGCGGGCGCGTTATTCTGGCAACAAAGGTGGCGCTGAACTGGCAGGACGGAAAAGTGTTCCGTGACAGTCGCCCCGCCCGAATTGAGCAGGAAATAG
Organism: Acetobacter indonesiensis; assembly: GCF_000963945.1. Classification (GTDB taxonomy): domain Bacteria; phylum Pseudomonadota; class Alphaproteobacteria; order Acetobacterales; family Acetobacteraceae; genus Acetobacter; species Acetobacter indonesiensis. The sequence goes on along the minus strand of NZ_BAMW01000002.1, from coordinate 70,980 downwards.
AGGATTCACTGCGTCGGCTACGCACCGACCATATTGACCTGTATCAGGTTCATTGGCCTGACCCGAAAACACCGATTGAAGATACGGCACGCGCCCTCGAAAAACTGGTCAAAGCCGGTAAGGTGGGAGCTCTGGGTGTCAGTAACTTCTCCACCGCACAGATGGAGGAGTTTCGGAAGTTTGCCCCGCTGGCGACAATTCAGCCGCCTTACAACCTGTTTGAGCGCGAGATTGAAAAAGATGTTCTGCCCTATGCCGTGCAGAATAATCTTGTTGTGCTGGCTTATGGGCCTTTATGCCGGGGGTTACTGTCTGGCCGCATGACGGCAGACCGTAAATTTGGCGGGGATGATCTGCGAAACAGTGACCCCAAATTTCAGCAGCCGCGTTTCGGGCAGTATCTTCAGGCCGTTGAGGACCTGAAAGCCATTGCGGACAAGCACGGTAAAAGCATGCTGGCACTGGCTATTCGCTGGGTGTTGGACCGTGGGCCTACTATCGCCCTGTGGGGGGCCAGAAAGCCCGAGCAGATCAGCGGGGTGGATGACGCATTTGGCTGGACGCTGGATGACGCAGATATGAAAGCCATAGATGCCATTCTGACCCGTGACATCACAGACCCTGTGGGGCCTGAATTCATGGCGCCCCCTGCGCGTGACTGACTGATGACCAGAAGGGAGCTTTATGGCTCCCTTTTTGGGTGTGTGCCGCAGCCTTGTTGTGCCCGCAGGGCAGCAGACCGGGCTTTTCCGTTGACTCTGCTGCGGCCTTTTTCGCAAGCTGGCACACCATGAAAGAGCCGCAACCCCTTGTTGATCTGTCAGGCGAGCCGGGAACCGTTTTTCAGTTTCCACGGCAGCAGATTCTTACCAGACGGCAGGCAGCAGACTATCTTGGTATTTCTGAAAAACGATTGCAAATTCTGTTTTTTCTGCGGGAAGGTCCGGCATCTGTTAGACAAGGTGGCATCAGTCACTATCGCAAGGATGATCTGGATACCTATGCGGCCACCCTGTTTGCTGACGCCGGTTTGTCGGATGATGAACTGACGCGGCACCGGACACAGCGTGCCGCAAACGGCTTTGTTGGTATTGATCGTTTCATGGATATGGCGAGCCGTGATGACGTGTCACGGGCGTATGCCTTCTATGGTGGGCGTATTGCCATTGTGGTGGGGATGATTGTGATTGTGTTGTCACACACCCCGTTGTCGCGCCTGTTGTTTCATATGCAATAAAAGCTGCTTTTCAGCGGTATAACACTCTCTGTCCTCTTGCAGGCTGCTGTACTGTGCCCCATCTTGCACAGCATGGCCACACACTCCGCATCCCGCTCCGCCACGTCTGCTGCGCGGGGAACCAAACGGTCCTCCCTAAGTGAAAAAGCAGCGGCTTTGCCGCCTGTGCTGTTCAAGCCCGAAAAGCAGGCGGCGCGCCCCAAGCTGAAACGGATGGAAGTGGTTTCAGACTATGAACCCGCCGGGGATCAGCCACAGGCCATCAAGGAACTTGTGCAGGGGGTAGAGGCAAACGAACGGGATCAGGTGCTGCTGGGGGTCACGGGGTCGGGTAAAACCTTTACCATGGCCAAAATGATTGAGGCCACACAGAAACCGACACTTATTCTGGCCCCCAACAAAACATTGGCTGCCCAGCTTTATGGGGAAATGAAGCAGTTTTTCCCTCATAATGCTGTGGAATATTTTGTCAGTTACTATGACTACTATCAGCCAGAAGCCTATGTGCCCCGGTCTGATACCTATATTGAAAAAGACAGCCAGATTAACGAACAGATTGACCGGATGCGCCATGCGGCAACGCAGGCGCTGCTGGAACGCAACGATGTGATTATTGTGGCGTCTGTGTCCTGCATTTACGGTATTGGCTCGGTTGAAACCTATTCCCGCATGGTGGTGAAGCTGGAATTGGGCGGTGAAATTGACCGTGACCGGCTGGTGCGTGGTCTGGTTGAACTGCAATACCGCCGGAACGATGCCGCCTTTGCCCGTGGCACGTTCCGTGTGCGCGGGGAAACCATAGATGTGTTTCCCGTGCAGAACGAAGATAGAGCCTGGCGTATTTCCCTGTTTGGCGATGAAATTGACGGTATTATTGAATTTGACCCGCTAACAGGCGAAAAAACGGCTGATTTGCAGGAAGTAACCATTTACGCCAACAGCCATTACGTCACGCCACGGCCAACGCTGAATCAGGCCATAAAAGGGATCAAGCAGGAACTGCGCGAACAGCTTGACCGCTTTACCCAGCAGGGCAAATTGCTGGAAGCCGAACGCCTTGACCAACGCACCACGTTTGATCTGGAAATGCTGGAAACAACTGGTGTGTGCAAAGGGATTGAAAATTACTCCCGTTATCTGTCCGGGCGTGCGCCGGGTGACCCGCCGCCCACATTGTTTGAATATCTGCCAGAAGACGCGCTGCTGATTGTGGATGAAAGCCATGTGACGGTGCCACAGATTGGCGGCATGGAACGGGGCGATAATGCCCGTAAGTCGACATTGGCTGAATTCGGGTTCCGGTTGCCCTCCTGTCTGGACAACAGGCCGCTTAATTTTGCGGAATGGGATAAGTTTCGCCCCCAGACCGTTTTTGTCAGCGCGACCCCCGGACCGTGGGAAATGGAACGGACCGAGGGCGTGTTTGCCGAACAGGTGATCCGCCCCACCGGCCTGATTGATCCGGTGACTGATATTCGCCCGGTCGAGCATCAGGTGGATGATCTGCTGGCCGAATGCCGTCTGACCATAGCCAAGGGTGGCCGCGTTCTGGTGACAACGCTGACCAAACGCATGGCGGAAGATCTGACCGATTATCTGAATGAAGCCGGTATTCGCGTGCGGTATCTGCATTCCGATGTGGATACGCTAGAGCGGATTGAAATTATCCGTGACCTGCGCGTGGGCGCGTTTGACGTGCTGATTGGCATCAATCTTCTGCGTGAGGGATTGGATATTCCGGAATGTTCACTGGTGGCTATTCTGGATGCCGATAAGGAAGGGTTTTTGCGGTCTCGCACGTCGCTGATTCAGACCATTGGGCGTGCCGCCCGTAACGTCGAAGGCCGCGTGCTGCTTTATGCTGATAAAATGACAGACTCCCTGCGCTATGCCATTGAAGAAACAGCCCGCCGCAGGGAAAAGCAGATGGCGTGGAACGAAGCCCACGGCATTACGCCACAAAGCGTACGTAAAAATATCAGCACCATTGTCTCGTCCGTCTTTGAACAGGATTACGTGACCATCGCGCCGGATGAAGACACAGGCGTGACAGAATTTGTGGGTCAGGATCTGGATGCGGCTATCAGCGGTCTTGAAAAGCGTATGCGGGAAGCCGCAGCCAACCTTGAATTTGAAACTGCGGCCCGACTGCGTGATGAAATCAAACGGCTGGAAGCCGTGCAACTGGGGCTAGAACCCCCACCGGCCCCGATATCGACCGCAGGGCAGAAATCAGGCGGTCGGCGCAAAAAACAGGATCAGGTGCCCCGGCCGCTGGGGCCGGGTGGGGGTGGTTACGACCCAAAACCCAAAAAAGGCCGTGGCCGTAGTCGGAGTTAGGGCTTGGCAGAGGCCGTGGTGGGGGAGGCTGCCCGGGCCTCCGCCAGCCAGCTTTTCACCAGCGTATAGGTGACGGAAAGAATAACGGGCCCAACAAAAATACCGACAAGCCCGAATGCCGACAGGCCACCAATCACGCCCAGCATGATCAGAATAAGCGGTACGTTGGCCTGCTTTCTGATCAGATAAGGGCGCAGCACGTTATCAATCACGATTGTCAAAATGGTAACGGCTAACAGAATAGTGGCGTTGAGCGGGCTTTGGAAAATATACATCCATAAAACTGCGGGGATAAGTGTCACACCCGGTCCGGCCTGAAGCAGGCAGGCAATAAACGTAATGGCAATCAGAACACTGGCCCACGGAACACCGGTAACTTTCATGCCCAATCCGCCCACTGCGGTTTCAACCAGTGCGGTTACCGTTACACCCACAGCAACCCCGCGAATGGTGCGGCCTGCCAGCATAACCATGTCCTTGCCGCGCTGTCCGGCCAAAGCATTTCCGAAATCCAGCACGAGTGCAGATGCTGCTTCTCCCTTCATGTGCAGCACGGCCATGATGATAAGCGTGAGTAAAAACTGAAGGGCCAGCATGCTGAAACCGCCAAGATAATTCAGTACCCAGCGGATAATGTGCCCTGTGTCTGGCACCATGTTGTCAACCAGCTGTGGCACACGGGTATTTTCAAATCTCTGCCACAGGGATGTCAGTTTTGGGCCAACCAGCGGCAGGTGGGCCAGCCAGTCGGGTTCTGCTGGCAGGCGAAACTTCATGACGGTTTCACCAAACTGCATCAGGTCAGCCGAATGGGTCATGACCGTGGTTGTCGCCAGCCAGAAGGGCAAGACAAACACGATCAAAGCAATCAGGGTTGTGACAGAAACGGCCAGCCCCCGGCTGCCCCACAGCAGTTTTTGAATACGCAGCAGCAGGGGCCATGTGGTTATGCCTATGGTCACGGCCCAGATGGTGGCGGGCAGAAAAGGCCGTACCACCCACAGGGAAAACAGAATCATCACACCCGCCATCATGGCGGATAAAACAGCGCGGGATTCTCGGGCTGTAGAAGGGGATGGTGTCATGCGCCAGCCAGTTTAAGGAAAAAGGGTAAAGACAAGCTGCGTATCACGGCAACACGCCTTGCAGAAGAGAGCGGCTGTGTGGTGGGCGCAGATGGCAGATCCATGCTCCATCATGCGGTCTCTCACCCGTTGCCTGATGGGTGGGAGTTCTGTAACCCGTGTGGGGTTAGAAATGGCGCGTGTGTCATGCCGGGCAAGGTGGATCATCATCGCGCAATGTTTGGAAAAGAGACAGCATGACACAGCAGCCTGAAACCGTATCTTCCGCAAAATCCGCCAAGCGGCCACTGCGATTCTGGCTTCTGTGTGGGGGTGCTGGTGTTTGTGGTGTTGCGGCTGCATCAGTTGTTGTGGGGTGGATGACAGTCAGCCATGTTAATTTTGGCCCGTTTGTGGGGCGGCGGGCGACAGCCATGCTGGGCCGCGACGTATCTGTTGAAAGCCTGTCTGTGACACCCGGCCGTTGGCTGAAGCTGGATCTTGGCGGGGTAAAAGTTGCCAATATTCCAGGCGGTAGCAAACCGGATATGGTCGATGTGGGTCATCTGAGTGTCGAAATCAAACTTTCTACACTTCTGCATGGTCCCATGCTTGTGCGCCATGTGACGGGTAGCGACATTCATGTTCTGGTAGAGCGTACACCAGACCGCCACCCCAACTGGCGCTTCAAAACCAAGGATATACCGGGGGAGGCATCCGCCAAACCGCACGAGCCCGCAGCAGATATTACATCGCCTGATCAGGTTGTCCCGGATGACCGCAGCAGCTACCCCACGGTGCTGGATGTGCAGATGCACAACAGTGATGTTACGTACCGCACTGCACATGGGTCAGAGTTCCGATCAACCCTGAACACGATTACGCTGAACACAAAGGACGCCAGTTCCCCGGTGTCCTTTACGGTGGACGGGGCTTATAACGGCCAACCTGTGCAGCTTGACGCCACGCTTCAGCCATTTGACGCGCTGCGGCAGACGCATAAACCTTACGGCATGGTGGTGAAGGGGCAGTCAGGGGATTTCAAATTCACGTTTGATGGTACCGCAACCGACCCGCTGAATGCGGATGGCCTGTCTGGCGCAGTGACAGCAGAAACGCCAACATCGCATCCGTTAATGACGATTGCCGGGATGGATCTGCCGCAGGATATCCCGCTGCATATGGAAGGCCAGTTTACCCACGCCGGTAATTTCTGGGCCGTGACCCAAGGCAAGGGCGTTGTAAAAAACAACAGCATGACAATTACGCAGGCATCCCTGATGGAAGGGGAGCGCGGCAAGCCGGATCAGGTCAAAGCGGATGTGGCTTTTGACCAACTGAATGTGAACAGCTTTCTGGGTAAGGATGGTGCATCCAACCCCTCAGGCGCAGATATGGTGCTGGATGTCAGCAGCAACCCCGACCCGCTGATTGACGCCAAGCTGTCGGCTAAAGGGGTGACCTATAACGTCTACCATTTCTCAGACGCCAGTTTGTCAGCATCCGTTACACCGGGGCTTATGGCGGTCAGAAATCTGTCCCTGGCTTATCTGGGGGCTACGCTAAAGGCGTCGGGTAAAATTGCCGCGGCGGAGAAAGGGAATGCCCGTGTACAGGGCGACGTGGCCCTGGCCAAAGTTGATATTGACAGGTTTCGTCGGGCATTGGGATTCAAACCCGTCCCTTTGCTGGGGCAGGTTGATATGCAAATGACGGCCAGTGCAACTCAGCACACCCTGAACGCAGCAGTGCAGAAAGCTGATATTGCTGCCGCTGTGGCCATGACCAGCGGTGCGTTGGACAAAAAGATTATTCAGGCGGCATCAGCCGATATCAGCATGCTGTTTAACAAACCCAAAGGCGCTACTGACGTGTCATGCCTGCTGGGCGTTGTCAGTTCGCATGGTGGGGTAGGGCAGGCATTGCCCATGCGGATCAAGACAGCAGATGGCACATTATCCGCCAATGCCCGTTTTGACCTGAACCGCCGCTGGTTTGATCTGATTTTTAGCACGCAGGGAAAAACAACAGGCCGTTTCGCGCTGGATATTCCGGTCAGGGTCAGTGGCAGCTTCAGTAACCCCAGTATCAGCCTTGCCAAATGGTCAGCCGATGGCCGCGCCATGCTGGCGCAAAGTGAACGGTTGAATACGCTGCCTGCCGGTGTGAAGCAGTTTGCCCAGCGCAATGCCTGCTACAGGGCCATTGCGCCATAAAGGCAAAAATCAGGGCGTAAATGACGGAGGGTGTCTGCCATTATTTGTTGTGAATGAGGAACAGAGCTGCCCAGAGTCTTGTTCCGGCTGCACTTCCCTTCTACCGTGGTCATGACGACGACAAGTTCCTATCTGGACGAAACGCATGACCACGTCAGAGACTACAGTGCAGCCAGACTATGCGGCGTTGGCTGCCGCGCCAGTCAGCACCGATCCTTTTCCGCATGTTCTGGTGCCGAATTTCATTCGGAAGGATGATCTGCCCAGACTGTTTGCCGCCATGCCGGATATTCAGGCAGGCGGGTCTTTCCCTCCCGCATCTCTGACGCTGTCGCCTTTGGTGCAGTCTCTGGTTGATGCCATGGAAGGCCCAAAGCTGCGGCAGATGATAGCGGATAAGCTGGGTCTTGATCTTGACCATGCACCATCCATGCTGACAATCCGTGGCCGCACGCGGGAAAAAGATGGTCGGATTCATACGGACTCGCTGGCAAAGCGCGTTACCATTCTGCTGTATCTGAACCCGGCGGGCGAGACGTGGGAAAAGCAGGAAGGCTGCCTGCGCCTACTGCGTGGTCCGCATGATATTGAAGATTACGCCAAGGAAGTGCCGCCGGTTGACGGCACATTGCTGATTTTCCCCAACGGTCCCACCACATGGCATGGTCACCGCCAGTTTGTGGGGCAGCGTTATACCATTCAGTTGAATTATATGACGGAAGATGCCCGCGCACGGTCTGAATTGCGTCGGCATCAGTTGTCCGCTGTAGCCAAGAAACTGGCTATTCCAGGTTTTGGGGGCTGAACGCCCCGGTTTGCCCTTTCTTTCAAACGCTGCGCAGAAACAAGGTAACAGAATGACGGTTCACGCTTCCTCCGCGCCTCATCAGCAGAGCCATTCCTCAAGAACTGGGGCGAAAAATCGTCTGTCCGGTCTTCTTCTGGGGGCTGGGCTGCTGGCTGGCACAGCGCTGTCTGTTCCTGTGTATGCGCAGCAAACTGCGCCACAGCCGTCTGGCCCTTCCATGCCGTCAGCATTGGTACCAGCCGCCCTTAGCAGTGCACAGGTTGTGCGGGCCACATTGCCCAATGGGCTGCGTGTTGTAATTGTGCCGAACAGGCTTGCGCCTGTGGTCACAACAGAAATCAACTATCTTGTGGGGTCAGCCGAGGCCCCGGCTGGGTTTCCCGGCACCGCGCATGCGCTTGAACATATGATGTTCCGCGGAAGCAAGGGGCTGGATAAAGACCAGTTAGCTGCAATCGGGTCCCGTCTGGGCGGCAGCTATAATGCGGATACGACTGAAGACGTAACCCAGTATTTTTATACGGCGCAGGCACGCGATTTGCCCGTTTTGCTGAAAATCGAAGCCCTGCGCATGAATGGCCTGACCCTGTCTGATGCGGACTGGAGCAAGGAGCGCGGCGCGATTGAGCAGGAGGTCTCACGCGATCTGTCCAGCCCGGCTTATCGCTATCTTGAACAGTTGCAGTCCATTCTGTTTGCCGGAACACCGTATGAAAAAGACGCGCTGGGCACGCGCCCGTCTTTTGAAAAAACGAATGCCGCGCTGCTCCGTGGTTTTTATGAAAAATGGTATGCGCCCAACAATGCTATTCTGATTATTACCGGCGATATAAACCCGGTCACCACGCTTGATCAGGTGAAAGAGGCATTCGGGAATATTCCGCGTAAAACTCTGCCAGAACGCCATAAAGTAACCCCTGTTGCCCCTACAGCGCACACCATTACGCTACCGACCGATTACCCCGTAGGGTTTGCCACACTGGCCTTCCCAATGCCCGGCCGCACAGCACAGGATTTTGCAACGGCTGATATTCTGTCTGATGTGTTGGGCAGCCAGCGTGGCGCATTGTATGATCTGGTGCCGCAAGGAAAAGCCCTGTTTGCGGGGTTTGAATATGCCCCTAAAAAGGAAGCCGGGTTTGGGCTAGCCTTGGCCGCTTTCCCCAAAGGGGCTGATTCTTCAAAAACAATGGCTGATTTACGCGGTGTTCTTGAAAAAATCCGCAAAGAAGGCGTCCCGGCTGATCTGGTTGAAGCGGCAAAACGCCGTGAAGTAGCGCAGCTCCAGTTTTCCGCTAACTCTGTGAGTGGTCTGGCTGCTATCTGGTCCAACGCGCTGGCCTTCCAAAATCTGGAGTCTCCGGGGGATGTTGTTGCCGCTTATCAGGCAGTCACCCCTGAAGCCGTCAACAAACTTGCCGCGTCTCTGCTTGACCCGGCGCATGCCGTTACGGCAGTGCTGACGCCAGAAAGTTCAGGCAAGCCCGTTGCAGGCAAAGGCTTCGGCGGTGCAGAATCCTTTGCGTCAACACCAGACAAGCCAGTAAAACTGCCTGACTGGGCTGAAAAAGCGCTGGCACAGCTTGAAAAACCAACGGCCACCCCGCTTCCCGATGTCAGCGTTCTGCCTAATGGTATCAAGCTGATTGTCTGGCCATCGCACGTCAGTCATACGGTGCAGCTGACGGGTGAAGTGCGTCAGCAAGCGGCCTTGCAGGAACCGGCAGGGAAAGAAGGGGTCGAGGATATAACCGAATCCCTGTTCTCCTACGGCACGACAACGCATGATCGTCTGGCCTTCCAGAAGGCACTGGATGATATTCCTGCATGGGAAGATGCTGGCGGTAATTTTTCACTTCAAGTGCTGACACCTGATTTTGAAAAAGGTGTCGCACTTCTGGCAGAAAATGAATTGCATCCGGCTTTTCCAGATAAAGCGTTTCAGGTTGTGCGGATGCAGTTGGCACAAGCACAGGCCGGTACATTGATGTCGCCCGGCCACTTGTTTGGTAAAGCAATTCAAACCGCCATTTTACCAGCAAAAGACCCCGCATTGCGTGAGGCAACGCCAGTCTCCATCATGAGCGTGACGCGGGATGATGTGCTGCATTATTACCAGACAGCCTGGCGGCCTGATCTGACCACCATTGTGGTCACAGGCGACATCACCCCTGAAAAAGCACGTGCAGTGGTGGAAAAAGCATTTGGTGACTGGAAAGCTGAAGGCCCAAAACCCGACCTGAACTTGCCAAAAGTGCCGTTGAGCAAAGCATCACGGGCAAATGTGCCTGATAAAAGCAGCGTGCAGGATGAAGTCGTTCTGACCGAAACCATTGGACTTCAGGTGTCAGATCCTGATCGTTACATGCTGCGCTTAGGGAACGAAGTCTTGGGCGGCGGCCTGTTCTCCTCCCGCCTGTATCGTGATCTGCGGGTGAAAACGGGGTACGTTTATACGGTGGGCAGCAGCTTTAACTGGAGCCGCACCCGTGGAAGCTATGCACTTGATTACGGGGCAGACCCTGACAAAGTTGGTAAGGCGCGCCTTGCCGCCGTGCAGGATTTGCGCACCATGCAGTCTGCTCCACCAACAGAGGATGAACTGTCTCTGGCCAAGGCTTCTCTCCTGCGGAGCCTGCCGCTCCGTCGTGCCAGCCTGAGGGCTATTGCAGGGGAGTATCTGAGCCTGATCAACCTTGATCTGCCATTAGATGATACGGACAAGGCGGCCGAGGCTTATTACAAGGCATCCGGTGCAGATGTGCAGGCTGCCTTTAAGAAGTGGGTAAGACCGGATGATCTGGCACAGATTGTAAAAGGCCCCACGCCAAACTGGTGAAACGCAAAAACCCGCCCCTCTGATAGGGCGGGTTTTTTATTGGGGTATAAAAACTGATTGGAAAATTTCTAGGGGGCGTTCTGATATGAAGAATACCTTATCATGATTTTCCGGCAGTGGCAGGTCTAATAAATTATATTTCTACCTTAAACGAGAAAGAACGACTTTATTAAGCTATTCTTTCTCGTTAGCCACCATGAAATTTTTTGAAACTCGATTAGAAACTGAATGATTTACAGGTCTGTCCCGTTGTTTGGTACGGGATGCCGAAACGCCATAATCAGTTCTAATTGTTCATGCGCTGCTAGTGCCTCAAGCGTTGTGCGGGACGCATTATGCACTCTGTAACGGCATAAAATCTGGGGTAGATAACCGGGTTCAAGCCCTGCATCAATAAACTTCAGCCAGAAATCATAATCTTCCCACCCTTCTTCAATATGGGAAAATCCCCCAACCTGTTGCCAGACGTCTTTGCGAATAAGCGCCATGACATCAATATAATTGTTTTTTCGCATGAGCGTGGTGTCCCACATGTCGGCACGCCCAATACCGTTACGCTCACCAAATTCTTCAATCTGTGTGTATACCGCGGGGAAGTTACCTCGCGTTAAAGCATCGTAGGTTTTTTCAAGGGCTGTGGGATACAGGGCGTTATCAGCGTCCATAATGAAGACGGATTTGCCCATGGCGTAGTCAAAAGCAACATTTCTGGAAAAGGACGGCCCTTGATTATGGGGGTTCACCAATAATGTGGCCCGGTAAAACCTGTTTTTATTCTTTTCTAGCCAATCCGTAATGATTTCGATTGTATCAGGGGCAGTTGACGCATCATCCACGATCACCAGATCAAGCGGATCATGCGTTTGAGCGAAGAGAGAATCCAGGCATTCTTCAATAAAAGACCCATAATTATAATTGGTCAGACAAATGCTGATAAGATGAGGGGAAACCTTTGCTTTTTTCTTATGTAAAAAAACAGTTTCTGCTTTTGGATCCCACGGTTTCATGATGCTCATTGAACGGTGCTCCACACAGAAGAAATATAGTTCTGTAAATCCAGATGTTTGGCTTTCAGTAGTGTTTTGTTAGTCAGAATGGTGAAGCAGTTTCGCTGAATTCTGGCAGCCTCTTGCACCCCGTCTTCCGTGTGGAACAGCCATTCGATCAGGTTTGGCATATGACGTGGGCTTTCCGTCAGATAATGCTCCCCATCTTTATAAAGGGGGTGTGGGAAGCATTCTTCGGTTATAACCACCGCGCCTGCTGCCATGCCTTGCCGAACGATACGATGCCATTCAAAAAAGCAGTTGTCGTCTCTATGAATGTTCAAAAGAATTTTTGAGTTTTCCGCCACGTATCGTGGAAGACGGCTGAGAATATCGTAAGCGCCGCTAGATGGGAGTGGGCCATCTATTTTGCGATAATACAGAAAGCACTCGTAATCAGAAAGAAAGCCAGCGTTACGCGAAAAAAACTTCTCACGCTTTAAGGATGTATTGCCAAAGAAACTGATATCAATACTTCTGTTGCTAAAGTTTTTTAGCGGCGAAGATCCGCTTTGAGCCGCTTCTGGTAGAACGCGGAAAAAGGGATGATTTTTATCGGCTTGTTTCAGGCGCGTTTTTTCGATTTTTACTAATGGATCAAAATGAAATGTGTTCAGGCCAATATCTGTAAATGCCTGCAAATTCTGGTGACACAAATCCATCACCCCGGCAGACATAAGAATGTAGATTAGCCCACGGGTGAACCATAAGGTCTGCGGCTGTTCCGTATTGAACATGATGGATTGTTCAATGATGTTTTCCTGCCTCCACTCCTCCGTTCCGGCAAGAAAGAAAAACTCATGGGGCGCACAAAAAATACACAGATCAGGCTTCTGGCTGAGGGGTGTTTGCTCGGTCATGAGCGTGGCGGTGAAGCCGCTGTCAGTCAGGTAGGCGTGTAGCAGCTCGGCAAGTTCCTGAATGAACGAGTTACCGTCTGAATGATAAAAAACGCCAATAGATTTTGGAGCGCTAAAAGCTTTTTTCTGTTTTGTCGGTTTATAGAAGAGTTCTTTTTTACATTCATTTCCTAGATACTGGGCAATGCGGCGCGGCGATAGAACCTCTCTCCCTTCACCAATACCGTATAAGAGGGCATGTCGCGTTGCAGAAATGCCGGTAAAAGACACTTTCTTGTTTGAATCCTGATAATAGTCAGGGTCAAAAAGGGCATAGCCCTTAAAACGGTTCAGGCATTTTGTCAGAAATTCGTGAGAATATTCCTGCAAAAGTCCTTTTTCAAAAAAATAGATATTTTCATTATTTCTTATGTAATGGGCGAAAGGGTTTTCTTCTGGCTGAATAACAGAGCCAAAAAGGTTCAGATAGATATCTGTATTAAATGTATCGTTTGGTTGTTTATGCTCTTTGCAGCCATAAACGACGTAATGAATAATAGGATTAATGCCTGCATTTTTTACATCAGGGTAGGAAGAGAGATAGTAGTCAACATCAAACTGCTCTGAGTCGATAATTGTCTTGATATCTTTTTTGTTCCAGGACGTCAGTGATGCCATGATGCTTCCTGTTGAGCGGCTACGGTCAAGTCGGTATATGCCATGGCGGTAGGGTGCCTAAAATATGGATAAAAAGATATATTGTTTTTCTTTCTTTCCGGTGTTGTAATAAATTATAAAACTAGCTTGTGTCTATTTTTGTAAAAATTAGGTAACATTTCTGCTTTCAAAGAAACTTATTTTTTGAATAAAATTAAACTATTAAGAAAATTTCCGAATGACTATTTACATCTAAAATAAACTTTTTCTTAGTTATCATGTTTGAGCCGCGCAATTTTTTACAAAGAAAATGCACGAATACGGCTTAGATACTCTGGACAACAACGGCCTTAATTTATTAAGCGTTCTAGAGGCATTTAGAAACACGGTGAGTGGAATAATGATTGCACGCGTTAGTAAAGATAAAACGGTCGCACGTCGTGGCCCCAAACAGAAAGTGGAAGCCCCTAAGCCAACCCGCCGCGCCGGAGTGGTAAAGAAGGTGCGTAAGGCTGAAGTTGAGCCTGAAGAGGTAGAGGAACTGGATGTTTCTTTTACCGGTCTGCTTGATGATGCCGATCTTTTTGCTGACGAAGCAGTCGCTTCTCCCCCGGCTCATTCTGCTAAGGCGGCTGAAGCTGCGGTTTTCTTCGATGGTCTATGGTATCTGGCAACCTACCCGGATGTGCGCGATGCGGGCATCGAACCGCTGGAGCATTTCCTGACGCATGGTTTGCAGGAAGGTCGTAACCCTAACGCGTTCTTTGATGCGCAGGCTTATGTTCAGGCAAATCCTGATATTGCAGCCTTCCCGTTCGGGGCTTTCATGCATTACGTTTGCTTCGGCTTTCATGAAAAGCGTCCACTCCGTTAATTTTGCCTGATAAGGGTGACTGTGCAGTATAAAAATACAGTCACCTCAAATATCGATTTGAAAAAATAAAAATGGCAAAATACCCATGAAATCATTTCATGGGTATTTTTTTAGAAAAAGTGTTTTCTATTTTTTCTTTATTTTCTCAATAAGGTCTTCCGTCAGCGCGATAGATGCGACTGTTTGTGGCACCGGAACGGCTGGGTGGTCTGGTGTATGCCGGAATGTTTTCCATCCGATGATAAGCAAGAGTGTTATGACAGGAATGGAGCAGATGCTCCATGTGCCGTTGGGGTAATCAAACGCCATCAGAACCCCAACCCCAGCAAAGAAGGCAAGCGTCAGCCATGACGTAAAAGGCGCACCTGGCATGGGAAATGACGTGGCGGGAATGATGCCGCGTTTAATGGCCTGACGCAGTTTGATCTGGCACAGCACAATGAATGCCCATGTCCCCAGAATGCCGATAGCCGCAACATTCAGGACAATCTCGAAAATCTGGGCGGGCAGAAAGTAGTTCAGTACAACGCCAACCATATAAATTGCGACCGTCGTCAGAATAGCGGCCGAAGGAATGGCTTTTGAGTTCATGTGCGTCAGATAACGCGGGGCAGACCCATCAAGCGCCAGAGCCCTTAAAACGCGCCCCGTAGAATACAAACCGGAATTAAGGCTGGAGAGCGCTGCTGTCAGCACCACAATATTCATGATGCTGTCCATGCCGGGCACGCCCAGGCTGGAGAAAAACGTAACAAAAGGGCTGGTGCCCGCATGGTAAGCGTTCCATGGCAGCAGCAGAACCAGCAGGGTAACCGTGCCCACATAGAACAGCGCAATACGCCAGATAACATTACTGATGGCCTTGGGCAGGATGGTTTTGACATCCTCACACTCACCTGCGGCCGTGCCGACCAGTTCAATCCCCGCATAGGCAAAAATGACGCCTTGTACCAGAACAAGTGCGGGTAACAGGCCATGGGGGAACAGGCCGCCATTATCTGTAATCAGATGCAGGCCGGTGGAATGTCCGGCTACGGGTACCCGCAGCCCCAGAACAATCGAGCCAATCACCAGAAAACTGACAAGCGCACCGACTTTGACAAGTGCGAACCAGAATTCCATTTCGCCAAACCAGCGGACCCCAATCATGTTCATGGTCGTGATCAGGATAAGCGCCATCAAGGCAAAGACCCATTGTGGAACAGCAGCAAATGTTCCCCAGAACTGCATATACAGCGCGACAGCCGTAATATCGCCAATACCGGTCATCGCCCAGTTCAGAAACGCCAGCGCACCGACGGTGTAGGACGCTTTGGGGCCGAGAAATTCCTGCGCGTAGGAGACAAAACTACCGCTGCTTGGGCGGTACATTACCAGTTCGCCCATGGCCCGCAGCATCAGAAACGCAAAAATGCCGCACACAAGATAGACCAGCGCCAGAGAAGGCCCCACCTGCTGAAGGCGGGACCCGGCCCCGAGGAACAACCCCGTGCCGATGGCTCCTCCAATGGAGATCATCTGCATCTGCCGTTTTCCCAGCCCCCTATGATACCCCTCAGCCGTCAGGGAGGGGGTGGTCTGTGGGGTGGAAGACGGGTGAGCAGATGCGGGCATTATGCGTCCTTGCTGTGAAAGGAGGGGCTGGCGGCCAAGAAGGAAGGCCCAACGCGTGGAGACTGGCTGGTGTCAGAAGGAGAATGTATCAGGCTTTATTGTTTTCATTAAGAAATGAAATTGAACCGTAACATCCTGAATGGTGTGTCTGATAAGAAAATACCCTTTTGTGATTATTTCCCCCGAAAAACAGGCGTTTTAATCCCAAACGGAAAGATCAGACAAGGGAACAGCCTGTGAGCCTGCGTGGGCGAAAGCGTTTCAAAGCCCCGCTAACAGGGATAATTGGGTCTCCTGCGCTGCGGCATTGGGTGCATCGAGAGATGAAACCGTAATGCCAAGCAGCCGCACCCCGCGCACCAGTGGGAGCAGCGGGGAGAGCATAAGCACCGCCGTTTCTTCCAACTGGCCCCGGTTTTGCACGGGGTCTGTAAAAGATTTACTGCGCGTTAATTGTGTAAAGTCAGAATAGCGAAGTTTCAAAGTGACCGTTCGGCCAGAAAGATGCCGTTTGGTACACGCCATCCAGACGCTGTCAGCCAGCAGGCCCAGCGCGTTATGCAGTTCGGGTGTGTGATGCAGATCGTTCTGGAAGGTGGTTTCTTTCCCAATGGATTTACGTGGACGGTTGACCTCCACAGGGCGCAAATCTTCACCCCGCGCAATACCGTGGTAGAACGGCGCAGCTTTGCCAAAGTGGCGGATTAATAGGGGAAGTGGCTGTCGGCGTAAGTCTGCGCCGGTATGGATGCCCAGTGCATTCATGCGGGCGGCGGTCGCAGGCCCAATTCCATGAAATGTGCCCACGGGCAATTCTGCCACAAAAGCCTCGCCAGCACCGGGAGGGATGACAAACTGGCCGTCTGGTTTGCGGTAGTCAGACGCTAATTTAGCCAGAAATTTGTTGTAAGAAATGCCCGCAGATGCGGTCAGGCCAGTCTCTTCCTTGATGGCGGCCCGAATTTCCTGCGCGATGGCGGTAGCTGACGGGCGAGGAAGCAGGGGATTTGTGACATCCAGATACGCTTCATCAAGTGAAAGCGGCTGGATAAGGGGCGTATAGCGGGCAAAAATGGCGTGTATCTGTGCGGAAACGGCTCGGTAAACGTCAAAGCGGGGCGGCACGAAAATCAGATGCGGGCATTTTCTGCGGGCCACGACCGATGGCATGGCAGACCGAACGCCGAAAGTCCGGGCTTCATAACTGGCAGCAGCAACGACTCCCCGCTCCTGACTGCGGCCGACAGCAACCGGGTGCCCTTTTAACGCCGGGTTGTCCCTCTGTTCGACGGAGGCATAGAACGCATCCATATCAATGTGAATAATACGGCGCACAGGCTGGCTCATACCGCACAGGTTATCACAGGCTGCTGTTTTTAGGAACACAACAGGAACATGGCACAGCAAGCCTGATTGGCTGTGCCAGATGCAGCAGAACCGGGTGCCCTTGCTTCTCCGGTTAGAAGAAAGGCACCCGGTTCCACCACGGGATAACGGGAGAATTAGAAGGAATAGAAGAGTTGAGGCTGTGAGTCTTTGTCAGAACGAGGTGTTGTTCTTGTTTTTAGTGCGTCAGCGGAGAGGGTGAGAGGGAAGATGTGGTGTCGTGATGAGTGGACCCTATTGGCCAGCTGACATGGGTGGTGTCCATATTGAAATCACGCCACCGGGCGACAGAAAGGGCTGCTGCCGTTGTGGCCCGTGGGCGCACATAGACAGGAACCATTTCATAGGATGGACGCCGGGCCAGTGCTTTGGATGCATGGTGTGAAAGCCAGTATCCGGCACCAGCCAGACAGGCGCCAAGCGTGGTAATGGCAGAGGTCAACCCTGCCAGCAGAGCGGGAAACGGTAACAAAGGTTTAAGCAGCGACTGTACTTCGGCATCACGCTCATTCTGTGCGGCTTCTGTGGCCAGCAGCAGATTATATTCAGTGGCGGTAATGGCCAACGCACTGCCCGAGCGGATATCAAGCGACGGTATTTCAAGGGCTGCCATACGCGTCACGGCGTCATGGAAGGCTTCGGCCACGGCCATAAATTCCTCCCGGAAGCAGGGTAGAAACATGCCGATCTGCCGTCCGCAGGCTGATTGCGGTGCAGATGACGCTTCACCGGCAAGGCGGCGAATGGTCCAGATTGTCAGCCGTTCGCTGCAGGCAAGATCTGTCAGATAAACAGGTGAACGTGTCATGGCGCATCCTGAGGGGGTGAAATGCCCTCATCCTCTTTGCTGTGGTCAGTCCGTATTAAATGAGAACAATTCTCATTTGCAAGATAAAAATAAGAATTGTGATGCCCGCCTTCTGCATGGGTGGGTTTTCCCTCTTTTCTTGTGCTGCGGCTTGGGGCAGTACAACGGCATGTCATCTCTTGCTTCGCTCTCCCTCCCGTTCCTCCGTAAGCTGGACCCGGAAACCGCACACGAGCTGGCGCTTGATGCGCTGATGCTGGGTGTGTCTGTGCCTATCAAGCGCCCGGTAGATGACCCTGCGCTGGCCACGCGCACGCTGGGCATGCGCTTTTCAAACCCCATAGGCATTGCGGCTGGCTTTGATAAAAATGCCCGCGTCATGCGCCCGCTTGCGCAGATTGGCTTCGGGTTTGTTGAAGCCGGCACAGTTACGCCCAGGCCGCAGGCCGGGAATCCCAAGCCGCGCCTGTTTCGTCTGACGGAAGACCGTGCGGTGATTAACCGCATGGGGTTCAACAATCAGGGGATTGATCGTTTTGCCGTACGGCTGGCCCGCCTGCATCGTACGCTTCCCTCGGGGCGGGGTGGGGGTGCTGGCGCGCCGATTGGTGCGAATCTTGGCATCAATAAAACAGGGGCTGACCCCGAGCGGGATTACCCGGCGCTAATTGGCCGTGTGAAGCCTTACGTAAATTATATTGTTCTGAATGTTTCCTCCCCCAACACGCCCGGTCTGCGCGGCTTGCAGGATGCGGCACGGCTGAAAGGGATTCTGGATGCGATTGCCGAGCGTCATGCTGAACGGCCCCCGCTTTTGGTCAAGTTGGCCCCGGATCTTGAAAATGATGCCATCGGCCCGATTGTCGAAGCGGCGATTGCTGGTGGGGCGCAGGGTCTGATTGTAACCAACACCACGCTGGCGCGCCCTACAACATTGCAAAGTCCCTATAAAGGCGAAAGCGGCGGTCTCTCTGGGCGTCCGCTAAAGCCACGCGCAACAGAAATGCTGAAGCTGGTGGCGCAGGCTGCGGCGGGGCGTATGGCTCTGGTCTCCTGCGGGGGGATTGAAACCGGGGCCGATGTGCTGGAGCGTATTCGGCTTGGGGCCAACCTTGTGCAGCTTTACTCGGCTTTCGCGTATGAAGGCCCGGCGCTGGTTGCGCGCATCAAGCGCGAAATGCTTGAGATTATGCGCCATGAAGGCATTGAAATGCTCGACGATATTCGCGGGAGCGCCCTGTAATGGCTGATAACGCACACGAAATGCAGACGCTGTCCGGCCTTTCTGCGCTGGCAGACCAGTATGACGGCTACGTGGTGGATTTGTGGGGCACCGTGCATGACGGACTCCAGCCTTACCCCGGTGCGGTCGACTGTCTTCAGGCGTTACGGGCGGCGGGCAAGCGGGTGGTCATGCTTTCTAACGCGCCCCGCCCGGCAGACGTTGTTTCCAAACAGCTTGAAGGGTTTGGCATCGGGCGGGATCTGCATGACGGCGTCATGACCAGTGGCGAGCAAGTACGCACCCTGTTGCGGGAACGGACTGACCCATGGTTTGCGCGTTTGGGTCGCAAGGTGCTGCATGTTGGCGGTACACATGATCTGGGTCTGTATGACGGACTTGATCTTGAGCGTGTTGCTGACCCGTCGGAGGCCCAGTTCATTCTCAATACTGGGCCAGATCAGGATCGCGGGGCCGATTCGGTTGATCCTTATCTGCCAGAACTACGGGCCGCTTTAGAGCGTGGCCTGCCCATGCTGTGCGCCAACCCGGATATGGTTGTGGTCAAAGGTGGCCGCCGGATGATCTGCGCAGGTGTGCTGGCCGCGTTTTATGAACAGGAAGGCGGGAATGTCCGCTGGGTTGGTAAACCCTACGCCGAAGTATATGGCCCCGTTTTCGCCATGTTGGGTGTTGCGCAGAACCGTATTCTGGGCATTGGGGACGCACTTGCAACAGACATGCGTGGTGCAGCGGTTGCGGGTATTGATGGTGCCTGGATTCTAGGTGGCATCCATCAGGAAATGATAGGGGCCAACGCAGAACTGGCCGCAGAAGAAGCTGAAGGGGCAGGTCTGCGCCCCGTTGCGACGTTACCCCGTCTGGTCTGGTAAGACCACGTTTCGACTACGGGGTCGCGGGTTCAGAAATCCGGCAGGGTTTGGGCTAGCAGTCCACCCTGACGAAGGGGGGCGAGACGGCGGGCCAGACCTGTTGCGTCATCCGTCTCGACCATAATGCCACACATCGTGGCTTCCCCCTCTGCCGGTTGCAGACGCTCTCCGGGCATTTTGCGCAAGAAGCGTGTCATGGCGGGCTCCTTGCACATGCCAATTACGCTGTCATAGTCGCCGCACATGCCGGCATCAGTCTGAAAGGCTGTCCCAGCTGGCAGAATCCGGTGGTCGGCAGTTGGTGTGTGGGTGTGCGTCCCCACCACCAGAGACACCCTGCCATCAAGCACGTTGCCCAGCGCCCATTTTTCACTGGTGGCTTCGGCATGAATATCAACCACAATAGCCTGTGTGGTAACGCCCAGCCGATGGCGGGCCAGAAGTTCATTTACACACCGGAAGGGATCATCCAGCGGGTCCATGAACAGGCGGCCCATGGCATTGACCACCAGCGCCTTGCGACCATCTGCCAGTTCAACCTGAACACTGCCGTTGCCCGGTGTGCCGGGGGGGAAATTGATGGGCCGGATAATACGCGGCGCGGAGGAAATATGACCAATCAGGTCGCGTCGGTCCCAGCTATGGTTGCCCAGCGTAATGACATCGACCCCGTTTTCAAACAGAGACGTAGCAATGGCGGGTGACAGACCAAAACCGTGGCTGGCGTTTTCTGCATTCACAATCACCAGATCAAGCGACAGGCTGCCACGCAGGCCCGGCAGACGGGAAAGAACAGCTTCCCGGCCACAGCGGCCAACAATATCTCCTAGAAACAGAATTCTCACGCGCCTGTCTTTCCGTGTGTGCGTTCAGTCAAAATGCAGACTCTCTTTCTCCGTCAGAATACGGGAGAGAGGATGGTCATACGGCCCCGTGGGGATATGGTCCACCTCTTGCACTGCCAGAGCATAGCCCAGCGTCAGGGCGTGCGGCAGCGTGGCAAGGGTTCTGTCGTAGTATCCCCCTCCGTAACCCAGCCGATTCCCGGCGCGGTCAAACCCGACCAGCGGTACCAGAACAGCATCAGGTGTCAGGGCAGGGCCGTCGGGCACTTCGGTCCCAAACCGCCCGGGCTGCATGATGCAACTTGGGTGCCACTGACGGAAAAGAAGAGGCTGACCTTTGGGTGGGGTTTCCGGCAACACCACCGTGCGGCCAGCAGCGGCCAGAGCATGGCAGACAGGCCGAACATCAACCTCATGCGGGAAGGGCCACACGCAGGCAATGACGGTGGCAGGTGTCAGCAGCAAGGCGTCTGTCAGGCGCTGACACAGCACAGCGTCAACAGCCGTGTCGCGGGCTTTCAGCCGGGCAAGGCAATCAGCCCGGATCTGCTTTTTGGCGGCGGCAATTGCCGGAGGGTCAGACTGGAAAGGGGGAGAGTGCGGAGCCACCATGGCCGTTGGTCTTTCAACCTCCAGGACCTGCTAGTGCAGGTGGGCGCCGGGTAATGTGACCAGGGCCACAACAGAGCCAGCTCCCTAGGAAGTGCTTATCGGCCCAGGGGATGACTCGCCTGACGCGCCGGGCAGCCCCGCACCCTCTATGTAGGCGTGCTCAAGGGTGGCTGCAATAGCTTCTGCACGTTCAGCCAGATCAGCCAGCCGTGTTGCGGTCAAAGCCTGTTCCGCTTTGATCCGTTCAACGTCCTGCACGGCCTGATTAGTGCTTTCAGGCAGAAGCTGGTCAGACAGGTCCTGAATTTCATCTGCCATCAGCAGTGCGGCCAGAACCAGAACGTGGCTTTCACCCGTGAAGCCAAGGGCACGCACGCGGGCGGTGCGGCGTTCCACCTGCTGGGCCATGGCCTGTACGTGCCGTTCCTGACCATTTTCGCAGCCAACGGAATAGGCATGCCCATTAATGCGGATTGAAACGGTTGCCATGGTTTATTTATCTTCCGGGCGATCGGTCTGGGTAAGGGCATCACGCACCCGGCTGATCAATGCATCCACATTGGCAGCCAGTTCCTGTGCGTCCATAATCTGCCGCTGCTGGGTCTGCTTGCCTTTTTCCAAAGCATAGGAGATTCGGTGCAACGCACGGTCCAGACGCGCTATGGGGTCCTCCTGCACGGCGGGCGGTTCTGCCTGTGTGCTGGTCGGTTCGGTCGTATCTGAGAAAGAGTGCCCCACGGCCTGGTTCTGCATTCTTTTTTATCCTTCAGTTGTTTAGGAATCGCCCGCAAACGCTGATACGTCAAGCATGGTCATGGAAAACATTGCACTTTTGTCAGACCCGGTTCTGCCCCGCTTCCTGTTTACACTGCATGATTATGCCTCTGGTATGGCGGTGTTCCGGGCCGCCGGACAAGCAGGGGTGCCGATATCAGAAAACGGACACCCCACAATCGGGTTCGTGTCTGCCCCCGGCGCTGCGGGTTTCATGGGGGAGGGCTGGTGGCAGGCGTTGATCACACAGATGGAGGAATCAGTGGGGCAATCCATCCCGCATATCCTCGATTTTGGGGAAAATTGCGGCTACGCCATGATGGCTGTCCGGGGCGGGCAGAGGCTGGGTGTTCTGGGTGGCGACTCTGCGGCAGCCAAGGCTGTCAGGCAGCTTTATGCGGATTTGGGACGTCATCTTTTCATAACCCGCCCGCCATCATTTGACCTCATACCGTCACTATCTGTCACAACGCATCTTGCCGCGTTTTTCACACGCAGTTATTGCGAAAGAACTGTTCCGGATCATAACAGCCCGGAAGACAAGCCAGAGGAAGGATTTCCCCAATGACGCTTACCCCCCAGGTTAAAGCCATTCTTGATCAGTATGAGAGCGATACCCCCGGAACAAAGACCAATCTCGCCCGGTTTCTGAATGCTGGTAAGCTGGCAGGTACGGGTAAGCTGGTTATTCTTCCGGTTGATCAGGGCTTTGAACATGGTCCGGCCCGGTCTTTTGCTGCCAACCCGGCTGCTTATGATCCGCACTACCATTTTGAACTGGCTATTGAAGCTGGCCTGAGCGGCTATGCAGCACCGCTGGGCATGCTTGAATGTGGCGCAGCAAAATATGCTGGCGAAATCCCGTTGATCCTGAAGTGCAACAGCTCAAACAGCCTTGCCACTGAAAAAGATCAGGCTGTGACCGGCACCGTGGCTGATGCGCTGCGTCTGGGTTGCGCTGGTATCGGCTTTACCATCTATCCGGGTTCTGAATACTGCTTCGACCAGATGGAAGAATTCCGCGAACTGGCTGCTGAAGCCAAGGCTGCGGGTCTGGCTGTTATTCTGTGGAGCTACCCGCGTGGCCCGCTGCTGGACAAACCGGCTGAAACTGCGGTCGATGTCTGTGCCTATGCTGCCCATATGGCTGCGCTGTGTGGTGCGCACATCATTAAAGTGAAGCCTCCGACCGATCTGGTGGCCCTGCCTGCCAACAAACCGGCTTATGAGCAGAACAACATTGATATCTCCACCCTGCCGGCCCGTATCCGTCATGTGGTGCAGTCTTCCTTTGCTGGCCGCCGTATCGTGATCTTCTCTGGCGGTGACAAGACCGGCACCGACAACCTGCTGAGCACCATTCAGGGGATTCAGGACGGCGGTGGCTTCGGCTCCATCATCGGCCGTAACGTGTTCCAGCGTCCGAAAGCGGAAGCTCTGGCCCTGCTGGACCAGATTATTACCATTTTCAAAGGCTGAAACACAAAAACGTGATGACAGGACAAGGGGCCGCGAGGGAGGCCGTTATGACGGCATGTGATGTGTATCTCGCAACCCCCGTTCTGCGGGACGTTGAGGCATTTTTGCCTGTTTTTGCACGGGGGTTGTCTGCACAGCCCCCGTCAGCCGTGCTGCTGCGTCTGGCCGATGCGCCAGAGGCAGCATTGACGGCACAGATTCAAAAAATACAGCCATTGGTGCAGGGGCAGGATATTGCCCTGATACTGGAAGACCGACCGGCACTGGCCCTTAAAACGGGGTGTGACGGTGTGCATCTGTCCCCAAATTTTACAGGCAGCGCGCGTGATGTGCGTAAGCAGTATGGGGATGCGCTGCAACTGGGCGTTGCTGTGGGGTCAAGTCGCGATGCCGCAATGCGCGCAGGGGAAGAAGGCGCAGATTACGTCTGCTTTGGTGCCAACGGCCCGGCGGCTGATCCTTTGGAAGATGAAGAGCCGGAGAGCCTGACCGCACTGGTGCAGTGGTGGTGCATGATGATGGAACTGCCCGCTGTGGCTGATGTGCCAGACCCGGCGCACCTGCCAGAGTTTGTTCAGGCAGGTGCTGATTTTATTATGCCCGCTGAAAGTTTCTGGGCTGCTCCGCAGGCGTGGCACATCACGGCCTGACTTGGGCCATAGTTCAGCCATCTGTTCCTGTCATGCCTGATGGCGGTTCTTCTGCCTGAAAGACTGCCGGTTTCTTCGGATACACTGTGTGCAGTCCACGGATAAGGAATAGAGTTATGATGACCAAAAAAACTTTTGCCGCGCTGGTTCTTGCCGCCGGTCTGGCTGGCACAGCCTCCGCTCAGGCCCAGAGCTGGGGCAGCATGGGCAAGGATGCCCTGAACAGTGCAACAAGCAGCGCCACCAGCAGTGCAAAAAGCGCCGGCATGGGCATGATGAGCAACATGCTCCCCAGCCTGTCTTCTGCCAGCACCAGTAACCTGACGGGTGTTCTGGGGTATTGTGTGCAGAAAAATGTTCTGTCAGGCGCACAATCTACTGCAGCAACGTCCGTGCTGGGTAACCTGACGCAGCAGCAGGGCGTTACATCGTCAAGCGGCTACAGCGCTGGCCAGCAGGGTCTGCTTCAGACGGGTGGCAACCAGACGTTTTCTCTGGATAACCTGAAAGGCCAGATGAAGACCAAACTGTGTAACATGGTTCTGAGCAAGGCTCAGTCTCTCCTCTAAGCAGAGACTGCCGTCTTTTTTAAGGGCGGCAGAGCAGCTTACCAGAGTGATTGAAGCTTAAAAAAACCTGCCAGACTAATCTGGCAGGTTTTTTGTTTTATGGTCTCACCCCCATAGAAGCTTGCATGTCAGCACCTTTACTGGGTGGCCGTGGTCTGTCCCTGCAGGACTGGCGGTGTCGCGAGGCTATCCAACCCACCAGATGCTGAGCGATGGCCGGGGAGCGGCTGTGCTGTCGGGGTGGTGGCAACGGGTTGCGGTGCAAGTGGTGTGGCAGAAACCGGAGCCGTTTTACGGACTGATTTAACGTGCCTTACGGGGGCCGAAGCCTGTTTGGCTGCTGGGGCAGGCGTCTGCACGGGCGGCAGAATCAGGGACTGTGTGAAATACAGCATGCCATTCGATTGCGGGATACCCGTGACCCACAGACGGGATGTCATCCCTTCGCCATTCCCAAGAATAATCTGGCCCGTTGGCTGATCAATCCACGCTGATAGCATCCGGCCATTGAGTGTCGGCAAACCAACAGAATGGGTTGGGGATTTTGCGGCTGCGGCTTTCAACTGCTCAACCGACCATTTTCCCTTAACAATGGAATAGGCCAGAATTTCTTTCAGCAGGGCGGTGTTTTCCGGAGCGGTAAGCCTGCCGTTGGTCTGGGTCTGATATTGCTCAAGCGCAGAATTGGGCACGGCGAAAACAGTAAATGGACCGCTTCTTTGCAACAAAGGCATCAGGCCCGTTGTTGTCAGGCTGTGAGTATAATTCGCCAGTTCGATGGAGGTTGGCAAGGTGTCTGATAGCGGACGGTCACAGAACGCCGGTGTTTCCGGGTCGGCATAGGCAATGGCGCTATCAGGCGCATTTTTGCTGTTTTCAGCATCGACCTTGCGGGGGGCGTAGGTGCGTGTGCCTGATACCGTTGGCATCATATAGGCACAGGTGGATGTCGGGGTCTGAAAGACATCCTGCCGTGCGCGGCTTTGACAGCCACCCAGCACTGTCAGCCCCAGCAGGGCAGAGCCCAGCAGAAACGGCTTGAAGGATAGGGGGGATGTGCAAGCCGTTTTCAAAAATGCTGTTCCCTGTGTGCGGGGGTGCCGCATGGTCGTCTCCCGATAAGTCATGCCACAAAAAGAAAATTATGCGGTGTATGGCAGACTGTGCCGGGCATGATCAGCATCCGTCTCCTCGCATGGTCCAGGCAGAAACAACGCCATTTACAAGCTCAAACGTCGTCTGGCAGGTGTAAGTATAAGCTGTTGTGGGGAAACCGCCACCATAACCCCAGCCACCCCAACCGGGGCCGCCCCAGCCACCGCCCCAGCCACCGCCCCAACCGCCGTAGCCCCAGCCGCCACCCCAGCCACCGTAACCCCAGCCGCCCATGGGCGTGGAGTAATCGGTCTGCTGGTTGACGTAGGCCAGAAAGGTATGGTCGCCAGATTTAAATTGCCGTGTGGGCACGCCAAAGGTGCGCACCACATCGACAGCCTGCTTCCCGATCATGGAATCGAGCATGCGGCGTTCCTTGGCCGTTGGCACCTGACATGCGGCCAGAGAGAGCATGCTCACCAAGAGAAGGCGTTTTCTGTATGTCATGACAAAATCCCGACAAGGTGAAACATGCCAGCCCGGTACCCTACCGGACTCATGAGGAAAACAAACCGGTATAACTGTTACAGACTAAGCGCTTATCCACAAGACATCCTGTATGCGGGGCGTTCCGCAGGCTAGCATGACAAGTCTGTCAAACCCCAGTGCTATGCCAGAGCAGGGGGGCATGTGTGGTAACGCATGAAGAAGTGCTTCGTCCATTGGCCAGTCTGGCCGGTGCGGATAAAATATGCGGCGTGCCGTCCGGTCTGCTTCAAAGCGGGCGCGTTGTTCGGTGGCATCGGTCAGTTCTTCAAACGCGTTCGCCAGTTCCATTCCGGCCGCATACAGTTCAAACCGCAAAGCGACCTGCGGGTTGCGTGGGTCACGACACGCCAATGCCGCCTGACTGGCAGGCCAGTGGGTTAGAAAAGTGGGGCGCGTGCGGCCTATGGCAGGTTCAATGCGTTCCATCAGCAGACGGAAGAACAGATCCTCCCAGCTTTCATCCGCCCGAAGAGTGCATCCGGCGGCCGAGGCCAGAGCGTGCGCGTTGCCCTCGGTTGGCAGCAGGTCAATTCCGGCATGACGCTGAAAGGCGTCCACCATCGTCAGGCGTTCAAAAGGCTGGGTAAAATCCAGACTTTGGGTGCTTCCGTCAGGGCCGTGTCGCTCCAGCCGCGGGGGCAGAACCGCCTTGATCAGCGATTCTGTTTCATCCATTAAGCCATCAAGCCCGATGCCGGGATGGTACCATTCCAGCATTGTAAATTCGGGCGCGTGCAGTCCGCTGCGCTCCCCATTGCGCCAGACGCGCGCAAACTGAAAAACAGGCAGGCCAGTGGCCGCAATAATGCGCTTCATGGCAAATTCCGGGCTGGTGTGCAGAAACAGCGGTTCCTGTTCGCCCTGCGGGGTTTCCCGCACGGTATGGAAGGGGTGCAGATGCACTTCCTCGCCCGGTGTTCTGACGGCATAGGGGGTTTCAACCTCCACATGCCCTTGCCCTTCCAGAAACGCCCGAATCCCGCGTTGCATCATGCCACGCCGATGCAGGAACGGCAGCCTGTCGCGGATACGGTCAGGGTCC
Source organism: Acetobacter indonesiensis (assembly GCF_000963945.1). GTDB lineage: Bacteria > Pseudomonadota > Alphaproteobacteria > Acetobacterales > Acetobacteraceae > Acetobacter > Acetobacter indonesiensis. The sequence continues at coordinate 43,522 of NZ_BAMW01000002.1, read as the reverse complement.
GCCCCGGCAGAAAAGCGGGCCGATTGGGCGGTAAAAGCGCGTTGTGTGGTTGCAGGATCGGACATGGTGAGAGTAGAGCCGTGACATGTCTCATCCGGTCAAGCCCCATCCTTCATCCCGCAAGCTTTTGCGCACGCCTGATGACCTGATTGCGGCAGGTCTGGTCCCGCCTGAGCAAAAAGCAGCCCTTGAAGCTGTGGCTGAACAGTATGCCACGGCTGTGCCCCCGGCTTTTCTTGATCTGATCGAGCATCCGGATGACCCGATTGGCGTGCAGGTTGTTCCCACACCGGATGAATTGCGCGTCACGGCTGCGGAACGGTCAGACCCCATTGGCGATGACGCTCTTTCCCCGGTGCCGGGCATTGTGCATCGGTATGCAGACCGTGCGTTGCTGAAACCCCTGTTGGTGTGCCCGCTCTATTGCCGGTTTTGCTTCCGGCGGGAGCATGTCGGCCCGGATGGCGGTGTGCTGGATGATGCAGCGCTTGAGATCGCATTGGACTGGTTGCGCACACACCCGCAGATACAGGAAGTCATTCTGACGGGTGGGGACCCGTTAATGCTTTCCCCGCGTCGTCTGGGGCAGATTATGGTGGCGCTTTCTGCCATGCCGCATGTCACCACCATTCGGCTGCACAGTCGTGTACCTGTTGCAGCCCCAGAGCGTGTAACGGATGCCCTGCTGGATGTGCTTGAGTCAGACAAAGCCGTGTGGATGGCCGTCCATATCAATCATGCGCGTGAGATGAGCGAACAGGCCCGCGCATGCCTGAAACGGATTGTGCGGCGGGGGATCCCTTTGTTGGGGCAGTCGGTGCTGTTGCGAGGCGTCAACGATAGTGAAGCGGCGCTGGAAGCCCTGTTTCGCAGTATGGTGGAGGTGCGGATGCGTCCCTATTACCTGCATCAGCTTGACCCGGCCCCCGGCACCGCCCGTTTCCATGTGCCTGTAGCCGAGGGGCAGAAATTACTGGCAGGGCTGCGGGGGCGCGTAACAGGGCTGGCGTGGCCAACGTATGTGCTGGATATTCCCGGAGGGCACGGCAAAGTGCCACTAGGGCCAGATTATGTTGATGGGCCGCTGAATGTGCGTGACCCTGAGGGCAATCCCCATACGCTCGCCCGTTTGTAAGCGGGGTTTTTCACGCCCTGACAGGAAACAGGCTGCTTCAGAGAGTGGGATTTTCCGCCTGCTTTCTAACGCTGGCTGTCGAAGCAATCTTTACCGTAGTGGGAAACGGCAAAGCCGTTCGTGAAGATCGTGAATTTCTGCTGGAGCAAAGACCGCGATTCCGTTCTGGCGGAACAGAGCCGTCGTAACACCCATGCCGGTATGTTTATGGCCCGTAAAGCTGCCATCATAGACCATCAGGCTGCCGCAGGACGGGCTGCCATCAATCAGTAATGCGAACCGACAGTCATGAGATTGCGCTAAGGCAAGAGCCTGCTGTGCCCCGGTTATAAAATCGGCCGTCACATCTTCCCCCGTTACATCATGCACACGGGCACGGCCTGCCAGTACGTCATCCCCTGAAAAATGATCAGCAATTTCCGCAGCGGGCCGAGGGGTGGAAAAGCCTGCCATCTGTTCAGGACAGGCGGGAATAATACGTCCTTCGTTTTGCCAGTGGTCTAGCAAGGCGCTGGTCAGTGTCTTGGCTGACCCATCGTAGCGCACAGGCCGCCCCAGCAGGCAGGCGCTGACGAGTATTTTTGGAGGAAGGGAGGCCATGAAAACAGTGTGTCTTGTTGTGGGGGAAAGAGGCGTAAGGCGCTGTCAGGATTACGAATAAAGCCTACAGTGTTCGTAGGTGAAAAAACAAAGGCGCACCCGTGCAGAAGGTGCGCCTTGGCGGTAAAAAGCCCAATCGGAGAAGAAGCCGTAATCTGAAAGGGTCTGGTTCTTCAGCCTCTTATTCGCCGGTTGCTCCGCCACCGGGGTGTCTGCGGTCGTAGCCGCCATAATAACTGGCAGTTCCTTTTTCACCCAGCTTGGGACCACCGACCAGAATGCCTTCAGGCATTCCCCACGGTGCATGAGGCGAGAACCGATAGCCTTCGTGTTCCAGAGTACCCTGCACCTGCGGGCTGACAGCACCGGCTTCAACTTCTACCGCTTCTGGCAGCCATTGTTGGTGCAGACGGGGCAGGTCAATGGCCTGCTGAATATCCAACCCGTAATCAACCACGCCCAGAATGACAGATAGAACGATGGTGGGGATACGGGAGCCACCGGGGCTGCCAATGACCAGCACCGGCTTGCCATCGCGCGAAACAATGGTGGGTGACATGGAAGACAGAGGCGTTTTACCCGGTGCAATGGCATTGGCCTTGCTGCCCACAATGCCGAACATATTGGGCGCGCCCGGTTTGGCCGAGAAATCATCCATCTCGTCATTCAGGAAGAAGCCGGTATTGCCCGCAATCACTTTGGCCCCAAACCAGCCGTTCAGGGTGTAGGTGGTAGAAATAGCAAAACCATCTTTATCAATAACCGAGAAATGCGTGGTTTCATGCTTTTCTGGTGTGGCTTCCCCTTCTTTCAACGTGCTGGAAGGCACGGCGATATCGGTCGGAATGTGGGAGCGCACATCAGCCGCATAGGTCGGGTCGAGCAGATGTTGCACCGGGTTCTGCACAAAGGCAGGGTCCCCCAGTCCGCGCCGGTCTGAATAGGCGTGGCGCATCGCCTCGATTTCCCGTTGAAGGGCCGGGGCGGTATGCAGGCCCAGCGCATGCATGTCGTAACCGGAGAGAATATCGAGAATTTCACACAATGCGATGCCGCCCCCGCTTGGCGGAGGGGACGTCTCAACCGTGTAGCCCCGATACTGGCAGCTTAGGGGTGTGAGCTGGCGTGGTGTGTAACGTTCAAAGTCGGCCAGTTGCAGCAGACCACCATTTTTCTGGGATGCTGCAACAATCGTTTTGGCAATGGGGCCTTTATAAAAGGCGTCCGGTCCCTGCTGGGCCACCAGTTCAAGCGAATGGGCCAGATCCGTCTGGACCAGCTTGTCCCCTACTTGCAGCGGGGAGCCATCGGGCCGCAGGAAAATGGCACGTGCTTCAGGGCTGACCTGAAAATCCTTGGTCGATGTGTTGAGGAGGGCGACATCCCCTTCAGCCAGCACAAAACCGTCTCGGGCCAGCTTGATGGCTGGTTCCATGACCGCTTTGCGGGACAAACGCCCCCATTTACGGCGCACATCTTCCAAGCCGGCCACGGTGCCGGGCACAGCCACAGCTTTCCAGCCAGTAATTGACTGGTCTGGTATAACGTTGCCTTTGGCGTCCAGATACATATCGGCTGTTGCGGCTAAGGGGGCTTTTTCACGGAAATCAAGGAAAACCGCAGGCTTGCCCGGTTGCCGCAGAAGCATGAAGCCGCCGCCGCCAATGTTTCCTGCCGCCGGGTAAACAACGGCCAAGGCATAGCCCATGGCCACGGCCGCATCTGCTGCATTGCCGCCTTTGGCTAAAATCTGTGCCCCGACATCTGACGCCAGTTTCTGGGCAGAGACCGCCATTCCGTGCTTGCCGGATGTGGGGGCAAGGGGCGGAAGCCCGTTGGGCTGGTCTTTACCGTAGGCCAGGGGATCTGGTGCTGACTGCGGGCCGGGGGCCGATTGTGCATACGCAGCACCCGGCAGCGTAGCGCACGCCAGAAGCATGACGCCAGCAATGCGCAGGCCATTATGAAAACTGGATGAGTGACGACGGGGCAGGTGCATCATGCGGTCAGCCTTCAACAGGGTAGGGCGGGCAGGTGTAACCAGCAGGGGACAGGGTGAAAATTTCAAAACCGGTTTCGGTCACACCCAGCATGTGCTCGAACTGGGCAGAAAGCGACCGGTCACGGGTTACCGCGGTCCAGCCATCATCCAGAATTTTTACATCTGGCTTGCCAATGTTCAGCATGGGTTCAATGGTAAAGACCATACCGGCTTTCAGCTTCATGCCTTCACCGGGGCGGCCATAATGCAGCACGTTCGGTTCGGCGTGGAAGGTGCGGCCAATACCGTGGCCGCAGAAATCCTGCACGATGGAATAGCGATTTTTTTCTGCCAGTGTCTGAATGGCGTGGCCGATGTCGCCCAGTGTTGCGCCGGGACGCACAACCTCTATGCCGCGCATCAGGCAGTCATAGGTGGTTTTGATCAGCTTGGCCGCTTTAACGGGTACGCGGCCCACGGTGTACATACGGCTGTTGTCGCCGTACCAGCCATCCACAATCGAGGTCACGTCAATATTGACGATATCCCCTTCCTGAAGGCGTTTTTCACTGGGAATACCGTGGCACACGACATGGTTGATAGAGATACAGCTTGCCTTGGGGTAGCCGCGATAATTCAACGGTGCGGGAATAGCCCCATGGTCAAGCGTGTATTCATGGATGATACGGTCTAGCTCTTCCGTGGCAACTCCCGGTTTGACGAAGGGAGTAATCATGTCGAGCGTGGCGGCAGCCAGACGGCCCGCAGCACGAAGGCCTTCAAAATCCTGTTCAGTGTGCAGAACGATACCGCTTCTGCCAGCCATACTTATGCTCCGTAATTTTTGCAGGTCTTAACTATGAGATATGCAAAATGGAGCGCGGGCGCTGTAAAGGCAACCCGCTTCCGGCCCTCAAACGGGCGCAGACCAGAAAAACAGACCCGAAATCAGGTATGATTACGTGACGTATGGGCTTTGTGACCGTGTTTGATGGTGGTGGTTGCCGTAGCGGGCCGCACTTTTGCACCAATCAGCCGTACATGATGCCCACCAACAACAGGCGTGGCCCGACCATGATGACCGTGACGGGGCGCAGGGGCTTCTGCCACTTCAAGCGGAGCCCGACCATGATGGGCCGACGCGGCGGCAAGCATGATCACGCGGCCACCCGTGTGGTGGTGTGGGGCCACCGTGTTGCGGGCCAGCACCAGCGGACGCGCAACCGGAGCAACGCCTTCAGCATCAAACCCCCGGTCAAGCTGATCTGCCATAACCAGAGTACGCTGCGGGTTGGAGGACGCACCCATCACAACACCCACAAGCCGCACGTCATTGCGGATGGCAGAGGTAACAAGGTTACGGCCTGCTTCCTGCGTGTAGCCCGTTTTCATACCATCTGCGCCCACATAGGCTTTCAGCATAGGATTATGGTTAGGGATCATGCGGCCATGAAAGCGGAAGGCCGCCACCGAGAAGTAGTGATAATCTTCAGGGAAGTCCGTTACAATGTGCCGGGCAAGCAGGGCCAGATCGCGTGCCGTGGTCAACTGATCAGGGTCAGGCAGGCCAGATGCGTTACGGAACGTGGTGTTGTTCATGCCCAGCGCACGGGCCTGCTGCGTCATCATGGCAGCAAACTGTGGTTCACTGCCGCCACCCAGAAATTCACCCAGCGCACAGGCTGCGTCATTGGCTGATTTGGTGACCAGAGCAAGCATGGCCTGCTCAACAGTCAGATGCGTGCCGGGAACTAATCCAAGTTTGGAGGGTTCCATAGTGGCAGCATGGATAGAAACGGGAACAGCCTGATCAAGCGAAATGGTGCCGGCACGCAGGGCTGAAAACGCCATATAAAGCGTCATCAGTTTTGTCAGGCTGGCAGGGTAGCGGCGCAGGTCTGGGTCAGTCTGGGACAGAACGGCACCGGTTTTGGCGTCCATAACAATGGAACTGATCTGTCCGGCATACTGGGCATGGGCAGAACGCTGGGTTGCAAAACTGGTCAGCGCCACGCCAGCCAGCAGGCCTACCCATTTACGCATGGCAGTGCCCCGTTTGCGCCGGGCAGGGCTTACAACCTGTGCCAGACTGTCTGAACCGTGTTCCGTTCCGTGCTTTTTTGCCACTGCGCGCCCCCACCTGCTTTATTTACAGGATAATTCAGTCTGGTAATTCAGATTGCAAGACCGCGTCGATAAAAAAACTGGAGAATCCTGACCTTGGCGCGGTATTCTTTAAGTCAGGTGTTAGCCTGTTATATGGCATAAATGTGGCAATCTTTCCGGTAGCGTGTTGAAATCAGCGTATTTCAAAAGTGCATCCCCCTTCCATACCGTGCCTGAAATCCAATATGATGGGGCATGTCTTTCCCTCTTGAAATGCGTAAGCGGAGTTCTGGCCTGATGGCATCCCGTGATTTTTCCATTCTGCATACGGGCAACGGGCCGTCTCGGCGTGATGGCGGTACGGATTCGGGTGACGACGGAGTTGATACCGGCGTTGTGGTGCGGGCCAAGCCCAAGACCCGTAAACCCGCCATGTATAAAGTGCTGATGCTGAATGACGACTACACGCCCATGGAATTTGTGGTGCATGTGCTTGAGCGGTTTTTCAGCAAGAATCGGGATGAAGCAACGTCCATCATGCTGAACGTGCACAAGCGTGGAGTGGGCGTTTGTGGCGTCTTTACTTATGAAGTCGCTGAAACAAAAGTGACGCAGGTCATGGATCTGGCACGCCAGAACCAGCACCCCTTACAATGCACCATTGAAAAGGATTAAGCGGAGAAAACGTAAAAATTTCTCCGTATCGTAATTTTTATGCGGTTGTGACTCGCAATTCCTCTCAAAGCAGCCAAATATGACTCAAGTGCACCAGACGTGATGGCGAACGCGTCGCGTTCTGGAAAACTGGGGAAAGGAGCGTCTCGTCATGTTGTCACGCAATCTTGAGCAGACGCTGCATAAGGCTCTTATTCTGGCCGGTGAGCGGCATCATGAATATGCAACGCTTGAGCATCTGCTGCTTGCCCTGGTCGATGATGCGGACGCCGTTACGGTGTTCCGGGCATGCGGTGTTGATCTTGACCGCCTGCGGACCGATCTGACAGGTTTTCTTGATAAAGATCTGGCTGGTCTGGCGTCTGACCGGCCAACAGAACCCAAACCGACCGCCGCGTTTCAGCGCGTGATTCAGCGTGCGGCTATCCATGTTCAGTCAACAGGGCGGGAAGAAGTAAACGGGGCGAACGTTCTGGTGGCCCTGTTTGCCGAACGCGAAAGCCATGCCGTGTATTTTCTGCAATTGCAGGACATGACGCGTCTTGATGCCGTCAACTTCCTGTCACACGGCATTGCCAAGGCACCCGACCGCTCAACGCGCCGTCCTGTTACAGGCACGGGGTCTAACAATTCAGGCTCTGGGTCGGATAAGAATGAAGATGGAGAGCGCGGCGAAGCCCGTCCCCAGAAAAATCAGGACGCCTTGTCAACCTATTGCGTCAATCTGAACACCAAGGCTGAAGCGGGCAAAATTGACCCGCTGATTGGCCGTGACGTTGAAGTTGAACGCACGATCCAGATTCTGTGCCGTCGCACCAAGAACAACCCGCTTTACGTGGGTGATCCCGGCGTTGGGAAAACAGCCATTGCCGAAGGGCTAGCCCGCCGCATTGTAGAAGGCAATGTGCCGGAAGTTCTGCTGAAGGCGACCATCTATTCACTGGATATGGGCGCGCTTCTGGCGGGTACCCGCTATCGGGGTGACTTTGAAGAACGCCTGAAAGCTGTGGTGACGGAGCTTGATCAGGACCCGCACGGCATCCTGTTTATTGATGAAATCCACACTGTTATTGGCGCAGGTGCCACTTCAGGCGGGGCGATGGATGCCTCTAACCTGTTGAAGCCTGCGCTGGCGGCGGGCACGTTGCGCTGCATCGGGTCCACAACCTACAAGGAATTCCGCCAGCATTTTGAAAAGGACCGTGCTCTTGTGCGCCGGTTCCAGAAGATTGATGTGCCGGAACCAACCGTGGACGACGCAGTGAAGATTCTGCGTGGCCTGAAAAGTAGCTACGAAAAGCACCACAAGGTTCGCTACACGGAAGAAGCCATTCGTGGGGCTGTGGAACTTTCGGCCAAATATATTCATGACCGTAAACTGCCAGACAAGGCGATTGACGTGATTGATGAAGTGGGTGCATCGCGCATGCTGCTGCCTGAAGGGAAACGGCGTAAAACCGTCAACCTGAAGGATGTGGAAGATATCATTGCCCGGATTGCGCGTATCCCACCCAAAAGCATTTCTGCCGATGATAAAGAAGTGCTGCGGGCGCTGGAACGTGACCTGAAAGGCATGGTGTTTGGGCAGGATAAGGCAATCGAAACCCTGTCTGCCGCCATCAAGCTGTCTCGCGCCGGTTTGCGTGACCCTGAAAAGCCGATTGGCAACTATCTGTTCTCCGGCCCTACCGGGGTTGGGAAAACCGAAGTGGCCCGTCAGTTGGCATCCACATTGGGGATTGAGCTGATCCGGTTCGATATGTCGGAATATATGGAGCGTCACTCCATTTCCCGGCTGTTGGGCGCACCTCCCGGTTATGTCGGGTTTGATCAGGGCGGACTGTTGACTGATGCCATTGATCAGCACCCGCATGCTGTCCTGCTGCTGGATGAAATCGAGAAGGCTCACCCAGACCTCTATAACGTGCTGTTGCAGGTTATGGATCATGGGCGTCTGACCGACCACAACGGCAAGACGGTTGATTTCAGAAATGTCATTCTGATCATGACCACCAATGCCGGGGCAGCCGACCTGAGCAAGGAAGCAATCGGGTTTGGCCGTATAGCGCGTGACGGCGAGGATGAGGAGGCAATCAAACGCCTGTTTACCCCGGAATTCCGTAACCGTCTGGATGCCATTATTCCGTTTGCCAACCTGACACCGGAAACGGTTGGGCGTGTGGTTGAGAAGTTTGTGCTTCAGCTTGAAGCCCAGCTTGCAGACCGCAATGTCACGCTTGAGCTGTCTTCAGCTGCGAAGGAATGGCTGGCAGAGCGCGGGTACGACAGGCTGTATGGCGCACGTCCGCTGGGGCGTGTGATTCAGGAATCGCTGAAGAAGCCGCTGGCGGAAGAATTGCTGTTTGGCAAATTGACCAAAGGTGGCGCGGTGAAGATCGGCCTGAAAAATGGTGCCCTGACATTTGATGTTGTGGAAAGCAAAGCATTGGCTAACCCCGCATCTGATGAAGACGAACAAGGTGAGCGTGAGGAAGAAGCGGCTGGATAATCCAGCACATTCTTATCGTTAAAGGCTTATTACGAAAAACGGCCAGTCAGAGAGGATCTGACTGGCCGTTTTGCATTTATGAAAGACAGAGGACTAGGCGTTACGGCCTTGTTCCTCCTGCTGCTTCTTACTCGTACCGTTTGCCGTTTACGACAACATAGCCCGGCACACGCCATGACCACCCTGTGCCATGATGCGTCCAGTCGATTCCCTGCCTGCGAATGGAATCGAAGTAATAGCGGCCCACAACTTCAACCTGATCACCCTTGTTGACCCACGGCCATGCAGGCGCATTCATTTCATCCAGCCCGGAGACAATACGGATGGAAATACGCGGCGTGACGGCCACGTAAAAATAACCATGCCAGCCGCTGCGTGTGCGTCGGGCTTTTGGGGAAAGGGCAATCACCGTTCCGCAAATATGCACAGGCACATCCGCTTTGGGCTTTCCGTTTTCGAACGCCCACTGTTTGGCCAGAAAATCCTGATTATTGCAGCTTGCTGGCACGGTGGCAGTCAGGTCTGTCTCGGCAGCACGGGCCGAGGGTGCCACCGTGGTTGCCCCGGCCGAGAGGATGCCAGCAGCCAGAAGAGACCTGAAAAAAGCGGATGCTGTCATGGGCGAGAACCTTTTTGAATAAGACGCGGTGCGGTTTCGCAATGGCGACCGCTACCGTGTCTGTCAACAATTTCAGGCTTGCCCCGATTAATTGGACCGGTCAGTCATGTTCGCTTTGCAGGCGGGTGCGGTAATCATCTAGAAATTTGGCGACTTCAGGTTCAGGTTGAGGCGCTTTCTGGTTCAGGGCTTTCAGTGCGCGGATAATAGCCCCGATCACGACCAGCCGCGCATACCATTTATGGTTGGCGGGAACGATAATCCACGGTGCGTAAGGGCGCGCGGTTTCAGAAATCGCATCTTGATAGGCAGTCTGGTAACTATCCCAATATTCACGCTCCCGCAGATCAGCGGGGGAGAATTTCCAGCGTTTATCGGGCACTTCAAGGCGGGATAGCAGACGTTCCCGCTGTTCTTCGCGGGAAATATTCAGGAAAAACTTGAGCACCACCGTACCCTGCCGGGACAGATAATGTTCCAGATGCCGGATATCACTGTAACGGCCTTTCCAGAACTCGGGTGACGGCACATCGCCGGGCAGGTGCTCCCGTTCGAGCAGGTCGGGGTGAACGCGCGTTACCAGCACATCTTCATACTGGCTACGGTTGAAAATAACGATACGCCCTGCCTGCGGGGCGGCAGCATGGATACGCCATAAAAACCCATGCAGAAGTTCGGTCGGCCCCGGCTGTTTGAAAGAACTAACGGCAACCCCCTGCGGGTTAACCCCAGACATGACATGCTTGATGGTACCGTCTTTGCCTGCGGCATCCATGCCCTGAAAAATAATCAGAAGCGAATGGGTCTGGTTGGCATAAAGCAGTTCCTGCAAATCCTGCAGAAGTGTTTTTACCTGTTTCAGGAGACGCGCTCCGTCCACCTTGGTCAGCCCCAGATCACCGTCATCATCGGGGTCATGCTGTTTCAGCTCAAATTTATCACCGTCTGTAATGTGGTAGCTGTCCAGCGCGTGCAGAAACTTGGTGAGCTTGTCCATGCTATCCTCTTTTTTGTCTGAAGGGATGCTAGGTCTGAAAAGACAATTTGTAAAAATCTGATCCTGTATAGCTGGTGTAGGCAGAACGGTCTGCTCGTGCTGCCCCCTGTTTTCCGCGCCCCCAAACAGACAATGGAAAAGGTCTTAGGTGTGAGATTTGGCGGTGGAAAGGTTGCCAAAACATGAACCCGATCTCATATCCAGAGTCATGGCTTTGAAGCATATCTCTCTTCTCAGGCAGTCAACGCAGCCGGGACAGTCCTTAACGGGCCTTCTGCTGGTGGCTTCTCCCGCATTGGCAGACACTCCTTTTGCCCGAAGTGTCATTTATCTATGTGCCCATGCGCATGATGGCGGCGCAATGGGATTTGTGGTCAACCACAGACTGCCCAAGGTCGCCTTGGACGAAGTGCTGGACCAATTAGAAATAGGTCAGCTTCCCCCCCACAGCCGCGTAGGGATCTGCGCCGGTGGCCCGGTAGAGGAAACACGTGGCTTCGTCCTGCATTCGACAGACTGGAAGACGGAAGGAAGTCTGGTGGTTTGCGATGATATTGCGCTGTCTGCCAGTCTGGATGTTTTGAAAGAAAGCATGGCGGGTCGCGGCCCGCGGGATGCCCTGTTGGCCATGGGGCATGCCAGTTGGGGCGCTGGTCAATTGGAAGAAGAAATTTTTCGGCATGATGCGTGGCTGCTGGCCCCGGCATCGCGCGAGATTGTGTTCGGGGCAGATTATGCCGCCAAGTGGCGGCAGGCGCTTGCCAGCATTGATCTGGACCCCGTCAGACTAACAGGGCAGACCGGGCACGCCTGATCTGGCGCACCCGGATTAAAGAGTACGTTAGAAGCGAAAGACGAAGTTTGACTGATAATACGTGCCGCTTGACCCACCGGCGCGGTTCAGGGCGTGAGATGTCATGAAACGGGAGACATATTGCGTCCATGAAAAATGCGGCGTGATCTGCCATGCCAGAGACGCCTGCGGGGCCATGCCGATGAACTTGCCGTCAAAATTATGCGCAAACGTATAATACCCGGAAGAGCGATAAACCGGATCTTGCGTGCTGTAACGCCAGAAAAGCGGATATTTGACCTGCAAGCTTAAGGATTTCAAAAAAGTGGCTCGGACTAACGGGGCAAAGCTGATCAGGTTTGACCCCGTCATATAGGTTGTGGTGTCCAGGTAGTTGGTCTGTGGGTTAAAGGGGGAAATGTAGGTGCCAATCGTACCATCTTTCTTATTTTTATTGCCGCCGGAATACACGTCGGTCTGTAAACCAAGGAAAGTATGAAAGCGGTTTTTTGGAATACGATACCCCACCAGTGTGTTGATGGCATAGCTGCTGACATCGCGTGACTGATTGGTTTTGGCGTAACGAAAAACCCCACCCTGCCAGATCCCTCCAAGCGAAAATTCAAACGGTCCGGCAAGACCATGCCACCGCACACCAAAATTATTGCGTGTGTTTGACCCGTTCTGGCTGCCTTTGGCTGTCGCAATGGCCCCGGATGATCCAGACAGCTTGTACCCAACATAGAAGACGTCAAGAAACGAATAGGTTCTGTCATTCATGAAGTGCCCATCGGGTGGGGACCATGTCATATTGAAACCATATAGTCGGGTATTGTAATTTTCCGTATCATGAAACATTTTTGTGTAGCTGTCATTTGTCTGCACAAAATCCCACCCATCAATACGGATACGCGGCCAGACCATGTAACCGCGAAACCCGTTCCATGACAGCGGGACGTTGGGCGTTTCACGATTATACAGCATGTAGGATGGTGCATCTAAAAACTGCTGACGGCCGAACATGAAACCACTTTTTGCACCCAGCATGTTCCAGCGGGTTTCAATAAAAGCCTGTTGTACATCCAGACGCTTTCTGTAGGTGCTGCCATATCCGTAGCCGTTCCACCCCCCGGCATCCGCGTTGATAAGCTGCCCGAACAGCCTGACGTGTGACCCCAGATGCAGGTCTGCCCCATACAGGTTTCTCACCCCAAAACGTCCGGAGTCATTGTTTTTCTGGGTGCCCAGATTGGGACGGCTTTCAAACCAGTTGCGCAGCCGGGTCTCACCTGAAAAGCTGAGCCAGATGGAGCCACTTTTGTTCAGAGCAATATATTTCAAAACATCAAAAGGGTCCGAGCGTTTGCTTTTATCGCGCAGGCGGCTCCAATCTTCCGCCCAAGGGGCAATGCCGTATTGGCCTACAGGCCCAAACCCTGCGGCTTCACCATTGCCACGGTTAAACACGCCCCAGTCATACTGTCGCCCGGATGATCGGCCCTGTGCACCGGTTGTCCGCACGGGCTGACCAACCGGGGTCGCGTGTGGGTACAGCACAATATTGGGAAGCGGTGCTGTATGAACCGTAATCTGTTCACCTGACCGAGCAAGAGCGGCGGGCGCAGAGGTCGCTTTTGTCGGCACATTCGGGACAGTTTGGGGTGTTGCGGTGCGTATAACGCTTGCTTGCGTGGCATTTTCAGCCGCTTTGGCTTCCACAGACATCAGGCACAACGCAGAGGAAGCCAGAAAAAGAGAGCGTGAGAAAGCCAGAGACTGAAAGCCAACCATAGAAATGTTCCGCAAAGACAGGCGTGCAAACAATTTTCACGCAATTCAAATCGTGTTTTTAACGATAAACATATCACGATTAAAATCGCAATAATAAAAAACAGTTTAATATCGTGAAATATAGAAAGATATGACGCGTTAATAAGGGCCAATCGAAGCGCTAAGGGGCTACCTATCTAGGAAAACCCTTCTGTGACAAAAGGGAAAACAAGGATTTTCCTTGGATTCAAGAAAACACGATCACATATGTTTTTTCTTGACGAATAATATACAAATGATAACGTGGATTACAGAGTGATGGGATAATGCACAGTCGGGTCTAGCCCTGACTGAGTGGGGAAGGGCAGAACGAGTGTCAGGATTAATATCACGTCGTAATTTTCTTGGGGCTAGTGTTCTGGCTGGTGGTGCGTTAGCGGGGGTGTCATTCCGTCATGCGCAGGCCGAAACGCTCCGTCTGCTGAACGTCTCGTACGACCCGACGCGGGAGCTATACGCAGATATTAACAAGGTGTTTGCGGCATCGTATGCCAAATCACATAGCGGCAGCAGCGTGTTTGTGCGCACGTCAAATGGTGGTTCCGGCGCGCAGGCTCGCTCAGTGTTGGAAGGTTCGCCTGCTGATATTGTTACGCTGGGGCTGGCGTATGATATTGACGTGCTGGCGCAACATGGCCTGCTGGCAACGGACTGGCAGAAGCGGCTTCCGCATAATTCTACGCCTTTTACCAGCACCATTGTGTTTCTGGTCAGAAAAGGAAACCCCAAACATATTCAGGATTGGGCCGACCTGATCCGTGATGATGTAAAGGTTATTACGCCTAACCCTAAAACATCGGGCGGGGCACGTTGGAACTACCTTGCCGCTTGGGGCTGGGCGATTCATCAGCCGGGTGGATCAGAAGCTTCAGCGCGGGAGTATCTGAAAGCGCTATTTAAGCATGTGCCGGTGCTAGATACCGGGGCCCGTGGCGCGACAAACAGCTTTGTGCAACGGGGTTTGGGCGATGTGCTGCTGGCATGGGAAGATGAGGCATTGCTTGCCGCACGGGACATCGGGCCAGATCAGTTCGATATTGTTGTGCCCAAACTGACCATTCTGGCTGAACCGCCGGTGGCCGTGGTGGATAAAAACGTAGCCCAGCATGGGACACAGGCTGCGGCGCAGGCGTATGTGGAGTTTCTGTTTACGCCCGAAGCGCAGCGTATTGGCGCAGAGCATTACTTCCGACCGGTTGACCCCACGGTTGCCGCAGAAAGCGCCAGCCGCTTCCCCAAAGTTGAAACATTTGATGTGGCAAGTCTGGGTGGCTGGAGCGTGGTGCAGAAAAAGCACTTTGGTGATAACGGCGTATTTGACCAGATTTCCCAAGGTTAACGCGAAAGACCGATGCGGCCAGCAGAGAGGCTGCATCGGTTTTTCAGGCCTGTGGAAAAACCAGCTTACAAAGGTCGAAAGGCCTTTTGATGTGGCATGGCCGTAGCTGGTTGCGGCATTGCAGGTGCCGCTTGCGGGCTGAATGGATCAGTCAGGGGGTGCTCTGGGGCAGGTTGACCGGGTTTGAACGGTGGGTCTGTCATACCCAGCGGTGGTTGTGCGGCACTTTGTTCTGTCGGTGTCATGGCAAAACGGGTGCGGGGAAGGGCTTCGGGGCATTCCTCACACATCCACCGGATGATTTTTTCCCGAATTTCGCACCGTAAGTCCCAACTCCGTATGGCTGTGCGGGCGCTGGCGGTTACGCGAATAATCATGATGTGGTCAGTGCAGTCTGCCACCTGGGCGCTGAAGTCTTTTCCTGTCCATTGTGGGCAGGACCGCACAATTTCTTCCAGCTTGCTGCGTAATTTCTCCATTGGTGCCCTGTAATCAACGTACAGATAGACGGCACCAATCAATTCGGCCGAATTATAGGTCCAGTTTTCAAACGGCGTATCCAGAAAATAGGCGATAGGCACAATGCGCCGCCGCCAGTCCCATGACCGCAAAACAACGTAGGTGGAGGTAATTTCCTCAACCCATGTCCAATCACCTTGAAAGGCAATCAGGTCGCCCATGCGGATTGGCTGGGTCATGGCAATCTGCACACCAGCAAACAGATTGACCAGAATAGGCCGTGCCGCCAACCCGACAATAAGCGACGCCGCACCAGCCGATGCAAACAGGCTAAGCCCGTATTCTCGCACGGGTTCAAACGTCATCAGTTCGGCACCAGCAGTCAGAACACAGATCATGATTTCTGCCACACGCCGCAGCAGGCGCACCTGTGTGGCATGTTTGCGGGCAAGAATATCATCATCCTGATCGGTTTCTGAAAAACGCGTCAGGTAAGCATCGGAAATAACCCGGACAGTCAGAAAGCTGCCATAGCCCATAACACCCACAAAACTCATTAACAGCAGGTGGGCGACTGTATCCAGCAAATCTCCATGCAGCCCGCAGGCGGGAAGCGCTAGACTCATGGCCAGAATGACAACGGTAAGCCGAACTGGGCCACGCAGAGTGCGCGTAAAAGACCGGACAAAGGCCCCGCGCTTGGCACCCGGAATCCGCATCAGAATACGATCTGTTGCAAGACGACTGATAAGTGCTGCCACCAGCCCGATCAGCCCCAGAACCAGAAGAGACACAACTGAAGAAGGAAGCCAGCTCAACCAGCTTCTGAAAGATGAGACAACGGGAGTCAGTTCATGCTGAATGGTCCGCGCCATAGGATCATGCGTGAGGGTGGCCGCTGAAATGGACATACGAGAAGCGTAAACACCTCATGAAAAAGGGTTGAATGGCATGCATGAGCAAAACATGCCCGCGCGATGGCAGCCTGTTTTAGGCCAAGAGATGGAATGAAGACGCAGACGCACCGAAATGGTTCGATGCAAAGCAGCCCTGCAGGCGAGGGCGCGGCAGTCTTCAGCGGGAAGAAGCAGAATTGTAACGGATTGGCGCGAAGAAAGAAACCCGGCTTAACTGACCGGGGTTGGGCTATCAGTGGCCAAAGCATCCGCCGGTTTACGGGCCCACCGCCATGCCCCCAGCCCCTGACGGGCCAGTTCACGATGCATGATCATGATAGGCCATTGACCTGACCCTTGGTAATTGCCCATGCCATCTGGTGCTGCCAGACGCTGGGCCAGGGCTTCAACCAGCGTGACGGAGCGATGCCTGCCGCCTGAACATCCAATAGCAATGGTGGCGTATTTTTTCCCTTCCTGCACAAAGCGGGGCAAAACCAGTTGAAGCATGGCGTGAATCTGGTTCAGGAACGGAAGATAGTCAGCATCTTTGGCGACGTAGTCAGCTACATCGGCATCAAGCCCTGTCTTGGGGGCTAGTTCTGGCACGTAATGCGGGTTTTTAAGAAAACGCGCGTCAAAAACAATATCAGCCTCGCGCGGTAAACCAGCGGGGAAAGCAAACGACATCAACGCGACTGTCAGCCCTTCGGCTGAGCCACCCTGCCATGGGCTAAAGCGGCTTTCGACAAACTGCCGAAGTTCTGGTGGTGGCATGTCTGACGTATCAATCACCAGATCAGCCGCTGCTCGTAATGGCGCTGTCAGGGCTGTTTCTTCTTCAATCCCTTCCTTGATGCTGCCGTGCAGCGCCAACGGATGGCGGCGGCGGGTGGCCGTATAACGGCGCAGCAGTACGCTTTCCTCTGCTGTGGCGTAAATCAGTTCAACCCGCAGATTGGGGTTAACCCGCAGACGGGCAAGGGCTTCAAGCACGGCCGAGGCATCAAACCCCCGAGTGCGGGAATCGACCCCAATCGCTACCGGACGTTCCGCACGGGCCACAATATCGTCCAGCATTCCTAAGGGAGGGTTATCAATAACTTCGTGGTCCAGATCTTCCAGAATGCGCAGGATAGAGGACTTTCCAGCCCCAGAAAGCCCGGAAACCAGCAGGATACGGCGTGGAACCAGCGTATCATCCGCGCACATGAGATCAGTTCCTTATCTGATGCCGGGCAAAAAACCATGCTGCCCGACAGAGAACGTAAAAAGGGAAAGTTCCTCTCGTCACACGGGGGCGGGCACTGCCTGACGAAAGCATAATCCTGAAGTGGCGGGCGCATTATGCTCAGTTCACCCGGTGTTGCGCAATATGTCTGTGCTGACTTCGTAGGGCAGGGCCTGCCTGCACACCGTGCATGACATACGCCATGGTTGTAGGTTATGCTTTGTTACGAAAGAGCAATTTGCGATTTCTTCAAGCTTGGCAGTATGGTCGGCCCCGATGGTTAATGCGGTACAGCACTCTTCTTCCCCTTCCTCTGGCGTCATGGCTCGGATTGAGCGCATTCCGGGCGGTATCAGAATAGTGGGCTTACGTTCCGCTGATGCTGCGACGCAGGCGATTGCCGAACAATGCCAGTCAGCTTTGGAACAAGGCGCTGCTCTGCTTGATGTGCGCGGTTACAGCATGGCGGATGTCACGCGTGTTGTCGCAACGATTGCCGATGCGGCGGAATTTCCCACCTGTTTTCCCACATTGCGGCATATTTTTTCACATCACTCACCGTCTCTGACCCTCATGTGGGTCAAGAGCCTGTCGCCAGAAAGTGTGAAAATAGAACTTGAGCTCTATGTAGAAGCCGATCTCGCCTGAAAACGGTAAGGATGTGCGGAACCAACACGGTGAGCCGGATATTCTTCCGCCTAGCCGTGCAACACAGCCGGGTAAGGCAGGCTGTTAGAGGCTGACCCGAGAACCGGAAGGACGCGGCAACCGCACCGTAAAACGTGCGCCTACCACATGGCCTTGTGAATCATGACGATTTTCTACAGAAATCGTGCCGTGCAAGGCTTCAACAATATGGCGGCTGATAGAAAGCCCAAGGCCGGAGTGCTGACCAAAATTCTCATTTTTCGGCCGTTCGGAATAAAACCGGTCAAAAATGGAATCCAGTTTGGCCTGAGGAATACCCGGCCCTTCATCTGAAACGGAAAGGGCAACCATGCTTCCGGAAGGTGCCGCTTCCAGCACAATCTGGCCGTTCGGGGGCGAAAAGGAAATGGCATTGCCAATCAGGTTCCGCAGAACCTGAACAAGTCGATCTTCCACCGCCAGCACACGAAGCGGGTTTTCAGGCGAATCCCCTTCCACTTTGGTGACCATAACCGGCTGGCCATCCTTACGGGTTGCCTGATGAATTTCGGTCAGAACCGATAGCAATGGCATGACTGACACGGGTTCAACGCGTGCACGGGACATTTCAGCGTCCAGTCGGCTGGCATCTGAAATGTCGGTAATCAGCCGGTCAAGGCGAAGAACATCCTGATTAATAATGGTCAGCAACCGCCGCTGCTGGTTCAAATCTTCAATGCGCAGCAGGGTTTCGATAGCTGAGCGGATTGAAGAAAGCGGATTTTTGATTTCGTGGCTGACATCGGCTGCAAAGCGTTCAATGGCATCCATGCGCTTCCATAATGCTTGCGCACTGGCCTGAAGGGCGCGGGCAACGTCCCCGATTTCATCACGCCGGGCCAGCAGGCGGGCAGGCACTGTTCCTGTCCGCCCAGACGATTCACGCATGACCTGCGCTGACGCTGCCAATCGCAGCAAAGGCCGGGCGATCGTCAGCGACAGATACCATGACAGCAGGACGGTAATAATCAGCACCATCAAGAACAGCGACAGGATGGAGGAGCGGATGGCAAAAACAGATCGATCGACTTGTGATGCTGCGCGGGTAAGCTGAATAATACCGACGGTGTGTCCATCGCGGATAACAGGTTCCGCGACAGTGATAATCAGTCGGCCGTTGGCCGTGCGCCGGATGTAAGGGGGCGCTTCTGGTGGCGGATGAAAATCCGGGCCAGAAACGTCTTGTGGGCGCGCCGGATCAGCCGGGATATCGGCTTCGTTAGTGTCCAGCGTGACAATGTCTGCTTTGTTGCTGGTCCAGACCCATGTCAGCAGGCGCTCCAGAAAGCTGGGCTCCAACGTGACAGGGCCGTTAAACGCACCCATTGGCGCATGGAGATGATGTTCCCCATGACGTAGCGGAAAGGCGTGGTCTGCCGCACTCGCGGGTTCAGCTTCGTTATCAGCCACCAGTTGGCCATCGGGGCCAAACAGGCGGGCATGGGCGTTGGGGCTTGGCTCTGTCAGGCGCAGCAGCAGGCGGCGTGACCGTGTAGCTTCAAGGGTAAAGGCGCCATCCGGGTCCGTGCTGCGTTGGCGCGGGGTTCTGATCGCGCTTTCGCCCAGCGCCCCGGCGTAGATACGGGCCTGTTCGCGCAGACTGGTCACTTCTGATGCCAGAAGACTGTTTCTGAACTGGTTCAGAAACAGCATGGTTACACCCAGAAGCGCGAGAGGCAGGATGTTGACCAGCATGATGCGGCGCATAAGCGGGGAAACAAGCCGCGTGCGCGATGCTTCATAGGCTGCCGTGGCCTCAACGCCCCCCTGCTTGCTCCCTTGTCCGGGTAGCCGAAGGCTTTTCAGCCGTGTGAGCGATGAAGAAACAGACATGCGGGTCCGGCGCGTCATGGGCCGGGCTCAGTCTTCCCGGTACCGGTAGCCAATGCCGTAAAGCGTTTCAATCTGGTTGAAATTGTCATCAACCTGACGGAATTTCTTCCGCACCCGTTTAATATGACTGTCGATTGTGCGGTCATCCACATACACGGTGTCGCCATAGGCGGCGTCAATCAACTGATCGCGGGATTTTACCAGACCGGGGCGCATGGCCAGAGTTTTGACCAGCAGAAACTCGGTTACAGTCAGGGGAACGTCTTCCCCGTTCCATGTACATTTGTGGCGCAGTTCATCCAGCGCCAGTGCCCCGCGTACCAGCGCACCGCCCATCGGGGTGCCGCTGGCTTCGGCCCGGCTGGCTTCGTTACGGCGCAGAATGGCGCGAATCCGCTCCAGCAGCAGGCGTTGGGAAAACGGCTTGGTAATGTAATCATCCGCGCCCAGACGCAGGCCCATCAACTGGTCAACTTCCTCGTCTTTTGAAGACAGGAAAATGACCGGCAGATGAGAGCGCGCACGCAGGCGCTGCAACAGTTCCATGCCGTCCATACGGGGCATCTTGATATCCAGCACGGCCAGATCAACCGGGTAAGCCGTCAGGCCCTGCAGGGCCGATTCGCCATCCGTATAGGTGCGGACCTGAAAGCCTTCTGCTTCCAGTGTCATTTGTACCGAGGTCAGGATGTTGCGGTCGTCATCAACCAGCGCAATCGTCTGCTTGGTACGCTCTACCATGGTGTGCGGTTTCCTTCATCGCCATCAGCGCAAGCCCATGATCATACGCGGATCACCGCTTTTGCACCATGGGGCTTGGTTTTCTCATCCTGTATGGGTTTTGAGCACGGGTTGAGCGCGTTGTAAAATCATCAGGGCTGTGTGGTGTGGGTCTTGTCGGTTTCGGGTGGGTTGCTTACTTCATAGGGCATGACCCACGATACAGATCCCAACCGGGTCGGCACGCCGGCGGAGCCGGCTGAAACCGACCAGATTTTTCAGCCTCAGGATGCCGCTGCTTCTGAGGGTGAACCGAGTGCAGACCAGCCAGCAGGGGCCGAAGGCCGCGTGCAGGAGCTTGAGCAGGAAGCTGCCGAGTTCAAGGAAAAATGGCTGCGTGCGGAAGCTGACAACCAGAATCTGCGCGCCCGTGCCAAACGCGACGTCGATGACGCCCGCCAGTATGCGGTGCAGAAATTTGCGCGTGACGTGGTTGAAGCCGCAGAAAACCTGCGTCGTGCCATTGCCAGCCTGCCTGCCGCGCAGGAAGGTGAGGACAGCGTTCTGACCAAAATGCGTGAAGGGATAGAAAGCACCGAACGGTCTTTTGTCTCCATTCTGGAACGTCACGGCATCAAATGTGATGACCCGCAAGGGAAGGTATTTGACGCCAACCTGCATCAGGCCATGGCAGAACAGCCGAGTGCCGAGCACGCGCCCGGCACAGTGATGCAGGCATGGACACCCACATGGACACTGCATGGCCGTTTGCTGAAACCTGCCATGGTTGTGGTTGCCAAAGCCGCAGAATAAGCCCCGGTAGGCAGGGCGCTGTGCTGTTGCGTATGGGCGGTGAATAATTTTTCCGCAGCAGGTCCGGTTCCACTTGAAAGGATACGGACTGCACCATACATCAGTCATAACACTCACGGCCTGTTCTCCACAGGGGAGGCAGGCGGTGCAGATTAGGACCGGGTCCGGTGCTTCGGGCCAGACCAGGTCGCTGAAGGAGAGTATGAATGAGCAAAGTTATCGGTATTGACCTTGGTACAACCAACTCCTGCGTTGCTGTACGTGAAGGAAACGAAAACCGCGTTATTGAAAATAGCGAAGGCGCACGCACAACCCCGTCCATGGTTGCATTTACCGAAGGTGGTGAAATGCTGGTTGGGCAGGCTGCGAAACGTCAGGCTGTTACAAACCCGACAAATACATTTTATGCAGTAAAGCGTCTTATCGGCCGCCGTTATGATGACCAGACGGTGCAGAAAGATAAGGAAATGGTCCCGTATTCCATTGTTAAGGGTGACAATGGCGATGCATGGGTGGAAGCACGCGGCACGAAATATGCCCCTTCCCAGATTTCCGCTTTCGTTCTGGGTAAGATGAAGGAAACGGCCGAGGCTTACCTTGGTGAAAAAGTGACGCAGGCCGTCATTACCGTTCCG
Source organism: Acetobacter indonesiensis (assembly GCF_000963945.1). Taxonomy (GTDB): domain Bacteria; phylum Pseudomonadota; class Alphaproteobacteria; order Acetobacterales; family Acetobacteraceae; genus Acetobacter; species Acetobacter indonesiensis. The sequence continues at coordinate 21,664 of NZ_BAMW01000002.1, read as the reverse complement.
GCTTACTTTAACGATGCCCAGCGTCAGGCAACCAAGGATGCCGGTCGTATTGCTGGCCTTGAAGTGCTGCGTATCATTAACGAACCAACCGCTGCTGCCCTTGCCTATGGCATGGAAAAGAAAAGCGGCGGCACCGTTGCTGTTTATGACCTTGGTGGTGGCACGTTCGACGTTTCCGTTCTGGAAATTTCTGACGGCGTGATCGAAGTGAAATCCACAAACGGTGATACGTTCCTGGGTGGTGAAGACTTCGATAACCGCATTATCGGGTATCTGGCTGACGAGTTCAAACGGGAGCAGGGCATTGACCTGCGCGCTGACAAGCTGGCCCTGCAGCGTCTGAAAGAAGCTGCTGAAAAAGCGAAGATCGAACTGTCTTCGTCCAAGGAAACGGAAATCAACCTGCCGTTCATCACCGCTGACGCTTCTGGTCCGAAGCATCTGGTGCTGAAGCTGACCCGCGCCAAGCTGGAAAGCCTTGTTGATGACCTGATCCAGCGCACGCTTGAACCCTGTAAGGCTGCTTTGAAAGACGCTGGCGTTTCTGCCTCTGAAGTGGATGAAGTCATCCTCGTTGGTGGTATGACCCGTATGCCGAAGGTTATCGAAGCTGTGAAACAGTTCTTCGGTAAAGACCCGGCCCGCAATGTGAACCCCGATGAAGTGGTGGCAATTGGTGCGGCTATTCAGGGTGCGGTGCTGAAAGGTGACGTGAAAGACGTTCTGCTGCTGGACGTGACCCCGCTTTCTCTGGGTATTGAAACCCTTGGTGGCGTGTTCACCCGTCTGATTGACCGGAATACAACCATTCCGACCAAAAAGAGCCAGACGTTCTCAACCGCGGAAGACAACCAGAACGCCGTGACCATTAAGGTCTATCAGGGCGAACGTGAAATGGCGGCTGACAACAAGCTGCTTGGCAACTTTGACCTGACGGGTATTGCGCCTGCGCCGCGTGGTGTGCCGCAGATTGAAGTGACGTTTGACATCGACGCCAACGGTATCGTGTCCGTGTCTGCCAAGGATAAGGCAACAGGCAAGGAACAGCAGATCAAGATCCAGGCTTCTGGTGGTCTGTCTGACAGCGATATTGAGCAGATGGTGAAAGACGCTGAAGCCAACGCCGAAGCTGATAAAGCCAAGCGCGAACAGGTTGAAGTGCGTAACAACGCTGAAAGCCTTGTGCATCAGGTTGAAAAGTCTCTGTCAGAAGCAGGTGACAAGGTTCCGGCTGAAGACAAGACCGCTGCTGAAAACGCTATCGCCACGGTAAAATCTGCTCTGGAAGGCACAGATGCAGAAGCGATCAAGAGCGCGACTGAAGCCCTGACGCAGGCAGCCATGAAAATTGGTGAAGCTGTGTATAAGGCTGGTCAGGCTGAAGAAGGTGCCGCAGCAGGTGGTGCTGGTGCCGCCGGTGCGAAACCGAATGACGAAAAAATTGTCGATGCGGACTTTGAGGACGTAAACGACAAAAAGTCCTGATCGGACGCTGTTAAGGGCAGCAGGGTTTAACGCCCTGCTGTTCCGACATTTTTCTTCGGCGTCCGCGCTTCCAGGAAGGCGGACGCCTTTGTCATATCTGACACAGTGCTGCGCTCATGTAAGAGGCAGAGCTCTACAAGAGGACCCCCATGGCAACCCAGCTTGATTATTACGAAATTCTTGAAGTAACCCGCACCGTTTCGGCTGACGAACTCAAGAAATCCTATCGCAAGCTGGCCATGAAATATCATCCTGACCGCAATCCGGGTGATGAACAGGCTGAAGCAAAATTCAAGGAAATCAACCAAGCGTATGATGTTCTGAAAGATGAACAGAAACGCGCTGCTTATGACCGTTTCGGCCATGCCGCTTTTGAAGGTGGCGGTGGTGGCCCCGGTGGCTTTGACTTCAATGGTTTTGGTGGCGGTGGTCTGGGCGATATCTTTGAACAGATGTTCGGAGACATGATGGGTGGCCGCCGTGGTGGCAGAGCCCGCACTGGCAACGATATCCAGACCCACGTTACAATTACGCTGGAAGAGGCTTTCAGCGGCGTAAAAAAAGACGTGAAAGTCATTACCCGTGTCGCCTGCGAGTCCTGCCACGGCACAGGGTCCAATGACGGGGCGGCCGGTGTTGACGTCTGCCCCAGCTGTCATGGCGCGGGTAAGGTTCGGGCACAACAGGGCTTCTTTGTTGTTGAACGGCCATGCCCAACCTGTCACGGGTCTGGCAAGACGGTAAAAGACCCGTGCAAGTCCTGCCATGGCGCTGGCACGGTCGAGAAAGAGCGTACGGTTGGTGTGCAGATTCCTGCCGGCATTGAAGATGGCACGCGCATCCGTTTAAGCGGTGAGGGCGAAGCCGGGCAGGGTGTCCCTGCGGGTGATCTGTATGTGCAGATTTCTGTGTCCGAACACTCTATTTTCCAGCGTGATGGTGCGAATGTGTACTGCCGTGTGCCGTTGCGTATGGGGCAGGCTGCGTTGGGCACAGAAATTGAAGTGCCGGTTATTGATGGAAACCGCGCCAAGGTAAAAATTCCGGCAGGCACACAGACAGGCGAACATTTCCGCCTCCGGGGAAAAGGTTTCTCCGTTCTGCGCTCCAGCGCACGGGGAGATATGTATATTCAGGTGACGGTTGAAACGCCGCAACATCTGAACAAACGCCAGCGTGAACTGCTGGAAGAATTTGAAAAAGAAGCCGGTGAAAACGTGAAGGGCAGCCCGGAACATTCTGGCTTCTTCGCCCGTGTGCGTGACTTTTTCGAAAACAAATCCTGATAGTTCTATTGGGTTTTCTGCTGACGCTCTGACGACCGGCTGTGCCGTGTTTCAGGGCGTCACAAAGCGTCTTTTTACGGTCTGATTATCAAGGGAAAGCATATCATGCCAAGCCAGTCACTGCGTATCGGGATAGCCGGTATTTCAGGGCGCGTGGGCCGTCTGCTTGTTGAAGAAGTGCAAGCGGCTGGTGCTATTCTGGCTGGCGGGACGGCGCGCAACCCGGATGCTGTTGCGGGCCTACCGGATTCTACCCCTGTCTTTTCTGACATGGCCTCTCTCGCCGCAGTCAGTAATGTGGTGATAGATTTTACCCATGCTGATACCGTGGTGGATCACGCACAGGCGCTGGCTGCGCATGGCACGGCTTGGGTGCTGGGCACAACCGGTCTGTCGACTGACCAGACAGCAGCAGTACATCATGCGGCACAGAAAAGTGCTGTGGTGCAGGCCGCTAACTTTTCAGCAGGCGTCACGCTTGTGCGGCGGTTGGCGCAGATTATGGGGCGCACCTTGCCTGCCGATTCCTATGATGCTGAAATTGTGGAAATGCATCATCGGCAGAAAGTGGATGCGCCTTCAGGCACAGCCTTGGCTATTGGTGAGGCCGTTGCAGAAGGGCGCGGCGTCACGCTGTCCGATGTTCGGGACAGTGGGCGTGATGGGCATACAGGCCCCCGGAAAACAGGTGCAATCGGATTTGCTGCTCTTCGTGGGGGGCAGATTGTCGGGGAGCATGAAGTCCTGTTCACCTCGGCAGATGAGCAGATTACCCTGACACACCGGGCTTTTGACCGTCGTGTTTTTGCGACCGGGGCCGTGCGTGCGGCCTTATGGGCCAATGCGCAACCAGCCGGGCTGTATGGCATGGAAAATGTTCTGGGCCTGCCATCCGTTTGAATGGGGTAGCATATTTCAAGCGTGTCTGACGCAGGCAGAACTGTCTGCATTATTTACGAACAGCATATGTAAATAAAAAATAGTCGCGGTTTTTATGTTGCCTCTTATCAAACGGATGGCAACGATAAAACCTTACAGAATCAAGGTGTAAGGTTGCCGCGTGCTGGCATGTTGACGGCTTTCCCAACCCACGCATGGCGGCAATACACTTGACCACGCGCCACTATTCCGCCACACGGTCCCGTCGCCTTTTTTACAAAGGTGGCTAAATCACAATTCCTAATTCACAGTGCGTGGGGCAGACGGCACCATCATGCGTAAAGACGGCGATTTCCTGTTCACTTCAGAATCTGTTTCTGAAGGTCATCCCGATAAGGTTGCGGACCGGATCAGCGATACTGTTCTCGATGCCTATCTTTCAGCAGACCCTGAAGCTCGCGTGGCCTGTGAAACTCTGGTAACGACCAACCGCATCATTCTGGCGGGTGAAGTTCGTGGCCCGGCTTCCGTCACGTCGGAAGGCCTGATTCAGGCAGCACGCGATGCCGTGAAAGATATTGGTTACGATCAGGAAGGTTTCTCCTGGCGTACGGCTGATGCTGCCAATTACCTGCATGCACAGTCCGCTGACATTGCTGTTGGCGTTGATAGCGCAGGCGATAAAGATGAAGGCGCAGGCGATCAGGGCATTATGTTCGGTTATGCATCGAACGAAACTGACACCCTGATGCCGGCTCCCATTTATTATGCGCACCGCATCCTGCACGAAATTCGTGACCTGCGTCGCGCTGGGGATTCCCGCGTTGCTGGCCTCCAGCCAGATGCCAAAAGCCAGGTGACACTGCATTATTCCAACGGTCGTCCGGTTAAAGCCACGTCTGTGGTGATTTCAACCCAGCACGACGCTGGCGTTGACCAGAAAGACCTGCGTGACCGTCTGGGCGGTGTGGTGCGTGGTATTCTTCCTGAAGGCTGGATGCCGGAAGATAAAGAATTTTACGTTAACCCGACCGGCGTTTTCGTTATTGGCGGGCCAGACGGTGACTGCGGTCTGACAGGCCGTAAGATTATTGTGGATACCTATGGTGGTGCTGCCCCGCATGGTGGTGGTGCGTTCTCTGGTAAAGACCCCACGAAGGTTGACCGTTCTGCTGCCTATGCATGCCGCTATCTGGCAAAGAATGTGGTTGCTGCTGGTCTGGCTGACCGTTGCACCATCCAGCTTTCTTACGCCATTGGCGTGTCGCATCCGCTGTCCGTGTATGTGGATCTGGATGAAACAGGCAAAGACGTTGATGAAGCCCGTCTGGGCAACATCCTGCGTGAAGTCATGGATCTGTCTCCGCGCGGCATCCGCAAGCATCTGCGCCTGAACCGCCCGATCTATGCTGAAACATCTGCTTATGGTCACTTTGGCCGCACACCAGATGATGCACGCGACAACTTCACCTGGGAGCGTACCGATCTGGTTGACGCTCTGCGTAGTGCTCTCAACCGCTAAGAGAGTTTACACACTATGACGGATGACGTACGCGGCCCCGATGTAAAGCCGGCGGCCGAGCGACTGTATGGGCGCCAGCGGGGCCACCCGCTACGTCCCCGTCAGGAAAGATTGCTGGACGAGGCTCTGCCTCGTCTGCGTTTTCCACTTGATAAAGCCGCAACACCAGCAGCCGGATTTGGTGAAACGCCAAGCCAGATCTGGTTTGAGGTCGGGTTCGGTGGGGGAGAACACTCCTTCGCGCAGCATAATGCACACCCCGATGTCGGCTACATCGCTTCAGAAGTTTTTCATAACGGCCTGTGTTCTTTGCTGACCCGGCTTGTGCCGGTCGGGCAGGAATTCACCGCCCCCATCCCTGACATGCTGCGTCTGTGGGATGACGATGCGCGCGTCCTGCTGAAGGCCCTGCCGCATGCATCAATTGACCGCCTGTTTCTGATGTTCCCGGATCCGTGGCCAAAAGGCCGCCATGCCAAGCGGCGCTTTGTCCACCCGCAAAATGTCGCGCTTGTGGCCCGCGTGCTGAAACCGGGTGCCGTATGGCGTGTGGCCAGTGACGACCCAACCTATCAGGCATGGGTAGAGGACGTCATGGCGGCGCAACCGTTCTTCGATGCACCGCCGCCTGCTACGGAACGGCCTGAAGGCTGGTTCCCGACCCGGTATGAGGCCAAAGCCATCGCCGCAGGCAGACAACCGCTTTACTGGACATTTACCCGCCGCTGAGTGCCTGACCTGCCTCAGCATTGGTTGCTCTGGCATGGCAGGTTGGGTAAGCAGCCGCTTTACAGCTTTAGCCGTGCGAAAGGTCTCCTTCTTATGAGCCAGTCTCCGCTGCCTGTGCGCCGCGCCCTGATTTCTGTTTCCGATAAAACCGGTCTGCTTGACCTTGGGCGTGCTCTGGTGGCGCACGGGGCAGAAATCCTCTCCACAGGCGGGTCAGCCAAAGCGCTGCGTGACGCGGGGTTGCCTGTTACTGAAGTGTCAGACCATACGGGGTTTCCTGAAATTCTGGACGGCCGCGTTAAAACGCTTGTGCCGCAGATTCATGGCGGGATTCTGGGGCGACGTGATCTGCCAGCGCATGTTGCGCAGATGCAGGAACACGCGATTGCCCCGATTGATCTGGTTGCGGTCAATCTTTACCCGTTTGAAAAAACCGTTGCCTCAGGCGCCGGTGCAGAAGACTGTATCGAAAATATTGATATTGGTGGTCCTGCCCTTATCCGCGCAGCCGCCAAAAATCATGATCATGTTGTGGTGCTGACTGATACTGCTCAATATGCTGGCCTGATTGAGGCTCTGGGTGCGGGCGGCAGCACACTAGTCCAACGTCGTGCGTATGCTGGCGCAGCTTATGCCCGTACGGCAGCGTATGATTCCGCTATTGCTGCATGGTTTGCCCAGCAGGCACAGGATGTTCTGCCCGAACGCTTCACGCTGGCTGGTCAGCGCGCGGAAGTACTGCGCTATGGTGAAAACCCCCATCAGCAGGCGGCGTTCTATCGCGATGGAAGCACGCGTCCCGGCGTTGCAACTGCTGTGCAGGTGCAGGGTAAAGCACTGTCTTACAACAACATTAACGATACGGACGCAGCGTTTGAAGCTGTTGCTGAATTCGATAAACCGGCAGTTGTTATCGTCAAACATGCCAACCCGTGTGGTGTGGCCATTGGGTCAAGCCTGACAGAAGCATGGCACGCAGCCCTGCGGTGTGATCCAGTGTCTGCCTTTGGTGGCATTGTGGCGCTGAACCGCACGCTTGATGCCGCTACGGCAGAACAGATTGCCACCATTTTCACGGAAGTAATTGTCGCCCCCGATGCAGAAGACGCCGCCAAAGACATTCTGGCGCGCAAGAAAAATCTGCGTCTGCTGCTGACGGGTGCTCTGCCTGACCCTGCGGCGGCGGGTGTGGTTGTGCGGTCTGTTGCCGGGGGCTTTCTGGCCCAGACCCGTGACAATGGCCGTATTGTCCCAGAGTCACTGCGGGTTGTGACCAAGCGCGCGCCGTCAGCACAGGAAATGGAAGACCTGATGTTTGCTTTCCGTGTGGCGAAGCATGTGAAGTCAAACGCGATCGTTTACACCAAAAACAACGCCACAGTCGGCATTGGTGCCGGGCAGATGAGCCGCGTTGACTCGGCGCGCATTGCTGCCAGCAAAAGCGGCGAAGCCGCCAAGGCTGCCGGGCTTGATGCCCCGCTGACGCACGGGTCTGTTGCTGCTTCTGATGCGTTCTTCCCGTTTGCAGACGGGCTTGAAACCATTGTTGCAGCAGGGGCAACTGCTGTTATTCAGCCCGGTGGGTCTATCCGCGATGATGAAGTCATTGCGGCGGCTGATGCAGCCGGTATTGCCATGGTCTTCACTGGTATGCGTCATTTCCGTCACTGACACGCTTAACCGGCTCTTGCCGGAAAGCATTTCCTGTCGAACAATGGCGTAAAGTTTCCCGCATCTCTGTCCGGTATCTCTGGGATACCGGGCCGGGGTGCCACCCATTGGTTGACCCATGCGCCTTGTGCTTTCTGTTCCAGCTCTGCTGCTGGCTTCTTCTGTTGCTGTGGCAGCTCCCGCAGCCAAGCAATCTTCCTCCACGCAGTATGCTGCTCATCAAACGGTGACGGAGCAACAGGCTACCGGCGTGTATGACCTATCGGGCCTGCCGCAGTTCAGCGGCAAGGTCGCACAATTTTTGCCATCCCCCCATGGAAGCGTTACCGGGCTTGTACTGGTTGACGGCACGCAGGTTCTGGTTTCACCAGAGCAGGGGCACACCTTGGCGGGGCTGGTCAAAGCGGGCGATACGGTTTCCATTCGCGGTATAAAAGGGCGCACGCTGCCGATTATCCGGGCATTTGGCATCACCAGCCCGCGTGGCCGTGGTATGCAGGACAACTTCATTTCCATGCCCCAGCAATCAACTGAAATGATTTCGGGTCCGGATATCGTTCTGCATGGTGAGGTCTGGCTGTCCCTTTATAATCTGGACGGACAACTGACTGGTGCGGTTCTGAAAGATCATTCCGTGGTCTATCTCTCCCCGCGTGAGGCAGCCCGCGTCGCGACGATGCTGAAACCCGGACAACCGCTTTATGCCGTCGGCACAGGCAGCAGCGGGGAATTGGGTGTGGCAATTGATGCCCGCGAAATTGGACCATCTTCCAACCAGCTGACGGGTATTGCGGTTGGCAACGGGCCGCCACCGGGGCCGGCTCCGGGCAGTGCTGGGTATGACATTATCCCAGGGTCAGATGACCACTAAGCGTCGTATTATTTAGTTGGGATGCCGTTACTTTTTAAGACGAACTTTCAGATGTTTATCGCGTTGTAACCCCATGACATAGCCAGCCGCGCCCCAGACAGGCGCGATGGCAGCGTGAGGAGAGACGTAATGGCTATTTTACGGTGGGTACTGGTTTTTCTGATTCTGGCGCTGATCGCGTCTGTGTTCGGGTTTGGTGGGGCAGCATCCAGCTTTGCCGGCATTGCTAAAATTCTGGTATTTGTCTTTGTGGTTCTGCTGGTTATCAGCTTCTTCTTCGGTGGCCGAGCCCCCTGAAGCCCCACAAATAATCTGATCAGAATTTTGAAAGTGCAGACTCAGTTTGGGTCTGCACTTTTTTTATGGTCTGATGATAGGACACATACTTCAAAGGTGCCCCATGCAGGAAATTTCTTGGTCAGACTTTGAAAAAATCATGCTTGTTGCCGGAACCATAAAGCGTGTTGAGCCCTTCCCCGAAGCACGTAAGCCAGCTTACAAAGTGTGGGTCGATTTTGGGCCATATGGTGAGCGGAAAACGAGCGCGCAGATTACCCGTCTGTATACGGTTGAAGATTTGATTGGCCGACAAATTATTGGCGTGATCAACTTTCCCGAAAAACAGATTGGTCCTTTCCGGTCGCAGTTTCTGCTCTCTGGGTTTGAAACAGAAGCTGGGGTTGTTCTTTCCGCGCTTGAACGTCCTGTTCCAAACGGTACACGCTTGAGTTGACGGGTAACTTTCTGCTTGAGTTCAAAAATGACAGGGAGCAACCCTGCAAAAGGCATAATATGGGTTCAAGCCCACAGGAATTAGTTCATTTCAAGTCATTCTCTTTCCGAGAAGTCAATTTCATGAGGAGACTGTTTATACTCTTTCCAAGAGACCGTAATAAAGAAGGCGTAGGCGGCTTCAAATAAAAACACTTTTCCCGCGCTTTTAAACATTCAGCGCAGGGGAGAGGAATTTCGGCTTCTTTTGTTACGAATAGGCATGGCGTTTATGCGCAGACATGCACCAGAGGACGCCTGTTACCAGAAAAACCATGGCACAAGTTTCGGTGCCCGTAGGCCACCGGCGTTCCCAAAGAAAACTGTAGAATAGCGCGAATAAAGTTTCAAAGACGATCATCTGGCCACTTAGGGAAAGGGGCAGAAGGCGTGCGGCCTTGTTCCAAAACCCATTACCGATGATGGACGAGAAAACGGCAACGCCTGCACATATGCCCCAGAAGCGAAACCAGTCCGCCCCGGAATGGGCAGGGTACCCTGTTGATCCGGGTATGATGAATGCAGGAACACCCAATACCAGTGCTTGTGCGCCAGTGACAACGCCTGTCAATAAAGACCAGTCATGGCCGGTAATGCCGGGGCGTTTCATTAACCACCGACTATTCATAACAGAATAGGCCGTCCAAGAAAGCAGGGCACCCGTTGCGCAGGCAATACCCAGACAATAGTCAAAAACCGAGTGTAGACCTTGTGTCGTGCCAGATGGGTCTGCTTTGAACCATGCACTGCTGACAACAAGAACGATGCCCAGCACACTTAACAGGACTGGGGGCATCAATTTTAACAACGGCACGGCATCATGGTCGCGGGAAGCAACCAGCAAAACAGTAATGGGCAGAAAACCTATAATCAGAGAGGTTGCTGGCCCACCAATATAGGGCACCGCCGCGGCCAGAAGCACATAATAGATAATATTGCCTAATAGACTAAGCCAAAACAGGGCAGTCCACTCTGCTTTGCCAATACTGTTGCTGGCGATGCGCCAGCGTGGAGCAAGCATAAAAAATGATAGAAGCCCATATAAAGTATAACGCCCCACCGCCATTTGCAGAGGACTGAAATCTCCCAAAAGCTGAGGCACAAGAAAGACAATGCCCCATAACGCACCAGCCATGACGCCATTGGCCAAACCAGCGAGTAATGTTTTGGAAGAAGACATGAGGGCGCGCCTTCATACAAGGAAACAGAAAGATTATGAGAAAATGGAAGTGCATCAGAAGAATGTTTCTGATGCACTTCAGAATAAAACCCCTGCTATGTTCTGCCTTATAGCAGGGGAGGCTGTGTCAGCCTTCTATCTGGCTGAAGTCGGCAATCAGGCGCATCATACGACCAAGGCGCGCCAGCAACTGTAGGCGGTTGGCACGCAGATTGGCGTCTGGTGCATTGACGGTAACGGCTTCAAAAAATTTGTCCAACGGTGCACGCAGGCTAGCAGCTTCCCGCATGGCATCGGTAAACTGCTCATCTGCGAAGGCTTTTTCGACAGCAGGTTCAACACGGTCTAATGCTGTTGCCAGATCCCGTTCTTCCTGTTGGCTAAACAGACTGGCGTCAGGTGTGCCGTCATGCGGGCCATCTTTCTTGTCTTCAATGCGCAGAATGTTGGCGGCTCGGCGTGTGGCGGCAAGTAGATTTTTCCCGTCTTCCGTTTCCAGCATTTCTTGCAGCGCCTGTGCGCGTGCCAACAGGCGCACAATGTCGGTATCTGTATTGCCGACAGAAATCGCCGCCAGACAGTCATACCGCGCCCCTTCGGCACGAAGCTGCACGCGCAGACGTTCCGCAATAAATTGCGGCAGAAGGCCAAGATCTGGAGCGTTCTTCAGTGCTGTTGGTAAGGCATCTGCTGCCAACGTAAAGAGCTTTACCAGATCAAGCCGCAAACCGTTTTCGCGGATCAGACGGATAATCCCCAGTGCGGCGCGGCGCAGACCAAAAGGATCGCCAGACCCAGATGGTTTTTCCCCTGCGGCAAAAAAGGCCGCTAGCATGTCAAACCGGTCGGCCAGACCCAGCACCACAGAAACTGGTTGGGTTGGCACATTGTCGCCCGGTCCACGCGGCGTATAATGGTCGCTAATGGCCGTAGCGACAGATACTGCTTCTCCGTCATGACGGGCATAATAGCCTCCCATGATGCCTTGCAGTTCCGGGAATTCGCCAACCATGCCGGTGGTCAGGTCAGTTTTGCTTAACAGGGCTGCCCGTTCACACTCGGCTTTGGGGGCTCCCACCATATCGGCAATTAACCCGGCCAGACGCACCATGCGCTGTGTCCGCTCGCCTTGTGTGCCCAGTTTGGCATGGAAGGTAATGTTATCCAGTGCCCCAAGGCGTGAGTGCAGGCTGTGCTTGCGGTCTAGGTCCCAGAAATGACGAGCATCTGCAAAACGGGCGCGCAAGACGCGTTCATTCCCGGCGACAACAAGCGCACCACCGTCAGTGGGGACAATATTGGCTACGAATGCAAAACGTGGTGCTGCTGTGCCGTCGCTATTCCGCAGCGCGAAATAGCGCTGATTGACGCGCATGGAAACCTGCATGACTTCAGCAGGCAAATCCATGAAATGTTCATCAATGCGGCCAAGAAACGGTACGGGCCATTCAACCAGCCCAGCGACTTCTTCAACCAGTCCTGTGTCTGGCACAACAGACAGACCTTCGCTGGTTGCCAGTTGTGCCAGACCTTTGGTCAGCACATCCCGACGTTCAGCCGCATCAACCATGACAAAGCGGTTACGCAGCGTTTCCTGCCAGTTTGTCACGCTGCTGACGGCAACTGGGCCGGGGGCCAGAAAACGATGGCCTTCGGTCAGCGTGCCTGATTCCAGATTGTGCCCGTTGTCAGCATCCTGTGCCAGAGAAAAAGGCACAGCCTTACCATCGAGCAGACACAGAATACGGCGCAGAGGACGCACCCATGTAAAGCTGCTGCCCTGACCCCAGCGCATGGATTTTGGCCATGGAAACTTGCGCAACAGATCGGGCAGAGTGGCGGCCAGATGCGTTTCCGCATTAATAGCGGGTTCGTCACGTTCAAGAACCCAGAAGCCATTTTGCAGAGTCAGCTCGTCCCGTGTGATGCCATGCTTGCGCGTGAATCCTTCAAGCGCTTTGTCCGGGGCGCCCTCACGCGGGCCACGTTCGGACACCGTGCGGCCTGGTACGGTGGCGTCAATGGTGCAGGATGCAGCAATACGCCGCGGGCCAGTATAAGCCACCATGGTTTGCGGGTTCAGCGGGGCCAGAACATCGCTTAACAGCCGTACCAGTGTATCACCGGCCTGTTGCTGCATGCGGGCAGGGATTTCTTCAGAAAACAGTTCTATCAGCAGTTCGGGCATGATCTTATTTGTCCTCACCAGCCAGCCAGGTTTCACAGCATAGTTTTGCTAACGTTCGCACGCGGCCAATGTAGGACGCACGTTCGCTTACGCTGATGACGCCGCGGGCATCAAGCAGGTTAAACAGGTGGCTGGCTTTCAGGCACTGGTCATATGCAGGCTGGGCGACACCGGCTTCTGCCAGTGCCACGCTTTCTTTTTCTGCATCAGCAAAATGTTTGAACAGCAGGTCAGTATCGGCCAGTTCAAAATTATGGCGCGAATAATCCTGCTCGGCGCGCAGAAACACATCGCCGTAGGTCAGGCCTGCACCATTATAATCAAGGTCGTACACATTTTCGACGCCCTGCACATACATGGCCAGACGTTCAAGCCCATAGGTCAGTTCTGTAGACGGCAGAACAACCGGTATGCCGCCGACCTGCTGAAAGTACGTAAACTGCGTGACTTCCATGCCGTCACACCAGACTTCCCACCCCAGACCCCAGGCCCCGATTGTCGGGTTTTCCCAGTCATCTTCTACAAAGCGGATGTCGTGTTTGTCCGGGTCGATGCCAATCGCGCGGTAGCTATCCAATAGAAGTTTCTGGCTTTCTTCCGGTGTGGGTTTTAGCAGAACCTGATATTGGTAATAATGTTGAAGACGGTTGGGGTTTTCACCATACCGACCATCTGACGGGCGACGGCACGGCTGCACGTAGGCGGCTTTCCACGGTGTGCTGCCCAAGGCCCTCAAGGTGGTGTGGGGAGAAAGGGTGCCTGCTCCAATTTCCTGATCATAGGGCTGAAGAATGGCGCATCCCTGACGGGACCAGAACTGATGGAGGGTCAGGATCAGATCCTGAAAGGAAAGAGGCCGCTCGGTAGGGCGGGAAGACGCCGGGTCCATGGTCAGGATGAAACTCCGTAAAGGGAACAGAAATGGGTCTGACAATTTTTGCACCCAGCGGCAAACGCTACCGGGCACCTGTTGGCGCACACCATACAGATGTGCGTGCCATACAGGAAGAGAACGAGACAAACTCCCGCCATGTGGCCCCTTGTAAGTGATGCGTTGGCGCGCCACATCTTGGACAGAGTGACGTGGCACCCTGTGTACTGTTACATTAGTCTGGTAATGGCCTCAGTCAGGCAGGAAGGTATGTGATGAACAACGAAGAACGCGACCTTATTTCCAAATTTGTCGCACGTGTTGGGGGTGCCGCGCAGGGCGGGTTTGGCAGTGTGCCCAGCACGCGTCCGAATCTGCCAGCGATTGATCCTGAAGCAGACAATTTCATCGCGCAGCAGTTTCAGCACTATCCGGAAGCCCGCTACCGCATTACGCAAATGGCGGTTGTGCAGGAAGCCGCACTGGTTGAAGCGCAAAACCGTATTCAGCAGCTTCAGTTCCAGCTTCAGCAGGCGCAGCAGCAACTGCAACAGGCCCAACAGCAGAAACCTGCTTCAGGCGGTTTTTTTGGGGGGCTGTTTGGCGGTGGTCAGCGCCCGCAGCAGACGCAGCAAACCCCACCCGGTTGGGGTGGAAACCCCGGCACCGCGTCCATGCCGCCACAATATCAGCCGCAACCTATGCCGTACGGTATGCAGCCCGGTATGTTTCAGCGCGGTGGCACTGGCTTTCTGGGCTCTGCGCTGACAACTGCGACAGGCGTTGCTGGCGGTATGTTGGCAGCAAATGCTCTGACCAGCCTGTTTAGTGATCATCACGGAGCGGCAGGTGCTGGTGATGGGGGTTGGGGCGCAGGCGCACCACAGAACGAAACCATTATTAATAACTATGGTGATGCAGCAGACCCGTTTGCTGGTCAGGGCACAACGGCTGACCCAAATTTTGACGCTGGCGGAAACGATTGGGGCAGCCAGGACACCGGCGGCGATTTTGGCGGTGACTGGGGCGATGATAATTTTTAAAGAGTAAAAATGAGAGCGTATGTGATCATACGCTCTTTTAGATTTTTGGCCTTACTGGCCTTTCTGCGTGTTTTCCGCAGTCATGGATTTCAAAAAATCCAGCATATTTTTGCGGGCGCTGGCGTCTGAAATGGCGTAATACGCCCGCAAAAGTTCCAATGTTTCTTCCCGTTTCAGGAAATCAGCCTCTTCCTGCGTCAGCTTTGGCTGCGGAGCAGGTGACTGCGGGCCTGCAAACGTTTTTCGTTTTTCGGAAAGCTGAAACCTGTCTGCGTCCTTGTGGTCTTGCGAAGCTGAAAAAGGTAGGGTGTCGCCATCATAAAAAAAGAAGGTAATCGGCACAGCCAGAGCAGTTGCAATATCATGTAGTCGCGAGGCTCCAACACGGTTGGTGCCCCGTTCGTATTTTTGTATCTGCTGAAATGTAATGCCTACTGCCTCACCCAATTTTTCTTGGGAGAGCCCGACAGACGTACGTCTTAGGCGGATGCGCTGTCCGATAAGGACATCCTTTAGGGAGGCATGAGAGGAAGAGGAAATGGTTGGTTCCTGTTTGTTTTGAGGCTCTGTCACGCTGCTTCTCACATATGAACAGACAAACGTATAAAGCCATCATTAAGTTTTTATAAAGACTTCATTAAGAATTTGATGGATTTTCAGACTTGCGTCTTTGTAGCATCAAACCTGATAGCATCGAAACGATACAAAGGGAAAATGGCAGAATTCTGCCAAATCTGGCAAAAAAAGGTTGAGGAAGCGGGGCGGGTAGTGGCGTTACAATGACCCCTGCCTTTCCCCAGCCCAGACGTTTCAATTCGTGACCAAAACCATCATAGGCAATGGAAATCCCGGTATTGGCGGCACGTGCGACGGGAAGCCCTTCTTCAATAGCACGAAGTCTTACAGACGAAAGATGCTGCCTTGGCCCGGCGCTGTCACCAAACCAACCATCATTTGTGACGTTCGCCAGCCAACGGGGTCTGTCTTTTTCATCGACAACGTCGCCTGAAAAAATCACTTCATAACAGATCAGTGGTCCTACATCGGGTACATTGGGCAAATGCCATGTCTGCGGGCCGGGGCCTGCGGCCATGCCGCCCTGTGGTACAATCTGCAGCGGGATGTAGGAGGGTTGATATTCACCAAATGGCACAAGACGTGCCTTATCATAGATAGCTTCTATGCCGCCGCCAGGTGCCAATGCCAAAACGGAATTACGATAGCGATTAGAGTCATCCTGCCGTAAGGCACCAATCAGACCGGCTTCCGCCCCGTCAGTCCACGCCATAATAAGCTGGCGGGCACGGGGGCTATCTTGCAACAGGTCGTACCCGGGAAAAGAGGTTTCAGGCCACAGGAAAACAATGGGGCTATTTGCATAGAGTGGGTCAGACTGTCGGATCCGTTGCGCTTGTCTGACACCATCTGAGGTCAGGCGCAGATAGCGTAGGAAAATATCACGCGGGTTCTGGTGACCAACCTTTTCTGTTTCAGGCACATTGCCCTGAACCATAACGGCAATCGGCCCATTTTCACCAACAGGGTGAACCGTATGGAGGCGTGACAGACTGGCTATCAATAGGCTGGCGCCCAGAAGGCCCGTTCCCCCGATTACCGACCACCTCATGCGAGGCGAGGTAAAAACCAGCGATGTTTTCCCTGTTCTGGCGCGCCAGATATCCTGCATTGCTGCGCCGCAGAGAAGGCTGCCCAGAACCAGAAACAGGGTGAGGCCATCTACACCAATCCAGGCTGCGGGTTGAAGCAGCACGTCTCCAGCCTGTCCAGGGATGGCAAGGGCACTTCCAAGAGGATTCCACGGGAAGCCGCTAAACAGGAACACGCGCCCCATATCAAACAGCGTCCATGCCCCGGCAAAAAAGACAAGACGGGCGACACCCCGCCGAGCCAGCAGGCTTAAGGCCGCTGGAGCCGCCGTCATAGGGGCCAGAATCAGGGCGCAACCGAGGGAAGGGAAGGGGACAAACCACCAGAACTCTTCAGCCCGGATCATGACGGCATTTACCAGCCAATATAGGCTAGCGGCATACAGCCCAAACCCAAATAATCCGCCAGCCCACGCAGCCTCTTTCCAAGATGACGTCCGGTTCAGAACCCGGCCCAGCAGGGGAAATGTCAGCAATAGAACGGGCAGAAAATGCACGGGAGGCAACGCAAGAGCCGTAATGGCACCAATACCGAGCATAACAAGCGTATGACGTATGCTTTGTCGGCTCGGTTTGCGCCAGCGGCCTGCCAGAATACGGGGGAAAGCGGGACGTTTCACAACCGGGTCAGGCCGATGCTATATAAGAAATAAGGATCAGGGACTGTTGGACTGACAGTAACCGTCAGTCCAGCGCATCACGCAGACGGCGTTCGTAATGGCGATAATATTTATCAGCCATCAGTTCGCTTTTGACCAGAACCGCCACGTCCGTCGTATTAAACTGCGGATCAATAACTGCGCCGTCCCCGACATATCCACCAAGACGCAGGTAGCCTTTGATAAGGGGAGGGAGCCCTGCAAGGCACTTGCGGTAATCAAGGGCGTGCGGGTCAACACGCAGCATTTCAATCCGTCGTTCCGGCAGAGCTTTGACGCGCAGGGCCGGTGGAGCAAGATGGTTATGGTAAAGATAGGTTAGTTCATCGGCCAGATTATCGGGGTTGGTGCCGGGCAGACTTGCGCAGCCAAACAGTACGTCAATCCGATGAAGGAAAATATAGGATGCAATGCCGCGCCACAGAAGCTGCATTGCGGTGCGCCCACGGTAATCCTTATCCACACAGGCGCGCCCGACTTCCAGCAGACGTCCCGGGAATTCGGTCAGGGGCGAGATATCATATTCACTGGAGGAATAGAAACGCCCGATTTTCTCTGCCGCGTCGCTTTGAACCAGCCGATAGGTCCCGACAATTCCACGTGCGTCTGAGGCAATGGCGTTATCAATAACCAGAAGATGGTCTGCCACGGCATCAAATTCGTCAAAGTCACGCTTCAGACGCAGCATGTCAGGTGTGGGGTGCGCGTCCATTTCTTCATAAAAAACGCGGTAGCGGAGCGCTTGTGCGGCATCGCGTTCATCATCTGTGGTCGCAATGCGAACGCTTAGATTGCCGCCGCGCAGTTCCGGAAAGCCTGTGCGCTCAAGATCAAGCGTTGAGAGAGAGCCGTTAGGGGCCTGCTTGGCAGCACTCATTCAGCAGATCCCTTCTTGCTGCTACGCGTCGCGGGCTTGGCGGCTTTTTGTGACTGCGGGCGTTTTTTGCCAAACAGTTCAAGCCGCATGGAGACAAAGTCAAACCCCAGCCGTTCGGCCACACGCCGCATGAGTTCTTCATGCTCGGGGTCTTCAAACTCAATCACTTTACCGTTATCAACATCAATCAGATGATAATGGTGACGGCCGCCTTCTGTGGCTTCATACCGTGCGCGCCCACCGCCAAAATCCCGGCGTTCCAGAATCCCTTTTTCTTCCAGCAGCCGAACCGTACGATAAACGGTTGCTACGGAAATACGGGAATCCAGCGCCGAAGCCCGACGATAGAGTTCTTCAACATCCGGATGATCATCTGCGTCTGACAGAACCCGTGCGATAACGCGACGCTGTCCGGTCATTTTCAGGCCATGTTCTACACAGAGCTGCGCGATCCGCGATTCTTCTGCCGACTGAGACTTCAAGGGCGCAAATCCTGCTTATTTACCACCTGCATTCGTTGTGTATCAGGTAGCCGAAAATGAAGGGGTTTGTCCAATTTTACGCGGCAGTGACGGTTTTTATACTTTTTGGAAACACTATATCCTGCCAGCGTGCAGGAACGTAGGGAGTATGAAAGTGATGGAAAGTGATGTTTTTCCGGCATCAATAGGGGGCGGCCCCAGTGTGGTGATGCTGGATATCACGCATGAAAAATGCCCCATGACATTTGTGCGAACCAGATTGGCGCTTGATGGGTTGGCCCCAGGTAGTTTGCTGGCTGTTCGGTTAAAGGGGGAGGAACCCCGTAAAAATGTCAGCCGGTCTGTCACAGGGCTTGGCCATCTGATTGTGTCGGAGCAGGAAGGGGCTGATGGCAGTATCGTTCTGACCATACAGAAAAAAGGCGGCCCGAAGACCGCCTGAAGTTACGCCCCCATCAAGGGAAGCGTGGAAGGAGAGAACCGAGGTCCGCTCCTTCTTTAATTGTTCATGGCTTCAAAGAAGTCATGGTTGGATTTGCTGTATTTAAGCTTATCCAGCAGGAAGTCCATGGCATCCATGCTGCCCATCGGGGCCAGAATACGACGCAGCACCCACATTTTAGACAGGGTGGCACGGTCAACCAGCATTTCTTCCTTACGCGTGCCGCTCTTGGTAATATCAATCGCGGGGAAGGTACGCTTGTCAGCCAGCTTGCGATCAAGGATGAGTTCAGAGTTACCCGTGCCTTTGAATTCTTCAAAGATCACTTCATCCATACGGCTGCCGGTATCAATCAGCGCCGTTGCAATGATGGTCAGAGACCCACCTTCTTCAATATTACGGGCCGCACCGAAGAAGCGCTTGGGGCGCTGAAGGGCGTTTGCATCCACACCACCCGTCAACACTTTGCCTGATGACGGCACAACGGTGTTGTAAGCACGGGCCAGACGGGTGATGGAATCCAGCAGAATGACTACGTCGCGTTTGTGTTCAACAAGACGTTTTGCTTTTTCCAGCACCATTTCCGTCACCTGAACGTGGCGGTGGGCGGGTTCATCGAACGTCGAGGAAATGACTTCACCGCGCACGGAGCGGGCCATGTCGGTCACTTCTTCAGGGCGTTCGTCAATCAGCAGAACGATCAGAAAGCATTCCGGGTGATTGGCACTGATGGAAGACGCAATGCTTTGCAGCATGACAGTCTTACCGGTACGGGGCGGTGCCACAATCAGGGCGCGCTGGCCCATACCAATGGGCGACACCAGATCAATAACACGCGGTGTGAAATCCTGCGTGCTTTTGGTGCCCTTTTTGCCTTTGGTTTCACTGACCGCAGGTGCCTGACTTTCCACTTCCATCTGAAGGCGACGTTCAGGATAAAGTGGTGTCAGGTTGTCAAAATTGATGCGGTGGCGCACGGCCTCCGGCGGTTCAAAATTGATGCTGTTAATTTTCAGAAGTGAGAAATAGCGTTCGCCATCTCGTGGGGCGCGAATCTGCCCTTCAACCGTGTCCCCCGTACGCAGGCCGAAGCGACGTACCTGTGTGGGGGAGATGTAAATATCATCCGGGCCGGGAAGGTAATTTGATTCAGGGGAACGGAGATAACCGAACCCGTCATGCAGGATCTCGAGCGTGCCATCGCCGTAGATTGCCTGGTCATTATCGGCCAGAGTTTTCAGGATGGCGAACATCATGTCCTGCTTGCGCAGGGAGGATGCGTTTTCGATATTCAGGTCTTCGGCGCAGGCCAAAAGATCGGCCGGTGATTTGGCCTTGAGTTCCGCAAGATGCATTTAGGAATGCCCTGACTGGCAGTAGTTCAGATGGGAAAATGTCTGGACCGGGAAAATACCCCACATCTGGCATGCGCCTTAGCGTAACGGAAATACGTTACGTCGGTGACGCCGACGCAGGATGAGTCCTGACTTATGAAGGAGGGCCACTGGGCAGGTGAAGTCAGCCAGTGTCTGGGCCGGGACGATACCGGTATCAGGCCGGTTCGTCAACCTGAAGATGTTACAACACGCGTGTAAGGATCGTTTTTAGGGTGTTGGGGGCGGGGTGGTTGCGGCCTGCCAAGCGGCGTTGGTCAACCAATATTGCGAAACAGATGTATCGGGCGAGATAAAGCGCGAAACCTGAGACCATAGTTGCGTCGGGTGCGGGCGGTTGGTCAAAGCGCCTGAAATCTGCGTGGCAGAGCACGGCCCATCAAGCGTTAACGTGCGGTGAGGCAGGGCCACAGACAGCGTGCAGCGTGACGTCTGTATCATGTCTGGTGTGCTGATGTGCCCGGTAACATGGCCAGTCACCAAGGGGCGCATGGCGGAATCAAGCCGCATCATTTCCCCTTCAAGGCCGCCATTGGCAGTCTGATGCAGGCCAAGAAGAATACGATTATTTTGGTGTGAGGACAGGCCCGCGTAGCGCAGCGGTTCGGCCGCCATACGGTTGTAAACTGCTTGGGGGTCCGGCCCAGCAACATGGGCGGAGGCGGCCAGACTGATACCGGGCGCAATAGCCAGCACCGTAGCTGCCAGCACGTTTACCACAGCCCGTCTGGATCTTGCTTTGCGTGTGGGGGCTGAGAACACTGCGCCGCGTGATGGTAGAAAAGTCATTTAATGCCTCCCAGCCAGCCTTTGCGCCAGAACCATACTAATGGAAGCACCACAGAAGCTGTCATTAACGCCAGAGAATACCAGTAGCCATACCGCCACCCTAACTCTGGAATGTCCTTGAAGTTCATTCCATACACGCCAGCAATCAGGGTCGGGGCAACGCCAATAAAGCTGACAACGGTTAGAACCTTCATCATGCCGTTCTGCTCAATGCTGATAAAACCCAGCGTAGCATCAAGAAGAAATTCAACTTTGGCTGCGGCCTGCGCTACATAGTCAGTCAGCGAGGAAAGGTCTCGATTAGCGGTTGTCATGCGCGCCCTTAATGCACCAGACAGGGCATAGGGCGCGTTTTCGGTCGGCAGCGTTGTGACGCCAGCTTCAAAACGGCGTGTGGTCAGCGGAAAGCCGGATGATGGTGCAGCACCATCTTTCTTGCTTTCCCCCAGAAAGATGGTCAGTCGCTCCAGCCCCAGCAATGTGTCACGCATACGGGAGCATAAATCCCCCGAACTGCCGACACGCTGCAAAAGGTTCCTTTGCCATGCGGCAATGTTGTGCCGGGGCAGTTCACTCCGCTGTTTGCGAAAAATATCCTGGGAAAGGGTATCCAGCAGTGCCCCCACACTTTCCAGAATATCGGCCAGCCGATCAACAATGGTTTCAATCAGTGCAACCATGATCTCACCAGCCCCAAGAGTGCCACCGGGGGCGGAGGGCGTAATTGTCTGGGGTGTGGCAGCAGGTTTAGAGACCTGCTGGGCAGTAACCTCACCTACCGGGCTTGCGCTTGACGTGCCCCCGACGGACGGCGTGCCAGTGCCAGTGCCAGTGCCAGTGCCAGTGCCAGTGCCAGTG
>NZ_BAMW01000003.1 GCF_000963945.1 Acetobacter indonesiensis | reverse complement strand
GGCTCCCTTTTAAAACGTTCCCTTTTTGAAGGCTGTTTCCGGGTAGCTGATTGCCTCAATGGTTTGCCTGAGATTGGCTGTTGAAATGCCAGTCAGATAGGTGGTTGTCCCTTGGCTCTTATGGGTGGATTCATGACCCAGCAGGCGGTCAATCCATATTTCTCGAATGTCGGCTTTGGCATTTCTGAGCTGAGTCGATACGGTATGCCGGAATGAGTGAAAGGTGATTTCTGCTGGCAGGCCAATCCGGGCTTTAAGCAATGAGAACGCTCGTCCCAGTGCTGCGCCCCTGACACCCTGTTTTGAAGTCTCCAATCCGGGAATGAGGTATGGGGCGTCTGAGGTATCCTTAAGAGCCAGAATACCGGCTTCAATGAGTTTATGAGACCTGTGCGCGGGTGGTGGATATTGTCGGTGCCATCTCAATTTGATTAAGAAACGCGGTATTGATACCTGTTTTCTCCAAACCGAGTACGCTGCACAACGCGTTGCATGAGGGATATGGTGTCAACCATATCATGCCGCTATAGCGAGTATATTGAGTGTCCGTCTGAGATTGTAGGCAATGGCTGTGACGTGGATCTGGATGGCTGCTTTGGCAAGACCGCGCCATCGCATCCGGCGTAACCCATAGCTGCGCTTCCAGGTGCCGAAGATCTTCTCGATCCGGCCCCGGGTCCGATGGACGTCATCGTTCCATGCTTTCAGTTGGGCACCGCTCTTGGCGGCCAGCAGGTTGGCTGGCCCGGCGAGATTGCAGCCGTGCGGTACTGGTATGAACCGCATCTGGAACGCCTGCATGAGGATGCTTCCACGCGTCTGGCGGATCTGGTGCAGCTTGAGCAGATTGCCGGAGGGTATTTACCGATGTCAGGCCAGATCCTGGATGCCACGCTGGTAGCTGCTCCGAAGCAGCGGAACACCAATGCAGAGAAAGCCGATCTTCGGGAAGGACGTATTCCTGAAGACTGGCAGGACAAGCCCTCAAAGCTGTCGCACAAGGATCGTCATGCGCGCTGGACACTGAAGTTCACGAAGGCGAAGCGACAGGATGATGGAACCATGCCATCCAGCGATCTCGCCATCCCGTTCTTTGGTTATAAATCGCATGTTTCCATCGATCGGAAATACCGGTTCATCCGGAAATGGAAAACAACGCATGCCGCCGCCAGTGATGGCGCGCGATTGAGAGAGGGGCTGCTGGATAAAACCAATACGGCCTCAAGTGTCTGGGCTGACACGGCCTATCGCTCAAAAGCCAACGAAGACTTCATGGAAAAGCAGGGCTTTGTCTCCAAGGTTCATCGCAAAAAGCCGCATCTCAAGCCTATGCCCCGGCATATCCAGAAATCAAATGCTGGAAAGTCGGTCATCCGCTCGCGTGTCGAGCATGTCTTTGCCGATCAGAAGTCACAGACGGGGCTGTTTGTCCGGACTGTCGGTATCAGCCGAGCCACCATGAGGATCGGGCTCGCCAATATCGTCTACAATATGCGCCGCCTCCTCTTCCTCGAAAGATTGAACGCGAGCGCATAGCCATCCAGCGAGAGACAACTCCCAATCTGCTCAAAACGCAGACTGGACGCCATCGCAAAAACCGTCAATCAAATCGCCAAAACCCAAAATTACCGCCCAAGCACATCAATCAAGGGTTCTTCGATCCCTCCAGATTGTTTAGTAAGAGCAGGATTCAGCTAAAATATAATGTAATCAGAATTTCAGAGGGTTTTTCAGGAACCCACTGTCATGTTTTCTGTGGCTAAGAGTTATACAATACTTTCAAAACCAAATGTCTTTTTATGATTCATTAAATCAGCAATCCCTCGGAGAGAATTAGCCAAATTTTCGCGGGTTGTGGCACTTCCTAAAGCTATTCGAATTCTTTGAGGCGGTTCGCCCTCTACGGTAAATACGCTGCTGGGAACTAAGCCAAGTCCTTGCTTTCTGGCATAAGACACAAAATCTATACTACTCCACCATTCGGGTAGCTTGAGCCATATATGCGGTCCTTCAGGATGAGTGCAGTGTGTATCCCCTAAAATATCTTTCGCAATTTTTTGACGCTCTAACAGCTCTTCTTGTATTGCGGATAGAATTTGCGTAGCTGTTCCTTTTTCAATCCATCTGGTTATAAGAGCTGTCATTAACCCGGAATTGGTGAGAGTTGTGGCGCGTAAGGCTGCTGTTATTCGGGTAGAGAGATCTACGTCCGGGGCGCACATAAACGCCAGCCTTAAAGAGGGGGAAATAACTTTGGACAGAGATGCAACATAGAACACTCGAGAAGGTTCTAGGTGCGCTAAGGCTGGGAGGGGATTTTTTAAGAGTAAGCTGTAAGGATCATCTTCCAAAATATAGGTATTATTTTTTCTCGCGATAGAAAGTATCTGTTTCCGCCGTTCAATGGACATGGTTGATGTCGTCGGGTTTTGTATTGTGGGCGTGCAGTAAATAAAGCGTGGTTTTAGGCGTGAACACGCGTCGTCCAGTTGATCGGGTAGCATGCCTTCAGCATCACTATCTATGCCTTTTATAATGATGTTAAATTGTGCACAAACGGTTCGTATGCCTGGATAGGTAAAACGGTCAGTAACCAGCACATCGCCTGCCTTCAGCAGCGTTGTCACAATTGCAGCAATTGCGGCTTGTGCACCGGGGACAATTAAAATGTCGTCCTCATTACGTTGCCCAATAACGGGTGATATCCAGCGGGAGGCCTGCTTTCGTTCATCAGTTGTGCCCCCCGTCATACGGTAAGAGAGCAGGGCGTGCAGATCTTGTTGGCGCAAAATGCTGCTAAGTTCGGTTTGGATGAGGTTCTTTATGGAAGGGTTTTCTGGGATTGGTGGCAAATTCATCGTAAGATCAACCACGGCCTGATTTGTATTTTTCCAGCGTGTTTCTGATGCACCGATTCTAATGAATGTACCACGCCCTACAGTTGCCTCAATAAGCCCCTGTTTACGTGCTTCTGAAAAAGAACGTGTAATTGTTGTCAGATCGGTGCCTAATTCTTTAGCTAAACTGCGCTGTGGTGGCAGTCTATCTCCTTCGCCAATTACACCTTTATTGATAGCTTCTATGAGAGCATTTGGAATGGAAAGGTAAATGGGCCCAGGATTATTCTCGATAAAAAATTTCATGATTTTGATTAATTCATGTGTGTTCATTTTTCTGTCCTAGGTGGCCTAACTTTGAATTTTGTGTAGCACATAGTGAATGAAGTGTCTCCCATCAAGTCCATACATAAAAAATATTATTACATACATTTCGCTTTTGATATTTTTTTCCTATTTTATTTCAGTGAGTTATGCTTTTCCGCTTTAGAAGAATAGAATGTGAGGGTACCTAGCTGATGCCTCGCTTTCGTATGATAAATAGAAGATATAAGATTTTTATTTTCCCAATAAAAATGAAATTATATCATACACTTACAAAATTGTCTTCACAAAAAATATAAATTGTCATTCTTTGATGGCCTGAAAATAAGGCGTATTACAAAGAATGAATGGATATGTACGCATTTACATGTTCGACAATTCAAAATGTTCATGCCATACTTTTCGTTACGAGGCAGGATTGACTGTATTCTCGAAGCGAAATGGAAACGTATCATGCCAGAAATCGAACACGCACCCCACAAAGATGGTGATTGCTTTGTTAATTATGAAAACAAAGTTTTCGAAGATGTTAAAGCCAAGCCCGGTGAAAAGGCACTCATCACCTTTCATACAGTTGCCAACGAAGGGTCAGTGGGGTTTGTAAACCTGCTTCAGGCAACACGTCTTATTCGTAAAGGGTTTGAAACCTCCGTTCTGCTTTATGGGCCGGGTGTTACCCTTGGGGTGCAGCGCGGTTTTCCACGGTTGGGTGATGAAGCATTCCCCGGGCATATGAACTGTAACAAGCAGATTGCAAAAATTATTGAAGAAGGCGGCAAGGTTTATGCCTGCCGGTTCGCGCTTCAGGCTCTGTACGGCTACGGTGAGCACAACCTTATTCCGGGCATTACCCCTATTAACCCGCAAGATGTGCTGGACGTCATTCTGCTCGCCCGGCGTGACAACGCCTTTATTCTGAATACCTGGACTCTCTAAGGGTAGAGGGGAGGGCTGCCATCATGTCTCGTATCGTTCGCGCTGCTGCTATTCAAATCAGCCCTGTGTTGGGTGATGATGGTTTGGGTACAGCCCGGAAAGTCTGTCAGGCCATCCGCGATGCCGCCGAAAAAGGCGTAAAGTTGGCGGTCTTTCCCGAAACCTTTATTCCTTACTATCCATATTTCTCTTTCATTCAGCCTGCTTTTCGCTTTGGCGGGGAGCATCTGGCGCTTTATGAACGCGCTGTTGTTATTCCCGGTCCGGTAACGGATATGGTGGCGGAAGCTGCGCGGGCAACCGGCATGGTGGTTGTCTTGGGCGTCAATGAGCGTGACGTAGGGACACTTTACAATACGCAAATCATTTTTGATGCCACTGGCGAAATCCTGCTGAAACGTCGGAAAATTACGCCCACATACCATGAGCGGATGGTGTGGGGACAGGGAGATGGTGCAGGATTAAAGGTGGTGGACACCGCCGTGGGCCGCGTAGGAGCTTTAGCCTGTTGGGAGCATTATAACCCATTGGCCCGCTACGCACTTATGACGCAACATGAAGAAATTCATTGTGCCCAGTTCCCGGGTTCTCTTGTCGGTCAGATTTTTGCAGACCAGATGTCCGTAACAATCCGTCACCATGCGTTGGAATCCGGCTGTTTTGTTGTGAACGCCACAGGGTGGCTGACAGAAGAGCAGATCAAGGAGGTCGCACGTGACCCTGCATTGGAAGGTCCGCTGCGTGGTGGCTGCTTCACCGCCATTGTCTCACCAGAAGGTAAGTTTTTGGGTGATCCGTTAACGGAAGGGGAGGGCATGGTGATAGCCGACCTTGATTTTGCCCTGATAACCAAACGCAAACGCATGATGGATTCAGTAGGACATTATGCACGGCCGGAACTTCTGAGCTTACTGCATAACAAGCAGCCTGCACGCACAGTGCATTATGTTGGAGAGCATGAACAAGAGGGCGCTGTGGCATTCGTTAAGAATGGAGCCACAGCATGACAGTTCCAACACTTGGCACCCTGTCTGGGCGTAAGCTTGTGACAGATTTGCAGTCTTTTGGCCTGCAAATTGGAGAAGAAACAGGGGGTATCTCCCGTAAAGGTGGGGCAGGGCCTTCAGATCATAAAACCATTACCATTGCGGGCCAGACTATTATGGTGCCGGTTTATACCTCGGGTGCCCGTCGTTCTCCTTTTCAGGCCAGCAAGCCTGATAGCAGCGGGGCGAGTACTTTGGTGAAAGATGGGCAGGCTCTTGGCACAATCCATTTTCCGGCCGCGCCACGCTTTTATGGCTTGAGCACTGCGGACGGTATTCCTTACTGGAAAATCGCCCTTCTGCATGGGCGCGATACCTTGGCAACGACAGTGCACCAAACCTGTATTCGCTACGCTGATAGGCGTAAGTCTTGCCAGTTCTGTGCCATCGGCCAGTCGCTCGAAGCAGATCGGACCATTGCGTATAAAACCCCAGCCCAACTGGCAGAGGTGGCTAAGGCGGCAGTAGAACTTGATGGCGTGCGCGACATGGTGCTCACAACCGGTACGCCGAATGTGATTGACCGGGGTGCCGCCGTATTGGCTGAGTCCGCCCGCGCCATTAAGGCTGCGGTTGCACTGCCTCTTCAGGTTCAGTGTGAGCCGCCGCGTGAGCATGCGTGGTTCCAGCGGCTGCGGGATGCCGGGGCCGATAGTTTGGGTATGCACCTTGAAGCTGCAACACAGCCTGTGCGTGAAAAGATTATGCCGGGCAAAGCAACTGTCAGCGTTGACCGTTATATGGATGCGTTTGCCAGCGCAGTGCCTATTTTTGGGCGTGGGCAGGTGAACACCTACATTCTGGCAGGCTTGGGGGATAGTGCTCAGGATATTCTGTCTCTGGCTGAGCGCCTGATAGCACTCGGAGTTTATCCCTTTGTGGTGCCGTTTGTTCCCATATCGGGCACACCCCTTGAAAATCACACACCACCTTCGGCTGATTTCATGAAATCAGTGTTAGCACCGCTTGGTCAGATGTTGCGGGCCGCGAACATGAAGTCCACCGACATCCGGGCAGGGTGCGGGCGGTGCGGGGCATGTTCTTCCCTGTCGGCTTACGAACAATGAGGGAGCTGATTGAGGGCTTTGAAAGCGGCCCCTTTATCCCGACCGAGTACGTGGTGCGCCTTGCACGCACGCCGTGGGAGCGGGCAGGCTACCATGCCCTGCGCCGGGAGGTTTTCTGTAAAGAGCAAAAGGTGTTTGCTCAAGACGACCGGGACGTCATTGACCAAACCGCCATACCCATCATTGCAGCCTGTTGCATGGCGGGTATGCCAGACCGGGTTGTGGGGGCGGTGCGCATTCACGAGCCAGAACCGGGCGTGTGGCGTGGTTCCCGCTTGGCGGTGCAGGCCGACCATCGCAAACTTGGGCGTATTGGCGCAGAGCTTATCCGTATGGCGGTCAGCACGGCGCACGGCTTGGGGGCGAGGCAATTTCTGGCACAGGTTCAGGAGCAGAACGTTCTGTTCTTTCGGCGTCTACACTGGAAAAGTCTAGGCGCCATAACCCTGCACGGGTTGCCACATCACGACATGGAAGCTGACCTTTCACGCTATCCGCCGCACGGTCAGGAGCAAACATGGCTGCTGCGCCCGCAACCTCGCACCCGGCAGGTGGCATAATGGCGGAAGCTTTGAAAGCGCTGCTGAGCACGCTAAGGCAGAGCCGTGCCTTGGCTGCCAAGCAGGATATTGCGGCAGTTGCAGCCCTTTTGCCACAGGCAAACACTACAGCAATCCGCTTGGGAGATGACTGCGCTGCCATTCCTGATGGTGATGGCTATTTGCTGCTGGCCAGCGAGGGCTTTCAAGATAGCTTTGTGCGGGCCATGCCATGGTTTGCGGGGTATTGCGGTGTCATGGTCAATACCAGTGACATTGCCGCGATGGGCGGGCGGCCCATAGCTGTCGTTGATGCAGTGTGGAGTGAGACTTCTGAGGCCGCAGCCATGGTGGTCAAGGGCCTGCAAGATGGTGCGTCTACTTACGGTGTGCCTGTTGTTGGTGGGCATACCAATATGCGTAGCACCCATAATTCGCTTTCGGTTGCCATATTGGGTCGTGCATGCCGCCTACTGACCAGCTTTGATGCACAACCCGGTGAAGTGCTGATTGCGGCTATAGATTTACGTGGCCGCTGGCATGACCCGCATCCGTTCTGGGATGCGAGTTCCGCTCTGTGCGGCACAAAAGAGAGCGCCCGTCTTCGGGATGATCTGGAGGTTCTGCCGCGTCTTGCAGAAGACGGCCTAAGCCATGCGGCTAAAGACATTAGCATGGCGGGACTATTGGGGACGGCCCTTATGCTGGCAGAATGTTCGGGTGTTGGTATGAACATTACGCTCGATATCGTGCCCCGGCCAGACGACGTGCCTATGGAGCGCTGGTTATCGGCCTTTCCTAGCTATGGTTATATTTTAACGGCCCGGCCCGAAAACGTTTCTGAAATTCTCAATCGGTTTCAGGAGCGCGGTATTGCCGCACAGGCTATTGGACAGTGTACCACCACACAGCGCCTAGACGTAAAGTGGGGCAATGAGGTGGAAACTTTTTGGGATCTGACCCAAACGCCGCTTATGGGGTTGAGCGCATGAGGTTGTCCATTGGTATTCTGACCCATTCTACTAACCCGCGTGGTGGGGTTGTGCATGGCATGGCTCTGGCCGAAGCCCTGCATGATGCCTGGCATGATGTTACCCTCATTGCCCCGGATGATACCGGCAGAGGTTTTTTTCGTACACCGCGTTGCGCCACCTTGTGTATTCCTGCTGTGCCAGAAAGGGATTTACCCACACTGGTGGAGCGTCGCATAGGCGAGATAAAAGACGCCCTGCGTGGCAGAACTTTTGATGTGCTGCATGCCCAAGACCCCATCAGCAGCAACGCTCTGGCTGATTTACAAGCTGAGGGAAAAATAAAAGCTTTTGCGCGCACGGTGCATCATCTGGACAGTTTTACCAACCCTCTTCTTGCGGCCCGGCAAGAGCGTGGGTTTACAGCGGCGACAAGTCTGTTGAGTGTCAGCGCAGTGTGGGAAAAGCACCTGAGCGAGCAGTATGGTTTAAAAGCGCCAGTAGTGGGTAATGGGGTTGACCCCATACGCTTTACCTCTCTGCCCACAACTCAAGATGCGACACTTCGCGCACGCTACCATTTACCGTCTGGTAAACGTCTTATCTTGGCTGTGGGCGGGGTGGAACGCCGTAAAAACACAGTGCAGCTTCTTGATGCTTTTATCGCGCTACGCCAACAGGGCGCAGACCTACATCTGGTTGTGGTAGGTGGTGCATCCCTTCTGGATCACTCTTCCTACCGCACACTGTTTGATACCCGCCAGAAGGAGAGTGGTGAGAGCGCACATGTCACGCTCACGGGTCCCGTGGCGGAGGACGATATGCCCGCTTTTTACCGGCAGGCGGCAGTTCTGGCATATCCGTCCAGCACAGAAGGATTTGGCTTGTGCCCGCTGGAGGCCTTGGCCTGTGGTACACCTGTTATTGTGCCAGACATGCCGCCCTTTACGGAACATTTTGCACCAGAAGACGTGCTGTGGTGCCGCTCAGGCCATCCCGATACTCTGCTTTTGGCACTGCGTGATGCCCTGACACCGCAAAATCAAGAGCGCTTTAGCGTGAAAGGCCCTGCCACTGCCAGTCGCTTTACATGGCAAGCAGTGGCAGCGCGTCATTTTCCTGTTTACCGGCATCTGGCGGGTTTTTCTCACACCAGTGCCCCCAATCAAGAAGTTTCTACCCATGCCTGAAATGACATTTCGTGTGCGCTGGCCTGATGGAAAAGAGGTTGAGTGTTACTCTCCTTCTTTGGTTATTCAGGACTACTTTACGCAGAATCAGGATTACACACTCCCTGATTTCTTACAAAAAGCCAATGACGCATTAACCGAAGCCAGTGAGCGGGTGCGTGCGCGGTATGGTTTTCCCTGTAGCCGTGCCCTTGGGCAGTTGCACAGTATTAAACAAGCCTGCGCGCAGTTTTCAACTATACCAGACGCTCAAGTACGCGTTCTAACCCTCACTTTCTAAAAACGGATCTCGCTATGACACAGACCGAAAAAAGCATTCCTGTTATTATTGTTGGCGGTGGACAAGCTGGCCTTTCCATGAGCTGGTACCTTTGCCGGGAAAAGGTGGAGCATATCGTTTTTGAAGCTAAAACAGCCTGTCATTCGTGGGATGATGAACGATGGGATAATTTCTGCCTTGTTACTCCCAACTGGCAATGTGAATTGCCTGGCCACCCGTACACAGGAAAAGACCCGCACGGGTTTATGGTAAAGCAGGAAATTATTGAGTACGTAAAAGGTTTCGTAAATTCTTTTGCACCCCCATTGCATGAGCACACGCCTGTTACGTCCATCACCCGGCAGGACGGTGGTGGGTATCGTGTTGTGGCGGGCGGCACCGTATGGCTCGCGCAACACGTTGTAATTGCCTCTGGCGCATATCAGGATGCGGTTATTCCCGGTTATGCCAGCGCAATTGAGTCTTCTATTTATCAGGTGCATTCACAAGATTACCGTAATGCAGACCAACTCCCAGAAGGAGCTGTGCTGGTTGTAGGTAGCGGTCAGTCTGGTGCGCAAATTGTCGAAGATCTGTTTTTAGAAAAGCGTAAAGTGCATCTGTGTGTCGGTTCCGCTCCGCGTGTGTCCCGCTTCTATCGTGGGAAAGATGTTGTGGACTGGCTGGCAGATATGAAGTTTTATGACTTAACGGTAGAAAATCACCCGTTGCGTGATGGTGCGCGTGATAAAACAAACCATTACGTAACAGGCCGAAACGGTGGCCATGATCTGGACTTACGTCTTTTTGCGAAAAACGGTGTGGGGCTGCACGGAACGCTCGAGACCATTCGGGATGAGGTAGCGCATTTTCTGCCAGATCTGACAGAAAACCTTGATGATGCTGATAAAACAAATGCAGATATTAAAAAATCCATTGATGCGTATATTGCGCGTGAAGGCATAAGCGCACCGGTTGAAGACCCTTATGTGCCCGTGTGGCAACCAGACGGGAGCAATACGCCACTGGATTTAAAAGCCGCTGGTATTACCTCAATCATCTGGTGCATCGGTTTCCGTCCGGATTATCGCTGGATTGATGTTCCTGTGTTCAATGGCGCAAATAAGCCCGTATGGCATAGGGGTGTTACAGATCTGCCGGGCTTCTATTTTCTCGGCCTACCCTGGTTGCATACATGGGGGTCAGGTCGTTTCTCCGGTGTCTCGCGTGATGCTGCGTGGCTGGCAAGCCAGATTACCGGAAAAGATGTGCCTGTAGCCTAAAGGAGAGTCGGCATTATGCTGCCATGGACAACATACGAGGCAATGGCGGATGCCGCCTTAAACCAACCAGAAGCGTTCTGGTTAGAGGCCGCGCAACGTATCACATGGCAGCAGGCTCCTACCATTGCCTGCCAGAACCGTGCAGACGGCTGGCATGACTGGTTTGCCGGTGGCGTCCTCAATACCTGCTACAACGCCATAGATCGGCACGTTGAGCAGGGACGAGGCACGCAGACGGCTTTTATCTGGCGTTCCTGTGCCACCAAAGAGCAGCAGGTGGTCACGTATAGAGAGTTGCAGGGCAGGGTAGCCGGGTTTGCTGGTGGCCTGCGTGCTCTTGGTGTGGAAAAGGGGGATCGCGTTCTGATCGCCATGCCCACACTCGTTGAGACTGCAATCGCCATGTTGGCCTGTGCCCGTCTGGGCGCTGTGCATGTTGTGGTTTTTGCCGGGTACGCAGCGGCAGAACTTGCAGGCCGGATTGAAGATGTTGCTCCTAAGGTTATTATCATTGCCAGTTGCAGCTTTCAGGGGCAAACGGCTCTTCCGGCCATGCCGATCTTAAATGATGCTTTGCGTATTGCTGCGTATAAGCCCAAGGCTTGCGTTATTGCACAACGTGAGGCCTGCCCGGCGCCCTTACTGCCCGTGCGCGATCATGATTTTTATAGTCTGGAACAGTCCACCCCTGTAGCGCCTGTCCCCGTTCATTCTGAAGACCCGCTTTATATTCTTCATACGTCTGGCACCACAGGTAAACCCAAGGGCATTGTGCGCGACAATGGTGGCCATGCGGTTGCATTGGCCTTGTCCATGCCGTTAATTTATGACTGCAAACCGGGTGATGTCTTTTTTACAACCTCTGACCTTGGTTGGGTGGTCGGGCATTCTTACGGTGTGTACGCACCGTTGCTGAGTGGATGCACCAGTCTTGTTGTGGAGGGCAATGTTTCGGCCTCAGCTATGCGAATGCTGTGCCAAGATCATGCGGTAAAGTGCCTGTTTACAACACCCACTCAATTGCGGGTTATACGGCAGGAAAGCCGTAATCTTGCCGGCGTGCTTTTACCAGAACTTGCCCGTATTTTTGTTGCTGGCGAATATGCTGAGCCCACATTGTTAGGATGGGCACGTTCGTATTTCCAAAGGCCCGTGGTCAACCATTGGTGGCAGACAGAAACCGGGTGGAGCATTACAGCGCATTTTTTCGGCCTGCCGGAACAGGAACCAAAAGCGCTCATGAATGATATTGGGCGACCAGTACCAGGGTTTTTTCCAGCTATTATGCCTTCTGTGCCAGAGGAGCCGGGTGGAGAAATTGCCCTGAAACTGCCTCTGCCGCCCGGTTGTCTTGCGGGTGTTTGGCAGAGTGGTAACATCATGGTCCCTGCAAGTTATTGTGATGAATCAGGTTATTATTACCGCACGTTTGATGAAGGCACGATCACCGCAGATCGTGCGGTTCATATGCTGGGGCGTTCTGATGACGTGATTAAGGTAGCGGGGCGTCGTATTTCAGGTGTGCAGATTGAGGAAATTATTTCGTCCCACCCAGCCGTTTACGCCTGCGCGGTTGTTGCTATCTCTGATGCCCTTAGGGGGCAGCGGCCTGTTGCTTACGTTGTTGTCGCTCCACAGTACGCGGCCAATATGAGTGTAATGCGTTCTGAGATTATAGGGCAGGTTAACCAGACAATAGGGAAGTGGGTAGGCCTTAAAGACGTACACTTTGTGGCGCAGCTACCAACGACGCGTTCAGGAAAAATTCTGAGGAAGCAGATTTCACTGTAGGCAATAAAACCATTTCTCTCCCATGGAGATCATGGTTTTTCTGTCTGATACTGTGTGAAAAATATTTGGCTCTCCTGGGTGCCAGTCAGCAGGGCTTAGTGTGTTATTCTGGTCATTATGTTGTAATGCAGTAAGAGTTCTTAAAATTTCTTCTATATCAAGCCCAACATTAGATGGGTAATGGCATACCCATCTAATGTTGTTCATTGAGTCTATTAAGAAAAAAGAGCGGTTTTTCTTTTTATAGTTATGGCATTGATAAGCGTTAAAAATTTCATAAGTTGGATCTTCAATAATAGGTAAATCCATTTCAACAGTATTGTGGTGATGAATGGAATGAAGCCATGCAAGATTTGAAAATAGGCTACTGCCAGTTATTATAAGCGGCTGACATTTTTTTTTAGAGAAAAGACCGATGTTGCCGCTTAATGAAACAATTTCTGTGGTTGCAATTGCATCAAAAGCTTCGTGACAAAACAATAAAAACAGCCAGTGCCCGGGAAAATTGTCTAATGAGAAATCACCTTCTGTCGAGCGTGCAGAAAATAGAGGAGCCTGATCGCCAAGACATAGAGGTGCCTGCATGCTTTAGACTTACGAATCCTGAAGAGGTTTGCTCTCACTAGAGTAGGGTGGTGTAACCGGTATTACACCACCCTACGACTAAGTTGATGTCCTAACCGTGCGAAGGAATAGGACGATTCCTACTTAGAGGATTGTATTTTATTTTTCAATAGCAAATGTATGCAAAAAAAAGATACAAAACAAAATATAACACAAAAAGCTTGGTCAAAAAAGAAATTTTTCTATAAAAAATAGGAAAAACAATAATTATAAATTATAAACAAATCTAATTATATAAAAATCAAAGTTAATATCATAATTTTATTGTTTCTTATTCTAAAATCATTTGTTGTATAGAATTTTATTTCTAATAATTTGGCATAAGCAAATTTTTTTTCGATGAAAAACGAGGAGGATTGTTTTGGCATAGCTGAAATCTTGTATGGTATATGTCTTTTGTTTAAAAGAAGAGTATAGGGGTATTGAAAGAATCAATCCATGCATTTTGTGACTGATTCTGAGTTGTCCTGGTGTTTGCGTGGTCCTGCTTTTTGTGGGGTGACCGCGCTGGAAAGATGTTTGAAGGGAAGGTGTGATCGAAATGGATAGGCGGTCACTTAAAGTCTTCTGTGAAAGCCAGTTTTTGTATGGCTTGAGAAGGCGCGTAGATCCGAAGAGAGGACGCGATGTCGTATAGTAAGGGCAAGTATTTACTATTGCTTATGGCCACTTTAGCATTGAGTGGCTGTAGCGATTTGGAATTGCTGAATCCTAAAGGTTCAGTTGGTGAGCAGGAAAAGAACCTTATATTGCTCAGCATGGGTGTCATGTTGTGTGTGGTTATTCCTGTTGTGGCATTGTCGCTGTTTTTTGCGTGGCATTACAGAGCAAGTAATCCTAACGCTAAGCACGATCCCACATGGCACCACTCTACGGCAATTGAAATTGTCGTGTGGGGTATCCCCATAGCAATCGTAGCCTTTCTGGGGTGGCGGATCTGGGTTACGACACATGCGCTTGATCCATACAGAAAACTCGACTCTGCCGCTGCCGCAGTTGAGGTTGATGTCGTTGCATTGAATTGGAAGTGGCTCTTCATTTACCCACAATATGGTGTGGCGACAGTGAATGTCCTCAATATTCCTGTAAATCGGCCAATCAATTTTCATTTAACGTCCGATTCTAACATGAACTCCTTTTTCATTCCTCAGCTTGGCAGCCAAATTTACGCCATGGCCGGTATGGAAACACAGCTTCATCTTATGGGTACCGAAGTTGGGACTTACCCAGGTCGCTCTACTGCGTTTAGTGGCCCAGGCTTCTCTGGTATGCACTTCCCGGCTCATGTGCAGACCGATGAGCAGTTTAACGCGTGGGTGAAAGACGCACATAACTCTACAAACGCTCTGGATGACACAGCTTATCTGGCATTGCGCAAAGATAGTGAAGACAACCCAGAAACAGTTTATGGCTCGGTAAAGTCTGAACTTTTTCAGGCAATTACAACGCAATATGACTGCACTCAGGAAAACTCATTGCGCCGCGAGGGTGATGTGTCCCACTGCACGCAATCCGGTAGCGTAGTTATGGAGAACCATTGATGCTAGGGAAACTAGGCATCGAGGCGTTACCCCTCGATCAACCAATCGTCGTGTGGACCTTTGTGGTTGTCGCCTTGCTAGGCGTAGCCATTTTAGGTCTCGTTACATATTACGGCAAATGGCAATATCTTTGGACTGACTGGATTACGTCTGTCGATCATAAACGTATCGGCATTATGTATATCTTGTTTGCAGTCGTTATGCTGCTGCGTGGGTTTGCTGATGCACTTATGATGCGTCTTCAGCAAGCGCTGGCAGCAACAGGTGGTGCAGGCTATTTGCCTCCGCATCATTATGACCAGATCTTCACGGCTCACGGCGTGATCATGATCTTTTTTGTGGCGACACCATTCATCCTTGGTCTGATGAATTTTGTTGTGCCGCTCCAGATCGGCGCGCGAGACGTTGCATACCCATTCCTTAACTCCTTCAGCTTCTGGCTGACAGTTATGGGTGGTATTCTGGTCATGATCTCCCTCTTCATCGGTGATTTTGCCGCTGTAGGCTGGGTGGCTTACCCTCCATTGTCAGAGCTGGGTTACAGCCCGACAGTCGGGGTTGATTACTTTATCTGGGCACTCCAGCTTTCCGGTCTGGGTACTTTGATCTCTGGTATCAACTTCATCATGACCATCTTTAAAATGCGCGCTCCCGGCATGACCTTCATGCGCCTGCCAGTGTTTACCTGGACAGCGCTCATTACCAATATACTTATCGTTGCTATTTTCCCGGTGCTTACCGCAACCTTGGCACTGCTTTCTGCAGACCGTATGCTGGGTATGCACTTCTTCACGAACGAACTTGGCGGTAACGCCATGATGTACATCAACCTTATTTGGGTTTGGGGTCATCCAGAAGTTTACGTTCTTGTTCTGCCTGCCTTTGGTGTCTATTCTGAAGTTGTTTCAACTTTCAGTGGCAAACCGCTGTTTGGTTATAAGGGCATGGTTTATGCAACCTGCTCCATTGGTGTGCTATCTTTCTTTGTCTGGCTTCACCACTTCTTCACAATGGGTTCCGGTGCGGACGTTAATGCCTTTTTCGGCATTATGACTTCTCTTATTTCTATCCCGACCGGTGTTAAGCTCTTTAACTGGCTCTTCACCATGTATAAGGGCCGTATTCGCTATCACTCCTCAATGCTTTGGTCGATTGGCTTTATGGCGACCTTTGCTTTCGGTGGTATGACAGGCGTTATGCTTGCTATTCCGGGTGTTGACTTCGTTGTTCACAACAGTCTGTTCTTGGTTGCTCACTTCCATAACGTGATTATCGGTGGCGTTGTTTTTGCTCTGTTTGCCGGTCTGAACTTCTGGTTCCCTAAAGCATTTGGCTTCACGTTAAACGAAACCTGGGGTAAAATTGCCTTCTGGTTCTGGTTCATTGGTTACTGGCTTGCCTGGACCCCAATGTACGTGCTCGGTTTCAAGGGTATGACACGTCGTCTGAACCACTTTAACCAGCCTGACTGGGTACCTTATCTGAACGTGGCTTTTGTTGGTGCTGTTCTTATCGGTATCGGAACTGTCGCTATTCTTATCCAGCTTGCCGTCAGCATCCGCGACCGCAAAATCAATGCCGATGTAACAGGCGATCCTTGGGAAGGTCGCAGTCTTGAATGGGCTACGCATTCACCTGTTCCGTTCTATAACTTTGCCCATACCCCCGTTGTTACGTCTTTGGAACAGCATTGGGATGACAAGAAGGCCGGAATAGACCCCAACACTGTACGTCCATATGAAGATATTCATATGCCGCGCAATACAGGCACGGGCTTCATTATTGCGATCTTTGGCTTCATTATGTGCTTCGCGCTTGTCTGGCACATCTGGTGGCTGGCAATCATTGGCTTTGTTGGTGCAATCGCGACATTTATCGTTCGAACGTACGATATGGATACGGACTACTATGTTCCTGCGGCTGAAGTTGAGCGTATCGAAGCTCAGTATGCTCATGCTGCTAAGGGAGGTGTATAATGAGTAGCGTCTCTTCTATTCATGCAGATGACGGTGCACATCATCACGCACATGATGACAGCAAGAAGACTATTGTAGGCTTCTGGCTGTATCTGATGACCGACTGCCTTATTTTTGCATCTCTTTTTGCAACATTTGGGGTGTTGGCTAATGCTACAGCAGGGGCTCCGGGCGCCAAGCAGCTCTTTGACCTAAACTATGTTGCTGTAGAAACTCTTTTTCTGCTTTTGAGCAGCTTCACCTTTGGTGTGGCTGTTATCAATGTGCATAAACAGAATAAGGGTGGTGCTCTGGCATGGTTGGCTCTTACTTTCTTGCTCGGTCTGGCTTTTATCGGCATGGAAGTGCATGAATTCAGCCATCTGATTGCTGAAAATGCAGGCCCTGGTCGTAGCGCATTCTTGTCAGCTTATTTCGGCTTGGTAGGCACGCATGGCTTGCACGTTACTATGGGCCTGCTGTGGCTTGGTGTTATTATGCACCAGGTCTCCAAGTTTGGTCTTAATGCTGTAATGGAACGTCGCATTGCATGCTTAAGTCTGTTCTGGCATTTTCTTGACCTTGTTTGGGTCTGTGTTTTCTCCATCGTATATCTCGGAGGTGTTTTGTAATGGAAAAAAATACCGCACATAACGATGGACACAGCATGAGCAACTCAGTCATTGGGTTCGCGCTTTCTCTCATCCTGACAATCTTGGCTTTTGGCGCAGTTATGTGGGGTGTGCTTCCCCATGATATGATTATGCCAGTAGTCGTTATTCTGGGTGTGTTGCAGCTTATTGCGCAATTATACTTCTTTTTGCACCTTGGCCTTGCCCCAGAACACCGTGAAAACACAGTTTATCTGATCTTAACGGTCATGCTTATTGTGGTAATTGTTGGCTTGTCTCTGTGGGTTATGCACAACGCAAATGTCAACATGATGCCTATGCACATGTCGACATCGGATGCGATGCTGCATCAGTAAAAAATCTGGTTTTTAAAAAATCAGAAAACAGAGTTGAGTAGTTTAAAAACCCTATGACCTTACGGTCATAGGGTTTTTTACATTTAAAATGGTTAGTCAGCCATGCAGTTGAGTTTGTTCAAAGCTCATTGCATTATATGCATAAAAAGCATACAAATATATAAAATAGTCTGAAACCGGTTGGGTGTAGGGGTTGGCTGTTCTCCAGCTAACAAGATGGTGGTGTATATGAACTTCACAGAAAAATGTGAGCATCTTATTTCTGAAATGAAAAATGATGGTCGTTACAGAACATTTATCGAGCTGGAAAGGCTTGCAGGAGATTTCCCTACAGCACTGCGTTATAAACCTGATGGGAGTAAAGAGCCCGTAACTGTGTGGTGCAGTAACGATTACCTTGGTATGGGGCAGCACCCTGCTGTTTTAACGGCTATGCACGAGACGTTAGATCAATGCGGTGCAGGCACGGGGGGTACGCGTAATATTTCTGGCACCAATAAGCAGCATGTTGATCTTGAAAGTGAGTTAGCTAGTCTGCATCATAAAGAGTCAGGTCTGATTTTTACTTCCGGCTGGATCTCTAATTTGGCAGCACTTGGCACACTCGGGCATATTTTCCCAGATTGTGTTATTTTTTCAGATGCTCTTAATCATAACTCAATGATAGAGGGCATTCGCCGCTCCGGTGCTGAAAAATACATTTTTAGACATAATGATTATGCCCATTTAGATGAGTTGATGAAGCAGGTTGACCCTGCGCGTCCAAAAATTGTCGCGTTTGAAAGCGTCTATAGTATGGACGGTGACATAGCACCCATTAAAGAAATTTGTGATGTTGCTGATAAATACAACGCACTCACCTATCTTGATGAAGTGCATGCTGTTGGCCTGTATGGGCCACACGGCGGCGGGATTGCAGAGCGAGATGGGTTGTCTGATCGCTTAACAATTATTGAAGGTACTCTCGCAAAAGCTTTTGGTGTCATGGGTGGGTATATAACAGGCCCCAAAGCGCTCATTGATGTGATCAGAAGTTTGGCAAGCAGCTTTATTTTTTCTACCTCGCTTCCGCCTTATGTTGCGGCTGGTGCGCTGGCAGCCATCAAGCATATAAGGAAGCATCCAGAAGGTCGCGAGAAGCAAGCCTATAATGTCAAGATACTGAAGAAGAAAATGCAAGATGCAGGCATTCCAGTGTTGGACACAGAGACCCATATTTTGCCTGTTATCGTAGGTGACGCTCATTTATGCAGGCAGCTCACTGATAAATTGCTTGATGAATACAATATTTACGTTCAGCCCATTAACTACCCCACAGTTCCTAAAGGGCAGGAGCGTATGCGTGTTACAGTAACCCCCTACCACACCGAAGATGATATGGATTTACTGATAAATTCATTTTTAAAAATTGATAAAAATATCAATTGGATTCCAAAAAAATAATCTTCATATATTTTGTGTTGGCGAAGGAGAAGTAACATGTCTCATCGTTTCATAACAGGAAACCGTCTTAAAGATGGTGTGGTCGTATGGTTATCAAAAACAGACCAGTGGGTAGAAAGCAGTGCACATGCTCAGACCTATAATCAAAATGACAGTGAGGCATTTTTAGAAACTCTCAAACATCGGGATGATACAAGCATTGTAGACATCCGTGCTGTAGAAGTTGAAAAATATAGCAATAACAGCGTGTTAATAGAGCGTCGGGAACAATTAAGGGCAGAAGGGCCAAGCGTAAGGCCCGATCTCTCCCCTGAGGCTGGTGGTAATAGATGGGCTGTTCCGCCTTTTCCACTACCACCTTCGACAACGTCTCTTTCCCCATTTGTGGGCATGTACCATTATGATGAGTCCGACCGGCAATTTTTGTACGACCGCGCCGAGGTTTTTCGCGACCAGATAGCACGCAGGCTATCGGGCGAACTGACAGAAGATGAGTTTAAACCGCTGCGGTTAATGAATGGATTATATCTCCAATTACATGGTTATATGTTTCGTGTAGCATTGCCATATGGTGTTCTAAGTGCCGCACAAATGCGCCAACTTGCCTATATTGCTCGCTATTATGATAGGGGATACGGCCATTTTACCACAAGGCAAAACATACAG
Source organism: Acetobacter indonesiensis (assembly GCF_000963945.1). Taxonomy (GTDB): domain Bacteria; phylum Pseudomonadota; class Alphaproteobacteria; order Acetobacterales; family Acetobacteraceae; genus Acetobacter; species Acetobacter indonesiensis. Next base: position 23,998 of record NZ_BAMW01000003.1, on the reverse strand, counting down.
TTTAATTGGATCCGTTTGGAAGATGCCGCAGATATTCTAACAATTCTTGCGGCAGCAGATTTGCATGCAACGCAAACAAGCGGCAATTGCGTCAGAAACGTCACAACAGATCATTTTGCAGGGGCTGCTAAAGAAGAAATTATAGACCCTCGCTTGTATGCTGAAATTATGCGGCAATGGTCTACGGACCATCCGGAATTTACCTATTTACCACGCAAGTTCAAAATAGCCATAACAGGGAGCCCCCAAGATAGAGCTGCGGTACGTGTGCATGATATTGGGCTTTTGGCGCACCGTAACGAAAAAGGAGAGCCTGGTTTTCAGGTTTATGCGGGCGGCGGTTTAGGGCGTACTCCTATTATTGGTACTAAAGTAAGAGAATGGCTACCTGTTAAAGACCTGTTGCGGTATGTTGAATCCATACTGCGTGTTTATAATAGCTTAGGCAGGCGTGATAATATTTATAAGGCTCGTATCAAAATTCTGATACGCGAAATGAAACCTGAACATTTTATTGCGCTTATTGAGAAAGAGTTTGAAAGCCTACCGGCAGATTATAACATTCTTGATCCGGAAATTGTGCAAGAAGTAGAGAGACGGTTTGGTAAACCACCATTTCTTACGTTATCTGAAAAATCGTTTGTTCTAGATAAATATATTTTTGAAAACAAAGATTTTTCATATTGGGTTTCGAGTAATACACATCAACATTACATGCTAGGCTATATTTCTGCTGTCATCTCGCTCAAGCCAATTGGTGGTATTTCAGGAGATGTCAGCTCAAATGAAATGGATGCAATTGCTGATATTGCAGATCAGTACTCGTTTGGAGAAATAAGGGTTTCGCACGAGCAAAATATTGTGCTCCCGCATGTGCGCAAAGATGACCTTTTTGCTCTGTGGAACAAGCTTGTAGAAGCAGGATTGGCAACATCAAATGTCGGCTTGATTACAGATATTATTGCCTGCCCCGGTATGGACTATTGTAGTTTAGCTACAGCAAGGTCTATTCCTATAGCACAGAAAATTTCCAAGCATTTTGAAAATCTGAAGAAACAGCAGAACATAGGCCTTTTAGACCTTAATATTTCAGGGTGCATCAATGCATGTGCCCACCACCATGTTGCCAATATTGGTTTGCTGGGCGTAGATAGAAACGGTGAGGAAGTATACCAGATAACCTTGGGCGGCTCAGGGGCAGAGCAGGCATCAATCGGCAATATTCTTGGGCCCGCAGTTGCTGCGGATAAAGTTACGCATGCAGTTGATGCTATAGTGCAAGCTTATCTTGACAACCGTCTTGAAGACGAACTGTTTATTGATACATATAGGCGCACGGGGGCAAAAATATTTAGGGAGGCAGTTTATGGTACTTGTTAATAAGGCAGCAGAAGAAATTCCAGAAACATGGAGTTATCCTGAAGATTTAGTCAGTCCAGTTGTGGCAAATCAGATATTGTCACTTTCGGTTATGGAAAAACTGGACAAAAAACAGTCTTTGATACAACCGCTTGGGTTATACGCTCCAGCAGGTACGGTCATAGACGAGTTATTGCCCTATATCCATTTAGTATCTGTTATATTAATAGATTTCCCAAAATTTAGAGATGGGCGTGGTTTTACTCTGGCGCGTAATCTACGTCAGCAAGCCAATTTTCAGCAAGATATCAGGGCACGTGGGCATCTGATTCCAGATCAGTTTCCTGCACTCTTGAAATGCGGGTTTACGTCTTTTTTATTACCTAAGGAGCATCCACCTGAGCAATTGTTGGCAATGTTACAAAACAATACGGTGGAGAAAAAGCAGCCCTTGCTTATACGCTTATTGAAAAAATGATTCGGTTTATGAAGGCGTTTTTTGACGCCTTCATAAAATTATTTGGTTATTTTAAGTCGGTAACAGTCTCATAGTAAAAATAATCAAGCCATTCAAGGGCGAGGCTAATATCTTGCTTATCTATTGTGGCTCCAGACCAAAACCGGAAACCTGGCGGTGCCGTGCGGTAAGCGCCACAATCAAGCGCAACATTTGTGTCTTGCATTTTTTTAGCAATGGTTTTTGCTAGGTCAGGATATAATGTTGGGTCAAGGTCTGGATCTGTAATTTTCAGGCAGACAGAGCTTTCTGAGCGTATGCTGGCATTTTCAGCTAGAAAAGTACACCATGTGCTTTTTTCAACCCATTTTGTAAATACAGAAAGGTTTTCGGTACAGCGCTTTATTAAAGTGGTTAGCCCACCAATCTGTTCTGCCCAATGCAAGCCGTCCAGAGCATCTTCTACGGCTAGGAGCGAGGGGGTGTTTATGGTTTCACCCTCAAATAATGTCTCGGTTACCGCACCTTTATTAACCATACGAAAAAGTTTTGGCATTGGCCACGCTGGAATATGATCACTTAAGCGGGCAAGGGCGCGTGGGCTTAAAGCAATCATGCCGTGTGCCCCTTCTCCTCCTAAGGTTTTTTGCCAAGACCATGTTGTAACATCAAGTTTTTTCCATGGTAGTTGCATAGCAAATGCAGCAGATGTGGCGTCACAAAGTGTCAGGCCTTTTCTGTTGTCATCAATCCAGTCGCCATTAGGGACCCTTACGCCAGAAGATGTGCCATTCCAGGCAAACACCACGTCATGCTCCGGATTGGTTTTTTCTAAATCTGGTATTGTTCCATAATAAGAAACAAACTTTCTGACGTTTTCAAGTTTAAGTTCCTGCACAATATCTGTTAGCCATATATGGCTGAAATTTTCCCATGCAAAAACATCAATGCCTCGTGGGCCGAGCAAGCTCCACATGGCCATTTCCATGGCACCTGTATCTGAGCCAGGCACAATAGCGACTTTGTAGTCTTCTGGTATTTGCAGAATTTTTTTACTGAGTGTGATAACCTCTAAAAGTTTTGCTTTGCCTGCTTGTGAGCGGTGCGAACGTCCGACCAAAGCATTATTAAGTTGGGCAAGGCTCCATCCGGGACGTTTTTTACAAGGGCCTGATGAAAAATGAGGAGAGAGAGGTTTTTGTTTTGGTCTTGTGAGTGGCTTCAGCATTACCGTGCCTTCTAAGGATGATTGTCATCTACCCCCGCAAGGTAACCCTTCGCCTAAAAACACACAATATCACAAAATTGATTTATAAAAAGAGATCAATCAACCATTAATGTACTGGTTCTTTAATTGTTGATCTGTTCATATAAATATTTCCTCTGTGTTGTTTTTTGTGAATGTTTAGAGGAAATTTTCAATACAGATTTCAAAATAAAGAATTTTACAAATATATAAGATTTCTTTTTAGAATAGTGTTGGTTATATACTATTCATATTAAATAGAGAAGGTGTTGCACAGTTCACTGATGGGTGGTGCATGGGATTACGAGGGTAGTGAACAGATTGAGGATGGCAGTGCGGACGTGAAGTTTCGTGGTCTGATGGTTGAAAACCCGCTGGTCATTCTCGCATTTTTAGTGCGAGGTTTGAACGAGAATTTAGACAATTTTAATAATAGTCCTTTAATGGGTTAGAAATTGTGGATACACAAGTCTCAGAAGTTTGCGCTAATTGTTCCAAAAAACTGTCTGGATGCGCCCATGAGAAAATAATTGAATCCGTTATTAATAAAATTGTTTCCAGCTTCATTGGTCGTGGCAATGTAGGTTTTATTGGCCAGATTGTAGATATTAAAGCTGGCAGATAATCCTTTTAATGGGCCAACGGATCCGAAGTCGTAGCGGGTGCCAAAGTTGGCCAGAAAATACCCCGGAACGTGTAGGTCATTGGTATATGTTAGTTGGCGGTTGGATAGGTAACTTCCGTCAACGTGAGCAGATAGCTTGCCAATACGGTAGCTGATGCTGCCCTTATACATAAATTGTGGGTAGTTCGGAATCTGTTTGCCTTGGGTCTGGTAAAGGACACCACCACTGGCCACATTTTGATCATAAGAGGAATGATTGTAAGAAAACGAGTTATAAATCGAAAGGCCTTTTAGTGGTCTGACGGTAATGCTAGGTGTTTAGTCCCGTGGTTTGATGGTGTGGTATTTTCACGAGAGTGGAAGGAAGCATTATGGGACAGATACGTCATGGGAGCGCCACGACCACGCACGCCGTGCGAGCAGCAATACAGCGATCGCAAGCTTCGCTCGCGACGCTGAGCAAGGAGTTCGGGATCAACCCGAAAACAGTTGCAAAATGGCGGAAGCGTCAAACGGTTGAGGATCAGAAGACAGGCCCCAAAGAGCCGCGATCCACGGTTCTGTCCGAGACGGACGAAGCGATGATCGTGGCGTTTCGCCGGCATACGTTGCTGCCGCTGGATGATTGCCTTTATGCCCTGCAGGCCAGCATCCCTCATCTGACACGCTCGGCTCTGCATCGCTGCCTTCAGCGCCACGGGATATCCCGGCTTCCGGATATCGAGGGAGACAAGCCCAAACGCCAGCGCTTCAAACGCTATCCCATAGGCTTTTTTCACATCGATATTGCCGAGGTCCAAACTGCTGAAGGCAAGCTGTATCTCTTCGTCGCCATCGACCGGACAAGCAAATTCGCTGTCACACAACTGGTTGAGAAAGCTGATCGGAAGACCGCCTGGGAATTCCTCGAATATCTCCTGAGCATCATTCCTTATCGGATCCACACCATTCTGACCGATAACGGCATCCAGTTCGCGGATCAGCCCCGTAACCGCAATACGGCCTGGTCTCGCCCCATGCGCTTCGACATGATCTGCGAAGCTCGCGAGATCGAACATCGTCTGACGAAACCCAATCATCCCTGGACCAATGGTCAGGTTGAGCGGATGAACCGGACGATCAAGGAAGCAACCGTCAAACGCTTCCATTACGATAGTCATGAGCAGTTGAGGACACACCTCAATGACTTCATGGCAGCCTATAATTTCGCCCGCAGGCTCAAGACCCTCAGTGGCCTCACACCTTACGAATATGTCTGCAAAATATGGACTTCAGAGCCAGAAAGATTCATCATTAATCCAACCCATCAAACCCCGGGACTAAACACCTAGAGCGTGTCGTCAGTTATCCGATCTTACTGGCTCTCATTCAAACCATATCATCGCATTCCCATCTCTCCCGATCCCCAAAAACAGGGAGGAAAGACCAGAGGTCAAGTGGGAGTACAAGCGTTACTCAGCCATGTACCAACTGACGAAACGCTCTAGAGAATCTGCAAAATATCTATCATTACACATTGAGTATTTATTATTTACTCAGGTTATATTCTGTTTCATCTTTGACTGCATCAGTGTAAAGACAATAATTGATGATCCTAATGCGAAAATTGATGCCACAAGAAGTGCTACGGCAAAACCATAAGAGAAAGCGTGATGTGCATGCTGAATGGCGATTTCTTGACTGGAACCCTCTAAACCGGAAATAGCACTGGGTAGATCACCGGCAACGATGGCATCGGCGAAGTCTGATGGATGATGGCAACCAGTGCCACATCCAAAGGCGGCAACCCATTTCCTTACCATTGTTGCGAGTATGCCGCTAAGCATGGCAAAACCAAGCAAAATCCCGGAAAATCGTGATGTCGTACTGATCCCTGACGCCATGCCAGATCGTTCTTTTGGCACAACACTCATGATAGCTTTTTGTGTTTCCCCATTGAGAAGGCCGCCCCCACTTCCAATGACGACCATGCCAGCCATAACAATGATCCATGATCCGACATATGCTCCCCATGCTGTTATTCCATTGCCAATGGCGACGCATGACAGACCACCGGCTAGAATACCGCTCGAAGAGATATGGCGTTCCAGAAGACGTCCAATATGTGGGAAAATCAACATTGCCAGGGCAAAAGGCAACATGGCGAAGCCGGCCTGAAGTGCTGAGCGGCCTAAGCCGTTTTGGAGAAATAGCGGAAGCATCGAGGCCATAACCTGAGCGGATGCTGCATAAGCAAACATCGCCCAGACAGCTCCCAGAAAACGGGGATTGGAGAATAGGCCAAGATCTAACATCGGACGTGATTGGGCACGTTCAGATGCTATGAAAATGCCTAAGGAGATACTTCCTCCAATAAAACCATTCAGGGCGTTCCATGAGGTCCAGCCGCTTGCCTGACCGTTAATCATTCCCCACGTCAGACCGAGCATGAATGCAGCAAAAAATATAATCCCGGCCGGATCCAGTCTTCGGGCATCAGTATCACGTGATTCTTTGACCAGAATAAAGACTGCGCCAGCAAGTAGGACGCAGATTGGAATATTGATATAAAACGCCCACCGCCAACCGAGCGCATAGGCAATAATACCACCAATAATAGGAGCAAGAACCATGGTAAGGCCCATGATACTTCCCCAAATGGCCCATGCGCGGTTCCGTTCATCTGGATTATGAAAAGTATGCCCGATGATCGCCAAAGCAGGTGCTAACAAAAACGCAGCACTTACGCCCTGTAAAGCACGGGCCAGATATAGTGCTGTGGCAGACGGGGCGGCTCCGCAAAACAACGAGGTAAGGGCAAATGTCGTAATTCCAATCAGATAGATGCGACGGCGTCCATACCGATCTGCAATGGCTCCAGCGGGCAACAGGAGAGATGCGAAGCACAGAACATATGTGCTGATAACCCATTCAATATCCGCGAAACTTGCACGAAACTCGCGAGCGATGGTTGGCAGGATGATTGCCACCACATTGGTATCAAGCACAGTCATGGCACAGCCAGTTGAAGCCGCCAGAAGGACAAATAACGGATTGGTTACGCGCGAGGATGTCATCGGTGTCCTCACCGCTTCACGATAGTATTAGAAATTCCGATAATCAGTTCATCATGATTGGCTTGAAAGAGTTGTGTCATGGTGATGTTCCGTTGCAGAGCGCGTTAGTCTGTAACGCTACGTCATGCCTTGGTTCTCGTCATTGGTGGTTATTTTCGTTATTATTAGGTTTTGCCTAATAATGCGGGGAGGGGGATAGAGGAATGGAACTGAGACATCTCCGCTATTTTGTGGTCTTGGCGGAAGAACTTCATTTTACACGGGCGGCAGAACGGCTGAATATTTCCCCGTCCACTCTGACTGTGCAGATACAGGAAATTGAGCGCACATTATCAGCTCAACTTCTCAACCGAACAAAGCGTTCTGTGACGCTTACATCTGCGGGAGAGGTTTTCCTTTCTGAAGCACGGCGCGTGCTCAAACAATTTGCAACAGCCGAGAACGCCGGTCGTCGTGCTGGGCGCGGTGAATTGGGTCGGATAGAGATTGGTTATGTTGCGTCAGCTGCGTATACGGGAATACTGCAAGACCAGATGAACCAATTTACGCAGAGTTATCCAGACGTGCTTTTAAAAGTGCGTGAATTCCCTATGGATAAACTGCCTCAACTGGTTGCGGACGGTGACGTAGATATCGGTTTTGTAAGGCTGCCTATGGCGATGCCACAGCTATTGAGTCACCATGTGTTGATCCGCGATCACTTTTGCCTGGCACTTTCCGTGATTCCTGGTGTCGAAGAAAAGTCGGAAGGCCCGGTTACGCCGCACGAAATTGCCAACGTATCTTTTATATTGCCCGAGCAGGCTTTCGGCACATTCCAGGTCGCAAGTCGAGGTGGATTTACGCCCCGTATTGTTTCTATGCCAGGGAGCTTACTGGCTGTGTTGACACAGGTCTCAATTGGCAATGGTATTTCGGTTATTCCCAGTGCTTTACGAAGTGTTGTCAATTTGCCGGGCGTTGTTTTCCGCGATATTGCGGGAGAACCAATCGTTTCAGAAATTGCCGCCATTTTTCGCTCAGATGAGGTTGCACCAGCCGTACGTCATCTGATTTCTCAGATTCAAACAACAATAGCCTGAAGATTATCGGGATTTGGCATCCAGCCACGCACTGACTTTGTCGACGACATCATTTTCAATGCCAAAATACCCATGAGGTGTTAAGGAGCCACAATTCTTTTTTGATTTTGTTATTCCACCAGAAACCATGAACACGCGCACTTCAGGGCTTGCTGTCATGGCGGAAGCAATCTGTTGCGCGGCTTGAGGCGGTGCGACATCGCATCGATCATCTTGGTTGGCCACAATAAGAACAGGTACTGTAACTTTTTGCGGGGTTGCACTAAAAACAGTTTCCTTGCTGCCTCCCATGACTGATACAGATTCACTGAGCACGACACCTGCAATAGTTCCTGAAGCTGCATGCGCGGCACCGTTTACGGCAGCGATTGCGCCTTGGCTGGTTCCAAAAAGAAACACAGGGACTGTTGCCTCTTCATGTGCAAAAGCAATGATACTTTCGATCAGTCCTGCATAGGTCGCGGAACTGCGTTTCCCTCTTAGATTAATATGATTGATTGTATCTGGAATAATGACTGCGTAACCCTGTCTGTTCCATAGCCGGCGTGTTCGGACAGCAAAGTTATGATCGTGTCGGATTGCGCCATTTTTCCCAAGGCCAATATCACCAGAACCGCCAGGAAACATGATGATTGTTCCTCGGTGGGTTGCCGGGATGCAAAAGAGCACTCTTACGTAACCACCTTCTCTAAAAGGTATGCTGTAAACCTGTTCATTTATATCAGAATGTATGGTGCTGATAGCGTGTGACTGTTCAGGACGAGCATAAGCTGTCGTGCAAGGTATTATTAAAAAAATAATTGATACTAAAAAGACATATAAATATTCAAGCATTGCTCAGCCACAACGGAATAAGTTTCTTCATTTTTCTTACTTGTTCTAAAACAGATTTGCCACAAGGTAATTAAAGTCTGAACTTGCGTGTTGTGCACAATGCTATGAGTTAAATCGTAGCAATGTGGAGACAATTGTTCTCACAGATAAGCGGCTGCGCTATGCATTGCATGGACTGTACGGGATGTAGTGCAATACAATCTTGTCGAATATATGGAAGCCGCCACGCATGTCAGCCTATCCTTATCTGGCTCACTGGAAAGAAGAAATCAGTCAAAGCCCGAATGCCATTTACCTGACACTTGCTGATGCCTTGGCTCTTTCCATCCGGAGAGGTGATTTGCGGGAAGGGGATAAACTTCCCCCGCAAAGAACGATTGCAGATTATCTTGGTACCAATCTGACAACGGTAACGCGTGCATTTACCGAGGCAAGGCGTCGTGGTCTCATTGTTGCAACTGTAGGGCGGGGAACTTTTGTGCGCGTCGGTGCCGGTGAAAGCCATTGGCGCCATACCGGACCTGCGGTGGTTGATCTTACCATGAATCTGCCGCCTATTCCTCAGGATCCACCGCTCCAGCGTATTATTCAGAGTGATATCTCCGCTATCTTGAAGCAACAGGATTTGAATAGTCTCATGTCCTACAGGGTAACTGGGGGCACGATTGAGGAGCGTCAGCTTGGCGCAAAATGGATAGCACCTGTTATCGGTCAGCGGCGCATAGAAGAAGTTCTGGTTTCTCCCGGTGCGCAAAGCGCATTAGCAGCAATCGTCAGCACGCATAGGCGTCTCTGAAGGATCTGGAGAGCAAAGCCAACGTTGCCCTGTCTCTGACCATCTCCGATCCTGTCGGCACGGTTCATTTCCTCACGAACGTAAGAGGTGACAGCCTGATAAAGATCAGCTTCAGCGGGAGAGAGTTCGTAGGCGACGGTGTAGGCGTAACGCGCCGGGAAAAGTGGTGTTTCATCAAAGCGAAACAGCTCTTCTTTCGTCAGACGCCGCATCATGTCCGAGACGTCCGCTTTCCGTACGCCCTCACGGAACCGTCCTTCGAAACGGTCGGAGTCGAGAAGGCCCATGAAAAGCTGGAAATCGGCTTCCTTGCCATTATGGGGCGTTGCCGACATCAGAAGAAGATTACGTGTGCGCGCTCCGAGAAGCTTCCCGAGTTTGTAGCGTCTTGTCTCTTTTACCTCCCCGCCGAAATAGGAAGCGGACATGCGGTGCGCTTCGTCACAGATCACGAGATCCCACTCAGGCGCAGCTTCCAGACGTGCCTGAAGGGCATCGGAACGGGCCGCCATGTCGAGCCGAAGGATAAAGCGATTACGCTCGGCAAAAGGATTTCCCGTGACAGAGTTTTCCACCTGATCACGTGTCAGAAGATCAAACGAGAGAGCAAATTTTTCCGCGAGTTCCTCCTGCCATTGCTCGACCAGACTGCCCGGCGCAACAATCAGGCAGCGTTCCAGATCCCCCGGATCAGCAATTCCTTGATGAGCAGGCCAGCCATGACGGTCTTACCGGCGCCCGGATCGTCCGCAAGTAGGAAACGCAGCGGCTGGCGTGGCAGCATCGCGCCATAAACGGCAGTGATCTGGTGCGGGAGCGCTTCAATGCGTGACAGAGTAATTGCCAGATAGGGGTCAAAAAGATGTGCAAGACGCAGACGCCACGCTTCCGACACAAGACGCAGGAGCGCACCGTCCGCATCGAACGCATAGGTCCGACCAGGCTGGACAAGTTCAAACGGAATCTCATCGCCTCGATACAGCAGCCGTTCGCCGATTTTTCCGTTGACCCGGAAAACAAGATTGAGCGCATCAGGTCCGAAACTTCGCACCTGGATGATTTCAGCTATTCCGCCAGTATCAAGGCCACGAATATGGGCGCCCGGCTGGAGTTGTCCGAAGTCCATCAGCGCGTTCCGGCCGTTGCTGCAGCTTTGCGAAGCTTGCGGTCAAAAGTGACAATCTCTGCTTCCAGAACGTGGGCCAGCCAGAGATAACTTGCGTCGTAGGCGGTCAGTCCGGTCTTTTCGGCAAGCAGAACGACCTCACCCTGATTCACTGCGATTTCTCGGATCCCGAGTTGCTTTCGTAAATTGAACGCTGAAAGCAGTTTATCGCGCTGTTCAGGATGGCGGCGACATTTGATCAGGCAGACATTCGCCAGTTCAAATTGTAGCAACGGAGGCGCTGTAAGCTCGCAATTATCCATAAGCGCAGCCGCCTGTTCGCCTTCAGGCTCCCCGAAAAGAAGTGCCGCGACAGCCGATGTGTCGATGACTTTTATGATGCCCATTTTTTACGCGCGAGCATCACGATCATGACGCACCATCGCTGTCGCTTCCGAGGGGGTGACGATTCCCATCGTCCGGATTTCGGAAAGAACGCCGGATGCCGATTGCTCGGGCTCATAGGCCACAGCGGCTTCGATGATGGCCATAAGCTCGCCCTGAAGAGATCGATGGTGGCGCTCGGCACGTGTGCGAAGCTTTCGGACAAGGTCTTCTGGAGTGTTCTTGATCGATAGATTCATCTCAGCGCCTCCAAATCGGAACCAATTTGGAGCCTAATCTTTCTTGAGTGAGAAGGGAAGAGATCAATTTAGATCGTGTGACCCAATAGGCTCGTGCTCATCAAGACTACTTTAGTTGTTCAAGTGATTGATCACTTCCATGCGCTTTTAAGGTCAATAATATTCCGGATAAAAAACAAAACTATCCACAGGGCAAATTGACCCAAAAACCAGCCATTTTCCGCCGCGATTCATTCCGGTTAAGAAACGCTAAGTCATTGTTTTCATTGAGTTCCGAAAATGGCGTTTTGGGATTTAATCCCAAAAGTGCCCTTTTTCATAACAGTGTTCAGTTTTTTGTGGTACAAAACACACGGCCACACTGCGGTACTAATCACACACCAGCCCAGACTACCCAAAACGCCCCCGATCAGCCCCTAGATCAGTCGTCATGACACCACGACCCACTACACAGGGCCACAACGAGGCCAGAAGATAGCCCGGCACCACTCACCACCGGAAACTCCTTCACACCCCTACAGCCTCAAAAAAACGGCCTCTCCGTCCAGATAAGCCCATACACTCCCCGAGATTTACCTCCTTCCTGACAACATCTTCCCAAGTGACGCCCTACACCAACATCTCGCCTTCCCTATGCCCCATTTTTCCCGTTTGGAGGGCACGCTACCTCAATTTCATACGCATGCTTCGCAAACGTATGAAATCGCTACGCTTTTTTTCTTTTTTTCTTCTCTCTATCGCCGAATAAATTCGGCTCCCTTTTTGATACGTGACCGTAACACGCAACACACCCCCCTAACCGGGCGGGGGCGGAATATGGCACTTGCCCTGTATTTCATGTACAGAATCCGGAAAAAAAATGACGGTTTTCTACCCCCCCCCTTTGTTTTGCACCCCAACAGTAGCTGTCGAAATCCGCGCAAAAAACGGACTTATCCACAGGCAAAAATGTAGGAATCTAAGGCGCTATTCAGGCTTGACTCGAACTGCTTGTGGCTATGGCGAGAGGGCACCCATCGTATCGGCCTTGCGGATCATGGCGTAGGTGCGCGGATCCTCCGCCGGAATGCTCTGAAGCGTGAAGTGCTGGCCCTTGTGTTCCGCCAGCAGGTCGAGCCCTTTTTTCATGCAGGTCAGCATGCCCAGGGCGAGGATATCGACCTTCATGAATTTCAGGACGTCGATATCATCCTTGTCCCATTCAATGATCTGACGGGCTTCCATGGATGCTGGCTCGATGGGCACCAGTTCATCCAGCCGGTCATGGGTCAGCACAAAACCCCCGGGATGCTGCGACAGATGGCGGGGCACGCCAATCAGGCACCGCGCGAGATCCAGCGTCAGGCGGATGCGCCGGTCTGACAGATCAATGCAGCTGTCAGTCAGGGCGTTATCGTCCAGTTTGCGCCCCCAACCATGAATCTGGCCCGAGAGTGTGCGGATCAGGTCTTCCGGCAAGCCCATGACCTTGCCAACATCCCGCAAGGCCCCCTTGGCGCGATAGCGGATGACTACGGCCGTCAGGGCTGCCCGGTCACGCCCGTAATGCTCATAGACCCACTGGATGACCTGCTCACGGCGTGCGTGTTCAAAATCCACATCGATATCCGGTGGTTCGCCCCGTTCCTCTGAGACGAAGCGCTCGAACAGGAGGTTGTTACGGGCCGGATCAATGGCGGTGATGCCCAGCACATAACAGACCGCAGAATTGGCGGCCGATCCACGACCCTGACAAAGAATGTCCTGGCTGCGGGCATAACGGACGATGCTGTTCACCGTGAGGAAATACGGTGCGTATTCCATGCGTCCGATCAGGGCGAGTTCATGGTGCAGGCTTTTGCGGACTTCGTCCGGAATCCCTTCGGGATAGGTGCGGGATGCGGCCTCCCATGTCAGGGTTTCCAGCGCCTGCTGGGGTGTCTGACCGGGCACGGACACTTCATCGGGATACTGGTAGGCCAGATCGTCAAGCGAGAAGCGGCAGCGCTCCACGATATCCATGGTGCGGGCAACTGCTTCGGGGTAGCGGCTGAACAGCCGGGTCATCTCCTGCTGTGGTTTGAGATAACGGTCTGCGTGACGTTCGCGGACAAAGCCTGCCTCATCGATCGTGGTGTTGTGGCGGATGCAGGTGACGACATCCTGCAGGATACGCCGGTCATGGGTATGGAACAGCACATCATTGGTCACGACGGTCGGCACTCGCGCCTGATGCGCGAGGTTCGATCCCCAGAACCTTGCATGCTTCGTCACGATCAAGAAGCGTCCTTTCGGAAGCGCGCAGCATGACGAGTTTCGGGGTTTCCTTCTCCTGATGTTTCATGACTCGTCCTTTCGGCTGAATGTTCGCGTAGGCTTCACGGGATGGATGTCCACTTGTGATGACATCGCGAAATGCGAGGGCGAAATTGAGTTACAGGATCCCCTCCTCAGGCGAGAATTTTTGCCGCAAGTGCCGCGCCCGATTGCCAGGCCAGTTCTATGCGCGGCCCCAGCAGCCAGTCGCCACAGGCACCCAGGCGCAAGTCGCGATTCCAGAGCGCACCACATGAAGAAGGTCGTGTCATTGCGTAGCGCCAGCGATGCGCAGCGAGACATTTTCGGTCCGGCAAGGAGACGCCCCATGTCTGATTTGTCAGCCACGCGGCTAATCGTTCCGCAACATCCTCCGCGTCCTTCTCCAGATGCCGAAGCGACCAATCTGATCCGGCCTGCACGACCCATGTTTCCGGCGTATCCCGGCCGGGCTTAGAGCTGTTGCGTGCTGCCCAAGCGATCGGTCCAGCAGAGCGAAGAATATCGGTCTCGATGGGCAACCGATCCGAAAACGCGATCATCGCCGTCCAGCAAGGCCGCGAACGCGCAGCCACGGCATGAGCAGCCATTTGCAGATCGTGTGCCCCCAGAAAGGCGGCGGCCTGCTCTGCCGGAAGAGCCAGAATGGCGGCGTCATAGGGACCATGGGCGCATCCATCTTGCAGCATGATCCGCCACTTCCGCCCTTCCGATGCCAGTCCCATAACGTGGCTGGAGAAATGCACCTCCTGCTGCGCGGCCATGTGCGCGACCGGCGCGTTCATACCGGGCGTGCCCACCCAGGCATCGGCTCCGGCGACAGGCCATGGCGCTACCACGCCCCGAATATGCCAATGCGCCACCTGTTCGCGGAACGATGCTCCGCGCGCAGTGAAATATTGGGCCCCATGATCGAAGGCCAGTGTCTCCTCGTTCACGGATATGCGCCGCGTCGATATCCGTCCACCTGCACCACGACCTTTGTCGAACAATGTCACCGCGTGGCCAGCCTTGCAGATCGCCTGTGCGCAGGTCAGCCCCGCCATTCCAGCTCCGATAATAACGATGCGCATTGTTGCCTCCGATTTAACAGGCCGTCATGTCGGCTGGAACGGCTCGGGACGACCTCGCTTCTTTGGCGTGGTCGCAGACTTCCTTGCACGAACGAATGGCGGTCATGACATTCATAAGGCGTTGGCCTTCCCGGCATTATGCGAAAGATACCGTTACGGTTGACTAGCTTTCATATCCGGGCATCGGGCGGTTGTCGGCAATATGGCAAAAAGGGTATGTTCGTTTTCTTTTCGGACGCTGGAAATGGTTGGCGCCGGAGCGTGGAGTAGTGGCCGATGGCTATTTCAGACATGATCGCTGACAGTATAGTCGCTGCTGTAATCAGCGATCCGCGGCTGCCCGACAATCCGATCATCGAATGCAACGCCGCGTTCGAGGCTTTGACCGGTTATACCCGTGAGGAGGTCATCGGCCGCAATTGTCGTTTTCTGACCGGCGCCGGGACGGAGCCACAGTTGATGGAAACCCTTCGTGCAGGCATCCGTGAACGGCGTCCGGTGATGGTCGAGATTCTTAATTACAGGAAGGATGGCCATCCTTTTCGCAATGCCGTGATGGTGGCGCCTATATTCGATAGCGAAGGGGAACTCCTTTATTTTCTCGGCTCCCAGATGCAGATTCCGGACGGGCCCGACGAAAGCCGCGCAGCGGCCGCGCGCGTCAAGGTCGAAGGGTTATCGCCCCGTCAACGCACGGTGTTGCTGGCGATGGCAAAGGGCCAGCTCAACAAGCAGATTGCTCATGCGTTGGGGGTGTCCGAGCGTACGGTCAAAATGCATCGTGCCGCCATGTTGCGCGCCTTGGGCGCGCAGACGACCGCCGATGCCGTGCGCCTTGCAATCGAAGCGGGATTCTGACGGATTTTTGCCCCTGAAGTCAGGCTTTGCGTCAGGGGGCGGCAAGCTAATCTTTCGACATGAAACGTATAGTTCTTGTTCTGGGCGACCAGCTGACGCCGGCCCTATCCTCCCTTCGAGCGGCCGACCGGGAAAACGATGTGGTGTTGATGGCGGAGGTCATCGCCGAGGCCACGTATGTCCGCCATCACAAGAAGAAGATCGTGCTGATCCTCGCGGCGATGCGGCATTTCGCAGCGGAATTGCGCATGTCCGGCTGGCGTGTCGATTACGTCACATTAAGCGATCCGGCCAATTCCGGCAGTCTGCATGGCGAGGTCATGCGCGCATTCGTCCGGCACGGAGCCACGCATGTTCTCGCCACGGAGCCCGGTGAATGGCGCCTGATGCGGGAAATGGCACAATGGCCGTCTGTCACGCTGCTGCCTGACGATCGCTTTCTGGCCGATCGCCATGGCTTTGCCTCCTGGGCTGAGAACCGCCGGGGGCTCCGGATGGAGCATTTTTATCGGCTGATGCGCCTCAAGACAGGGCTGCTGATGGAAGGCGACCAGCCTGCCGGAGGACGTTGGAATTTTGATCGCGACAATCGTAACCCCGCGCCGGGCGCTCTGGCTCTGCCGGAGCCGCTGCGTTTCGAGTCCGACGCGATCACACGCGATGTGCTGGAGATGGTGGCGACTCGTTTTCCCGACCATTTCGGAGAGCTGAATCCTTTTTGGTTCGCTGTCACCCGCGCTGGGGCTGAGGCCGCCTTTGCCCATTTTTTGCGCCATGGCCTCCGAGATTTCGGCCGCTATCAGGATGCCATGCTAAGGGGGAATCGTTTTCTCTGTCATTCAGTGGTGTCGGTCTATCTCAACCTTGGCCTACTCGACCCGCTCACAATGTGCCGTGCGGTGGAGGTCGAGTGGCGCGCCGGGCGCGTGCCGCTTAACAGCGCGGAGGGTTTCATCCGCCAGGTCATCGGCTGGCGCGAATTTGTCCGCGGCATCTACTGGTGGTGCGGACCCGAGTATGCGCTGAGCAATGCACTGGGGGCGCATCGGCCTCTGCCGGCGTTTTACTGGAGCGCCGACACGCACATGACCTGCGTGCGCGCCTGTGTCTCCCAAACGCGCGAAGAGGCCTACGCCCATCATATCCAGCGGTTGATGGTCACTGGCAATTTCGCGCTGCTCGCCGGGATCGACCCGCACGCGCTTCACGAATGGTATCTGGCGGTCTATGCCGATGCGTTCGAATGGGTCGAACTCCCCAACACCATCGGCATGAGCCAGTTTGCCGACGGCGGTCTTTTGGCCAGTAAACCTTATGCTGCCAGCGGCGCCTATATCCATCGTATGAGCGATTACTGCGAGGCGTGTACCTACGATGTCAAGGCAAAGGAGGGGCCGAAAGCATGCCCGTTCAATCTGCTTTATTGGCATTTCGTCGCGCGCCATGTCGATCGGCTACGAGGCAATCCGCGCATGGTGCAAATGGTGCGCACATGGGAGGGGTTTGCGCCCGAAAAACAGGCCCGGTTAACGCGTGACGCCGAGCGTTTTCTCGCTTCCCTTGGTTGAGCGGCAGCGGGTGGAGCAATAGCGCACGGAACTCCAGTCGCGCGCCCATTTTCTGCGCCAGACGAAGGGCCGCCCGCAGGCCGCGCAGAGTTTGCTCGGCAGATCGGCTTTTCTGCGCATTTTCACCAAGGCAGCCTTTCTCCATTCCACGCAATCAGTCTGCCGCTATCGGCAGTGGTGAGAGTCTCGATCACCCGCAGAAGATTCTCTGCCGACGTGGCGGGCGAAAAGAGCTTTCCCGCTGGCACGGCACCTTGGAATGGCGCTGAAAGCGCGGTGCCCACGGTGCCGGGGTGCAGGGCCACGACGATCGCCTCAGGGTGGGTGCGCCGCATCTCGATAGCGAAATTGACCACCAGCATGTCAAGCGCCGCCTTGCTGGCACGATAGGCATGCCAGCCTCCCAACCGGTTGTCGCCAATGGAGCCGCCCCGTGCGGAGAGAACCGCGAAAACCGAGCGTCGATCGCGTGGCAGACGTGGCAGCACATGCTTGGCAATCAGCGCCGGCCCGGTGGTGTTGATGGCGAAGACGCGGGCCATGGACGCGGCATCGAGGCTGCGAAATGTCTTTTCGGGAACAATGTTCCGCACCCGATCATGCAGAATCCCGGTGGTTAACAGGACCAATTCGGGGGTGTGCTCGATTGAGGCCGCGGCGTCGGCAATGCTGTTCTCGTCGGTCAAATCGAAGGTGAACGGCGACACCGTGGCACCAAAGCCGACGCATGGTCGGCGTGATCCCGCATGGATGCGCGCATAGCGCCCAGACGCGGCAAGGCGTTCGACGACAGCATGGCCGATGCCGCCGCCGGCGCCGAACACAGCTGCTACCCTCATCTCAGCCATCGCTGCAGGATCGGCCGCACCCTAAGAAACCGACGGTAACCTGCCTCAAGAACCCACAGGACCGGTTTCAGCCGGGCGAGTTCGCCAAGCGGTCGCAGCGCCGGAATGACGCGCCACATGGCCGCAAAAGCGGCGGCGCCGTCATAAAGCACACTGCCTTGCTGGGCATGGAAACGATCGAGCAGCAATTGCCGGTCGAGAGGGCAGGCCTGCGCCGGGTCGGTGAGATCGACGAAGTGAATACGCTTTGCCCGATCCCATCGGCGCATCAGCGCGATCTCGCGCAGGCAGAGTGGACAGCCGCCATCGTACCATACGGTGAAGGTATCGTCGTCGTGTCGATTATTCATTATCACATCTTGCGATACTTCCCGCCCTGTGACGACCTGACATTTCGGGAACATGTCAGGTCGTCCGGGTTACTGCCTGGCATCCTGACTGGGCATCTGGCGCCTATGCCCTAAATGACGTGTTTCCTCTGTGGCACCCTCAAAGGATGATGATGGAAGACAAGTGTGTTGGAGGCGTGTTGTGTTTGTTCTGGTGATGGGTGCATCGCGAGGCCTCGGACTCGAAGTCGTCAAGGCGGCGCTTGGCCAAGGTCATAGTGTCAGAGCCTTTGCTCGCGGCGCCTCCGGCATCAAACTGACGCACGATCGGCTTGAGAAATTCCCCGGTGATGCTCTGGCGTCGCAGGACGTGAGGCGAGCGCTCGTCGGCGTCGATGGGGTAATACAGGTTCTGGGGGTTTCCAACCGTGATTTGTTCAGACCGATCGACTTGTTTTCCCAGGCTACGGGGGTCTTGGTGCCTTTGATGATCAGCCAGGGCGTGCGCCGGTTGGTGGCTGTAACCGGCTTTGGTGCAGGCGACAGTGCCGCTGCTATCGGTCCGTTTCAGCGCCTGCCCTTTCGTATGCTGTTTGGTCGCGCTTATGACGACAAGACCCGGCAGGAAAGGCTTATCGTCGCCAGCGGTCTGGAGTGGACGATCTGGCGACCGGGCGTGCTGATCAACGGGAGCATCAGCGGCAAAGCTAAAATCTTAATGGCACCGGCACAGTGGCGAAACGGTGTTGTGTCTCGCGGGGATGTCGCAGCTAACGTGTTATCCCATCTTACAGATGTAGCGATGATTGGCCAAAAACCTGTTATTATCCGGTTTTAAATATATTAAATTTCTATATTAAATAAAAATTTTCTCTGTTTTTTATAATATATAACCTGAACATTTTCTTTCCATAAATAAATAATATTTAATATTATTATAAAAACTGAAAATTAAAATATTATAACGCCTTAATTAAGAAAAGAACCAAAGATATTTCCGTTTTTTACTTTCATAAAATAGCTGACGCTGAGATAATCTGAGAGTGTGCTTCAGAAATCGACTTGATTGATTTTCCCCAGACCTCTGCGGATGTAAGCGATCACGAACCATGCCTCTAATGATGAGATAGTGGTCTCGACATTGCAGGTTAGAGATTGGCCCACTGTCGTGGGGGTGCTAATCGCAGCGACTTTTTTGCAAGCAACAGTAACATAGGGTGTCGGCCCCGGCGATCTGGCCGAAACTACAGCACTATGGAACCGGTAGGGCGTCCAGTGTCTGCAAAGCGAGTTGATTGAGGCGGTCGGATTTACAGCGCTCCTCTTCCCACAGCGTCTGGCGATGAACGCGGGCGCTTTGTTTAACACGGATGTCATTGCCGTCGAGCGTCCAGCCCGTGTGGCACATCTGAGCAAAGACATAATCTTGCTCCAGATAGGAAAATCATTACGTCCGCGTTCATACCAGCATCGGGTCACGGCGGGTGAATATGACACTGCTAAAACGACCGAGACCATCGGTGCGTTGGATGGACTCAAGACACACGGATCCTTTTTAGGTGGCACGAGAGGCGGTCGAAGGCACGCCGCGTGCGACGCGATTGCATCTGCAAGGCGGCGTGATGTCTCCGGTAGTCCTGGGGATTGCCGTTCTGCTACGTGAAGCGGACCGGCACGAAACGACGGCAACGGTATAAGATGATGTCCGCTTTTCGCTGTTCGTCATTGAGCCGCTAATGTCCTAGAAGTAGGCGGAAGCAGCAGGTCCGCTTAACGCCTCATGTCGGACGCCGAAACGCACTCCATTGTTTCTTAGAGCGGACATGCTAATGGCTTTCAGAAAGCTGATTTGCACCAATGCCGCGTCGGTCACCTGGGCCGTCATTTGCGCCCATGGCAATCTCTACCCTACGATGCACCGGCCTTCATCGACCTGGCGCGGAGCGAGAAATCCTTTTGATTGCACCTCTTTTAACCAAACGCCTGAGACTTAGGACGCCGAATGCTGACGATCTCTATCGTTATCTAGCTTACCGAAACGATACAGCGGCGCTCGCTGCCCAGATGATGCAGCCAGTGGAGCTGAAGGAAGCCGAATTGTTTCTCGCGGCGCAGTCATGTATGGCGCCGGAAGCTTATGGTTGGCGAATGTTCGCGGTCGAGAAAAACGACAAACCCGGCCTAATTGGAGAGGTCGGCGTGTTCATTGGTGCTGAGGAGCCGCAAAAGGGGGATATCGGTTGGTGGTTCGCTGCCAATCATCAAGGACAGGGTTATGCGTTGGAGGCTGGAACGGCGCTAATCGAGTGGTGTTTTGCCCATCGGCCTCTACATCGCCTGACGGCCCATTGCCTTGTTGCAAACAATGCCTCGCTGCGCTTAATGCGAAGACTTGGTCTCCGACAGGAAAGGCAGACGGTCGAAAGTCGTTATTTTAATGGCTGCTGGCATGACGAGGTCGGATACGCTCTTTTGAGGCGCGAATGGCTTGAATTAGGAAACGACGAAGGGTGCATGCGATGGAACGATCCCTACCCTTGAAATCTAGGGAATGTAGCGACAAGAGCACGCGACCTTTTTCGACTGATTTCCCCACCAGAGCCGACTGAGCGTTTCCCCCCGAGGCTGCTTCCCCGGGGGGACCGTAGTAAGAAAAGTCAGGTCAGTTGCTGCTGCATAATCGAAAACGCATTGTAGCAGTGGAAAACCTCGACTTTCCCGTCCTTCATTCTGAAGACGTCGCAGCAAGGGACGTCAATGACCCTCCCTGTCGCGGCAAGCGGGCCCTTTGGTGTCATCAAAATGCCGAGGTGGGTGCCGCGAATGGCTAGTTCGACGACGACCGCATCCCTTGACACATCGATGCTAAAAATCTCTCGATGGATGTCAGGGAAGGCTTCGGCCATACTGCTCGCGACGAGCCCGATATCGGAGCCGCGGAAATCCATCTGAGCTGGGACGTTGCGGACGTAACCGTCTTTCCTGAAGAAGGACAGAAATGTCTTAATATCGAGGGAAATCCCTTCAGCTGACGCGTAGAGCTTCTGGATGGTGTGTTGATGATCCGTCAACTTCAGTTCCTTCCACTCCCGTGAAAATAATACCCCATCAAAACACGGGACTAAACAACTAAGCTGTCATTTGTGTCCGATGCTGGAAGCTGATCAGCCACGCGCAACACATGTCAATCAGGCTGGCCTTCAGCGCCGTAATTTGTTCCATGCCCAGCTCGCGCTCAAAGGCGTTGCGCACTGCTCCATAGATCACGGTGGTCAGGGTCAGGTTGATCTCTGTGGCATCCTGCGGCGGCAGGTCCGAGGTCTGGCGAAACATGCTCATCGTTGCGGCACCGACCCGCGTGGCGAAGTCCTGCATCAACACATTGTTGTCGAGCGCTGCTACCGAACGATAGAGTGCTTGCGTCAGATCAGCACGCTCGGTTTTGGCTGTCCAATAGGTCTCGATCAGCGCAGAGACCATCTCTGCCGCGGGTTGCCCCGCCATGCGAGCACAGGTTGCTTCGACACGCTCTGCCAAGGCGTTCAAGTAACGCGCGTTCAGCGCGATGATCAGCGCCTGTTTGTTCGGGAAATACTGATACATCGTCCCGACCGATACGCCCGCCCGCTCAGACACCCGGGTGGTTGTCAGGCGCGTCATACCTTCTGACAGCAAAACCTGAATGGTTGCCTCAAAAATCGCGTCTACCGTGACGCGCGAGCGGCTTTGTACCGGTGTTTTTCGAGGCTTAGCCCCTTGCGAAGCATGGGCCGTCATATGCGAATCCAAAATATGAGCTTTTCTTCATATACTCCGATCAGAGATATGAAAGGAATACAGAAATGGCAGAGAACCGCATCGCCCTCGTGACCGGCGGTAACAAGGGCATCGGACTGGAGATCGTCCGCAAGTTGGCTCAAGCCGGTGTCCATGTGCTGCTCGGCAGCCGCGACAAGTCGCGCGGAGACGAGGCTACCGCCGCCCTGGCCAGGGATGGTCTCACAGTGAAGGCGGTTTCGTTGGACCTTGATCAACCGGCGACCATCTCGGCCACGGCGGATGCCATCGCTGCCGAGCATGGTCGTCTGGACATTCTGGTAAACAACGCCGGAATCTTTGATTTCGCGGATTCAACGCCCAGCAAGGCTTCAATTGATGCTGTGCGGCGGTCGATGGAGGTCAACTTCATCGGGGCGCTGGCCGTGACGCA
The DNA here is from genome assembly GCF_000963945.1 of Acetobacter indonesiensis. Lineage (GTDB taxonomy): Bacteria > Pseudomonadota > Alphaproteobacteria > Acetobacterales > Acetobacteraceae > Acetobacter > Acetobacter indonesiensis. The sequence goes on along the minus strand of NZ_BAMW01000003.1, from coordinate 1,613 downwards.
AGCGATGCTCCCTCTGCTACGCGCCGCACCAGAAGGCCGCATCGTCAACCTGTCGAGCACGCTCGGGTCTCTGAGCATGAACGCCGATCCGGCCTCGGCCTACTATTCGCAGCAATTCATCGGTTACAACGCATCGAAAGCGGCCCTGAACATGTTGACGATCCAACTGCACGAGGAGCTGCGGGGCACGAATATCAAGGTAAATTCGATCTGCCCCGGTTTCGTGAAAACCGATCTTACAGGCTATGGCACAATATCGCCTGAAGAGGGGGCGCGGCTTCCTACAGAATATGCGCTGAACGCCACAGGCAGTGGTGGCTTCTTTGAGCAGGACGGCAAATTGCCTTGGTGATGGGCGAACGGGACGAGGCGGAATGACCGCTCTGTCCCGCCTAGCTGACGCTAATCCGTTCTTGCAGAGCCTGCGCCAAATCGCGAGAGGTGTGAAACACCGCTAGGGGGTGAGCAGAATGTCGGCTGTTGGGCGGTAGGACTGGAAAAGCGGTCATTCGTGCAATCGACTGTCACGACACAAATGGGCGTCTCCTGAAGATCAACCTGATAACCGACTTCGTTGGGCGAGAGCTGCCCGTCCCATGAGACGCCGCATATATGCACTCGTCATGCCAGCGATAGGTTCATGGTCAGTGCCTGAGGGACAGAGCAGAAACTGCGGCCAGCGCGAGGCTGAAGCACTCCCTCTTTTTGGAGGAAATTGCTTCAGACCGCTTCTGTTCTCTCACTTTACCTTCGTAAAGGCATCGCGTAGGAAATGAGCCGCTTGGGCGACTGCGGCGGTGGCCGCCGGCGTCTTGGCAAGCGCATTGAGCATAACGAAATCATGGATCGTCGCGTTATAGCGGGTCGTTATGACCGGCACGCCAGCTTCGACCAGGCGTCGGGCGTAGGCCTCGCCCTCGTCACGCAGGACATCGTTTTCATCTGTAATGACCAGCGCTGGCGCCTGCCCGTGCAGGATGGAGTCCGGCGTGTTCAGCGGCGAGACATGCGGCTGGGCGCGATCCGTGCCGGCAGGCAGATACTGGTTCCAGAAATAATCCATGGCTTTCGCTGTCAGCCAGGGGCCACTGGCGAACTCGCGATAGGATCCGTCATTCATTGCGGCATCGGTCACCGGATAGAACAGGAGCTGGGCTACGGGCCTGGGTCCATGCCGCTCCGCAACGAGGGCGGAGACGACCGCAACCATATTACCGCCGACGCTGTCTCCGGCGATGGCAATGAGGGATGGATCGATCCCGAATTCGACCGGATGACGAGCGACATACTCCAGAACCGCATAATCCTACTCGATCGCAGTTGGATAACGCGCCTCGGGCGAGCGTTCGTACAAGTCCCATGTTTCCATCGAACGGAAGTTCCGGTTCAGCCGGAAATGGAAGACGACAGATGCCGCCGCCAGTGATGGTGCGCGATTGCGAGAGGGGCTGCTGAATAAAACCAATACGGCCTCAAGCGTCTGGGCAGACACAGCCTATCGCTCCAAAGCCAACGCAGATTTCATGGAAAAGCAGGGCTTTGTCTCAAAGGTTCACAGGAAAAAGTGAACTGCCCCGGGTTTACCGGAGAGCGATTTATTCAGTAATCAGGCA
>NZ_BAMW01000004.1 GCF_000963945.1 Acetobacter indonesiensis | reverse complement strand
CCAACGCGCCAGTTTCTTTACAGCAGCAGGTTACGAACCAGATTAAAGACGAATACCGTTGGCTTGTATCAGTCGCACCACACGACGCTCACTCACATAAAAAAAATTAAACTGCTTTATATCTCCATTCCTCCAATAAAAACCGAAGAAATGGAATCACAGAGAGGGCCTCAAACCATGGCGCTTTTAGAACCCTCCTCTTTGAATTAACCCAATGAAATTCTCGCTAATCCTCTTAGCATACTTAATATTCTCATATGAAGGATCCTGCTCTACCCTCAGCACACTCAGCAACGCCATCTGATCGGCTTGAGCCAGTCGAATAACGTCCTGTGGCGCAAGGTCGCCTGACATTACCCTTCCCCGTACCATACCGTGGGCGATGATATAGCTATATAGTAGCGTGGTTGGTGTGGGAGTTATTTTGACTGTTGTCATAGAGGTGTGGCACCCAGCCAACAGGCTCATGCCCACCATGGTGCAACATAGGCCGCAGAAACGGCGCAAAAGAAACGGAAAAGCAGATGCTGGTTGCTTCATAAAATGTAGCCTACCTCACATCCGCCTTTCCGAAAACAACCATTCAGACTGTCAGCCGACAATCAGCAATTAAACCTTGCGGGCTGCCAGTTCGTCACGGATTTGTTCGAGCAGCAGTTCTGTCTTTGTGGGGGCTGGTGGTTCGGCCGGAGCGGCGTCTTCGCGCACATGCATGCGGGTCAGTGCTTTGACTGTCCAGAAGATAACCAGACCGACAATCAGGAACTGAATGACCGCATTCACAAACAGACCAATGTTAATGGTCACAGCACCTGCTTTCTGGGCTTCCGCTAGCGTTGCCAGATGTGGGCCCTTCAGGGTGACAAACAGGTTGGAAAAATCAATCCCGCCAATCAGCAGCCCGATAATCGGGTTGAAGATATCTTTCACCAGGCTGTTCACAATAGAGGTGAACGCAGCACCGATGATAACACCGACGGCCAGATCAACCACATTGCCACGCATAATAAAGGCGCGGAACTCGCCCACCCAGCCGGGAGCATGCACCCGAGATTTAATGTCAGCCATACAGAACGCTTTCCTTCATTTCTAAAATAATACCTGCCTGTACCAATTTTGCGTGGTACTCCACAAGATAAAAGACGGAGTGTGGTTATTTTCCGTCGCGATAAGATGCTTCTTTACAATTCTGCAACACAGTCTGTCAGAAAACGCACTGTAAACTGCCTGTTGAAGGATTCTTGCGCCGGTAGTTGTTGATCCCTGACGCACAGATAGGTATATGCACTCGCACGCGAGCCCGGTCGGCATCGGGACAGCTTTGTTTGAACTGAAAGATCCATCATGAAACCCGGCATTCACCCTGACTACCACGAAATCACTGTCATCATGACCGATGGCACCGAATACCAGACGCGGTCTTGCTACGGCAAACCCGGCGATACGCTGCGTCTGGACGTAGACACGAAGTCTCATCCGGCATGGACAGGCGTGCAGCGCATGCTCGACACCGGGGGCCAGGTGGCAAAGTTCAACAAGCGCTTTGCTGGTATCGGCACACGCTCCAAGTAATACGCCGCTTTTTAGGCTGTATGAAAAATCTGGAACCCCGCCTCTTGAATCAGGAGGCGGGGTTTTCCACGTTTAGCGTTGAAGAAAGTGCCCGAAACGGGGCTTTCCTCTTATCTGATTATCGCCAGCGTGCCCGCCGTAAGGGGGCTTATCCTGCTGGCATGACCTTGCTGAACGAGGAGGTTTTTCTCATGAGTTATGATTTTGCACCGCTGTTCCGTACCGCTATTGGCTTTGACCGCTTGGCACAGGTGATGGATACGGCTGCACGAAACACCGCGACCCCCAGCTATCCCCCCTATGACATCGCGAAAACAGGCAATGACAGCTATGCCCTGACTATGGCCGTAGCAGGATTTGGATCAGATGATATTGAACTGGTGGTTCAGGACAACACGTTGGTTGTGTCCGGTCGTGTAAGCGAACCACAAAATGAAGGAGAAATCCTTCATCGCGGTATCGCACGGCGCGCATTCGAACGCCGTTTTGCCTTGGCTGACCATGTCGAAGTCACCGGTGCCGACATGAACAACGGGCTGCTACGCATTGCCGTCCGTCAGATTATGCCAGAGGCCCTCAAGCCTCGTCGTATTCCGGTACAATCTGGTCCGTCTGTTCCGAACTATGCATCCAGCACAGTCGCTGTCTCTTCTGAAGCACGCGGAACGCCGTCACATCCCGACCTTCCCGCGGCTGCCGCGTAAATTGGCAGTGTTATTTTGACGGAAAAGGAGGGGCTTCTGCTCCTCCTTTTTTATATTCGTGCATTTGCTGCTTGACCTATGCGGGGCCCTCCCCCCATATCGTCGCCAACTAATGCGCGCCGGCAGGCACGCGGGCCTTCGGAAGTTTCCGAACCGTCACTTTCTCCGGTGCCTGCGCAAGCGCCGCCCGACGACAGGATGGAACCGATGACGACCCTACCGCTGATGCCGAAGGCCACCGCCGTGTGGTTGATTGAAAAGACAGCTCTCAGCTTTACCCAGATTGCTGAATTCTGCGGGATGCACCCTTTGGAAGTGCAAGCCATTGCAGATGGTGAAGTTGCACAGGGGATTGTTGGGTACGACCCTGTTGCCAACCGTCAGCTGACACAGGAAGAAATCAGCCGGTGCGAAGCCAACCCTGACGCCAAACTGAAAATTCTTAGCTCTGGCAACCCTGTCAAACGTCGCTCCAAAGGCGCACGTTATACGCCTGTGGCTAAACGTCATGATCGTCCGGATGGGATTGCCTTCCTGCTGCGTAACTTCCCACAGCTGGGTGATCAGGAAATTGTCAAACTGCTGGGCACCACCAAGGATACTATCGCCAAGGTGCGGAACAAGCAGCACTGGAACTCACCCAACATTAAACCGCGTGATCCGGTGACTATTGGCTTGTGCAGCCAGACAGACCTGAATGCAGCTGTAACCGCTGCAACACTGCGTCTGGAACGCGAAGGCCAGGAAATTCCTCAGCCGCCAGCAGCTTTGCTTGAAGATGCGCCAGAGCACACATCACCAAGCGTGGAAGACTAAAAAAATTAAAGGGGGTGGCACTTAGCCTCCCCCTTTTTATGCCGGTATCTTTCCTGGCAGGCTATGGGAAGAAGATGCACCACAGTGAATGGCTGTAAAAATCTTTTCCCGTCATATGGTCACGACGAGAGACGTTCTATCTCTTCCTTTAGCCTGAGTTTTTGAAGCTTGAGGGTGATGAGAACACGCTCATCTGGTCGGGGTCGGCCCCCTTCCGCAGAAATCTGCTGATCAATCCGTGAGTGGCGAGATTTTAGACTTTCAATTCTCGACAGGAGCGTCATCGCTGCCTCCATTCGGTTGATGGTCATAATACCGTAACGCAGGCTTCCATGTTTTTTTCATGTTTTTTTAATAATCCACGCAGCCGAGCCATGCGTAGCATTCATGTCTGTATTTTTAATCTTTGCCGCTGGTGTCCGTCCCTGACATGCGCAAAACTATATCTTTCGAGCAGGAAACCCCTTCCTCATCTGATTATCGTCGCATGATTCGTCACGCCGGAGACACATCACCATGCTGAAAGACCGCGATTCACTGCTTGGCCAACTGCACGAACTACGTAGTGAACATCGTGATCTGGATACAATCATCAGCCGACTGACCCAAGAGAGCACCCAGACCGATCAACTGCACCTTCAACGGTTAAAGAAGCGAAAACTGTTGCTTCGTGACCGTATTGCATGGCTTGAAAGCCATCTGATCCCCGACGATATTGCCTGACCGTTTTTCAACACTGGATACAGCCTAACCGTGAGCGAAACTGCCCCCCTGCCCGCCTCCACAGCCCAGACTGATACCTCTGCCCCCAAAGTGGGCATTATCATGGGCAGTCAGTCAGATTGGGAAACCATGCGTCATGCAGATGCCCTGCTGACAGACCTTGAAATTCCCCACGAAACGCTGATCGTGTCTGCGCACCGTACGCCAGACCGACTGGCAGACTATGCCAAAAGTGCTGCTGGGCGGGGTTTGTCTGTCATTATTGCCGGTGCTGGTGGGGCAGCCCATTTGCCCGGTATGTGCGCTGCATGGACGCGTCTGCCTGTTCTGGGCGTTCCGGTTGAATCACGCGCCCTGAAAGGCATGGATAGCCTGCTTTCAATCGTGCAGATGCCTGGCGGCGTGCCTGTAGGTACGCTGGCCATTGGTTCTTCCGGTGCCAAAAATGCGGCGCTGTTGGCTGCCGCCATTCTGGCATTGCAGGAACCAGAACTGGCTGCCCGGCTGGAAGCATGGCGCGCTTTGCAAACGGCATCTGTTGCTAACTCACCAATGACTGACGCAGAATGACGTCGAAATCCTCCACCACTTCGGTTCTTGGGCCTAACGCCGTTATCGGCATTGTCGGGGGCGGTCAGCTTGGCCGCATGTCCGCTATGGCTGCCGCCAAGCTAGGCTTCCGCACCCAGATTCTGACCAAAGACCCGAATAGCCCCGGCGCGCAGGTATCCCACGGTGTGACATTGGGTGCCTATGATGATCTACAGGCACTGGACGCCTTTGCCCGCACCGTCGATGTCGTGACGTTTGAATTCGAAAACATCAGCGCCGATGCCATGGATTGTCTGTCTCAATACTGCCCGGTGCGGCCCTCGGGGCATATTTTACGCATCAGTCAGGACAGACTGGCTGAAAAGACGTTTTTTACGGACAACGATATTCCGCTGGCCCCATGGCATGCCGTAACGGACCTTTCTTCCCTGCATAATGCGGCAAAAAAACTTGGCCTGCCTTTTATCCTGAAAACCACGCGTAATGGCTATGACGGCAAAGGCCAACGCCGCATTCATCATCTGGATGAACTGGAAGACGCTTTTCATGCGCTGGCTCCGCATCCGCTTGTGGCGGAAGGTATGGTCAGCTTTGCCTGTGAACTTAGCGTCATGGTGGTACGCGGTGTTGATGGCACGGTGCGATGCTTCGACCCCGGCATGAATGAACACCGGGACGGGATTCTTGACCTTACTCTGGCCCCTGCCCCTGTTGAGCCCAGTATCTCCGCCCGTGCGCAGGCTCTCGCCGTCTCGATTGCTGAAAAGCTTGATCTGGTTGGTATTCTGGGTGTGGAAATGTTCCTAGATCAATCCGGGGTGCTGCTGGTGAACGAGATTGCTCCACGCCCACACAATTCGGGGCACTGGACGATGGATGCCTGCCCGGTTGACCAGTTTGAAATGCATATTCGGGCTGTTGCAGGTATGCCGCTGCCCCCTACTATCCGCCATTCAGATGCCGTCATGAAAAATCTGATCGGCCCGGACGATATTGCACTCTGGCCGCAGATTATTGCGGCCCCAACGTTGTTGCCCCACCTTTATGGGAAGGAAGACGCTCGGCCGGGCCGTAAAATGGGGCATGTGAACATGATTTTCCCGTATGGCAGCCTGCCGGGAAAACTCGGTATTCAGGATGCTCTCGGCCCTCTGGCTTCCCCAGAAATCGCCGAAGAAGAAATTACTGCACCCTAACAAAAGCAGTCACGACTGCCATCAAGAAGAAGGGCTTAAAAAAGTCCTTCTTCTTTCAAACTACATAATTTCTGACCACCGACAATGACGTGGTCCCAAACGGTTATGCCCATAATATCCGCCGCCTGCACAATGTGGTGCGTCATGGTGACATCATCCTGTGACGGTGATGGATCACCGCTTGGGTGGTTATGCACCAGTACCAAATAGTGGGCCTTTAGTTCCAGCGCGCGGCGCACAACTTCCCTTGGATAAATCGGTGTGTGATCGACCGTACCGCGACTCTGCATTTCATCAGCCAGCAGCGTATGTGCTTCATCCAGAAACAGAACCCTCACCTGCTCTACTGACTCTTGCGACAAAATGGCGCGTAAATACCGGTAAAGCTGCTCCTTATCCGCCAAGACACCAGCCTGTTTTACGCGCGCCCGATGCAGCCTGACTGCTGCTTCATGAACAAGCTGAAAATAGACCGCCAACAATGCATCATTATCTGTAGCGGCCAGAAGTGTTTCGGGCGGCGCACTTATCACGCCAGCCAAGGAACCAAACCGTTTGAGCAAAGCCGCAGCAACAGCGTCGGGCTTTTCCTGCCGTGGCTTTATGACGGTAATTAACCCTGTCAGCAGGTCTGGGTCAGAAATAGCCTGCGTTTCAGTTTTGTCGCTTTTAGGCGTATTTTGAAACAATTGCTCCAGTTGCGCGGATACGGCGGGCAGCATTGTCTTCAGCTTCTGCCCCATATCCGCAAAGCCGTTAGGATTGGTCGAAACCGCCTGCCGCTTTGCGACATCTTTTCTGGATGAGACGGGTTTGCTCACCAATCTTGCCCCACAAGTCGGAAACTGCGCCATGCGCCGTTCTGAAGCACTAGATGGTCATGCAGTTCAACCGTCAGTAAGGGCGCATTTTTAAGAAGAGCCTGAACAAAAAGACTATCTGCCGCCATCTGCCGGTCAGGAGTAAACGACGGCTCCGCTAGTCGCACCGTAATGAGAGCGGATGCATGCAGGGCCAGCGCGCGCTGCAATATCCCGGCAACAGCCTGTCGCACAGGACTATCCTGCTGGGCCTTTTCCAATGCCGGTGACACCATCTGGCCCCGAGCAGACTCTGCTGTCAGCCCATCCGCAGGCACAGCTTCATCTTCCAGCAACTGGTTCCGACTATCCAGAAACAGGACACGCAGGCTACCGGCTGGCAGCCCAGCATAGTGCGTATCGCAGTAGGCCAGCAGATTGTCCCAACTTCCGATATCTGTGCGGCATACCGAGTCAGGGGTGCCCATCCGGTCAGCAATAGAAGGCACCAGCCCCAGCAGCTTGCAGTTCGCAGGGCCAACGCCCGCAGCACGCAGTGCGTCTTCCGATGCCCCCAATACCGCTGCCAGAGACCCGAAATGGTTGAGCAAGGCCTTGGCTAGCGGCTTGGTATCGCGGCGAGGCACACCGGGAAACAGCAGCATTTCCAGAATTTCGTAATCCGCCAGCGAAGACGCGCCACGTTGCAACACACGCCACCGCATACGCTGCCTATGGCCAGATGGCCCTGTACTTGGAAAAATCGGTGCTTTCCGGGCCTCGGGCCGAGCTCGTTTTTCTTCTCTCAACGGGCCGTCCATTCCATTGCTCCGATTGGCCTTAGGCGTGCAAGACTATATAAGGGTCAAGTGAATACGTCAGAACACCCCTCCTCTCCGCTTTTTTCATCACCCTCGGGTGAAGGCGAGTCTTATCTGGCCCGCCTGAACCCGGAACAGCGGGCCGCCATCGAAACAACCGACGGCCCTTTGCTGGTGCTGGCAGGGGCTGGCACAGGCAAGACGCGGGTGCTGACCACCCGTTTTGCCCATATTCTGCTGACAGGCCGTGCCAAGCCCTGGCAGATTCTGGCCGTAACCTTCACCAACAAAGCCGCCCGTGAAATGCGGGAGCGGATAAGCTTTATTCTAGGCGAACCGGCAGAAGGCCTCTGGCTGGGGACTTTTCACGCGCTGTGTGCCCGGATGCTGCGCCGCCATGCCGAATATGTGGGGCTGACCAACAGCTTCACGATTCTGGACACTGACGACCAGATCCGCCTGCTGAAGCAGGTGATGGAGCCGTGGCGTATCGACACCAAACGCTGGCCAGCCCCGGGCCTGATGGGTGTCATTCAACGCTGGAAAGATCGTGGTCTGACCCCGGAGCGCGTAACAGACGCCGAGGAGTCTGATTTTGCGGAAGGTCACGCCCGCGCCATCTATGCAGCCTACCAGACCCGTCTGCGTCAGCTAAACGCCTGCGATTTTGGTGACCTGATGCTGCATGTCACGGAAATTCTGCGCACCAGAGCAGATGTGCTTGACCAGTATCATCGCCTGTTTCGCTATATTCTGGTGGATGAATATCAGGACACCAACACGGTTCAGTATCTGTGGCTGCGCCTACTGGCGAAACGAAACGGCTTTCCTTCAAACATCTGCTGTGTGGGGGATGATGACCAGTCCATCTATTCCTGGCGCGGGGCGGAAGTGGAGAACATTCTCCGCTTTGAAAAAGACTTCCCCGGCGCTGAAATTGTCCGGCTGGAGCGAAATTATCGCTCAACCCAACATATTCTGGGCGTAGCAGCCGGGCTGATTGCCCATAATGGGGAACGACTGGGGAAAACACTCCGCTCGGGCAAGGAAGATGCCAGCGGGGAAAAAGTCAGTGTCACTGGCGTGTGGGATTCAGATGCTGAAGCGCGCGCTGTATGTGACGCCGCTGAAAAATTCCGGGCACAGGGGCATTCTCTGGCCGAAATGGCCATTCTGGTGCGGGCCGGGTTTCAGACCCGCGCATTTGAAGAACGATTGGTGCAAACCGGCCTGCCCTACCGCATTGTTGGCGGCGTACGTTTTTATGAACGGGCTGAAATCCGTGACGCACTGGCTTATATGCGTGCCGTGCACCAACCCGCGGATGATCTGGCGTTCGAACGGATTATCAACACGCCCAAACGCGGTGTCGGTCCGGCGGCACTCCAGAAATTTCATGCCGCTGCCCGCAGCAGAACGGTACCGCTGGCCGCTGGCACTCAGGCACTGCTGACCGAGGGGGGTGTAAAAGGTAAAATGGCCGATCAGGTTGCCAAGCTGATAGACGTGCTGGCCACCACCCGGGATATTCTGGCCCGTGAAGGCCATGTTGTGGCGGTTGAGCATCTGCTGGAAGAAAGCGGCTATCTGGAAATGTGGCGCAATGACCGCTCACCAGAGGCACCGGGCCGGTTAGAAAACCTGAAAGAACTGGTCCGCGCACTTGCTGACTTCGGCACCCTTGGCGAGTTCCTTGAGCATGTTGCTCTGGTTATGGAGCATGACGAAAACGCGGGCGACGCCAAACTATCCCTGATGACGCTGCATGGGGCCAAGGGGCTGGAGTTTGACATCGTTTTCCTTCCGGGGTGGGAGGAAGGCGTTTTTCCATCACAGCGGACGCTGGATGAAGGCGGCCTGAAAGGGCTGGAGGAAGAACGGCGTCTGGCCTATGTGGGCATTACCCGTGCCCGTAAACATGCGCTGATTTACCATGCAGGCAGCCGCCGCATCTATGCCAACTGGCAGCCCTCCATGCCCAGCCGCTTTCTGGACGAACTGCCAGACGAGCACGTAAACCGCCACACTGAAGGCGGCACCCAGCGCCGGGGGCTAAACCTGTCTGATTCTGTGTTTGAAAGCGGCCAGCCCCTGACCAGCCGCAGACGGCAAGACCCGCTGCTGGCAGAACAGAACGCCGTTTCGTTCCAGCTGGGTGACCATGTGCGCCACCCACGTTTTGGCACGGGCATTATTATCGGTGCAGACCGGCACCATCTTGAGGTCGTCTTTGAAAGTGGCGACACCAAGCGTCTTTTATCCTCCTTCATAGAGAAACTTTAATGGCTGCTCCTCCCCGCAGACACGCTACCGCTCTGGAAACGGTCACTGTCACTGTTCCTGAAGCGGCGGTCGAAGCTTATGAAAGCGCCATTGGCAGCGTCTGCACCACTGTTGGCATTTTTGAAGCCAACCCCGAAGGCACATTATGGCGGGTGGAAGGTGTAAAAGACGTTGGCCACCGGGATGATGACCTGGCACTCGCCCTGACACTGGCAGAACTGACCAGCGGCGTCAGTGCCCCACTAGACCGAAATGCGACGGAAGCCGAAGGCTGGCTGGCCCGGACGTATGAGTCTTTCCCTGAACAGGCAGTCGGCCAGCATTTTGTCGTGCGCGGCACCCATCTGCCCGATACGCCCAACCCCACACGCATTGTGCTGACGCTGGATGCCGGTGTGGCCTTTGGCTCGGGCGAACATGGATCAACCCGTGGCTGCCTGCGCGCACTGGAACGCATTGCTTACCGTAAACCGCGCCGGATTCTTGATCTGGGGTGCGGCTCTGGCATTCTGGCCATGGCGGCCGCCGCGTTGCTGCACCAGAAAGTGCTGGCTGTGGATATCGAGCCGTGGTCCGTGCGGGTCTCTGCCGAAAACGCCAAACGCAACGGGTTGAGCCGGTCACTGATCTGCCGTCTGGGCAATGGCTGGCAAACGCCGGAAATTCGGCACAAAGCGCCCTATGATCTGGTTTTTGCCAATATTCTGGCACGCCCACTTTGCCTGATGGCCAAAGACCTTGCGCAAAATCTGGCCCCCGGCGGCACGGTTATTCTGGCAGGGCTGCTCCGCACCCAGATCAGGATGGTTCTGGCCGCACATCGCCGCCAGGGATTGGTGCTGGAGTATGTGTTCCACGAAGGTGACTGGGCCACACTGGTTCTGCGCCGCCCCTTTAACCCGGCATAAACGTAATGCTCTGTCAGGTCTGTATTCCGATGCGGGCCTGACTGTTTTTCCTGCTCACCGCCTGCTGCACGAGGTTGCTCATGTCTTCCCCTTCCGCCACTCGTCTGAATGCTCTTCGGAGCCTCCTCACGCAGGAAGGGCTGGATGGTCTGATCATCCCACATAGTGATGAATTTCTGGGCGAATACACGCCTGCCTGTGCGGAACGGCTTGACTGGCTGACCAATTTTTCCGGCAGCGCGGGCATAGCCATTGCACTATCAGACACGGCGGCTGTGTTTTCTGACGGGCGCTACATCACCCAGATGGATCAGGAAGTCGATAACATCTGCTGGGACCGCCTGCATATCTTCCAGACTCCGCCCGCCACATGGCTGGCCAGCCATGCCAAGCCCGGTAGCCGTATTGGGTATGACCCGCGTATCATGAGCAGCGCGGAACTCCGCCCCTTTCAGAAACAGTCTGGTACTTTTTCTCTTGTTCCGACTGACCGCAACCTGATTGACCAACTATGGTCTGACCGCCCTGCATTTCCGTCAGCACCGGCCACCATTCATCCGCTTGAATATGCAGGGGAAGACTCAGTGAGCAAACGCTCCCGGTTAGCGCATACACTTGCGCAGTCGGGGCAAGCTGCTGCTGTGTTGAGTGATTCTGCTTCTGTCGCATGGCTTCTGAACATTCGCGGTACGGACATTCCGTGCATGCCCATCGTGCTGGCTTTTGCGGTGCTGCATGATGACGCAACGGTTGACCTGTTCTTACAGGCCAGCAAATTACCGGCCGATGTGCGGGACTGGCTGGGGCCAGACGTCCGTGTGCATGACCCTGAAGACCTTGAATCTGTCCTTGCGACACTTTCAGGCAAAAGCGTTAGTGTAGACCCAGCGACAAATGCCGTGTGGTTTGCCGAAACGCTTGTCCGACATGGCGCGACGGTGACAGAAAGCCCCGACCCCTGCCTGCTGCCCAAAGCCTGCAAAAACGCTACAGAACAGGCTGGCACTCGCAAAGCTCACCTGAAAGACGGTATTGCCCTGTGCCAGTTTCTGCACTGGCTCGATTCGGATGGACAAGGCACCACAGAACTTGCTGCGGCAGCGCGGCTTGATGCTTTCAGGGCTGCTCAGCCTGATTATCGTGGGGAATCTTTCCCTGCCATTTCCGGGGCTGGGCCGAACGGAGCCATCATTCACTACCGGGTCACGCCTGAAACAGACCGTAAGCTGAACCCTAACGAAGTCTATCTGATTGATAGCGGCGGCCAGTACCCCGAAGGCACAACTGACGTAACCCGCACGGTCTGGACCGGGCCAGACTCCCCGCCAGCCCGACTGAAAGAAACATTCACGCGTGTTCTAAAAGGCAATTTGCGTCTGGGGCGGGCGCGCTTCCCTGAAGGCACAACGGGCCAAGCGCTTGACGCACTGGCCCGTTTCGATTTGTGGCAGGCCGGACTTGATTACGACCACGGCACAGGCCACGGCGTTGGCAGCTTTTTATCCGTGCATGAAGGCCCTGCCCGTATTTCCAAAGTGGCGAATCCCATTGCGCTGCAATCAGGCATGATCCTGTCAAACGAGCCCGGTTATTATGAGCCCGGGGCCTACGGCATCCGTCTGGAAACGCTGGTTCTGGTTGAAGCCCATCCAGCAACCGAGACAACACGGGCAGGCTACGGATTTGAAACGCTGACTCTGGCCCCGTTTGACCGTCGCTTGATTGATCTCAGGATTCTCGGCCCTGAAGACACCGCAATACTTGATGCCTACCATGCACAAATCTTGGCCCTGATTGGCCCTCATTTGCCATCAGAAGCCAAAAAATGGCTGGAAACCGCGTGCGCGCCCCTCAACAGGGCGTGAGTTCCAAACGAAGTTGCGACTGGTCACGCAATTGGGAATCGCGTCACCAGCCGAACAGGCGCAGAAAAGCTGCGAAGTGAAGGGAGCTTCCAGAATGACGACAGACAGCAAAACCATCCCCACTACTCTTATTGCCGGCGATGGTATCGGTCCTGAAATTGTTGAATCGGTAATCGAAATCCTTGATGCCGTTGGTGCCCCGTTTGAATGGGACCGTCAGTTGGCCGGTATGGCCGGGGTGGATGCGGTCAATGATCCGCTGCCAAAACAGACTATCGAGAGCATCCGTCGCACGGGTCTGGCTCTCAAAGGCCCGCTGACCACACCGGTTGGCGGTGGCTTCAAGTCAATCAACGTAACACTGCGTCAGGAATTTGGCCTATTTGCCAACCTGCGCCCCACCAAGACCATTGTTCCGGGTGGGAAGTTCGATAAAATCGACCTGGTTCTGTTCCGTGAAAATCTTGAAGGCTACTACGCCGCCATGGAACATTACATTCCGGTTGGTGAAGACCCGAAAGGCATTGCACTCAGCTCCGGCTTCAACTCCCGCACTGAATGCCGCCGCATTGTAAAATATGCGTTCGAATATGCCGTCAAGAATAACCGTAAGACGGTTACCATTGTTCACAAAGCCAACATTCTGAAACTGCTGACCGGCCTGTTCCTTGAAGAAGGCCGCAAGGTTGCTGAAGAATATAAAGGCCGCGTTGCTTTCAACGAGCGGATTGTTGATGCCTGCGCCATGCAGTTGGTCATCAACCCGTGGCAGTTCGATGTCATTGTGACCACCAACCTGTTTGGTGACATTCTGTCTGACCTGACAGCCGGTCTTGTTGGCGGTCTGGGCATGGCACCGGGTGCAAACATTGGTGAAAAAGCTGCCGTGTTTGAAGCTGTTCACGGTTCCGCACCTGACATTGCAGGCAAAGGCATTGCGAACCCGCTGGCACTGCTGCTGGCTGCTGTCATGATGCTTCAGCATGTTGGGCGTCAGGATCTGGCAGACCGCATTGATCTGGCTATCAAGAAGGTCATCACCGATGGTGGCCTGCGCACCAAGGATCTGGGCGGTGACGCTTCTACCAAAGATCTGACAGCCGCTCTGAAGCAGCAGTTGGTCTAAGTTTTGGTATTTGGCAGAAGATGGGGCTTCGGCCCTGTCTTCCGTCTTTCTGATATTTTTATTTTCTAAATAACCGAAATCCCAACCAAACCAGCCAGAATAACGCTATGGCTGATACACAGAGGTAGGGATATAAAACAGCCAGCGCCAACATGGTATAGTTGATTGTAAATACCAATAAAATGGGAATAAGCAGTAGAAAAACGACCTGAATTTTTATTACCCTTCGTAAAGAAACGTCTCTTTTTTGGCAAAAAACACTTACTAACGCGCCAATAATGCCGCCACACAGCAAGAGACTACTGGGTAAAGATAAAATATAGACTATAATTTCTTTCACGATGTAGATTTATCCTTATAAATATGCCGCTCTATCGGTTCTATGGTCTGATTTATTTTGACTGTTATTTTAGCCATTAAAAGAGTGCAGCCATACTCTGAAGATGTGTTTTTATATAATTCTGAAAACAGTATCATTGCCCCCATGATAGCCCGTTTTTCTGGCCAGTGGCCGATTTTACCGCTTTCCCCTACCTGCCGCGTAGTTGTTCGCGATAGTCTTTCTCGTCCTTCAGCCGAGAGAGAAGCCGAAATCAACCAGCTTTGGGAAGACGCGCAGCAAAAATCTCCCGCCCTTTTCAATGGGTGCGTTTTTTCAGCCGATAAAATTACTGCCACAGAAATACAGGGGCACTGGACAGAATACCGTTTTGTTTTAGCACAAATGAAAAAACCGTCTCTTTTTCCTATCCTGAAGTTACAACCACTGGCTGTTATCGGATTGGTCAAAACACCCGACGGTTATATTTTGGGAAGACGGCACCCTTCCTCTCTTTACCAAGGCAATTTCTGGCAAAGCCCCCCTGCGGGCAGCATAGAACGACGCCACGATGGGAACACGCAGGTTGATCTGGCAGAGCAAATTCTGGCTGAAGCAGAAGAAGAACTTGGCCTACCGGCCCATAGCTTGACGGTAGGTAATCCCAGCCTGATTGCCCGCCATCCGGGCACACGTATTCTGGATATTGGGATTCAGCTTGAGACCAGCCTCAGCTTTGCAGAGGTAAAAGCGAAATGGCAGGCATCTGGAAATACGGAATATGATCAACTTGTTTTGGTTACAAAAGCAGAGCGGGAAAGTTGGCTAAACCGTGACGATTTACTGCCGACATCCCGCGCTTTGCTACAGGCTGTGTGAGCCTTTAGTGTCTTAAACCGCGTTACTTAATTTCAATCCCGATCTGCTTGATATCATGGAACGCAATATCGGGATTCTGTTCCTGCGTGCGGCGCATCATAAAGGCGGATGTTGCCAGAAAAACCGGATCATCATCCAGATCATCAGCCATTGCGGTGCGGTTTACCTGCGCAAAGGCTTCAATTTTATCACGCGGCCCCGTGATCCACCGGGCAAGCGAGAAGGGTGTTGAGTCAAAACCAATAGCCACGCCATATTCAGCTTTCAGACGCGCCTGAAGCACATCAAGCTGCAACGTTCCCACCACGCCAACAATCGGCTGTGCGCCATCCTGCGGGCGGAACAACTGCACCACCCCTTCTTCCGCAAGCTGGGTGAGTGCCTGCTTCAGCTTCTTGGCCTTCATGGCATCATCCAGCCGCACACGCCGCAGAATTTCTGGCGCAAAATGCGGCACACCCGTAAAGCTCAGATTTTCATTTTCAGTCAGTGTGTCGCCAATGCGCAGAGTGCCATGGTTGGGAATCCCTACCACGTCACCAGCAAAGGCTTCTTCTGCCAGTTGACGATCACGCGCAAAAAAGAACTGCGGTGTATGCACGGCAAAACTCTTGCCCGTGCGCGTATGATGCAGACGCATCCCGCGCGTCAGCTTACCAGAGCAGATACGGGCAAAAGCAATACGGTCCCGATGGTTGGGGTCCATGTTGGCCTGAATTTTGAAAACCAACGCCGTCATTTCCGGTTCGTCAGCCTGAACGGTACGGCTTTCCGCAACCTGATTACGCGGGGATGGGCCGAAAGACACCAGCGCATCCAGCAAATCAGTCACGCCAATTTCCTTCATGGCGCTGCCAAAGAAGACGGGCGTCAAATGGCCGGCATCGAAGGCTTCACGGTCAAATGGCGGCAAAACGCCTTCGGCCAGTTCAAGCTCTTCAGCAAGTTGCACCATACGTGGGTCTGATTGTGGCAGGTCTTCCTGCGTGTGCAGAGTCTTGGTCAGCAGGTCATACGTGCCGACAAATTTTGCGGCACGCCCTACGGGCCATGTTGCCGGCGATGTATCAAGCGCGAGAGACGACGCAACTTCTTCCAGCAGATCAAACGGATCCTGGGCTTCACGGTCCATCTTATTGATGAACGTCACAATCGGAATATCGCGCAGGCGGCAGATTTCGAACAGTTTGCGTGTCCGGTCTTCAATGCCCTTGGCCGCGTCAATTACCATGACGGCCGAATCAACGGCTGTCAGCGTGCGGTAAGTATCTTCCGAAAAGTCTTCATGTCCCGGCGTATCAAGCAAGTTGAAAATGCAGCCACCATATTCAAACGTCATCACAGAACTGACGACGGAAATCCCGCGGTCGCGTTCAATTGACATCCAGTCTGACCGGGTGCGGCGGCGTTCGCCTTTGGCACGTACGTTCCCTGCAAGCTGAATGGCCCCACCGGCACGCAGTATCCGTTCTGTCAGCGTGGTCTTACCAGCATCCGGATGCGAGATGATCGCAAACGTACGGCGGCGGGCAATTTCCGTGCTCAGTTCGGTAACGGGCGCATCAGACATAACGGACAATCCGGCTTAAATAACAGGGATAGAACGGCAAACGCCGGGTTGAGAGGTTGCCCTCCACCCGGCGCTGCACAAATCGGGCCGAAGCGCCGATTAACGAGAGTAGTATTCAACCACCAGGTTCGGTTCCATCTGCACCGGATACGGCACGTCAGAGAACTTCGGACCACGGATGAAGGTACCCTTCATCTGGCGGTGATCAACTTCGATGTATTCTGGCACATCGCGTTCTGTGGTCTGCGTTGCATCCAGAACGATAGCAAGCTGCTTGGACTTTTCGCGGATTTCGATCACGTCGCCATCTTTAACCAGATAGGACGGGATGTTCATCTTGCGGCCATTCACCAGCACGTGACCGTGGTTGATGAACTGACGGGCAGCAAACGGCGTGATGGCGAACTTCATGCGGTAGATAACCGCATCCAGACGACGCTCAAGCAGGTTGATCAGGTTTTCAGACGTATCGCCTTTGCGACGAACGGCTTCCTGATAATAACGACGGAACTGCTTTTCGCTGATGTTACCGTAGTAGCCCTTCAGCTTCTGCTTAGCCATAAGCTGAACAGAGAAGTCAGAAGGCTTGCCTTTACGACGCTGACCATGCTGGCCAGGACCGTATTCGCGACGGTTAACCGGAGACTTTGCACGGCCCCACAGGTTGACGCCAAGGCGACGGTTAATTTTATATTTGCTCTCGAGGCGCTTGCTCATACTGCGCTCTTCTCTTCCACTACACACATGCAAGGCTGCTTGACGCTGCCCTGCCTGCTATTGCGCCGGTAGTCTCTGTCCCCCACGGATCAGAGCGGGCGCAGTCCGTATCACCACCAGATGGGAGCATAGTCCATCTGGCAGCCGTCCTGTCCACATTCCCGACAATGGGGGCAGCCATTACGGAAAGACGGTGCTTCTGTCAACTCATGCAGCCTGACCGGCGTTATAGAAAGCCAGTTTATCAGGCTTTCTGGCGTCACCCGTCTGGTTTGCATCCATCCGGTAGCGGTATTTCTGTCTGTCTTTGGCAAAGTAGCGTAATATAGCCGCATAACGGTCAAAAAGGATATTTTGCCATGCCATTCGCCAGAAAATGGGGGCTGTTTGTGGGGCTGGGTATCGCCCTGATAGCTCTTGGTTTCATTGCCGCGATTGACGCCGTTTCTGTCACGTTGGCCAGCACCATTTTTATCGGTGTGCTGCTGATTATTGCGGGCGTCATGCAGATGATCCACGCCTTCGCCGTGCGTGACTGGAGCGGCTTTCTGTTCTCTTTCCTCGCCGGTGTGCTCTACATCATTGCCGGTGTCATGATTATTGAAGAACCTGTCACGGGCGCAGGTCTAATCACGCTGTTTGCTGCGGCCTGCTTCATTGTCGTGGGCATCATGCGCTGCATTCTGGCCATTCAGTCCCGTCCCCTTCCGGGCTGGGGGATTGTGCTGTTTGGTGGTGTGATCAGCCTGCTGGTCGGCCTGAGCCTCTATTTCACGCTACCGTGGTCTGGCCTGTGGCTAATTGGCACCTTCATTGCTGTAGAACTGATTGCCAGCGGCATTGGCTGGGTGCAGATCGGCCTCGCCCTCCGCCAGAGCGAGCACAACCAGTTGCCGCCTTCAAACGGCTTCTGAATAAAGTCATCTTCTCCGCAAAAAGGGCTCCCCGCATCATGCAGGGAGCCCTTTTTATTAGGTGTCCATTCCGAAGCTATATGCTCTTCGGCTCACGGCCCATCAGGAGGATGTTGCGGGCGGCGGCAGCCTGTTGCGGTCAACGCCCAGCAACGCCTGTGCCGCAACACCCGGACGTTCAGCATCGTCGCCTTCTATCTTCTGGCCGGGCACCAGTTTGATGGCACGTTCACCTTCTTCGCGCCTGCGCCGAAGGTTCTCGATGTTTTCCAGCACAATCGGATATTCCTCCACCAAACGACGGAAGCGCGACGCACTGATTACCATGAAATGCCCGAACTGCACGGCACGAATGCTGGCAGAACACCGGATATTCTTGTGTGCGCCCAACGCACCAATCAGATCACCCGCGCCATACAGAATATCCCGCTCCGCAACGTGCGATTCAGCCAGCCCTGCACTAATAAAGTAGACATTGCGAATTCTGCGGCCCCGTCGGCAGATCAATTCCTGCGGGGCAACAAAACGCAGGGATGTTGTCGTTGCCAGATCGTGCAGCTCAGCCCCCGGCAAACCACGGAACACAGCCGCATGTTTCAAGCGGTTTTCAATACCGCTTTTCAGATCAAAGCTAAGCGGCTTGTCCAGACGACTGCGGCGGCGTTCCAGTTCTTTCATCAGTTCGCGGTTCAGTTCATCACTGATCAGCGATTCAGAAAGCAGCGAGTCATATTCCTCGCCTTCCAGACGCAGCACAATCTGCCGGAAAATCCGGTTTTCAAGTGCTTCTGAATAGCCATGATAATGAAGGCGCAATGTCTCCAGCGCCTCATTCAGCAACTTGCGCTGACGTTGAAGAACCTCGGCCACAATTTCCCCAATACGGGGGCCAAGGGTAGGTTCCAGCCGTTCGCGCATAAAGCGGGTCAGAGAGATGGACACAAAATGTGCCACCATCAGCATTTCAAACCGTTCGGCCATACACAGCATCAAGGGCCGATCGATATGTAGGTGATTATGGACCCACTGCGCCGTTTTGAAACGCAACGACGGACTTAGCCGCCGCCGCAGGGCACGCACGTAACCCAGACGCCCTTCAAGGCGCGCACCGTCAATCGCCGCTTCACTACTACGCAACAGAGTTTCCATCACACGGCGTGACAGGCCCTGAATACGGAACAGATCAAGCAGAACAGACCGTTCCTGACTGGCTATGGTAATCAGGGCCAGATTCACACGCTGGGTATCGCCCAACGCCGTATCAAACTCATTGGCGGCCTGTTCCTCATGTGCTCGGCGATCAACCTGCTGCAAAACAGATTGCGTTGAATCAACTGAAAAACCAAGCTCATCACCCAGTTTGGCGGCGCGCTCCTTCACATTGTCCAGACCGATGCTTAGCACCTGATGCCGCATCGCTTCATCAATGGGGGAAAGCTTATCCAGCTTGAGAAACAGCACCAGTGACCGCAGCGTTGTGCCATTCAGCAACAGGGTAATCAGCACAAAGCCAGTCGCCAGAATACCGATGAAGTGCGCCACAGGGGTGGAAACACGTTCGTTTTCAGTAACAGCCAGCGCCAGCGCCAACGTAATGGCTCCACGCAAACCACCCCACACCATGGTCACCTTGAACGGTGTGGGCACAGGAGGCGAAAGCTTGGTCATGGCCAGAAAAGGCAGCAGCCCGAACACCACCGCGCCACGCGCCGCAAGCCCAGCAACACTGGCAATCAGGATCAACACGCAATCCCAACGTGTCATGCCAACCAGCAGATGCGGCACCAGCATGGAAGCCAGCACGAACACCAACGACCCTGCCCAGAACACAAGCTGTTGCCACAACTGGTTCAGGAACAACCATGTCTGCGGTCTGAAGGTCGATGGCCCATAGACGGACAGCGTCAACCCTGCCGCAGCCGTTGCCACCACACCGGAAACACCCAGAAATTCATCTGAAACAATATAGGCCACATATGGCAGGGCGACAGTCAGCGTGATTTCGGCCGCGGGAGAACCGCCCAGAGCCGTAATCATCATCAGGGTCAATTGGCCAAATACCACCCCGACAATCAACGCCCCGACAAAGGACACCACGAAGGAAATAACCGCTTCACCGGGGTGAATGGCGTGGTGCAATGTGACTGACGGCAACAGGATGGAGAAGATGGAAATAGCCGCTGCGTCATTCAGCAACGCCTCCCCTTCAACCAGTCGTGTCAAACGGGTTGCGGCTCCAATGTCACGGAAAATACCCGCGACAGCGGATGGGTCGGTTGTCGCGACAATTGACCCCAACAGCAGGCACACCACCAGCGGCATACCCGCAAAAGGCAGCAGGGCAAAGCCAATGGTCGCGGTAGAAACCACGACGGCCACAACGGCAAGAAGCAGAACCGTGGCGGTTTCATGCGCCAGACGCCTGACATCAATAGCCAACGCGCCCTGAAACACCAGAACGGGCAGGAAGATAAGCAGAAACGCTTCACTGTTAATGGGGAAATCAAGCAGCATTTCCGCCAGCCCGTTCAGGGCTGACAAATGCGAATTACGCAGCGCGAAATCTGCCAGACTACCAATAATAATGCCGACAATAGCCAGCAGCACGGTTTCAGAAAGTTCCAGCCTGCGCGCAATCGGCTGCACCGTGCTGACAATGACAAGAAGAAGACCAATGGCAAGCAGTACCGCAGCCAGACCAGTTACCGCCATGCCGTCTCAGCCTCTCCGTCCAAAATCCATCTTATTTTTTTCACAGGCACTCCTTACCACGGTGATACGGCACCAAAATGGCGGGCTGTCCCGGAATTTATTTTTTTCGCTTCTAGCATATGACCGATCGGTCAGACCACACCTTCTGAAGATATTTCATCAAGAACATAAATATCTCCCCATCCCCTGACGCCGCACGAAGCACTAACGCGCCAAAAGCCGATTGGTCGCTGACTTGTGACCTTTCTTTGTGCCGCCCGTACGCTGCCACAGACGTTATCAGCCCCATATTATGCCCCAGAACCCCGCATCCTGTGCGGCCAGTAGACGGCCCAAGCCCGAAACAGAGGGAACCTGACCATGACAGCAATACCAACCATTACCCCCTGCCCCATTGGCATTCAGGCCGAAGGGACGCGCAGCGAGCGGGATTCGATGGGGCAGATTGAGGTTCCGGCCAACAAATACTGGGGTGCGCAGACCCAGCGCAGTCTGGTGCATTTTTCAATCGGCACAGACCGCATGCCCCTGCCGCTGTACCATGCCTATGGTATTGTTAAAAAAGCAGCGGCACTGGTTAACGCTGCGGAAGGCCGTATGCCGGAATGGAAAGCTGACCTGATTGCCCGCGTGGCGGATGAAGTCACGGAAGGCAAGCTGGATGACCATTTTCCGCTTTTTGTCTGGCAGACAGGGTCCGGCACCCAGACCAACATGAATGTTAATGAAGTCATTGCCAATCGGGCCATACAGTTGGTTGGCGGAGAAATCGGGTCACAAAAACCCATCCATCCCAATGATGATGTGAATATGGGGCAGTCGAGCAATGACTCCTTCCCCACAGCCATGCACGTTGTCACACTCCTTGAGATAGAAGATCGTCTCATCCCATCGGTTGAAAAACTGATCGAAACCCTGCGTAGCAAAGCGGATGAATGGATGGACGTGGTCAAAATTGGCCGCACCCATTTACAGGACGCTGTGCCACTGACAGTCGGGCAGGAATGGTCAGGCTGGGCCAGTCTGCTTGAAGACGCCCTGAAAAATCTGCGCCATGCGCGTGAAGCCCTGTTTGAACTGGCCGCAGGCGGCACGGCGGTTGGCACAGGCCTGAATGCGCCAGCAGGCTTCAGCAAGGCGATTGCTGCAAAAATAGCGGCCCTGACTGGGCGTCCGTTCAAGACTGCGCCGAATAAATTTGCAGCATTAAGCGGGCTTGATGCCATGGTCCGAGCCTCTGCCGGGTTGCGGGGGCTGGCTGTACCGCTGCTGAAAATTGCCAATGACATGCGCTGGCTGGCATCCGGCCCGCGCTGTGGTCTGGGCGAACTTCTGCTCCCTGAAAATGAACCCGGTTCTTCCATCATGCCCGGCAAGGTGAACCCAACCCAGTGTGAAGCCATGGTCATGATTGCAACTCAGGTTCTGGGAAACGATAACACAGTCGCTGTTGCCGCCAGTCAGGGCCAGCTTGACCTGAACGTCATGCGCCCCGTCATTCTGGCAAACTGTCTGCACAGTATCCGCATTCTGGCAGATGGCTGTCATAATTTCCGCGTTTTCTCGGTTGAAGGGACATCCCTGAACCGGGACAAGCTGGCGCATTATGTCAACGGCTCTGTCATGCTGGTTACAGCACTCAGTCCGGCTATCGGGTATGATAAAGCAGCAGAAATTGCCCATATTGCCATTGAACATGACCTCAGCCTGCGTGAAGCCGCGCTGAAATCAGGTTATCTGGATGGGGAAACCTTTGACCGGCTTGTTAATCCGCTGGATATGGTCGGCAAAGGTGTTGGGGGCGCGTGACGGATCACGTCTTTCCTGCCGCCCCGAATATCAGTATGGTTTGGGCATGAAACGTTTCACATGCCATTTTCTGGCGCTTCCGGGCCTGATGCTTGTAAGCCTTCTGGGCCTGAGCGCCTGTGCTGACGACTCACACCCGCAGCACATTTACCATCCCCGCACACATCATGGGGAACAGTATCCGCGCTGGTATAAACCGCCTGCATCATCCTCATCTTCTTACCGATAAGGAACGGTTTTATGCCGAATAAACTGGTGCGTCTGGGTATTGTCATTGTTACGCTGATTCTGGGCATTTTCTTGCTTAGTTCGCTGTTCAAAAGCTTTTCCCATTTCCTCAGCCCAGATCAGACCACACCGCCCGCTGTGGAAACGAATGCCCCTAACGCGCAGTAAGAGGGCTCTGGCCCCGCGTGCTTTCCGTTTCGGTTTTGCCTGCCTGGCGGCCCTAGGCTGTGGCCTGACCGCCCCCTCGGCGTTCGGGCAGGCAGCGCGTGCTGCGACGGATGGCCAGATTATTTCCCCAACACTTCTGGCCCAGCATCGTGGGGGCACATTGCGGCTGGTTGCCTCGGCATCTGGCGGCACGCTTGATCCGCAGATCAATTATACGGCCAAATACATCAACCTGTTTGCTGTCGTGTATGACGGTCTGACGACGTTCAAAAAAGTCCCGGGGCCTGATGGCAATACAGTCGTGGCTGATCTGGCAGAAAACCTGCCCACACCGCAGGATGGGGGACTGACCTATGTGTTTACTCTGCGGCCAGACATCCGGTTTTCAAACGGTAAAACCCTGACCACGGCGGATGTCACAGCCTCTATCCGTCGTATTTTCAAGGTTGGCTCTCCCACTGCCGGGTCATTTTACTCTGCGATTGTCGGGGCTGAGGCCTGCCTGAAAACACCGGCCACCTGCACGCTGAAAGGCGGGCTTGAGGAAGACCCGGCGCGGCGCACAGTCACCTTCCACCTGACACAGCCTGATACTGAATTTCTCCAAAAGCTGGCGTTTACTCACGCCGTTATTGTTCCGGCAGAAACACCCGATCATGATAGTGGCAATGTGCCTATTCCCAGCACTGGCCCTTATGCCATTACCGCTTACGACCCGAACAAGTTTCTCACTCTTGGCCGCAACCCGGCTTTCAGGCAATGGAGCGCGGAGGCCCAACCCGAAGGTTATCCGGACGCGATTGCTTACACCTTTGGCATCCCGGATGAAGCGGCGGTTACAGCGGTTGAAAACGGACAGTATGACTGGATGGCTGACGCCATTCCGATGGATCGCCTCGGTGAATTAGGTAGTCGCTATACGGCCCAGACCTATGTCATGCCACACGCGGCCATGTATTTTCTGCCCATGAACGTCAATCTGCCGCCATTCAACGTGCAGAAGGCACGGCAGGCCGTCAATTATGCCGTTAACCGCAAGGCGATGGTCATTTTTTATGGTGGCCCCGGCATTGCCCGCCCCCTGTGCGGCATGTTGCCATCGTCCCTGCCCGCCGCGACCGATTTCTGCTTTTATACCAAAGAAGCCTCGCCTTCTGCCCCGGCGCAGACATGGCATAGTCCGGATCTGGAAAAAGCACGCCAACTGGTAAAGGAAAGCGGCACAAGCGGCCAGAAAGTAACGCTGATAACCGCCAACACCAGTATTGACCTAGCCATGGGCACATGGATCCGCGACATGCTGCAGGCTATTGGCTATCAAGCCACCCTGCGGCCCCTAAGCAGTTCGGTCGCGTTCAATTACATGCAGAATTCATCCAACAAAGTGCAGATAGCGCTCAAAGACTGGTCGGCGGATTATCCCTCACCTTCCAACTTTCTGGATGATCTTCTGGGGTGTGAGAACTTTCACCCCAATTCTGACAGTTCCATCAACATTCCGGGTTTCTGCAACAAACAGATTCAGACCCTGATGGACCGTGCAAAAACCGATGTTTCGCTTACCCAGCAACAAACTGAAGCCTTATGGCGGCAGGCAGACAGACTGGTAATGGAACAAGCACCTATCGCGCCATTGATTGAGAAAGATACAGTGCTGATTACCTCTCCCCGGTTAGGTAATTTTTTCTACACAACCGTCAATCAGGTTTTCTTCTCACAGGTTTGGGTTCAGTAGGCAGCCTCTTTTCGTTATCCACAGAATCTGTGGATAAGACGCAGAACAACTCCGGGATTGTTGCGCATTGAATGCGTATAACCGCTGGGGGCTGACAACAGACTATTCCCCGACCAGCACTTAGGTCGCTGCCAGAGAGCAGATAGCCCATTAACGCGGAGCCGTTACCCGAAACGGATTGCTGGTCTGCCCCTCCGGCTTATGATACTGGCCAGATGCTTTTTAGCGGCCAGCCTCATGCTGTCGCCTGTCAGGAAAACCCGCCCCCCGCAATGCAAGAAACACTCCTCGCGCTGTCGCTTCTCACCATCACGGGGGTGACGGGCATTATTGCCCGTGTTCTCAACCTGCATATCCCCATGCCGCTGCTCCAGATTGCGGCGGGAGCCACGGCGGCTTTGGCCGGTTTGAATGTTGGGCTTGATAACAACCTGTTTCTGCTGCTGTTCATCTCGCCGCTGCTGTTTGTCGATGCCTACCGTATTCCCATGCGTGAATTTGGGGAGTTACGGCACATAATTGCCGCCATGTCTGTTGGGCTGGTAGTTTTAAGCACAACAGGTGGCGGTTATTTCCTGCATTGGCTTCTACCCGCAATCTCGCTTGCCGCGGCGTTTGCCTTGGCAGGAGCCCTTTCCCCGACAGATGCCATTTCAGTATCTGGTATTCTGCGCGGTGGGCGTGTCCCGCCCCGTATTCTCTATCTGCTCAGTGGTGAAGCACTGCTGAATGACGCATCGGGTCTGGTCTGTTTCAAGTTTGCCGTCGCTGCCGCAACGACAGGGCTTTTTTCACTAAAAGCAGCATCAGCCAATTTTGTCTGGGTTGCTCTGGGCGGTATTCTGACCGGCATTGTCATTGGCATGCTTTCCAGCAGGCTGGAAATCTTCCTGCTGCGGCGTGGGTATGATGACCCACCAAGCCATGCCCTTCTGGCGCTGATGATTCCTTTTGCCGTGTATCTGGCAGCCGAGCATATCTCCACCTCCGGCATTCTGGCGGTTGTTGCAGGTGGCATGACCATTCGGCTGACAGGGGTGATGAATGAAACCCAGATTGAAACCCGCATGCGGGCCACCGCGATATGGGACATGGTGTCGTTCACGCTGAATGGTCTGGTGTTTCTGCTTCTTGGTCTTCAGCTTCCTCACCTTGTTCAGGAAGCACAAGCTACCATTCAGTCTGAAGGGCTCTCTTTATGGAGCCTGCTTCTGGCCATTCTGGGCCTTCAGGCTGTCATGACACTCATCCGCCTGATCTGGGTGACGCTGTCAGCTTTTGTTCGTCAGTGCGTTGCCCGACTGCGCCATATTCCCTGCGTTGTGCCAAGTTGGGGTGAAAAGCTGGTGCTGGCACTGGCGGGCACCCGAGGCACCATTACTCTGGCAGCTATTCTGACCCTACCCCCTGCAACCGATTTTCCTGAACGGGCCTTGCTGATTACGCTCGCTGCGGGGGTGATTATCAGTTCCCTGATTATGGCCAGTCTCTTGCTGCCTTTTGCCCTCCGCCTGCTACCTCTCCCATCGCAAATTACAGGCACACAGCAGGAACTGGATGCGACACGACTAGAAATGGTCAATGTCGCATTAATGGTGCTGAAAAACGAAACCACGCGCAGCAAAACTGATGCTGCAGCCCCGACCGATGCGGCCGAAATTGCACATGCCGTGCCCCTTCTGTTGCAGGAATATCAGGAACTTCAACAAACACTTGATAGCAAACAGCCCGACCCCGGCACCAACCGCGAAATGTCATTGCGTAACCGGCGTACAGAAGTTGCCATCAGATTACGGATTATCCGTGCACAACGAAAAAGACTGCGCGAACTTCTGCACGACCGTAAAATCAATGATGAAACGGAACGCCTGCTGTCCCGCCAGCTTGATGTGCATGAGCAGGAACTTCTGAACGAAGCCGCAGCCCTGCCCCACGCCTGACACCTTACCGCCCCCAACGGTGTTATCCACAGAATCTGTGGATGAAAGACGGGACAATTCCGGGATTTAGGCGGGATAGCTGCGCACAACATGCTCCAGACCGCAGAAAAAGGCCGGTTTTTGGGAGCCCCTTTAAGACACCAGAGCTTCCTGTCGATTATGTGGTGGACGGAATATGGTTCAGCCCGACGCCTTACAAAACAGCCAAAATGTTCGTTTTCTACATTCTCTTATTGCGAATCAGTCTCACAACCAACATGGTGCAGCCCGTAACCGAAGGGCCTGTCCATGTATTCCGTTATTTTCACGCGTTGCCCGACCAAGCAAAAGCGCGGCACGCGTTTTACAGACGGAACACGATAAATGGGAGCCCCCTTTCCCTCCGCCGGGCCTGTTAGCGCCTTATCAGAGCACAAGACAAAAAAAACCAACCTGCTGACCAAGCATGACCGACTGATTATTGCTGGCCGCATCCTTGCCGGTGTCGGTGGGGGGTATCTTTGCGCCTCTCTGCTGGCTATTGCCTCCGCACGCTTGCTGCCGCTGGCGCGGCTGGACGCCACCATTATCTCCACGCTGATGGGGCTGATCTGCTGGCCGATTATGGTCATGGTCTGCTTTGCTGCCCGCACGGCGGTCCGTGCATGGGGTATGGTTCTATGCGTTGCCATATGTCTGGCAAGTGCCGCCATTCTGGGTGGATGGAGACCATGAAACCCACATTCCGTGCCTCCATGGCGTGGCTTCATACATGGTCAGGGTTGGTTATTGGCTGGCTACTTCTGGCCATTACGCTGGCAGGCACGTTAAGCGTCTTTCGGCCTGAAATTAGTTCATGGATGCGGCCTGAACTGCATGGCCGACTAACTGACGCGGATACAGCAACACAAGCTGCCATCGGCTGGCTTACCGCTCACGCAGCACACGCGCCTGCGTGGTATCTGGAAGCACCAAGCCCCCGTACTCCTTTTACCTATGCGGTTTGGGAGGACGGGACCTCTTACGCTCAACATGCGCTTGATCCCAAAACAGGTGCCCCCGATGTTTTACGCGACACATTGGGCGGAGAGTTCTTTTTCCGGTTCCACTTTGAACTGCAACTGCCTTACCCATGGGGACGACTGATTGCCGCCGTAGCCGCACTGGCCCTTGTGTTGATCCTGCTAACAGGAATTGTTGCCCACAAACGCATTTTTCTGGATTTTTTCACCTTTCGTCCCGGCAAAGGACAAAGAAGCTGGCTGGATGCTCATAATCTGTTGGGGGTCGTGGCGCTGCCTTTTCACTTGATGATTGCCTTTACAGGCGCAATCACCCTCGCCAACATGATCATGCCCTGGGGTCTGACAACGCTTTATAAGCAGGATTTTTCTGCCCTAACCCATGATTTCAGCCCAGCGACTATCGAACGTGAAGCCAGCGGGAAACCCGGTTCCCTCACCGCGTTCGGCCCACTGCTTGCGGATGTAAGGCATCACTTTGCCCCCAATGGCCTGGCGCGTATCACCGTTACCAACCCGTCAGACAGCAACGCTGTTATCACCTTTAACGCTATTCCCAGCGTGTCTGGCGTAGGCGTTGAAAATCATACGCTCAGTTACGACGGCATTACAGGTAAGCTGCTGGCAGAACACAGGGAAACTCGCCCTGTCATGGGGTTTTATCGTTTTCTTTACGGGTTACACGTAGCGTATTTTGCGCCTTACGTTACGCGCTGGCTTTATTTTTTATCCGGCCTGAGTCTTGCAGCCCTTATCTGCACAGGGCTGCAACTCTGGACCAGCAAGCGTTGTCACCGTCAGCAAGGGCTGGGGTTTAAACTGGTCGAACGCCTGAATATTGGCATGATGATGGGCACTCCAACCGCATTCGCTGGCTATTTCATTGCTAATCGTGTTTTGCCACCATTCCTTGCCAACCGTGCTCAAATGGAAGTCAGAGCCGTTTTCTGCATTTGGGCCGCCATTCTTCTGTTCGCGATGGTCAGACGACCTAATGCAGCGTGGCGAGAAACCTTGGCAATAAGCAGCCTGACCTGCCTAATTATTTCCCTGATTGGTGGCATACCACACTCCCCTATCGAGTGGGCGGTATCTCTGGTGTCACTCGGGATTGCAGTCCTCATGCGTTACGCCATGCGCTACACCCCGTATCGAAAAAAACAGAGCTAATGCTTCTACCGCTCTCCTTCATCGGGCTTCTGGCCGTATGTCTGCTGGCAGCCGCCACCCCACGGCAGGCATCAGAACTTTTCACGCCACCACTGCCCCACAAACAGCAGATCCTGATACGTGCGTTTGGATTTCTGCTTCTGGCTGCCTCTTTTTTTGTCGGTAGTCTTTCCCACAATGCGGGCCGTCTTCTTATTGCCCATATTGGACTACTGGGCCTGTATGCAGCCATTATCAGTCTTGGCTGCACGTTATGCCTGCATAATAAGAAGCGCCGTGACCCTGCTAAACGCAGAAACAATCACACTTAGCGTTTTTGGCCCTGTTTTTCGGAAAGAACCTGTAACAACACCTTATGAAAACCAACCGGGTCCTGAATTTGCGGGGAATGTCCCAAATCGGCGAATTCAATCAGCTTCGCATTAGGAATAGTCTTTGCAGCCGCTCGACCCAGTTCTGGATAATGCCCTAACTGCTTTTGCACATCTGGCGGCGCTGAGGCCTTTCCAATGGCTGTATTATCTTTATCACCAATAATCAGCGTTGTGGGAACAGTTATATTTCCCAATTCATAATACACAGGCTGTGTATAGATCATGTCGTAAAGCAGGGCCGAATTCCATGCGACAGCCAGCTTTCCTGGCCCGCGGTATAGCCCGGCTAACATCTGTACCCATTTTTCATAATCAGGCCGCCAGTCGCCTGCGTAATACGTCTGCTTTTCATACGCGCGTATGCTGTCAGCAGTTGTCGCCCGCTCGCGGTCATACCATTGGTCCACGCTCAACGGTGGCACGCCCTTGGCTTTCCAGTCTTCCAAGCCAATAGGGTCAACCAGAACCAGTTGTGCAGTCTGCGCAGGGTACATCAAGGCATACCGTACCGCCAACATGCCCCCGGTTGAATGGCCAATCAGAACAGGATCTTTTATCCCCAGATTAGTCAGCAAATCATGTGTGTTACG
Source organism: Acetobacter indonesiensis (assembly GCF_000963945.1). Classification (GTDB taxonomy): domain Bacteria; phylum Pseudomonadota; class Alphaproteobacteria; order Acetobacterales; family Acetobacteraceae; genus Acetobacter; species Acetobacter indonesiensis. The sequence goes on along the minus strand of NZ_BAMW01000004.1, from coordinate 22,000 downwards.
GGCCAGTTGCTGAAAACTGAATTGATATGCTGCCGGTTTGCTCGATTTGCAAAAGCCGATTTGGTCTGGTGCAACCACCCTGAAACCGGCAGCCGCCAGTTCCTGTATGGTCTGCTGCCACGTTGCAGCACAAAAATTCTTGCCATGCAGCAACACGGCCGTTCGCCCATTAGGAGAGCGCGGCGGCACATCCATATACGCCATATGAAGGGACTGCCGTTGGGATGAAAACGCGTAGTACTTTACCGGATAAGGGTAAGTAAACCCTTCAAGCTCCGCCCCGTATTGAGGTTCATCCGCTTTTGCACAGAAAGGTATTCCCACCCCAATCAAGACAGAAGAGATTATTACTAAAATACACCTGTTTTTTTCTGCCAGAGACCGGATCTTATTCGTTATTTCAGACACCTTATCCTCCACACCCAATGATCGCTGTATTCGGAACGGAAATCCTTGTGCTCATCGTAGTGAGTGTGATTTTATTTTTCTAACAAAGAATCGTGAGGTTGATTTTATAGGTTGCCTTCTCTTTTGAAGCTTGGTTAAAAAATATCACACGAATGGAGATTCCAAATGACCATTACAGTCAGCAATAATCAGACAATAGTTTTTAACGCTGCCACAGATACCGATACCAGTTTTGATTTTTCAGGCGAAAAGTCCAATATTCAGCTAACAAATCTTTCGGCTACAAAGCCCATTAATCTCACCATAAGTGGGAATTTTGGAATAAACCATAGTAACGTATTAACATTTTTAAAATCAAACGGTGTCTCTTTAAGCAAAAGCTCTGTTACTTATACAAAAAAGACAGATATTTCAGTCATTACACTTAAAAACAGCTCCGGACAAACCTTAGGCACAATTACATCGTCAGGAGATAGTTATGGTATTGGGGCTATTTACCCTGACTCCTCATCAGCCTCAGGCAGCTTGCAAGTCGTTGCAACAACCAATAGCAATAACGAACTCACTGTCTGTTTTTTAGCCGGGACCCTTATAAGCACTCCAACGGGTGACTGTCCTGTCGAAAGCCTGACTGTCGGTGACACTATTACGGCCTACGTAAATGGCTCGCCCATTACGCGCACGGTCAGTTGGGCAGGAAAAGCGGCATGTACAGTCAAACCCAATCATCCTGATGATCTCGCAGGCTGGCCCGTCCGCATCCTTAAAAATGCACTCTCTGATGGTGTCCCCTATAAAGATATGCTGATTACTTCAGAGCATTGTCTATTTCTTGACGGAAAATTTGTTCCCGTCCGCATGCTGGTCAATAATCAGACCATTTTTTACGATAAAACCATCTCGTCATACACCTATTATCATATCGAAACAGATGATCACTCTGTCATTATGGCTGACGGCGCTCTGACTGAAAGCTACCTTGATACCGGAAACAGGCACTCATTCCGTTCCTCGGGAACAGTGGTGACTCTGGGCGGCCATCCCTCAAAAACATGGGGGAATGCTGCTGCGCCTCTGACTGTTGACCGGGCCTTTGTTGAGCCTCTGTTTGAGAAATTTTCTCTCCGCGCTCAATTGCTTGGGCTAGAAGCCACAGATCATCTTAAAAATGTAACAGAAGACGCCAACATCCATCTGATTGCTGATAACGGGACAGTGCTCTACCCAACACGGACCATAAACAATCAATATTTGTTCGTGATTCCGTCTCATATACAAAGCGTACGTATCACATCACGGGCAAGCCGCCCAAGTGATGTCATTGGTCCGTTTGTTGATGACCGCCGATATCTCGGTGTCTGCATCGGGACAATAACGCTGAGTGAAAACAACACCATCATCCCAGTTACGACACATATATCGGATGAGCCGCTTTCGGGCTGGAACAAAGATGTTGAAAATGGCGAACGTTGGACGACTGGCAGCGCCCTGCTCCCACTCCCAGTTCGGAACCGAAACTCTATCGCTCAACTATCTCTCGATGTTAAGGCAACTTTTTCCTATCTGACGGATACTAAGCAAGAGAAACTCTCTGCCTCTGCTTCCTGATATTTCGGAGCCTTGAGTATCTGATACTGTATTCAAGGCTCCGAACAATGATGACTTGCTTTTATCTATTTAATTACTCAGCTTTTCAACCATTCAACCGATGTAAAACTACATTACGAATACGCACGGGAACGGGCACATAATCCAGTTTGCGGCTTTCTGCTTCACCGTCTGTCAGGCCCCAGCCGAAGAAACGGCTAACCGCTTTACCTCTTGATTTATTCAGGCTGTCGCGTGGTATCAGCGCATAAGTCGTGGTGACAATAGGCCATGCCCCTTGACCGTTTGTGTCACACAATGACGCAGTCAGCGTATTATCATCCCATGTGGCGGCGTCGGCTGCTTTGGTAAAACTTTCTGCGGTAGGAGCAACAAAATCTCCCGCCCGGTTCTGTAACTGGACCGTGGCGAGGTGATTGCGTTCGGCATACGCGTATTCCACGTAGCCCAAGCTACCTTCTGTATTGCGCACATAGGACGCAATACCGTCATTTCCCCGCGCACCCGCGCCCATGGGCCATGCAACGGATGTGCCTTTCCCCACCCGCTTCAACCATTCTGGCGCAACGCGGCTGAGGTAATCTGTGAAAACATAGGTTGTGCCAGATCCATCAGCCCGATGCAGCGGTGCGACCGCCAGATCTGGCAGGGTTATACCCGGATTGAGAGCCGCTATACGCTCATCATTCCAGGCGGTGATGCTGCCATCATACAGGCCTGCCAGAATTGGCCCATTCAACCGCAGGCTTCCGTCCGGCACGCCCGGCACATTAACTATAATAACCACGCCCCCAATAGCCGTAGGGAACTGCATCAATTTCCCGGACGTCAGCCGTTCTGGTGCCATGGGAGCATCTGATGCCCCGAAAGCGACAGTACCGGCCAACACCTGATTCTGCCCTGCGCCAGACCCAATGGTCTGATAATTTACACGCACACCCGTCTTGGTTGAGGACGCTGCTGACCACGCCTCATACAGCGGTGCGGCAAAACTTGACCCCGCACCCGTTACTTCCTCCGCAGCCATAGCAGGCTGTGACCAGCCCACTGCGGCGACAGATACAACTAAAGCCGCAAGCCCAGATAGACGACAGACGGGAAGACCGAAAAAATTTGCACGCCGCATCATAATCCAGTTTCTCCCCTTATCGTCAGTCTGCTGATCTTAACGCAGTGTTGCGCCTGTTGTTTTGGCAACGGCCGCAACAATCCGCTCAGACACGGCTTCAAGTTCCGCATCTGTCAGGCTTTTTTCCACTGGCTGAAGTGTCACTTCAACCCCAATGGAGCGATACCCTTCCGGAACATGCGGCCCTTCATACACGTCAAACAGGCTGACATTCGTGACCAGAGTGCGGTCAGCACCCCGCACGGCACGAAGCAGGTTTTCTGCCGGAACATCACGCTCCACCACAAAAGCAAAGTCGCGGCGCACAGGCTGGAACGCCGAAAGCTTGGGAGCAGATTTCTTGCGGCGCTTCGGGTCTGGCACAGCGTCCATCAACACTTCAAACCCAACCACCGGCACATCAATGCCTTCTGCCTGAAGCAGGGAGGGATGAAGCTCACCAAAATAGGCCAGAATGTTTTTTGGCCCCTGCCGCAACACGCCAGACCGGCCCGGATGGTACCATGATGGTGCGTCTGTTGTTGTATTCAGCGCTTCGGGCGCGATGCCAAGCTGGGTCAGCAATTCAAGGGCATCCGCTTTTGCAGCCCACAAGGAGACCGCTCCACTTTCCTGCCCCGGATACCGTGGCGTATGGCCCACCCGCACGCCAGCGGCCACAAGCTGCTGGCCGTTTTCAGAAAATGCTGGCCCGACCTCAAACAACCCGATATCTGCCCAGCCACGCGCACTGTTGCGCTGCGCGGCAGACACCAGATTGACCATGGGTGTTGGGCGCATCTGATCAAGATCAGAGGCAATGGGGTTAAGAAGACGCAGGCTGTCAGGTGCCCCACCGAAGCGCAACGCTTCTTCGTGCGAGACAAAGGAGAACCCCACGGTTTCAACCAGTCCGCGTGCTGCCAGAATACGCCGTGCGCGTGCAGCACGGGCCTGCCGTGGCGTCAAAGCCGTACCCGGTACAACAGAGATGGGCGGCAGAGGCACGGCAGGCACTCTGTCCAACCCTTTCAGACGCAGAATTTCCTCCACCAGATCACTTTCCGCTTCAATCTGGCTTACACCCTCAGCCGCTTTTGCCGCTGCGTCCGGTGCAATATCTGCTCCCTGTGCCAGAACGGGCTTCTGGGCAATGTCATTCCGCCATGACGGCACATTGACGCGCACAGCGTCATCCGTCTGGTCGCGCACTTCAAAACCAAGCTTTTCAAGCAGCGACACACTTTCCTGCGCAGGCACATCCAACCCACCCAGATCCTGCATGCGTTTGAAACGCAGGGATGCGTCACGCTGCCATTCTGGCTGTGCGCCAGCAGAAACAACTTCGCTGGCTTCCCCTCCGCACAGATCAATAATCAGGCGCGTTGCGGCTTCCAGCGCGGCAACAGGTAATGCCGGGTCCACACCGCGTTCAAACCGGTAGCTGGAATCAGACGAAATACCGACCCGCCGCGCACTCAGGGCAATACTCACGGCGTCAAACAACGCACATTCCACAAACACATCAGTCGTGGCGTCATCCGCGCCCGAAGCTTCTCCGCCCATAATCCCGGCCAGAGACTGTACACCATTTGCGTCGGTAATAACGCAATCATCTGGGGTGACGATGTAATCCTGACCATCCAGCGCCCGAAAGGTTTCCCCTTCACCACGGCAGACAATCAGACGGCCACCGGACAGCTTGTTCACGTCAAAAACGTGCAGTGGCCGCCCCAGATCAAAGCAGAAATAGTTGGTGATATCGACCAGTGTGGAAATGGAGCGTAGGCCAACGCTTTCCAGCTTGCGCCGCAGCCATTCCGGGCTAGGGCCGTTTTTCACACCCCGAATAGTGCGCCCCAGCACCCAAGGGCACGCTTCCGTATATGTGTTTTCCCACACGATAGGCGACGTAAACGTGCCATCGACAGTCTCAGCCAGCCACGGACGTAATGTGCCAAGCCCGGCCGCTGCAAGATCACGCGCAATGCCGCACACGCTCAGGGCATCACCACGGTTGGGCGTGATGGCAATTTCAATGACAACATCATCCAGACCAGCAAAGTCGGCATAAGACTGGCCTGGCAATGTATCGTCAGGCAGTTCGGCAATGCCGTTGCTTTCTTCACCCAAGCCCAGTTCGCGCAGGGAGCACAGCATGCCGCCGCTTGCCTCGCCACGAATTTTACCGGCCTTGATGGTGATATCCAGTCCCGGAACATACGTACCCGGTGGGGCGAAAATAACCGCCAGACCCGCGCGCGCATTAGGGGCACCGCACACAACCTGTACATCCTGAAAACCCGGGCCCGCATCAACACGGCATACCTGAAGGCGGTCTGCATTGGGGTGTTGGGTTGCTTCCAGAATACGGGCGGTCAGGAACGGTTCAATCGCCGCACCGCGATTTTCAACGCCTTCGACCTCAAGCCCAATCTGGTTCAGTTTGGCGCAGATTTCAGGCAATGTGGCAGATGTTTCAAGATGATCATACAGCCAGGACAGTGTGAACTTCATCTCTTACACCCCTTCGTGCAGCAGTGCGGGCGCAAGCGGGTCAGACCCGTAATGACGCAGCCAGCGAATATCACTTTCATAGAACGACCGAAGATCAGGAATACCGTTCTTCAGCATGGTCAGACGTTCAATGCCCATACCAAAGGCAAAGCCCTGCCATTCACGCGGGTCCAGCCCACAGTTAGCCAGCACGCGGGCATGCACCATGCCGGAGCCCAAGACTTCCAGCCAGTCTTCACCGCCACCGATTTCCCCGGTGCGGCGAGACCACCCAATATCCACTTCCATCGATGGTTCAGTGAACGGGAAGTAGGACGACCGGAACCGTACGGGCAGATCAGGCTTATCAAAAAATACCCGCAGAAATTCGATCAGACAGCCTTTCAGGTGCCCAAGCGTAATCCCCTGCCCGACAACCAGCCCCTCGCACTGATGGAACATGGGGGAATGTGTGGCGTCATGGTCGGCACGGTATGTCCGGCCGGGGCAGATCACGCGAATTGGCGGTTTCTGCGCCAGCATGGTGCGGATCTGCACGCCAGACGTCTGGGTGCGCAACACGCGGGTTACATCCAGCCCCGGAGCAGGCGGCAGATAGAAGGTGTCATGATCCGTGCGCGCCGGATGGTGGTCGGGCGTGTTCAGCGCCGAGAAATTATGCCAGTCGGTTTCAATATCTGGGCCTTCAGCCACACTGAAGCCCATCGCCCCGAAAATGGCTGTCATTTCTTCTACCGCGCGCGCAATCGGATGAATAAATCCTTGCGCAGCAGGCGGTGGCGGCAGGCTGACGTCAACACGTTCCGCCACAAGACGCGCTTCAAGAGCCGCGGCTTCAAGCACCTGCCCACGGTCTTCAATAGCGCGTGTCAGGTCATCACGCAGGCGATTTAACGCTACGCCACGGGCTTTACGCTCATCAGGTGCCATCTTCCCCAGCGCTTTGAGCAACGCCGTAAGACGCCCTGATTTTCCAAGAGTGCCAACCCGTATGGCATCCCAGGCCCGCATATCTGCGGCACCAGTCAGTTCGGACAGGACTTCCTGCCGAAGAATCTCAAGATCGTCGCTCATGAAACCTCACGCGAGGGGAAAATACGCTAATAGGGCGGATACTCTCTCCCACGCAGAGAGAAAACCCCCAAGCTAAGAAAACCCGCCTTTATTGGGTAGAGACCGACCACAAAATGCAGCCACGGGCGCGCCAGACCATATAGAAACAAAAAAGGCCGCCCTGTGCGGACGGCCTTTTTCGAAACCTTAATCGGCCAGAAACTTAGGCAGCCAGAGCAGCCTGAGCTTTCTTCACGATTTCAGCGAAGGTTGCGGCATCATCATAAGCGATGGCGGCCAGAACCTTACGGTCGATTTCAATGCCAGCCTTGTCCAGACCGTTGATGAAACGGCTGTAGGTCAGGCCGTGCTCACGCACAGCAGCATTGATACGCTGGATCCACAGAGCGCGGAATTCGCGCTTTTTGTTCCGGCGGTCACGGTATGCGTACTGAAGAGACTTTTCGAGCCGTTCCAGAGCAATACGGTAGTTTGTAGAAGACCGGCCACGAAAGCCCTTGGACATGTCCAGGACTTTTTTGTGACGAGCGTGGGTTGTTACACCGCGTTTTACACGTGCCATATCTTAGATGCTCCTCAAACCAGCCCGTAGGGTGCCCACTGCTTGACGGTACGACCGTCCTGCGGTGTCATGGTCTGGGGACCACGGTTGGTGCGCTTCATTTTCTGCGGACGCTTGATCATGCCATGGCGTTTGCCACATGGGCCTGAGAGCACCTTGCCGGTTGCGGTAATCTTGAACCGCTTTTTGACCGACGATTTGGTCTTCATCTTGGGCATTTCTGTACTCCTGAAAGTTCGAAACCGCGCCACCCCCGAAAGGATGACAGAACACGGCCGGGCATGCCCCACAAGCCCGGGCGCGTGTGCGAAGGGCTTGCCTTAACGGAAAGCCCGAACTTTTTCAAGCCACACTCTGCCGAGATTTTTGCGCCGAAGTATGCTATACCCAGCAGGCAGTCAGGCTGCTTATGCCTGCTGAAGCAGTAACCAGCCGCGTTTACAGTGGCGGTTTACATATCCTTTGCCGGTCTTTGCACCCGTCGGGTTTACGCAACCCTGTGCCCAGTATCGCGCTTTCACACTCGCAGCCTGATCTGGCTTACTGTGCGTAATGCACCCAGTTTGCAGGCTTTTGCGCCCTTTTCACCCTTCATGCCCTTTGCGGCGTGATCACCTTAGTGAGGTATGCCTTTTTCATGACTCCCCTTTCCAACGCCACCCTCAAACAACTTCCGCCGCAGGTTCTCACCCCTGCTTATGATCGTCAGAAAACAACCCCCGGCATTGCGCATCTGGCCGTAGGAAATTTTCACCGGGCGCATCAGGCGTTGTATGTTGACCGCGTTCTGGCCCGTGACGGCCAGCAGGATTGGGCAATAGTCGGGATCGGGCTGCGTGATAACGAGCGGGAAACCCGCCGTGCCGCTATTATGGCAGAACAGGATGGCCTCTATACCCTGACCGAGTTTGCCACAGATGGGGAGCATACCACCCGTGTTCTGGGCGCCATTACGGAATATGTACAGGCAGCCAAGGACCGCAAAGCCGCCATTAAGCGCCTGGCAGACCCAGCCATTAAAATTGTCAGCCTGACAATTACCGAAGGTGGCTATTATGTGGATGCCAATGGTCAGTTCCTGCTGAATGACCCAGCTATTGCCGAAGACCTGAAGCGCGACGTACCAGAAACCGCATTTGGCCTTGTCACCGAAGCACTGCGCCTGCGCCGTGAGAGGGGTGTTGGGCCCTTTACGGTTATGACCTGTGACAACCTGCGTGATAACGGCACCGTTGCCCGCACGGCGTTCTGCACCTACGCCACCGCCCGAGACGCAGAACTGGGCGCGTGGATTAAAGAAAACGTCACCTTCCCATCCACCATGGTTGACCGGATCACACCATCCGTTTCGGCAGACGATGTCGCCCGTCTGGATAAATTGAGTGGCGTTGCGGACAAGATGCCACTTTTTGCAGAAGACTTTACCCAATGGGTTGTGGAAGAGTCTTTCTGCGCAGGCCGCCCAGAATTGGAAGCCGTTGGCGTTCAATTTACATCCGATGTCGCACCCTACGAGCAGGTGAAGCTGCGGATGCTCAACGCATCCCACTCCATGCTGGCGCTGCCCGGCCTGTTGATGGATTACGATACAGTGCCAGACGCCATGGCTGACACAGCCCTGACGACGCTCCTTGAACAGTTTCTGGCTGAAGATGCCTCCCCCTTCATCACGCCCCCTGATGGTGTTTCCCTTCAGGATTATGCTCATCAGGTGCTGCACCGTTTCCGTAATCCGGCTGTTGGGGATCAGCTTCTGCGCATTGCGTCAGACAGCGCATCCAAACTGCCCGTGTTCTGGACCGATACAGTCAAAGGGATACTGCATGCTGGGAAAGACCATCGCCGCCTGGCTTTCGGCGTTGCCTGTTTCCTTGAATATCTGCGTGGTGAAACAGAAAGCCATACACAGTACAAACTTTCTGAACCGGGCTTGCCAGCAACGGCAAAGGCACTCGCGTTGGAAGATGACCTCGCCGCAGGCCTTCAGATGCCCGTGTTCTCCGGCTGGGATCTAGCCAACTATCCAGATTTTGCCGAAGACGTTGTGGCGTTACGCAAAGACATTCGGGATCAGGGTGTGCGGAAAACTCTGACAAATCTGGCTCTCTGACCACGTCTCCTCCCCCGCCTGCGGACTACGTGGGCGGGGGAGGTGCTGCGTCGTCAGGCGGCTTTTCTGATGTGTAAAAGACACGCGCAGCCCATAAATTCGATGCATGGCATGCATGCAAAAAAGCAATTATCTATATTCATTGAAATATAGATATAGAAAAGAACTGCGGTTTTCTCTGACATTTCCGTGAGCCAAATAAATCTTATTCATTTTTTAGTGCTCACAGCCCTAACCTATGCGTTTATTTGCCACTCAATTCCAGATAAGCGTTATCTTCAAGAAATAACGGGCCTTTAGATCAGTGTCCCAACGCGTGGGAGGAAAGATTGCTTTGGCAATCTTTTTGCGTTGGCGCGGCATTGTCTTCATTGGATTGGGGGTAGAGTGATCAAACGTCTCTTAGCCGGAGTGGTCGGAGCCGGTATCCTTGGTGGATTTGGCTTCCTGTATTATGCGTGGTACCCGCCTATTGCCACCATTGAACCACCGGCAGCAAAAAGCTTCTCGGCTGAGCAGATTGAGCGCGGGCGCATTGTTGCGGCTGAAGGCTACTGTGCAGAATGTCATACCCGCACAGACATGGGCGGTGGCCCGGAACTGGCTGGTGACTACCGGATGGAAACACCATTCGGGGCTATTTATTCTTCAAACATTACACCAGACCCGGAAATGGGGATTGGCCAATGGTCTGAAGAAGCCCTGCGTCGCGCCATGCGTCTGGGTGTGTCCCGTCAGGGTGTGCATCTGATCCCGGCCTTCCCTTACGATCACTTCACCAAAATGACAGATCAGGACATTTCCGATCTGTACGCCTACCTGATGACACGCCCCCCCGTGCATATGGCACGCCGTCCGAATGAACTGCCCTTCCCCCTCAGCCTGCGTATTGGTCAGGCAGCATGGAAGCTGATGTTCTTCACCCCCGGCGTTTACAAACCAGACCCAAGCCATGATGCCTTGTGGAACCGCGGAGCCTATCTGGCTGAAGGCAATGCCCATTGTGGGGCCTGCCATACGCCACGTAACTTCATGGGCGCTGAAAAGAAGGGTTCCATGTATGACGGCGCTGTTGTTGACGGCTGGATTGCTCCGCCGCTGAATGACAAGAACCCGACCCCAACCGCATGGACTGAAGACGAACTGTACCAGTATCTGCGCTTTGGCGTTGCACCGCTGCATGGCCCGGCTGGTGGCCCCATGTCCCCAATTCCGCATCGCTTCCTCTCGACCGTGCCGGAATATGATGTGCATGCGATTGCCCATTACTATGCAGACGTGGCCCATTCTGCCGAGCGGTCAAAACATGACAAAGCCGCACTGGCCCACGCTATGGAGCAATCCAAAATCGACCTGATTGGCCCCAACGTGGACCCGGACGCCAAACTGTATCAGGGTGCCTGCGCAGCCTGCCATTACAATTCGGCACCCTCGCCCGTTCTGGGGCGCCCGGATCTGGCGCTGAACAACGCATTGTGGCTGGACGAACCGACCAACCTGTTCCAGGTCATGCTGCGTGGCCTGACGGCGGAAGAAGGCCAGTCCGGCATTGCGATGCCCAGCTTCTACAATGCTCTGTCAGATGCTGATATGGCCCGGATTGCAGCCTATCTGCGCCGCACACGCACAACCCTGCCGCCGTGGAAAGACCTTGAGAAGAAGGCCGCTGAGGCGCGCGAGACCGTCAAGTCCATTCCTGTCAATTCTTCTCACTGAGACGGCACACGGAGCCAGACATGATCAAGTTCAAACTCAATGGCCGTGACGTCAGCGTCGATGTGCCAGATGATACCCCTCTGCTCTGGGCCCTGCGTGATGAGCTGGACCAGACGGGAACAAAATTTGGGTGTGGTGTGGGTCAGTGCGGTGCCTGCACCGTGCATGTAGGGGGCCGGGCAACGCGGTCCTGCATTACGCCCGTCAGCTCCATTGCCGGGGCGGATGTGACAACCATTGAAGGCCTGCATCCGGAAGGCAAACACCCGGTGCAGGAAGCATGGCGGGACATTCAGGTTCCACAATGCGGCTACTGCCAGTCCGGCCAGATTATGCAGGCCGCCAGCCTGCTGAAAGACTATCCGGACCCAACGGATGAGCAGATTGATGGCGTGATGGGTGGCAGCCTGTGCCGCTGCATGACGTATATCCGCATCCGTAAGGCTATCAAGAAAGCGGCCGCCGCCATGCGTGAGGAGACAGCATCACATGGGTAAACTGGAACGCATTGCAGCCCAGCAGGATCGCAAGGCAGGCCTGACCACCAGCCGCCGTGGCTTTCTGCTGACTGCTGTTGGCTCGGCCTTCATGTTTGGCTTCGCCCGCGAAGGCAAAGCCGCGCAGGTTTTCCCGGCCAGTGCCGGTATGCCCGGCAACGGTGCCTTTGAACCCACCATCTGGTGTTCAATAGCCCCGGATGGCGTGGTGAATATCAATGTTATCCGTGCGGAAATGGGCCAGCATGTGGGCACCGCCCTGGCGCGTATCATCGCGGATGAAATGGAAGCCGACTGGGACAAGGTTAAAATCACGCAGGTTGATACAGACCCCAAATGGGGCCTGATGGTCACCGGTGGTTCCTGGTCTGTCTGGATGACGTGGGATACCTTCCGTCAGGCAGGGGCTGCCGCCCGCACTGTCATGATTGAAGAAGGCGCAAAGCTGCTTGGCACCTCTGCTGCCAACTGTGTTGCGCGTAACGGCCGGGTCATTGCTGGCGGCAAATCAATTTCCTTTGGTGAAATTGTCAGCCGTGCGCACCCAACCCGCACCTATAGCCCGGACGAAATGGCCAAGCTGACGCTGAAGCCTGCGTCTGAACGTCGCCTGATTGGCAAGGATGTCAAGGCGCTGGATATCCCAGCAAAAACTGATGGTTCTGCCATTTACGGCATCGACGCCAAGCTGGATGGCATGGTGTATGCACGCCCCAAAATGCCGCCCACACGCTATGGCTCCAAAGTTGTTTCCGTTGATGATAGCGAAGCCAAAAAAGTCAAAGGCTATCTGCGCTACATTGTGCTTGATGATCCATCTGACACGGTGCCTGGCTGGGTGGCTGTGCTGGCATCATCCTACCCCGCAGCAATCCGTGCGACTGACCTGCTGAAAGTAACATGGACGCCGGGCAAAACGGCCAATGTGTCTGAAAATGACATTATTGAGCACGGCCGCAAGCAGATTGCTGAAAAAAGCGGTGGCTCCTGCGTGTTCAACGATGCCGGAGTGGATGAAGCTTTTTCTTCCGCCAAGCAGGTGTTTGAGCGCACTTATACTTGCGCATCCGTCCTGCATTATCAGCTTGAACCCATGAACGCGCTGGCCCGTTTTCAGGATGGAAAATGGGAAATCCATTGCGGCAACCAGTGGCAGTCTCTGTTCCTGCCCGTGATTGCCAAGGCGCTTCAGGTCAAAGAAACAGACGTTGTCATGCGCAGCTATCTGCTCGGGGGTGGTTTTGGCCGCCGCCTGAACGGAGACTACGCGGTACCAGCAGCCCTGATTTCCAAGGCGCTTGAGGGTAAACCGGTCAAACTGATTCTGACCCGGTCCGATGATATGCAGTTTGACTCGTTCCGGTCTCCTTCCATTCAGACCGTTCGTGTGGCGCTGGATGAAAACAAGACCCCCAAAGGCTGGGAGCATCACGCTTCTGCTGGCTGGCCTACACGGGTCATGGCCGCAGCCTTTATGGAAAAAGGTGCTGATGGCAAAGCGTATGATCAGTTTGCCATTGCGGGCGCTGACCATTGGTATGACGTCGGCCCCATGCGCGTGCGTGCGCTTGATAATGATCTGGCAGACGCCACCTTCCGTCCCGGTTGGTTGCGTTCGGTCAGTTCTGGCTGGACGCCGTGGGCTCATGAAGCGTTCCTTGACGAACTGGCCCATGAAAAAGGTGTGGACCCTGTTGACTTCCGCCTGTCCCTGCTGACCGCCAAAGGCCGCAATGCGGGCAAAGCACCTGATTCGGTTGGGGGGGCGACCCGTCAAGCCAATGTGCTGAAGCGACTGGTGGAAAAATGTGGGTATGGCAAAACACAACTGCCTGCTGATACGGCAATTGGTATTGCCACCACATTCGGTCAGGAACGCGCCATGCCAACATGGACGGCTGGTGCTGTTCAGGTGCATGTTGACCGCAAAACTGGCGTTGTCACCTGTCAGAAAATCTGGCTGGTGCTAGATGCTGGTACCATCATTGACCCCAATGGGGCTATGGCACAGACCGAAGGCGGTGCTTTGTGGGGCGTCAGCATGGCGTTGTTCGAAAATACGGAAATCGTCAACGGCAACGTGCGTGACCGTAACCTGAACACCTACACTCCCCTCCGTATCTCTGACACGCCAGAGATGGACATTGAATTTGTAGAAAGCACCGAAAAGCCCATGGGCCTTGGCGAACCCGGTGTAACGACCATTGGCGCGGCCATTGCCAATGCCGTTTTCAATGCCGTGGGTGTACGCCTGCGCCATCAACCCATTCGCCCAGCAGATGTTTTGAAAGGTCTTTCTGAGAAAAAATCAGCTTAACGCTGGATTTTTACCAAACAAAACCTGCAAAAAACCGGCAGATCAAACCAATCTGCCGGTTTTTTATTTCGATTTTTTAGTCGGTTCTATTTCCTGATGATGATTGTATGAGACGTCATCAGAAAATAAATATACCCCGTGTAACAGTTTCTAACCGACACACGGGGCACAGATATCAGACTCACAAATAACGACCTATTAGCCTGATAAAAGGCTACGCCTCCTGCGTTGCTGCGGCAGACCGGATGGCGCGGGCCATGGCTTCCACCCCGTTTCCACGATTGGTAGACAGCGCCTGCACCAATCCAAGATCTCGCAGAAATTTGGGGTCTGTTGCCATAATTTCTTCACTGCTACGGCCTGAATAAACACGCAGCAGCAAGGCAACCAGCCCACACACGATGGCCGCATCAGATAATCCGGCAAAATACAATATGCCGTCTTCCTGTTTGGCCTCCAGCCACACCTGGCTTTGGCAACCAGGGACACGATGAGCGTCATCACACCATTCCTTTGGGAAGGGTGGCAGTTTACGGCCCATTTCTATGATGTACTGGTACCGCTCCATCCAGTCATCAAACAGTTCCAGTTCGTCACGAATGGTATCAATGGCTTCGGCTGCGGTTTCTTCCGCAGGTAAGACAAAGGGAGCCTCCATCACAGAATAAACCGGCTGAGATCACCCTTGCGGGCCAAGGGGGCAACTTTTTCGTTCACAAGCGATGCTTCCACAACAATAGCATCCCCTTTCCGGTCTGACGCCGTGAAGGAGATTTCCTCCAGAAGTTTTTCAAGCACGGTGGCCAGTCGCCGTGCCCCAATATTTTCAACCCGTTCGTTAATGTCTGCCGCCAGTTCAGCTAGCGCATCCACTGCCCCATCCGAGAACGAGAGGCTGACACCTTCGGTGCCCATTAACGCTGTATATTGCTTGAGCAATGAATGTTCAGGGTCTGTGAGAATACAGCGCAGATCATCACGTGTTAGGGGCTGCAATTCCACACGAATGGGCAAACGCCCCTGGAGTTCAGGCAGCAGATCAGACGGCTTGGCCAGATGAAATGCACCGGATGCAATAAACAGAATATGGTCCGTTTTCACCGGTCCATATTTGGTTGAAACCGTTGTGCCCTCAATTAACGGCAGCAGATCACGCTGCACGCCTTCGCGGGAAACATCCCCTCCGCGCGCACCACTTTCTGAGGCCCGGGCGCAAACTTTATCAATCTCATCAATAAAGACGATCCCGTTATCCTGCGCGTGGGCCACGGCTTCCCGCGTCAGGGCTTCATTATCCAGCAGTTTGTCTGCTTCCTCCCGCACCAGATACTCGCGTGCGGCCGCCACTTTTAGGCGACGCTGCTGGGGGGTGCGGTTCATGAAGCCTTTCATCATCTCGCCAAAGTTGATGACGTTACCTGGCATGACGCCGGGCATATCCCCACCACCCTGTGGGGCGGCTTCAACAACGGCTATGTCTACTTCCTTGTCTTCAAGTTCGCCATTGCGCAGCATGGTGCGGAATTTATTCTTGGTCTCTGCTGCGGCACCTTGCCCAACCAAGGCCTCGACCAACCGATCTTCCGCAGCCTGTTCCGCTTTTACGGTTACATCACGACGCTTTACATCGCGCAGCATGGTGATGGAGGCTTCAACCAGATCCCGGATAATGCTGTCCACGTCGCGGCCAACGTACCCCACTTCCGTGAATTTTGTGGCTTCAACCTTCAAGAAAGGAGCCTGCGCCAGCTTGGCCAGTCTGCGGGCAATTTCCGTTTTACCGCAGCCTGTCGGGCCAATCATAAGAATGTTTTTGGGAACAACTTCTTCGCGCAACCCCTCATTCAGTTGCGCGCGCCGCCACCGGTTGCGCATGGCAATAGCCACAGCCCGTTTTGCATCCCCCTGCCCCACAATGAACCGGTCAAGTTCAGAGACAATTTCTCGGGGTGAAAATGTCGGTGCGTCCATTATTCAGCCCCCTTTTCTGCCGTTCCGGTTGAAAGAGTTTCAACACGCACCGAATGGTTTGTGTACACACAAATATCCCCGGCAATTTTCATGGCGCGACGGGCAATTTCTTCCGCCCCCAGCCCATCAACTGTCAGCAGGGCACGGGCTGCGGAGAGCGCGTAATTTCCGCCTGACCCAATGGCAATAATCCCATCTTCAGGTTCCAGAACATCGCCATTACCAGTGAGGGTGTAGGAATGGTCAGCATCGGCCACGGCCATCATGGCTTCTAGTCGGCGCAGGTAACGGTCAGTCCGCCAGTCCTTTGCCAGTTCGACACAGGCGCGCTCAAGCTGGTTTGGGTACCGTTCCAGCTTGGCTTCCAGCCGCTCCAGCAAGGTAAACGCATCTGCCGTGGCCCCGGCAAAACCAGCCAGAATGGAGCCAGACGGGCCAATACGCCGCACTTTACGGGCGTTACCCTTGATAACGGTCTGGCCAAGTGTGACCTGACCATCACCCGCCATGGCAACATCCGGGCCACGCCGAACACAGAGGATAGTTGTCCCGTGCCATCCGACGGGATCATGCGAGGATTGGGCTGTATGATAGCTTTGCATGGTAGAAAGAAATAGGCTTTCCATCCGCCAGCACAAGGGGGCAGATCACGCAGCCAGCATTGCCCTTACATCTCCCAGCAGCGCATCCCGCGTGTACGGTTTGTGCAAAACAGTGACACCCGCAGGCAGAAGCCCCAGATCCGTGTAACCGGTCACAAACAGAACCCGCAGGTCCGGCCGCAGCACTTGTATGCGGCGGGCCGCTTCATCTCCATTCATCCCCGGCATCATGACATCCATGACCACCAGCGAGATATTCTGCTCAGCCTGCACCATGTTCAAGGCTTCCGCCCCGCTGGAGGCTTCAAGCACATCATACCCTGCACGACGCAAAAAGCCCGCTGTCACAGCGCGCACACCGGCTTCATCATCCACAACCAGAATTTTACGGCCCGGCTGCACGTCAGGTAGCGCAGGACGGTCTGGCACGATGGATAACGGCGTGACTGTTGCAGGCGTCGGGCTAACATCTGCCGCCATGGCGGGCAGCCACAATTCAATGGATGTGCCCCCACCCGGCACGCTTTCCACGCGCACTTCACCCCCGCAATGGTTGATGAAGCCGTAAATCATGGACAGGCCAAGGCCCGTGCCCCGCCCAATATCCTTGGTTGTAAAGAAAGGATCAAAAATGCGGGCCTGCATTTCCTCCGTCATGCCAACGCCGCGATCCATGACCTGAAGCACCACCCAGGCTCCACCTGCCGCCGCCGTCGGGCTACGGCCCAACAGACGGGTTTCTGTCCGGACGGAAACGCTGATAGCCCCCCCATCTGGCTGCGCGTCCTGCGCGTTGACGCACAGATTGAAGATTGCCAGTTCAAGCTGCACCGCGTCTGTCCATACAAACGGGAGCGTTTCGGGCGGAATATCAAACTGCACACCGCTAATACGCGTAGCCGCTTCAAGACTGTCCGCCCCCAGTGCCGCCTGAATGTCGTTTGGCACCTGCCCACGCATCATAAAGCCCTGAAGGTCTTGCAGCACCTGACGCACATCAACCTGATGGCAGGCAAGATGACGCGGGCGGCTGAAATCAAGCAGCTTCTGCGTCAAAGCCCCCCCACGCCGGGCAGCTTCAAGCGCATTATGGAACAGACGACTGACACCGGGCTCTTTCGGCGGTTCAAGATCCATCACAAGCTCAAGCGAACCCATGATTGCAGTCAGCAGATTATTGAAGTCATGCGCCACGCCGCCGGCCAGCGTGCCTATGGCCTGCATTTTCTGCGCCTGTCGCAACCGTTGCTCCAGATTAAGCAGATCCGTCACGTCCCGATCTATCAGAATGGAATAATCCGCCATGCCATCCACGCCCGGCGCACTCTGGGCCTCGGCCTGTGTACGGTCACCCAGTTTCACGCGGGTCAGGTCATGCCACCGCGCCTGTCCTGCGGGGTTTGTCAGCTTCAATACCTGCTGGTCTCGCCCCCCGGCGTTAAGCACGGGCTGAGCGTCATTCAGACTTTCCTGCCGTTCAGCATCAATCAATGCCTCTTCAGGTTGCCCAATGCACTCTGCAACTGAACGGCCAAACTGCGCCGCCATCTGTTCGTTCAGACGAATGAAACGCCCTTTTTCATCCTTGAAACCAAGCCCAAAAGGCAGGTTATCCAGCAATCCGCGCAACAGCCGCTGCTCGCACGCCAGATCTTTTTCAAGTTCGTACCGTCCAGCAGCCTGCGCCACCATGGACAGCAGGGTTTCATCATCCCATGGCTTGTAGGCAAAAAACGATATCTTGCCCTGATTGAGCGCAGCCTCAACCGCAGAAATATCGGCATAGCCCGTCAGCAGAATGGCGCCGGCAGATGAGAGAGCCCGCGCGCGCGCCAGAAAGGCATCGCCCGTCATGTTGGGCATACGCTGGTCAGAAATAATCACGGCAACATCAGGCTGTTGCTCAAGCAGAGCCAACCCGGCCTCACCCGAAGACGCGGCCAGCACATGATAGCTTTCTTCAAGAAGATCTGTCAGCGCGACAAGGATTTCAGGCTCATCATCCACAACAAGAACAATGGCCTTCCGGTCGGGGTCAGGCAGTGTGCTCACTCCGCCTCTCCTCTGCTGCCCTGTAGGGCACACGTAGTGTAAAACATGCCCCTGCGTTCTCCCGCGCGTCAGTCACGACAATACTCCCACCGTGGGCCTGAACAACGCCATACGCAGTTGCCAATCCAAGCCCGGTCCCTGACCCTACAGGTTTTGTTGTAAAGAACGGTTCAAATATCCGTTCCTGTAGATTTTTGGGCACACCCGGCCCCGTATCACTGATGCGGATTACATAATCTAGGCCGCCTTCGTCCCCTGCTCCGGGTTCCAGCCGGGATGTAATTTCGATAATGTCTTCTTCAACTTTTATTTTCCCTTGTCCCTTTTCTTCCCTGCGTTTTTCTAAAATTGCATCAGCCGCATTGCTGACAATATTCATAACAACCTGATTAACCAACGCAGCCTGACAGAACAGTTCGGGCGGTGCTTCAAGGGAGCTGATAACCCGTATTTCCTGCCCCAGTTTGGGTGCAAGCAGGGTCAGGACCATGGCCAGCGCTTCGGGCACATCCAGCCTCGTGAATTCCCCTTCCTCAAGCCGGGAAAAACGGCGCAGGCTGGTCACCAGATCGCGCATACGTGATAGCCCGACAAAGGAGGCCGCCAAGCGTTCCCCACTTTTGGCAAGCGCTGTCTCGGCGGTCTGCATATCGCCATCCCGTACTGCCTGCATGGCACGGGTAATGGTGCGATTCACGGTGCCTTCATGCGCCAGAACAAAAGCCAACGGGTTATTGAATTCATGCGCAATCCCGGCTGCAAGCTCCCCCAAGGAAGCCATTTTAGCCGACTGCACCAGCTTGGCCTGTGCCTCGATCAATTTGCGGTTGGCCGCAGCAAGATCCGCATTCACACGCCGTAGCGCATCAGCCAGCGCCATACGGGCGCGCGCACTTTCGATATGCGCTTCTTCCCGGCGCATTTCGTCCTGCAAAATCTTGCGCCGCACCAGACTGCCAATACGCGCCAGCAACAGGTCAGGCGTAATATCGGCATCGACCAGATCATCCACGCCGGCCCCGAAAACCACTGTTGCCAGTTGGCCGGAAACCTGTCCGCTTTCTGTCATGGCCAGCACGCGCGTGCATTGCCGGTTGCGCCGCCGCATGGCTACCAATGTTCTGGCCAGAGCCAGACCATCAAACAGCGGGCAGCACAAATCTATCACCACGCAATCGGGGTGCACCTGCCCGGCAACGTGCCCGGAGAAATCAAGCCTGTCAGGGTCTTCAATCAGCGTGACGGATTCTCCGTTCCGATGCAGAAGATCAATTACTTTTGGTTGACCATTCTGCCCCGGCCCCTGCCACGCCCATAAAAGGCCCCCAGGTGCCGTCACCACCACAACCGAGGGTTGTCGGAAAGAGACAGTATCGCGCACGGGCACATCATCATCATGTTCCCGCAGCAGCGCGCAAATGCGGAACATCAGAAAGACCGGATCGCCTTTTGCACTGAAACAGGCATCCGCCCCGCGCTCCAGAACTTCGCGCTCAACGGCAGAGTCGGTTTGTTCCGTCAGCACCACAACGGGAATACCGCGCGTAGCCGCATTCAGCCTGAGCCTTTGGCATAATTGCGTCGCTGGCATATCGGGCAGGCAGGCTGATACCACCAGCAGGTCTGGCAAAGTGGTATCAAAAGCTTGGAATGCTGACTTTCCATCCGCCAGCGTGCGAACACTAAAGCCGCGTTGCGTCAGCAATACAGAAAAATGGTCTTGTTCAGCGTCTTCAACGCCAACCAGCCAAATTGTGCACGACAAAAAATTCATTGATGTTTCGCGTCAGGACGTACGGCAGATGCCAGAAAACCACTCCAAGCGGCTTTTTTCATGAAAATGTCCTGCCTCTGCGCTCCTGCTTTCATCCGTTTTGTCTGCAACAATAGGCATCATGCCGTTTTGATATGTGCCCCTAAGGGGTTGTTTTAGTCTAACTATTTTCCTCACGCCACGCCCGCTCGCGAATACGTTACCTGACTCCGCTTACTCTCTTCAGGGCGTCCCCCTTTGCCTCTATCGTACCTTTGAGGACACGCGATGGCGGGGTTTTTTCTGTAGCGGTGTGATCGTTTGCGACTGTCGTGTATAGTCCGCCAGCCTTTGCCTGCGTGCCTGTTGGATTACCCCCACGCAGCATGATGTTTTTTATGCCCAAGGACCCACAGGATCATGGACCACACACCTAACGCCAATTACTCCCGGCCATCGCTACTGTCTGCCGCGCAAGGCGAGTCTTCTCCCTTAGTACTCCGGCTGGCCCGCACGGGCATCTGGTCTGCCTGTTATTTCGTTTTCTATTTTCTTCAGCAGCTTGCTGAACTGTTTGCCCCCTTGCTGCTGATAGCAGGTGTGCTCTGGAAAGCCCTGCCGTCCGTCGTAGGCTCACTGTCACACGTCGCTGTTGCGGCTGATCCGCAGGCCCGTGATGCGATTGGCAATGTTGCAGCAGCTATTCCGCAGAACATTGTTGTGGCCGGGCACGACCTGACAGCCAGCGGCCTGATCTGGGATGGTATTCTGCTTATGGGGCTGGCCGCTGCAGGTGCTACACTGGCCACGATCGCAGGAAAAAACGTCTAAATCTGCGTCTCAACTTTGCCCCATGTCCAACCCGGTTTTAGCCGGGTTGATGCAGTCGTGCGGCGGCAGGCCAAACATGCACAATGGCGTCCCACCAATGCCATGCGGCGATAAGAATTAATACCGCAACCACGCCACTGACAATCCACGCCCGTCGCCAGAAAGCGTCTTGCAACAACAGGTTGGATAGCGCCTCACCCGAAGACAATACGCTGCTCCGCTGCGATGCAGAAGGCGACTGTGAAACAGGAGTATAGCCTTCAGGCTGCGCGGCATTGTTGGGCAGACTGGTCGCGACAGCACCAACATTCCCCGCAGGCTGATCTGTGCTCGCCGCAATCGGCGCGGCAGTTATGGGAGGTTGGTCATTTTCAGGCGTTGATACTGTTGCGCCCGCGATTTCTGGCTGGCTTTCCGCTTCTGTTTTTTCAACAGTCGCAGAATAAGCCGGAATTTCCGGCACGCCCCAGAAAGCTTCTTTCAACTGGTCAGAACTGACCTGCGTTGACCGAGACTGCATATGCAGCCGTTCCGGCCATGCCGACGCCACCTGCGCAGCATCTTCCGAGGACGTAATAGTCCCTTCATTCAGTCCAGACGGCTGAGATGAAAAATCGACTGGCGCATCAGGCTGTGTCGGTATCTGTGGCGGTTCAACCGTTGAAGCGCTTCCCCCATCCACAATGCCTTGCTGTGTCGGGGGCTCAACCGTTTCTGACGATACATCTGCTTCAGAAGCATCGGGCTCGATACTTTGAGCATCGACCTCTTGGTGTTCAGGCTGCGCCACATCCGAAACCTGCGCAGAGTGCGCCTCTGCCTCTGCCTCTGGCTCTGGCTCTGGCTCTGGCTCTGGCTCTGGCTCTGGCTCTGG
>NZ_BAMW01000005.1 GCF_000963945.1 Acetobacter indonesiensis | reverse complement strand
CGCCCTTTCACGGCGGCAACACGGGTTCGAATCCCGTACGGGACGCCATGGTCTTCTGTTTTTACAGTCAAGCCAATATAAAAATAATTATTTTTGTAGCGTTGTAATTTCATATTATGGCTTAAGAAACAAACCTATTGGCACGTAACGTCATCATAAAAAGCTATAGATCTCGCTACAGCAAGCCCTCAGTCTTAATCTCTGAATAATAGTTGAGACCAAAGAGGTCGTATTGCCACCGGGTGCACAAACTGAACCATCATGGCATAAGCCTGATGTCGGCTCATCAAACGGCTATAACGGCAAAATGGACAAGGTCACTCATATTCATCTCGTCTCTTGATATAAGAGGGTGACGGTTGGATTGTTTGTTAAGTGGCACTGCTATCACTTCAAGGGCCTCCCCAAAAAAATCCCCCTGATTGGTTATCCTCCTGTAACCTAGTTTTAGGACCTGTTAATTTATTGAACTGAGCATGTGATCTTGTGATTCCCAGACTACCGATGGAGGTGATGCTGTGAGTGACGTGTTTTTGCTGTTTGAGAGGTAGATGGAGCGGATTGAGCCGTTTTTCCCTCTGGCGCACGGAGTGCCACGTAGGGAGGACCAGCGTATTTTGAGCTGGATCGGTTATGTGAACTGCAACGGCCTTCGGTGGAAGAATGTCTCGAAAACATATGGTCTCACAAGACGTTGTATAATCGCTTCACCTGGTGGAGCTGTCTTGGTGTCTTCGGCCGGATCTTCGTCGCGTTGACAGAGCAGGCTGGCCGTTCGAGGCGATCTGATGATCAATGCAACACACCTCAAGGTACACAGGACATCGGCGTGCCTGCTCAAAAAGAGCTTTTCCCCATCATATCGGACAGACAAAAGGCGGCCTGAACTCAAAACTTCATGCCATATGTGATAGACAGTGACGCCCTGTTCGCAATCCATATCGCAGCAAGCTTCATCTTCTACCTCAGGGGATGAGTCCTAAGCCTAGTATCTGTCTGAAACGGGAATTTTTTGAAAATTTTTATTTTTATAAAATGTCTGTATTAGATATACGAAGATAAATTCGAAGTATTTTCTGACCAACATTTAAGATTGGAAGTTTCTGTTAAAAAATTATGTATATCAGATGTCTGTTAAATATGCCGTTCTTGGTACCTTCTGTAAATCCGCTCAGGAGTGTTGCAGTCGTAATGGAAGCAGGCTTGATCTGTTATTCTGTCAGAACGGCTCTGAATCAGTTGAATGACCAAAAGAGCGAGAGGCCAGAGTAGTACAAATCTATCATATTTATACCTAAGCAGGTAAAGTTTTCTGCCCCCCTCCATAGTTAATTGAATTTGAATGACGGTTGTCAAAAAAAGTGGTAAACTGCGAGATAGTTTTTTCGTCTGTTAATATTGAATATTATTTTCATTTTTTATTTCTCTATTGTTTTTCACAATTTTATTTATAATAAATTCGCTTACATATTGGGCGGCTGAACTCATTGGAGAATCTTTTAACCAAACAATTCCTGTATCCATGCACATTTCAGGCAAAAAACTCAACGTTTCATTTAAGAATCCTGAAAGCCGTCCTAACTCTCTCATAACTGTAAGTGGTGCAATGGTAAAAGCGTTTGATAAAGAAATGATTTTTTCTCTTCCAATAGGAGAATTTATTTCAATTCGTCTTTCGGGCAACGATAACCTTCTGGCTGCCAAAATAGAATCAAATTTGTCACGTATGGCTAACCCTTTAACTGGTAGAACCCATGTTGCAGAAGAAAATTCTTCCCATTTTTGGAGAACCTCTGGGATTGAGTATATTTCTTCTATATTTGCAATAACATATTGTTCCTCACCAAGTTTTTGAGCTTTGAAACGTGGATGGGGTATAATATCAGTCAAACTTATAAAAATAAAATCATACAAATTCGTTTCAATTCCGGATAGAAGACTTTGTCGGGATCCATATTCCAATATCAAGTTAAGATTGGGGTGCATATGCTTTATCTTGGCAACTCCTCGGACAATGGCATCTTGTAGCATGGGGGTTTGAAAACCAATCTTCACTGTATTATGAAAATTCTTATCATGATGCGGAATTTCATTTATCAAATTATTCAATTCAGCACTAATACGTCTTCCTGTAGCAACAAGTCTTTCACATAACGGATAAGGAATTAACTCTCCTGATTTTCGTATAAATAGTTTAGTATTAAGTATGTTTTCTAATTCAAGACAGGATTTTGAAACAGCAGCAGGCGTAATTCGCAAACGTTCAGCAGCCAGGCGGATGCTTCTTGTTGCCATGAGTGTTTCAATAAGCTTGAAATGCCGTAATTTTATAAGGTTACGAGGGTCCGGATGCGTTTGCATTTTAGGTAATTCCTATGTGTATTGAAAATATTCTTATATTTTTCAAAAAATCATAGTTTCATTTTGTGGTGACTTATCGTGATTTAAGGTTACAGCAATATGACAAATTCCACCTTAAGCATCAAAATTGTAAAAAACCAAACGGTTGGAGGGAAGCAACTTTTATTCATCTGATATTAAGTTCGATGAGATAGAGCTATGAATAAAATCAACCAAAAAGTTATGGCATGACAAATTTTTTTCGTTTGCTAATTTTTATCCAATGGCATTATGTTTAGTATATGAAAGTCATAAACAAAGAAAAATGCAAATTTAGGATAAATATTTATGTTAATATAAATAACTATAGTTAAATAAAATTTATTTATAAATATTGGTAAATAAATTACTAGATTGTATTTAATGAGAAAAAAGGAGCTTTCTAAGCGAAATATACGATTTCTGTCGGAATTTCTGCGGGTTATGCAGAAAGAAAACAAATATAGAAATGTTGGAGAGAAAAAATGACGACATACACTTCCGGGCAGACGGCATCAGGCACGGTCTATAATTCTCAGGAAATACTAAGCTCTGGTGCGACAGGTCTATATCAATCCGTAATATCTACCGGTCAAATACTTGTTTACAGTGGAGCTGCTCTTATAGAGCAAAAAGGAAAAGTTTTATATGGACCCTACGATGGAGGGAAAATACTTGTTTATTCCGGTGGCACTATTGTTGGCGGATCTATAGGGTCAGGCGGGACGATCTTAACCGCCCCGACAGCTACTCTTTCCGGAGGCTTTGTTGTTGCTAATGGGGGAGTATTATCTCACTGGGGTAGCGTTGCAAGTGGTGGAACTCTTACAAATGGCGCAACTATCTATGTGCAATCAGGTGGGAGCGCAGATGGCATTACAGTAGGGAGTGGCGCCAATATTGTTACAAGTTCGGGCGGCCTGGTTTCTGGGACAATAGTCTCCAGCGGCGGTGGCCTTGGCTTGGCGGGTGTTGCTTCCAACACCACTATTAGCAGTGGTGGCGTCATAGAAGTTGCTTCTGGTGGTACAGCCATCGGCAGTACACTTGATGGCGGTAAAGCATATGTTGATGCGGGGGGCGTAATCAGCAAAACCACGGTTGAAAATTCCGGAATTGCCACAGTCAGTGCTGGTGCCTCAGCCCTGAATACTACTGTCGAAACCAACGGTAATCTGGTTGTTCTAAGTGGTGGTGCCGTTTCTGGTACAACAGTCTCAAGTGGCGGCGGTCTCGGTGTAGCTGGTGTTGCTTCTAATACTACTGTTAGCAATGGCGGCGTCATAGAAGTTGCTTCGGGTGGTACAGCCACAGGCAGCACACTTGATGGCGGTAAAGCATATGTTGATGCGGGGGGCGTAATCAGCACAACCACGGTTGAAAACTCTGGAATTGCCACAGTCAGTGCCGGCGCCTCAGCCCTGGATACTACTGTCGAAACCAACGGTAATTTGGTTGTTCTAAGTGGTGGTGCCGTTTCTGGTACAACAGTCTCAAGTGGTGGTGGCCTTGGTTTGGCTGGTGTGGCTTCTAACACAACCGTTAACAACGGTGGTGTTTTAGACATAGGGTCAGGAGGAACAGCCAATAGCAACACAATCAACTCTGGTGCTGAGGTTTATGTAGAGCCATCCGGCACTCTGGGGACGACGACTGTCGCTAATGGCGGCAATATTGCAGCCTCAAGTGGTGCTATAATTTCAGGCGTTGTTACAATCCAGAATGGCGGCTCTGCGACAATCTGGAACAATGCTGGTGGTACAATTGATTTACAATCAGATGATAACGCAGGTTTAACGGTTTCAGGTCTGGCGTCAGGTGGCACCCTGACAACTGTCATCAATGGCTTCAGTGGCACTGGTCCAGGAAATTCTGACAGCATTGATCTTGCTGGTGTATCGGCTGCGGGCGCATCTTATGCATACCCATCTGATAATCAGGTCGTTATCACGCTGGCGAGCGGGGCGAAAATTACGCTCAACATTACTGGCGTCAAAAATACAGGCTTTGTATTAGTTGATGACGGGCATGGTGGGGCTAGTGCAGAAGTCTGTTTCCTTGCTGATAGCTTGATTTCTACACCGTCAGGCACAGTTGCTGTACAGGATATACAAATCGGCGACAAAATCCTGAGTTATACAAATGGTGTTGTGACGGAGCAGATTGTTGTCTGGACCGGCTGCAAGCATACAACAGTCCGGTTGGGGATGCCCGATGATATGGCCGGTTATCCCGTTCGTATCCTGAAAAATGCTATCGCTGATGGTGTTCCGTTCAAAGATATGCTGATCACCCCAGAGCACTGCCTGTTTTTTGATGGACGGTTTGTTCCGGCCCGTATGTTGGTGAATGGTTCTTCCATTTTTTATGATCGTTCCATTAAGGCATATGATTATTATCATGTGGAAACACATCATCATGCAGTGATCTGTGCTGATGGGATGCTGACAGAAAGTTATCTGGATACCGGGAACCGTAAAACCTTTCGCCAGGAAGGTGCTGTTGTTGCGCTGCGGAATACCAGCGTCACTTGGGAAGATCATGCTGCGGCTCCCCTGTGTGTCGAGCGTTCTTTTGTTGAACCTCTTTTCCGCAACCTTGAATCTCGTTCTCAGGAGATTTTTGGAACGCCTGTTTGCGAAGAAACAGTTGCAACGACCAGTGACCCAGATGTTCGCCTTTTGACGGAAACTGGTGCGGTAATCCGGCCATTACGCCAAGAAGCTGGTGTCTACAGTTTCATGTTGCCGTCTGGCACAGCGCAGGTTCGTATTGTTTCACGGGCAAACCGTCCGGTAGATGTTATTGGGCCGTTTGTGGATGATCGTCGTGAACTGGGGATTGCTGTTGGAGAGATTAATCTGGTTTTCGCTAACGGAAAGCAGAATATCGGGGCGCATCTCCGGACCGAAAAGCCTGAAGGATGGTATCCTACAGACGCAAATAGCACAGTTGTTTGGACAAACGGTAATGCACTGCTGCCATTGGGGGAGGCAACAAGAAACCCGATGGGAATTCTTTCTCTGACACTTTGTGCCGCAGGACCATATTTACTTGCTGACGAAAATGAAATGGTAATCAGTCTCGTTGGATAAATAAGAAAATTCCCCTTCCTTCTCTTTTGGAAGAAGGGGAATTCTAATTGGATATTTTTAATATATTCAGAAGATAGTGTTTAAATAAGGAATTTCCAGTAGCATATCTGTTTTGATTTATTTTCTGAATACTATCAATAATATTACATACTGCAAAAAATAAGCCTGATCTGGTTATTACCATAGCCTTTTGCGCCAATAATTTTTTCTATTTCCTCGGAAAATCTGCCAAAATGGCAGTTGCGTTTTTGAAGTCAATGATCTGACCCACAGATAGGTGCACCTGAAGAGATTGGCCATAATCAACGCATATGGCGTGGAGTGTTAAATTTAGTCCGCCTTTTACGCGACCGATATGGCCGAGAACATCTTTTTTCTTGGTTAGTTAGCAAAATGTCAGGTGTAATTTAAACTGCGGTGCATCCATCTTAATCGCATTCAAACAATCAACTATTCTGTCAACGCTGCGAATATCTTGTAAAGATTGCCCCGGCGGTTCAGCCATTTCTAAAAAGTACAAAATTTTCGACAGGTCATATTCTTTCGGAGCATATTTTTATTGAAGAGTGTTTTGAGCACTATACTCAATTCCATTCTCGCTCAGAACGTGATGGTCATCCATGTAACGCACCGTGATTCTTTGATCTCTTCACCTTATATGGAGACAATATTTTTCAATAAATGAATTTTTTATGACTGGATTGTCAAGGCTCTCGCCACAGTGATAAGCGAGAAAGATCTTGCAGATAATTCGGCGTTCGTTTCGAGGATAATTAGATATGAAACCCTCTTCCTCCACATTAGCTCCTTCATTTGCATCACCGTATAGCTCATCAAATGAAATGGAATTTTCTAAACTTTTAGAAAAACCAATTGAAAATAAAACGTCATCTCTTTCGGAAACGGATGTAGATAAGTCAGTTCATCTGCAGAGCAAACATTCGTCTCATGGTAGCTCTTCGCATAAATCCGGGAATGGCAAGACCGAGGGTCATAGCAAGCCAGATACCGGTAAGACCGACAACCATAGTAAGCCGAAGCCTGATAAGACTGATGGTCAGAGCAAGCCTGACGGGACGAACTCGTTAGAGAGTGGAGGTGACTCTTCTTCTGTTGCAAGCTTAATATCAGCAGCAAAAAAAGTGCTGTCTTTTGCTCAAACGGCAGGAAAATTTGCCCCACAAGTAATCGATCTCTCCAAAGTTATTATGGAGCTTGAAGCCGGTACTATTTCTAAAAGTGACGGGGCATCCAAAATACTTCAGATTGTAGGCGATATGCTGCAGAATACTGGTGATAGCTCCGACAGTTCAGGGGCGTCTTCGGGTGTAGATTCTTCAGGATCATCGTCTGAATCGGATGTTTCATCTGACGCCGGAGCCTCTAACTCAACAACGGTCAATCGCGTTACACCTGACACAAGCATGGATGCGTTTGTTTCCACGCCGCCGACCAGCGAAACAAAGCGCCCGGATGGCGATACACGGTCCGCGCAGGATATTATAAACGATAATCCAATCCTAAAAAATCTTGGAAATCAAAGTGGTATTCGCGATAAGCTAAACGAAATGGTTGGGGGGCAGATGACAACAAACCCCGATCAGGCTTATCGGGCTGTTGCTTTGCTGACTTATATCAAATCCTCACTGGGTCGGGATGGTGCAGATCGTGGGGACATAGTGAGCGATGGCAAAATTGATGGGTTTACAAAAGATGGAGATGCTCGCCATGGCACGGAAGCTGGCGTTCTTCAGGACGTAACCCAGCAAGGGTGGGGATACCTCGGACAGCTTATTAACCATCAGCTTCCTGACACCAAAGACTCCCATGTGCGGGAAGATGGTTCCAATATGGACAATCTGCCATGGGGCTGGCAGCATTTTGGAGAGCCTATACTGAATATCGTGACCGAAATTGCTGGAGCCGTCTCGAAATAAAGAAGACGACAGAGTTTGAGAGTTATTAAATCGGTATTTAAGCCTCGCTCTCACATGCCGTTTTCACTCGTCATGCACAAGGCCTTCTGTAAGAAGCCTTGTGCATATGTGTTTGAACAAAAATTTATTGTGCTTTGAGTATACAAGTGGGTTTTATGATTGAAAGACAAAGGTGGAAAGCTCAATCGGATTCTAAATCAAGCATGATGCCTACAGAAAAATATAAAACTTTAGCTAGTCTTTCTACCATGATTTTAAGCACTGTGCTGGTTTGTGGCATCTTGTCGCCCGTAAAGGCCATAGCGGGTAAGGCTCCGGCTACAGTAACGCAGTTTTATCATGGTAATAAAACGATTCTGGTTGGTGTAGGAGGAGGGCATATGTTGAGCCTGTCCCGGCCAGCAGCAAGTGTTTTTGTGGCCGAACCACAAATAGCTGATGTTCAAGTTCCGTCTGATAACAAAATTTTTGTTATAGGCAAAAAGTCTGGCACGACGACACTCTATGCTCTGGATGAGAACGGAGATTCTATAATAGCCGTGACGGTCCGGGTTGAAGCAGATCAATCCGTGTTTGCACCACACGCTCAGGCGGAGGCATCTGACGCCACGCTGGAAACGTCTCCCAGTGGTTCTGTGCTGAGTGGAGCAGTAGCTAACGCCGAACAGGCGGATCATCTCGCATCGGTTGCGCGTGGGGTGGAGGGGAAGGAACATCCTCTGGCCAATCAGATGGGTGTGACGCATCCACTTCAGGTTAATCTGCGGATCAGAATTGCTGAGGTTTCCCGGAGCGTTGCCCAGCAAATTGGCTTTAACTGGTCTACTGTTATCAAGGCAGGAAGTTTTGCGTTTGGTATGCAGTCTGCTGCCATTGCGGAAAATACGGCTGCTTCACTGTTTGGGGGAGCCAGTACTGGACACGTCAACGCACAGACTGTCCTGGATGCAATGGCGAACGAACATCTGGTGACTTTGCTGGCTGAACCAAATCTGACGGCTATTAGTGGCAGCACCGCCACTTTTCTGGCTGGCGGTGAATTTCCTATTCCTGTGCCGCAGGCGTTGGGTGTCACCTCCATTCAATATATGCAGTATGGTGTCAGTTTAGCCTTTACGCCTACTGTTCTGGGCGCTGGGTTGATACATTTGAAGGTAAGGCCCACCGTCAGCGCATTGTCTGGGAATGGTAGCTATCAGCTTAATAATCTTTCTGTACCTGCGCTTACAACACGGCGGGCGGAAACGGAAGTTGAGCTGGCGAGTGGCGAGAGTTTTGCAATTGCAGGTTTGTTGCGAAATGATGCAGACAATAATGTGCAGAAATTTCCTATTCTGGGTGATATTCCTGTGCTGGGGCAGTTGTTTCGATCCTCACGCTTTCAGCGGGACCAAAGTGAACTGGTTATTATCATCACGCCGTATCTGGTAAAGCCCGTTGATCCTTTGCATACACCGGATGATCCACTCAGGCATATTCATCAGCCGAACGAGCTGGAACGCTTTTTCTATGGGCGCATGGCCGATCAGCAGGATCTTGACCATATGCCTCATTTGAATGGCACAGGGTTTATATTCGAGTGAAAAAATCTGCCCTCATCATATTTCTAGCCTTATGCGGTTGTGAAGCCACACAATCCGACAGAGATAAAACCTTGCCGGTTGCTTTACATACCGAGCAGCGAACCGTTCCCCTCATGTCTGATGGCAGATTTGAAGAGAAGCTTCTGAAGCAGGCTATGGTAATGCTTGGCGGTCAGACTGAAATCAGTGCCGATATTGTGGGCCTGATGCCAGAGCGAACTGAACAAATCATGTCTCGGCTTGCGGCATTAGGATTAGAACCGGACCGGGTGCATGTAGCCCCTGTGAGTGGTGGTTATCAGGTTGGCTGGCCGATATTGATTTTGAGCCGGACGCAAGTAGCGTTGCCTGATTGTACCAAAATTATGCGTTCAGGATGGTTGGGAGATGTAACGCCCAGCATCGAAAACATGGGACGATGCGTACAGAATAATAATCTGGCGCAAATGCTTGCTGATCCATCAGACTTGTATCGTGCGCCTGTAGGACACCCTTCCTCCGCTGAACGAGCTGCTTTGGGGGTTCGACGTTTGAATGAAGGGCAGGATAAAACTCTGCCATCCGACGCCCTTGGTAATGGTCTAGCTGGGTCTGGTCTTTCTGGTGCCGGAATGGCGGGTGGAAGCAGTGCAACCCAATCACAGCTTCCCGGAGCTTCCCAGCTCTGATTGAGAGAATACTTTGCTACTGCCCTGGCGGATTGCGCTGTAAAAAGTCAGGTTTTCTTGTGCTTGTTTTTCCGACATACGATGACGTAGGATAGCTGCGGAACTTGTCTGGTCTCCCATAAGGCCATAGACAAGCGCCAGAGCGTTTTCAACAGCATTAATATGACTGATCTGATCTGTTCCTGCCAATTCGCTTCGTAGTGGGCGCAAAATACCTAAAGCCTGCTGATACGAGCCTGAAACAGCAAGAGAAAGTGCCATATCTGTTCTGGCGGCCACATCGTCTGGGTTGAGAGCGAGCGCTTTCTGATAATAGCCTTGCGCAGCCTGCGGGTTTCCCAACGTATCCAGCGCGACACCCAATGCAATCAAAACACGACTATCTGACGGGGTCCGCCGAAAAGCGGCCTGGAGACGATTAAGAGCCTCGCGGGGGCGGCCTGCCTCAATCAGCAGACGGCTTGTTACTAAAGACAATTGAGTGTTGTCTGGGTTTTTGGCAGCGAGAGGCATGAGAAGGCCAAGTGCCTCATTCGGCTTTCCGTTTGCGGTCAATGCCTGAGCATAGCCCAGTTGCAGATCAATTCTGTCCGGACGTAAAGCTGTGGCGCGACCGTAAAACGTGATGGCTGTTGCTGCGTCACCTGTTTGCAGTGCGGTTTGGGCAATTCTTGCCAAAGCATCCGGGTTTTGCGCCGCCTGCATCATTTCTCGTGTTGTATCCTGCGTTGTGGGCGAAGTCTGTGCGCAGGCAGAAAGAAGAACAGGAAAGCTCAAAAATAAGCATAATTTGGTAAGCCGCATGAGAGGTCCGGAAGGAATGAGAAAGGAACGATCAGGCTGCTGCGTCCGAGACAGTAGGTGAGACATTTAGAATAGTATCGGAGAGCGTACCATAAAGTTTGACAGAAAATTCGGGTGCAACTTCATCATAGGATATGACGGGAAGAGACAATCCGTAACGTCGCAAGAGCAAAGACATGGGGCGTCGGAGGTCTGGCGCGGCAAGAAGAACTGCCTTTCGGTCATGGAGTAGGCAAGGAGCCAATAGAGAGCGGCACGTTTCGACCAGTCTCCTGCTTGAAACGGCATCAAGATTTACCTGCCGTCCCTGCGGGGTGCTGTGCAGAAGGGAGCGTAATCCGTTTTCTAAAGGGGCATCAACTCCGATGGCTGCCAAGACTTTGTCATTATTTGAGGATTGATGGCAAATCTGGCGGCGTAAAGAGAGACGTACGCGCTCCACCAAGCCGGAGGTTGTCTGCTCTTTGGGGGCCCATTCCGCAATGGTTTCAAAAACTGTGCGGATATTGCGCAACGGTACACGCTCTTCAATCAGCAAGCGCAAGACGTCAGACAAACGGGGCAGAGGACATAGTTTACCGGCTTCACGCACAAGGTCAGGAAGAAGCTTTTCTGCTTGCCGAACAAAAAGTTGTGTTTCCTGAATGCCGATAAGCTGCTCTGCGTGCGCAAGAAACGTCGCTTCGATAGTGCGGCAGATAAACTCTGTCGGTGTGATGGTGACAAGCCCGGCATCACGCACCGCAGGTAAAACAGATGTGGCTACCGCCATGCTTTCTGGGCCGAAAGGACCGGGTGTGCGGCAATATTCCATTCTTGTTTCTTGCATAACATCCGGTTGTTCCTCAACAAATACCAGAGCTGGGTCAAGGGACAGAACCAGAGAGGGGACGCCATCAATATCAATACTGAAGCTATTGTCTTCCAGTTGGGTAGACAGGCTAAGGCGCACCGGAGGCAGGATGAGACCAAGCTGTTCAGAAAACGCGTGGATATGGCTGGTAATGTAGTTTTGGAGTCGTTCATGATCTGCAGAAAATGACTGCCCCAGCAGAATATGCAGGTGGAGGCTTGTAGCAAAAGTTTGTGCTTGCGAGGCTGAATCTGCAAAAGCCGAGGCATGCTCTCTTTGCTGGCGTTTAAGGAGAAGCCAAGATGTGGCCCCTAGAAGAATACCAAAGCAGAGAAAAACTGCCGCAGGAAAGCCGGGGACAAATGCTAGTGCCCCCATAACGACAGCCGCAACCTGAAGGGACAGAGGCTCTGCACTGACTTGTTGTAAAATATCACGGCCAAGGTTGCCGCCGCCATCTTCATGCGTGACGCGTGTGACGACTACCCCTGCGGTTAGAGAAATGAGCAGGGCCGGGATTTGTGCAATCAACCCATCCCCTACAGCAAGAAGCGAATAGGTTTGTAGGGCTGTAGAAAAAGACATACCCTTTTGCAGGCAGCCAATAGCAATGCCACCAATCAGATTGACCACAATAATGATCAGACTTGCAATGGCGTCGCCTTTAACAAATTTCATAGCGCCATCCATCGCGCCGTAAAGCTGACTTTCTTTTTGCAAGCGGTTACGACGATTTTTGGCTTCTTCTTGCGTTATGTCCCCATTTTTTAGGTCTGTATCAATACTCATCTGCCGGCCAGGCAGGGCATCAAGGCTGAAACGGGCTGCGACTTCCGCAACGCGCTCCGAGCCTTTGGTAATGACAAGAAACTGCACGATTGTAATAATAAGATAGACAACAATACCAACAACAACATTGCCAGATATAACAAATTCACCGAATGTTCGGATAATATCTCCTGCATCGGCCTGTACTAGCACCATGCGGGATGTGGTGATGGAAAGTGCCAGCCGGAAAGCTGTTGTGACCAGAATAATAACAGGCAACGTGGAGAACATGACCGGAGAGCTGATATAAACAGCGACCATCATCAACACGGTGGAAATACTGATGTTTAAAGCAATAAGCACATCTGCCAGAACAGTGGGCATCGGCAGAATCATCATACCGACTGTCAGAACAAGCAGCGCGACAAGCAAGAGATCTTGTCGGCGGGAAAGACGCATCAGAATGCTATGTAGTGCGGAAAGCTCTGTGTCTGGTATCATTTAAAAACGTACCATTAGATGGTCTGCGCCCCGGTGTAGAAGGATTTTGTCCGTCAGGATCTGATCAATAATCCAGCCATCTTCTACCGTGCTGCCACAGGGGAGGCGTCGGCCCATGGTATCCAGAATGTAAGGTGCGCTGCCCAGAGCAACACCGGCAATTTGAAGTGGAGAATGTGTTGTAGTGTGAAGAAATGAAACACGATCAAGCAAGACCGTTTCTGTTCCGTATGTTGTATCAAACCATAATTTGACAGCCACCCAAGTGTCTTTCTGTTGGGGTTGTTCCGCGCCCGTGGCAATCAGAGCTCCGTCTGCTCCTTTTGAAATGGTAATCCTATTCAAATGATTTGTGAGTAGCTTCTCTTCTAGGGCTGTTTGCGTTGTGCTGACAGCGTGTGCCGAGGACGACGTGGCGGTGAGGGAAGAGGCTTGGGGAGTTGCTGAGTGATGCATATGACGCATGTAAATACTCAGAATGCCGACCAATATTAAAAAAATTAGTATGATTGACGCGCCATACTGTGCTGCGCGTAGAGGAGTTTTTGTAGGGACAATAAGTTTGAATATGGTAGTACCACAGGAAAATTGTATTGTTTTGTAGAATTTTTTTGATGTGCCTTTTTGAAGAATGTGGCCAGAGGCAAAGTGGATATTGCCTTCCCGAGCTGTTAGCTCCACCCCCATGGCTTTGGCGCGGATTAGGAAATGTGTGTCAGATAAGCTCCGGTCCGCAATGACGGCATTATTGTTGAGCGATTTCCCAACAAAAAAATCTCCCATTCGCACTGCAAGGGAGCATCCAGCCTGTGGACCGTTCTCTATAATCAACAAGGGGCGCGAGATATCGGCCGCTTCTGGTCTAAAACGCATAGAGTATGAAAAGGGGTTCCGGCGGCATGGCCGAAACCCATCTTCTTCAGCCGATGTTCGGGCGCTGCTGAGCGGCTGTTTCTTCTGCGCCTTTTTCAGTTTTAACCGCGGTAATTTTTTCGTTGGTTTCAATCGCTGTATTGAACGCAGAGGTCATTTTATCGATTTCGCTATCGATGTTGACGCTGGAGTTACCGGAAACGGAAGAAGTGTCGCTCATGTGGATATTCCTGTTTTAAACACATACAAATCGTAAAAATGTGCTTCGGCTTATCGAAGCGAGAAATTACAGGCCACGAAAGCAGCCTGTATCGGAAAGAGGTTATTTGCCGTAACCACTTTCGATCCGGAGATTAGCGACAGAAGCGGCCGAATAGTCGGGTGCATTTACACTCTGGCTGCCTTGAGAAGCCATATGGAGGACGCTCTGAAGCATTGTGTCGAAAGACTGCATGGGCACACGCTGTCCGAGAAATTCCTGAATGCCGCCACCCTTGCCATCAAGCTCAGTATTGCCTGTGCCAGACATGGAAGAACCATCGGCAAAGTGCAGATCGTTTAGGGATGAGCCAACGTGCAGAACCGTATCGCTGTAGGAATCAAAGCTGTTGTTTAGCTGGAAAGCGTTGCCTGCCTGAGGGGCAGAAATCTGAACATGCGCTGTCCCGGCATCATTGTACAAGCCGGTGATGAAGGATGTTTGGTTATCCTTGGTGACAGAAACAGCGTTAATGTGAGACGCACCAGCGTTGTTCAGGTCGGTGGGCTGAACCTGGATCTGTGTCCCGTCCTGCAGGTCAAGAACAAGTCCATCCCGCTTGAACTCGCCATGTGTGCCATTGCTGGTTTCAACATGGGGGTCACCAAAAACCTGAACATAAGTATCGGTCTGTTTGTCATAAACGCGGACACAACCGTCGGTATCGCTATGAAAATTGTAAGCGGCACCAGTTGTGTAATTGTTATTAGCAGTAATCAGATAACGGCCAGTGTCAATCGTATTGCCGGAAATTTGCAGGCCTGTATCTGCAGATTGGGCTGAGAAGTCACTGCTGGTCGAAGTCTGGTTAACAGCAAGATCGCTATTTCCAGAGTTCTGAATGGAAACAGACATTGCTTTTCCTTATCAGGGTAAAAAACGTTAATGTCAGAAAGGGGCGTCAGGATTACTCGTGTTATCGCTGAGGGCATCTGTTGCATCTGATTGCATACTTTGCATGAGCATCAGACCGCCTTTCAACAGCATCGACTGGAAGGCCTCTGCGTCTACTTCATTGTTTACATCTGGCGATGAACCCGCCTCTTTCGCTGTAATGCCTGAGATCTGATCTGGCATATTTTCGGCCTCTTGAATGTTAATTAACAATGACATCGGAGACGGCAGATCCCCGAAAAAGCGTAAGGTGTCGTGAGCTATTACCCATTGCCCGTGCTGGATGTGCTGTGTTGGGAAGAGACAGAAGGGTTTGCTGGATCATGCTCAGGAACCGCGGAGGGCCAGATACTGCCAGAGTATCAGACGCAGGGCCGGGGGTGATATCAAACCGCCTGTCTAATAGGCCCAAATTTTGAAGGACAGTCTTCAGTTCGGAAAGTGTGTGATTGTGTAGTGGGATGATTTGCGTGGTGCGTTCTGATTTGCTGCTAATGTAAAGGGTTGAACCATCATCATACCAGTCAAAGTCATAAAGGCGGCTCATTTTTTGTAGGAATTCGCCACAGGGAATATCCAGCCAGCGCCCCTGAACACGTCCCTGAACACGTCCCTGAACCTTTTCTGATGTTATAAGTGGGATGTCATTGATATAAGAAAACTCTTTCAGAACGGAAGCGATATCTTGATTAACAGAAATATAAGAAAATGGCTTCTGTTCCCAACTTCTTTCTGCGTGTGCGGCAGGAGGCACAGCTAGAAAGCTACCAATAGCTGCATACCCCAGAAGTATCAGGAGGCGCCCAGTCATCAACCGTTTTCTACATAAGCTATCAGATAATGCCTGTTAAACCGTCTGATTTTACATGATGCAACATATAAATTGCCCCGCAACAAAACTGTCACACAACTGAAAAAAAACTGCTGCTATTGCAGAATATAGGAGACAGGTGTGAGGCCCTGCTGCCGTACGGCCGCATCTTTGTCATGAATTTGATGGGTGTTTGTTCTGATGTCCGACACTATTGGCTCTCTGTCTGGTCTGGCAGGCGCTCAACAGGGCGTGCAGGGAGCGGCAGATGTCCGGCAGGAAGCGTCGCTTGCACCACAGATGACAGAACATCTGGGCGCAGAGTTTAATCAGGCAGTGCAGCAGGAAATTTCTTTCGTGCCTGATCAAACAAGCCGGGCCGAGGTGATGGGGCAAGCGTTAAGCCAGAAGCTTGAAGGGCTTTCCAGCTATCTTGACCAATGGGGCAGCCAGTCTGCTCCGCAGACCACAGATGCGGCCTCTGATCCCGCTAATGCTGCTCAGCTTGTGGCGCAGATACAGGCAACCTATACCTTTGCCATTGAGACAACACTGGTTAGCAAAGGCTCTACCGAAACAACAAAGATTTTTAATACCCTGCTCAAGGGGCAATAATGTTGTTCCGGCGTTTAAGGTTTTTAAAAGCGGCGTTCTTCCTCATCCCGTTGTTGCTTTTGTGTGCCTGCAAAACCGAGTTGATGACCAATCTGGCTGAAGATGATGCCAATGTTATGTTGGCTCTGCTGCTTCAGCATGGTGTGCGTGCTGACAAAATCCAGCAAAAAGATGGAAGCGATACGCTGCGGGTGGAACAGGCGCAGTTTGCGCAGTCAGTCGCTCTTCTGCATGGGGCAGGGTATCCGCGTCAGAGCTTTCAGAGCATGGGGCAGGTTTTTCAGGCGTCTGGTCTGGTGTCCTCCCCACAGCAGGAGAGGGCACGTTTTTTGTGGGCTCTCGGTCAGGAACTCTCACGGAC
Source organism: Acetobacter indonesiensis (assembly GCF_000963945.1). Taxonomy (GTDB): domain Bacteria; phylum Pseudomonadota; class Alphaproteobacteria; order Acetobacterales; family Acetobacteraceae; genus Acetobacter; species Acetobacter indonesiensis. The sequence continues at coordinate 16,202 of NZ_BAMW01000005.1, read as the reverse complement.
TATTTCTGATATTGATGGGGTTTTGACGGCGCGTGTGCAGGTTGTTCTCCCAAACAATGACCTACTCAGTCGTGAACCAACACCGTCATCCGCATCGGTCTTTGTGCGGTATAAAGACCAAAGTGCCGCGCAGCATTTATTACCCCAGATAAAGCAGCTTGTGGCTGATAGTGTGGAAGGTCTGAGTTATGACCGCGTGTCTGTTGTTATGGTGCCAGTGGCGCAAAAAGATATGCCGACAGTTGGTCCTGTTCCATCTTCAGGCGGGTATTTAATTGGATTTTCTGCCTTGCCTGCGCTGCTCCTAGCCCTTTTTGCCGGCATGTTTGTCAGTAGGCGCTGGCCGAACTTGCCAGATCGTTTGCGCCTCAGGACGAAGTGAGATGCCTCAATCTATTTCTAATAAGGTGGTAGTGCAGGGGATTGGTGATCTGACTCTTGCATCCCATGTTTTAGGTATTTCAGAACAGATGGTGCAGGATCTGGACGCCTGTGTTTACACGCATAATCTATTGCATTCCAGCCTTGCTGAACGGCTTGGCGGAAAACTGCCGTCCAGTCTTACTGTTAGCCAAAGCTATATTCTTAGGCAGAAGGCGGATGAACTCTCTGTATTGGTACTTAGAATAGGATGTGTGGTCCAGGCACACGCCATTCTGGGATTGGTTGATGGCGGCACGGTGCGCGATTTGGCTCAGCTAACAACGCCTTATCTTATGCAGGATGCAGCATGGAAACCAGCATTTTCCATTGTAGCTGATATACCGTATGCGTCTCCTGTGGCGTTAGCGGAAGAAATAAAGCTGTCCGGTTGTAGGGTGCTTCATGCATGGTGTGAGGCGCAGCCTACGTCTGTAGCATTGCGTGTTCGCTGTTTTTTGCCAGATCCTCCGGCTGTATCGTCTTATGTGCCCATGGATACTGTGCATATGGTTGATGTTTTTGTAGGGGAGCGGCTTGGTGACGACTGAGCCATTCTCTCCTTACGTCATCCGGTCAGAGCAGTTTGATGCATTAACGGACGCGGCACAGATTCGTAAGGATACTGAAAAGGAGCGTGCAGCCTGTCTGGAAAAGGCGCGTAAAGAAGCGCAATCTTTAATCCTGGCAGCGAGAGTTGCAGCAGAAGGCATACAGCATCAAGCCCGAACTCAGGCACAAGAAGAGATTTCACGTTATTTACAGGCCTGTGAGAAAAGTATTGCTGATTTATCGTTTGTGATAGCCAGGCGTCTTGTTGATGATCTGCCGCGTGATGAAAAACTGGCACGTCTGGTCAAGACCGCTTTGGCAGATTTTCCGCAGCAGATGGGGTTAGTCCTCAAAGTTCCGGTTTCTGAAGCAGAACCATTGAAAACAGCTTTGCGGAAAATGGAAGGTGCCTGCGCCTCTGTGTCCGTTGTGGAAAGCCCCTATCTTGCCAGAGATGAAGCCGTTTTACAGCATGAACACGGACAGGTGAGGCTGGATGTCGCCTCCCAGTTGCGGGCCCTATGGCAAGGGGCGGTGGCATGATTGATTTTGTCGAGTTGGCACACCGTTTGCAGAACGCAGCACCGCGCCCTTCTATTGGGCAGGTTTTGCAGGTCTCGGGCGGATTGATATCGGCCCAGGTGGATGGTGCCGGACTGGGGGAGGTCTGTCGGATTATTCTGCCGGACACAGAACTGCTTGCGGAAGTTGTCGGGTTTGATGGGACGGTTGTCCGGCTGGCACCGGTTGGTAGTATGCAGGGTATTCTGCCAGGCTGTATGGTCTATCGTTCTGGCGGAGCGTTACAGGTGCCTGTGGGGGAGGCGCTCCTTGGGCAGGTTCTAGACGGGTTTGGGCACCCGTTTTCTGGAGAAAGCCTGTCGGACTGCTCAAAGCGTCCCTGTGTAGATGCACCGCCTTCAGCGCTATTCCGGCACAGGGTGACACAGCCCGTTGCAACGGGTCTGCGTGTGATTGACGGACTGCTAACGTGCGGCATTGGGCAGCGTGTGGGTATTTTTGGTGAGGCAGGGTGTGGAAAGTCTACACTCCTTGGGCAACTTGTGCGCGGCACTGCTGCTGATGTGGTGGTGATCGCGCTTGTTGGGGAACGTGGGCGCGAGGTACGAGATTTTCTGGAACACCAGATGGATACGGCAACGAGAGCTCGATCCGTTCTAATTGTGGCAACGTCTGACCGCCCTCCGTTAGAGCGTATCCGTGCAGCCATGACAGCCACAACCATTGCCGAATGGTTCCGGGATAGGGGCAGGCATGTGCTGCTGGTGGTGGATAGTATGACCCGGCATGCACGTGCCCTGCGTGAAGTGGGGCTTGCTGCCGGCGAGGTGCCCGGGCGCGGAGGGTTTCCCCCTTCTGTCATGGCCGAACTACCCCGATTGCTGGAGCGGGCCGGCCCGGGGGACGAGCGGGAGGGAGGCGGTATGATAACCGCATTCTATACCGTTCTTGTGGATGGAGAGGGCGATCCTATTGCTGAGGAGATGCGTAGCATTCTGGATGGGCATATCATACTGTCCTCCAAATTAGCGGCAGCAGGGCAGTATCCGGCCATTGATGTCATGGCCAGTCGAAGCCGGTTGATGAATGTGGTGGCTTCTGCCGCCCAGTGTGAAAAGGCAGCCCGGTTGCGTGCTCTGCTGCATCGGTATGAAGAAGTGCGTTTTCTGGTGGAAGTTGGAGAATATAAACCGGGAAGTGACGCTGAAGCCGACGAAGCCCTGGAAAAAATAGATAATATCAGAAAGTTTTTGAAACAGGGCGAACGAGATATCACACCGTTTCATCAAGTGGTCACATGGCTGAACCAGATCATTTAAAGTTCAGACAGGTGGCCATTTTGGCGCGCCTTCAGGCCTATAGGGATGAACAGGCAAGTCGCCAAGTGATAGTCGCACGTCGGCGTATGGCAGAGGCAGAGCAGGCCATACTGGATATCGAGCATACCTATGAACAAGAACGTCTTAAACAAACACAGGCGCGCTTACACCGCTGGCGCAGTGCCGTAGGGCAAGAACTTGATTATGGCGCGATGCGGGCTGTGTGCGAGCAAGATGATCGTGGTTATGCAGCCATTGAACAACAGAATATGAAAAGGGAACAAGCGAAGCAGGCTGAGGCCGAGGCACGGGATATTGTGAAAAATGCGGAGCACCAAGCCCGGACTGTTCATACCGCTCTGGTGCGCCGCAATGCCCTGAAACAGACACTGGACCGAGAACACAAACACCATAAGCACGTGCAGGAAGAACTGAAGCGCGACCAGCAGTCTCAGATGCTGTTTGCTCACCGTATGGGTAGGAGCCCCATATGACTGACAATAGAGCGGATTGCTACAGGCCTCCTGCTGTTAGTCGTGCGCAGGTGCGATATAATGCCATGTTTGGTCGTAAGCGCATCCCTTTAACATTGTGTGATGGCATTACTCTGCACGATGGTGGTCTGGAATGGCGTGGCGCATGGGTTTGTTGTGAGGCACGAATAGGCGGCGTTTCAGTAACACTTCATGTTCCTCCGCCCTTGCTTGCGGCGCTTTCGGAACAGCAGGAAGCGGTAATCGGAACAGTTACCTCTGAAGTACAGATATTAACAGCTCTTCTGTCTCTTGCGGAGTGTTTTGCAACACTTGAGAAGAAGATCGGGACCGAAATCAGGTTTTTGAAAATAGTCAACACGGCGCGTTCTCCAGATGGCATAAAGTGTGCGCTGAATGTGCGGGGAGAGCGTTGGCCGTTGGTCTTGCAGGCTCCTGCGTCTGCCATTCAGTCTCTCATGTTGCTCCGGCCTGTTGCGCCTTTACCCGAAGAGGAAGTGTTCCTTAGAACCTTCATACGGATGGGCAGTACTCCGTTGTCGCTCCCTGTTGTATCCAGCTTATGCCCCGGCGATGTGGTGTTACTTGCAAGTGGAAGCCCGGAGAAAGCAACCTTTATGATTGAAAATCATGCTTATGCCTGTATGGGCTGGCATGAGGACAATGGCTGGCATCTGGAAACGGCCATACAATACCCACTAAAAAAGGAAGGCCGGATGGCTGAGCGAGAAGAAGACGGGAGAGCCGAACACATCTCTGATGGCTCGGACGAGAATATGGCGTCTGAAATGGATCTTCCCGTCACCATCAGCTTTGATATGGGGCACAAAACGATTACTCTGGCTGAGTTGCGCGATCTCGGCCCCGGGAGCGTGCTTGAGTTGACGTCCCCTGTTTCAATGCCCATCGGGTTGTATGTCGGAGGGCGAAAAATCGGGCAGGGAGAACTGGTAGATGTGGAGGGCGCCGCTGGAGTAAGAATAAAAAGGATTTTCGGACGTGAATAGTCTGGTTAGCCCTGATATTTCAGCCGTTCTGGTCGGAATCACGGCTCTGGGTTTTGTAACCTTTGCTGCGGTTACAATGACCAGCTTTATCAAAATTGCCGTCGTCTTGTTCCTGTTGCGTAATGCGCTGGGTATTCAGCAAACACCTCCAAACATTGTGCTCTATGGTATTGCGCTTCTGCTAAGCATTTATGTGATGGCCCCTGTTGTGATGAGTGCTTATGCAGCAGCAGTAACCGCGCCTGTGGACCATATGACGCTCTCTGATATGCTGGACGCCGCCAAGCGGGCAGAACAGCCCGTTAAATCCTTTATGTTACGTTTCACCAGCCCCGGAGAGCGCGAGTTTTTTACCAATGCCACCATGAGGGTATGGGGGCCAGAATCAGGACTGAAGGCGCAGCCGGATGATTTGCTGATTGTGCTACCGTCCTTTTTGCTTTCAGAACTTCAGCGTGCTTTTGAAATTGGGTTTCTGCTTTATCTGCCATTTATTGCGATTGATCTGGTGGTTACAGCCGTTCTTATGGCCATGGGCATGTCTTCCGTCTCTCCTTCCACCATCGGTGTTCCGCTCAAGCTCTTCCTGTTTGTTGCTATTACAGGCTGGACAAGGCTGATCCATGGTCTTGTTCTTAGCTACGCGACATAATGGCAGGCCATGTCTGAACAATTGATTTTTCATTTTCAGTCTACTCTTTCCCTTGTTCTATATATGGCGTTGCTTCCTTTACTGGCGGCCATGGCGGTTGGTCTGTTGGTGGGTATTTTGCAAGCTGTGACACAGGTGCAGGATCAGTCCCTGCCGATGACATTCAAACTATTGACGGTTATCCTCTTGCTTCTGTTCGGCGGGTCTTTGCTCGCTGTGCCTCTAGAACGGGAAGCAGCAGAACTATTTGATTCTTTTCCTGCGTTAACGCGGTAGGGACCATGGGTACGCCCGTTACATCCAATGTTCCGCTATTGCTCGAACTGCTGGGGATGTTACAGCATTGGCTGCTGGCATTGGGATTTGCGATTGCGCGTCCCATGGGGCTTCTGGCTGTGCATCCGGTTTTTACCCGCTTCCAGATTACGGGGCTGCTGCGTAGTGCTATAGCACTGGTGCTGGCCTTACCTGCCGTGCCCATGATTTCTGACATGCTTGCACACTCGCCTCAGACGGGGTTGGGTCTAATGATATTGGGTATGAAGGAGGCAGCATTAGGCAGTGTCCTGGGCCTGATGCTGGGGATGCCATTTTGGGTTTTGGATATGGCTGGAGATGTGCTGGACCTTCAACGAGGAGCAACAGCCGGGCGTATTAATGACCCCGCGGGTTTTGAGGATGTTTCCATAACAGGCACCTTCTTTCTGCTATTGGGTATTACATATTTTGCTGCCTCAGGCGGCTTACAAATGGTTTTGAATATCCTATATCAAAGCTGGCACCTGTGGGCGCCACTTTCTGGTCTGCCGGCGTTATCTGGCCAGTTTCCGGTGATTGTTCTGGGCTTGCTGGATGAAATGCTGGCGTCTGCACTTAGTCTGGCGTTGCCTATGTTTCTGGCAATGTTGTTATCCGATATCACGTTGAGTATTGTCAGCCGCGCGGCTCCTTCTCTTCGTGTGGATGACCACGCCATGGGCGCGCGTAATATTGTCTTCTTTTTTGTGCTCACGGTTTACACTGCTTATCTCTGCCTTTTTGTTCGGCAAGATATTGCGCGCATTCCTGTATTTTTTGATATTCTGAAACTTATGGTGGTATAAGGGCCGTGAGCGGAACCAGTGAGAGTAAGGAGCTTCCTGCATCAGCCAAAAAATTGCAGGAAGCACGTAAAAAGGGGCAGGTTGCAAATAGTAAGGATTTTGTCGGCGCGATAGCGACTGTCGTTGCTCTTTTTTATATTGCGCTGCGTGGGCCGTATTTTTTCGCGCAATTAACTACTGTTCTCTCAGATACGGCAGTCTTGTCAGAACAACCGCTTGGAACAGCTCTGCCTCTTATTATACAGCGCTTGAATACTCTGTTTGTTGCGTTCGTTTTGCCGTTGCTTGCCATGGTATTTTTCGCTGTTTTTGTAGCAGCTTTGGTTGGAAATGGCGGGATGGTGTTTTCCGTGCAACCTTTGTTACCCAAATTTGAACGGATCAATCCGGTCAACGGGTTTCAGCGACTTTTTTCGCTCCGTAATATCATTGACGGTCTGAAAATCGTCCTGAAATTTACTGCGGTACTCTGCACACTGGTTCTTGTCGTGCAATCAGACCTGCAATCTCTGGTGCATCTGCCTGCCTGCGGCCCTAATTGTGTGCCTGGGGCCGTACGAGCCATGGTATGGCCTGTTCTGCTGTCTGCAATTTTTTGCTTTCTTGTCCTCGGATGCTTGGATCTGGGTGTGCAAAGATTGCTTTTCCGAAGGGAAATGCGAATGACGCGCACCGAACAGAAAAAGGAACAAAAAAACTCTGAGGGCAATCCGTTAATCAAGCGGGCACAAAGGCAGGAGCGGCGTGCAGCCATGATCAGTAATGTGCGGATGGGCTTAAAAAACGCAACATTTGTTGTCTATGATACAAATGTTGCACTTGCTTTTCAGTATGCGCCTCCCGGTGTGTTGGTGCCATCGCTTGTAGCGCGTTCAGCAAAAGGAAGGGTGTCGGCATTTCTAGCCGAGGCAGAGGCTGCCGCTATCCCGCGCGTTGAAGATGAAGAGGCTGCCCCCTTCCTCGCTGCCCGAGTGCCTCTAGGCAGCCCGATCCCCAGAGATGCCTTTCAGGTAGCAATTTCCTGCATGCGAAAAGCCAATATTTTATAAATTTCTATCAATTATCTGGCTCAACAGTGCTGCCCCGCCAGATAATAAATGGCGGGTGAACTGTCATGCATCACCAAACTTGGCAGTGTAGGTCTGGCTCTTATCCTGCGCCATGGTCATGGGGTTTGTGTTGTCTGCGCGGTTTTGATCATCATTCGGGTGAATATAAGCGTTTCCTGTGCCCAACTGCTGTTCCATGTAGGCACCCCCAGCCTGCATGGTTGATGACGAGCCATCATACCACCCTGCCACCGTTGCATTTCCGGCACTATCATGTGTTAGGGTGCTTTCCGGCGCAGCGCCAGCGATGCTCTTTGTATCGCCCACCGTTTTGCCTTGGCCGTCAGAGACTTCAATGGAGGCATTGCGGCCATCAATATAGCTGACGTCTGTATTGTTGACCCCGTTTGCGTCCGCATAGAATTCTAAGCGGGAGGCTGTTGGCTGATATGTCCCTGATGCATCTGCTTCTGCAATGTAACCACCCTGACCATTCTGGTAGCTTACCGTGCCACTTTCTCCCGGTTTAAGCGTGATTTCCGCAACAGGAGTGGTTGTAGAGCCACCATTAAGAAATTCACCAATTTTTTCAACGTGATTGCTTGAGTTCTGAATTGTAACACTGTTGCTGCCACTGCCAGCAGAAACATGTGGGGCAGTGTTTATCGGGGTGGCCGCCGTAGAAGCCTGATCTAGGTTGGCATTGAGCGAAGCTGCGACTGTGGAAGGTGTTTTGTTTTGCACGCCCTGCGTGGGGAGTTGCTGAGCCATGTTCCCAAACAGTTCGCCTAGCTCTGCCGGGGTGACACCCGCGTGAGCCAATGCATCTTCCAGTGTCACAAGGATAGAGGGACCAAGAGTATTTGAAACAGCCATCAGGATTGCCTTGAGATTAAAGCTGAAAATCAGACAGGTAGTCTGGCATGGAATGTCATAAGGAAAGAGTAAAAATAATGAGGTTTATAAAAAATTCATAAAGGGCGCACATGGTCTGTTTTGAAAACTTTTTTAGTCTTTAGAGTATGTCTGTAATGGATGGGTATACTGAAAAGCGCGCTGTGGTTTGCGTCAGACCGGTAACCCTAAGCAAGAATATCTGCCACATCGCGTGCGGAGAACGGCGCATTTGGCACGACTTCTTCCCAGATTTTGCGTAGACGCCTCTTTCGACCTGTCTGCTTGTCCCCGTTTAACGCACAATATCAGCCATATAATTAATTGTCGTTTTTGTGCCAAAAAAGAGCAGGGGACGGATCGAGCTTTGTGTCTCTTCAAAACGGATATCTTTAATAACGCCGATAATACAATATTTTATGATGTTGTTAGCCGCGTGAGCCTCCTGAATGTTTTGTGCCCGCGAACTATTTCGGACGATGAGAAACCAAAGCATCTTGCGGCCAGACGTGAAATGATGATGTTCTTCGCGCTGTCTGATGTGGTGTTTGTCTGAGCGCAGTCCTACCACCCATGCTCTCCAGCAAACGCCCCATCCTTGATCCTGGAAACATACATAGATTCTTTCATCTGATTGCTCCGTAGGGCTATTTTCACCTGAGAGGAGGAAAAAGTATCGATACGTTTTTTTCAAATTTATCAGAAATAACAGCATGAGAAAATTTCTTATCTAGACCCGTTGTAAGAGACTGCGCATAATGGAGGAAAGAGTGATAAGTGAGAGAAATATTTTCAGGATTTGTATTTACGGATGATATCGCCGCAATCAGTGGGGCGACTCCTGATGATCGAATAGCGGTGCTTCCGCTTACTCTCTTCCTAAAAGAGACACTCGCGCTAGTGTATTCAAGGTTATCTATGACCGGTATTGCAGTTTTCTTGCCATCATTAGAGGCTTTATCCGCTCGATTTAGAGCTGCTACAGTCTTCTGTATTTTTGCTGTAAAGATATCAGCAGGCAAAGATACGCCGTCGCCTTCAAGGGCATAATATTGGCAAGAACCGTGGCGGATGAAGGCATGGCCCGCAAAATGTTTCCCAAGGTCACGATACTAGCCCGCTTCGTCAGGCATAATACGATCTTCTGCTACGATATTTGCTTTGAGGATCGGCAATAGGTCGGCTGCCTTCAGGCGGTCTAAGACCATCGAACACTGACGACTAGTCGTGCGATCCAAGCCGATAAAGGTTTCATCAACCTCAACCACGCCTCCACTAGAGCCGAACGGCGTCAAATCGCCACTGGCATGGCTTTGCGGATGCGGTGGGCCAGAAACCATACTGACTTGTAGGCAATCTCAAGCGCACGATGAAGTTGATGAGCACGATGAACTTCTTGCTGGAGGTCAGCAGATAGACTGGCTGAAGCATCTTGTTCAAGGGAATGCGACCACGCTCGAATATGATGCCAATCTTCACAGTGAATTGACGATTGCAGTCGCCGCAACGATACAATCCAAGGCAGATGCGCTTCGCGGCGTTAGACTTAACTTTTATAATCCGATCAAAGCCGCTGCAATGAGGGCATATGGGACCGTCCGCCCAGATCACACTTTCGAGACAACTGAAAGCGGCTTCCTCGTCATGAAAGTAGGCTCTGGGAAAATAGATATGATCACGCTTCTTAAGTAGGTTTTATTACCAAAATGATCGTGTTTGCAAAACATATAAAACAATTAAATATATAGGTTAAGAAAGAAGTTTTCATTAATTTAAACTATCATGGAATAGGTCTTGAAAAGACTATGAGTTCCTCCCTAGAATGTTTCTACTAATTTGCGGCGTATTTTTACCAAAGATTCTTTGACGAACGCTGTCACATCAGAAGAACGCTCAATTATTTCGAAATTGAATTTATTAGTATTGCAGCTGGCGAGCAGCATTGCGACAGCTTGATGATAGCGACCGAGAATACTCAGGGCAATTTCTCTGCCTCCGTGATCGCACTCTTCCGATGAAGGCAAATCAGCAGTAGAAACGGTTTCATAGAAACTGAAGGGCAGAGCACTGATGATAGTGCCATTGTTCTCCGTCAACACCCTTTCTGGTACCACAAACACACCCGTGGCCAAATACGACATTGCTTTCCGAAACATGATTTCATCCGGAAGTGTCATAACGGCTTTTTTGGTCAGAAAAATAGTGACTTGAACTGGAAACGATTCATACGCGGTGTGGTATAAAAATACATAACCCAAAGTTATTTTTCTGTATAAACCCTCTACTTTCCTGATTTTGAAGCAAACGTTATAAAATTTTCAAGGTATTTAATATCTTCATCGGTTTCCCGATGGCCAAGGAATATCTGTTTCGCAATACCTTTTTTGCCAAGTTTTACGGGATAAAGTTCAAAGCGTGTGGCATATTCTTCCACAAGCCAGCGAGGAAGTGCCGCAACGCCTCTTCCGTGAGCGACCATCACCAGCATGATATCCGTCGTTTCAATCTGCTTCTGCTGTCGTGGTCCAATCCCTGCTGGTTGCAAAAACTGCGTGTAAATATCGAGCCGCTCGGACGGAACCGGATAGGTAATCAATGTTTCATCTGCCAACTGCTCTGGTAAAACAAATTTTGCCTTCCGAAGAGGATGTTCAGGACCAACTGCCAGCACCAGTTCATAGTCAAATACCGGCGTGAATTTCAGACCTGGTTTGTAAAGTGGATCAGGGGTCACCAGAATATCGATTTCATTACTGAACAGAGCGCCGATCCCGCCAAACTGGAATTTCTGTCGTACATCCACATCGACCTTTGGCCATCTCTCCAGATAGGGTGAAACGACTTTCAGAAGCCACTGATAACAGGGATGGCATTCCATTCCGATGCGCAATGTACCGCGTCCGCCATTTGCGAATTGTTCAATACGGCTTTCCGCGAGTTCAAACTGCGGTAGCAGACGGTTCGCCAGAGACAAAAGCCATTCACCGGCCTGAGTAAGCACAAGGGATCGTCCCTCCCGTCGCCATATCTTGATCCCAAGCTGCTGTTCGATCTTGCGGATAGAATGGCTGAGTGCTGGTTGGGTCAGGTTCAGACGCGCTCCGGCAGCCGTCAACGAACCTTCCCGTGCGACTTCCTGAATGATTGTCAGATGACTGCGTTCCAGAATGCCCATGTTTTGTCCGATAAATGCACGAAATTCATATAGCCATAAAAATATATCATTTCAGTTCATTTTTATAAACTTCTATTATGAGGGACCAATCATTCATGCGGACGTAGCCCATGGTCTCCAACGACATTCACGACCGCTTTCACTATGGACTGCAATGTGCCTTCAATCTTCCTCCAGAACCTTTCAAAGAAAAATCGGACGCTGTGAGAACTCGTTACTGACATGACAGACGGGCAGAGCAACGGGCTATCGGAAAAGCATATCGACGGACTGCTGTTGCGTAATTTCGAAGCTCCAATCCCAATCCTGTCCTTCGAGTTTGTACCAGCCCGAACTGACGCAATGGAACAGCGGCTCTGGCACTGCATCCGGCGTCTGGCACCGCTTGCACCCCGCTTTGTCTCGGTCACCTATGGCGCGGGTGGAACCACGCAGACCGGCACTCTTTCCACGGTGTTACGCCTGAAGCGGGAGACAGACCTCATCCCCGCTGCCCACCTGATCTGTGTCGGGGCGACCCATGAGGATGTAGATGATCTTGCACGTTGCTATCGGGATGCTGGTGTGAATCATATCGTGGCACTGCGTGGTGATCCTCCCGCAGGTGCTGCTGACTATAGTCCGCGGCCGGGTGGCTATGCCTATGCCAGTGATCTTGTTGCCGGTCTGCGTCGTATCGCGGATTTCGATATTTCTGTCGCCGCTTATCCCGAAACCCATCCTGCAGCGTCAAGTCCGGACGCTGATCTGGATAATCTCAAGCGCAAGCTCGATGCGGGGGCCACGCGGGCCATCACGCAGTATTTCTTTGATAGTGAAATTTATCTGCGTTTTCTGGACCGATGTCTGGCGGCCGGAATTACTGCTCCCATCATTCCTGGTATTATGCCGGTTTCGAATTACGAGCAGATCGTGCGCTTCTCGGCTGTGTGTGGGGTAACGGTACCGGCATGGCTGAGGCATCTGTTCGATGGGACTGCGGAGAATCCTGAACTTCGTCGTATCATCGCCAGTATGGTAGCGGTGGAACAGATCCGTACCTTGCAGACCTATGGACTGAACGAGTTTCATGTCTCCACGTTGAACCGCTCTGATCTGACTTACGCGATTGCCCATATCCTTGGGGTGCGTCCGACGCAGACGAACGCATCTCGTAATGTGACAGACCTTTTGGAAACAACGGAAGTCCCCGATGACCGAGAAACCCCGGCAGATTTTGACCCCACCAAAGGGACACAGGAAGGTGCTCCTCCATTCATGCTGCGCACCCTGTTCGGGTGAGGTGATGGAGGCGATGACCGCATCGGGTATCGACTACACGATCTTCTTCTACAACCCGAACATCCATCCCGAGCGGGAATATCTTCTCCGTAAGGACGAAAACATCCGGTTTGCTGATAAACATGGCATCCCCTTCGTCGATGCGGACTACGACAGGGACAACTGGTTTGCCCGTGCTAAAGGCATGGAATGGGAGCCGGAACGCGGTGTGCGTTGCACCATGTGCTTCGATATGCGCTTCGAGCGCACAGCGCTTTACGCTCATGAACATGGTTTCCCTGTGATGACCAGTTCACTCGGCATATCACGATGGAAGAACATGGCGCAGATCAATGACTGCGGCCAACGCGCCGTATCCCCTTATGAAGGACTCTCCTACTGGGATTTCAACTGGCGCAAAGGGGGCGGCTCCGCGCGGATGATCGAGATCAGCAAACAGGAGAAATTCTACCAGCAGGAATATTGCGGCTGCGCCTATTCCCTGCGTGATACCAATGCTCACCGCCGCAGTCAGGGGCGTTCGCCGATCGAGCTTGGCACGCTCTATTATGGACCTGATGATGAGGCCTGATCACACACAAGATGATGGAGCTTGTTTGTTCGGCGAAGTTCCACCCACCACGACACGTGATGATAAACCACAGCACGAACCAGCTCTAAGATGTGATGAACCAGAGGACAGCGTTCCAGATGAGGAAAGCCAGTTCGGCTGTCCATGTTGTATGAACCCGTGGTTCCGTTGATCTGGACAGAATACTGTTTGAACGGTGAAACGACCCATACATCATGCCCTTGTCAGAGATATTCTGCATTATCTCTAGGCACCTGAACGTCTGCCTCTTTCAAAGGGCGAACGTCTCACGCGATTTGTGGATTTTCTTTCAGACCGTCACAAGACTATTGACTGCCGAAAGCAGGAATGTCGGAAACGACTGCGTCGGTTCGAACACGTGCTAGGCATGGCTTGCCCCACGCCAAATGACACGCGCGATATTGAAAAATTGATCACGACGGTGGAGGAAATCTGCACACGTCCTTTCACGCCAGCCACTGTTCAGGATGCACTGGGAATTTCCAGTCGGGAACGTATCAGATGGACGCGGGACGGCAAGCTCAGGCCGATCGGAACGAAAATGATAAAGGATCGAGGCCGCTTCTCGCTGACTTTATACAGCGCGGAAAACGTGGCAAGACTGCTGATGTCTCCGGAAATTCTGGCATCGTGGAGGGCAAGACCAGTGTCCTGCCCTCCACGATAGAAATTTGCCGGGCTGCCTGTCAGGCCGAAAGTTCTTTTCGAACAATTTCCGCACCCGCGCCCAGAGCATTTAGCTTGCCGCGCGCCACATCACGCGGCAACGGCGCCATACCACAGTTGGTGCAGGGATAAAGTTTGTCGGCATCAACAAACTGAAGCGCTTTTCGCAAAATATCTGCGACTTTCTCAGGCGTCTCAATGGTTTTGGTGGCCACGTCGATGGCGCCAACCATGACCTTTTTCCCACGAATAAGTTCGATCAGATCCATCGGAACACGGGAGTTCTGACATTCCAGTGAAATCAGATCGATATTGGATTTCTGCAGTTTGGGAAAGATCTCTTCATACTGCCGCCACTCTTCCCCAAGAGCATTTTTCCAGTCGATATTGGCTTTGATGCCATACCCATAGCAGATATGAACCGCGGTTTCGCACTTCAGCCCTTCAATGGCCCGCTCCAGCGTGGCAATGCCCCAGTCATTGACCTCATCAAAGAACACATTGAAGGCGGGTTCATCGAACTGGATGATGTCGACCCCTGCCGCTTCCAGCTCTTTCGCTTCCTGGTTAAGAATTTTAGCAAATTCCCAGGCGAGTTTTTCGCGGCTTTTATAGTGGCCATCATGGAGCGTGTCGATCATCGTCATGGGGCCGGGAAGTGCCCATTTGATGGGTTTTGTCGTCAGTGTGCGTAAAAATTTCGCGTCCTCGACAAAAACCGGTTTTTCACGCGCTACAGCGCCCACAACGGACGGCACGCTCGCATCGTAGCGGTTGCGAATTTTAACCGTCTGACGGTTCTCGAAATCGACACCACTGAGATGCTCAATAAAGGTCGTGACGAAATGCTGACGCGTCTGCTCACCATCACTGACGATATCAATGCCAGCACGGTCCTGATCGTCCAGCGTCAGGCGAAGCGCATCCTGCTTACCTTCGACCAGTTCTTCCCCCTGCAATTTCCAGGGAGACCAGAGTGTTTCAGGCTGTGCAAGCCATGAGGGTTTGGGCAGGCTACCAGCCGTTGAAGTAGGAAGCAGTGTTTTCATGGAAGATGACCTTCTATTTCTTCTGATGGGTCAGGCGGTGTAACCGGCGGACCATTTTTCGAGAATATCGTGATACGGCCTGATGAAATTCTCGTCCGTATAGTGCCCCTGTGAGATCGCCAGTTGTGTACGCTCCTCACGGTCGTAGACAATACGGGTGTTGGAATAATCCTGATGTTTCAGGCTCGGCTGATAACAGTCAGCCGCAGCAGAATTGGCATTGTAAATTTCAGGACGGTAGACCTTCTGAAAAGATTCCATCACGCTGATGGTGCTGATCAGTTCAAGGGCAGAGTAGTCAGACAGCAGATCGCCAAAAAAATAGAATGCCAATGGTGCTGCACTATTGCGCGGCATAAAATAACGGACCTGCATCCCCATTTTTTTAAAATACTGGTCTGTCAGGGAAAATTCACGCTGCTCATATTCAACACCGAGAACAGGATGCTGATTTTCCGTCCGATGATAGGTACGATTGGTTGAGACACTGAGGCAAATGACAGGCAGTTTTTTGAAATTCTTCTTGTAAGCAGACGAGTTCATAACGCTTTTAAAGAGATTTCCATGTAGGTCCCCATAATTATGGGGGACACTGAATTCGGCTTTTCCTTTATTATAAGCCGGCAACAACACGCTGAAGTCGTAATCCCGTACGTACGAGGAAAAACTGTTCCCAGCGAGGCCATCTATCCGTTTGTTGGCGTTTTTATCAACAATTGTTGTGTAGAGGACTTCGATCAGAGGAAAGCTGCCGCTTTTGCTAGAAAAGGCAAGATCCATCTCAACGGAGACGATCTCAAGTTCAAGAGTGTAACGATCTCTTTTGGCATTATCCCAATGCGCCAGATCATTGAACCGATTGTCGATCATGCGCAGGACGTTGCGCAGGTTTTCCTGACGGCTTTTCCCCCTTGCCAGATTGGCAAAATTGGTCGTAAGGCGGGTTCTGTCGGAGGGATGATAGTTCTCATCGAAACGAAGCCGATGGATACTGAATGTCGTGTCCTGAATCATTGTTGTCCTGCGTCGCTTTTACCACCCCAAACCAAAATGCGAACACTGGGGTATGGCGTCCCTAGTTTTGTCTTCTGAGTTTTTCAGGTGGTCGTGGTCATCATCATGGCAGCTTTATGCCTGAAAGAACCCGTGAGCAGAAATGATTTGATTTCATCAATCCATCAATATTGTTCATGTACCAATGTAGCTGTATTGCCTTAGGGAAAGATACTGTCAGAATCCGATCTGGACTTGTAACGGTTTTTTGCCGGTTGACTGAGGGTTTGCAGCTTTCAACAAGAAAGTCATGAGACCATGGCATTGAAGCAGACAGGAGAGTTTCGCCGTGAGGCGGTCAGGATCGCACTTAGCAGGGTTTATCTAGGACACGGGTTGCGGCGGATCTGGGGATTGGCAAATCAACGCTGAGC
>NZ_BAMW01000006.1 GCF_000963945.1 Acetobacter indonesiensis | reverse complement strand
CACACTCTGGTGGCGGAGGGCTGGCGACACATCAGAGGGCTGGACCTGCTCTGTCTGCCATCCTGCACCGGACGGCATGGCCACTCTTACCCCACACTCCCACAGCACATTGGACGCCACAGCATGAACCCTTCATACACAACCGCCTCTGCCGTTCCTGGCATCATCGCTGACCCAGCCACGCTGGATCCGCAGGCCGTCCGCTGTCTGTGGATGCGCCCGGTTCTGGATAAGGACAGCCAAGCCGCCTTCCTCCCCTCCGTCGTTTTCAAGGACGGCACAGATTGCCCGCTTGCGTGTGAAATGAATGATCTTCACGCCCGCCAGTTCTGCCAGCGCCTCTCTGCCATCTATGACTGGCCGGTGAAGGATGGGCGCGTTCTGGAAGCCAGCGCGGAAGTCGCGGCAGATCGTGCCTATGCCTCTCTTGATGAAGGGGACCGGATGGAGAAAGACGGGCAAGGTTGGGTTAATGTGCTGGGGATGGGCCGCATGGCCGCCATACTCGCCCATGATGCGGGGCTGCCTCTTGGCGTTGCTCTTGAAGGCGTAACCGGCAAGTTGGCTCTGCTGTTTGCCAAGATGGCAGAGCAGATGGCAATGCAGCCGCATGTTGTGAAGAAGAACCTGCGCGCTGCCACAGAAGCCGCTTGCGCCAAACTAACAGAGCTCTACGACGACGAGCAACGCGGCCCCGGTGCCTCTGAGATAAGCCCGGCACGGCTAGGTGTGATGGTGGCAGATTACCACCATGCGAAAGGCAGCACGGACGAACTCTTCCAGAGGGGCCTGACCGCAGCATTGGAGGCTGGAACAGAAGCATGGGCAAGTCAGAAGAACAGCCCCACAGAAATAGAGCATAAGACTATGCCGGTTCTGGATGCAGGCATCCTGCACTGGTTCAGGCTAACGGGCCGAAAGGTCGTGGGAGACTGAACAGAAACTACAGCTAAATATGTATGGGGTCTTCTCACAAGGAGGGCCCCTTTTTATGTGTTTATGAATAAGAGTATCCCTACCTAAAAAGGCGAT
The DNA here is from genome assembly GCF_000963945.1 of Acetobacter indonesiensis. Taxonomy (GTDB): domain Bacteria; phylum Pseudomonadota; class Alphaproteobacteria; order Acetobacterales; family Acetobacteraceae; genus Acetobacter; species Acetobacter indonesiensis. Next base: position 359,704 of record NZ_BAMW01000006.1, on the reverse strand, counting down.
TGAATAGGCGACCGAATTTATTCGTTTTTTTCTATATCAATATAGATAAACCGCATCCAATCCCCTCCCTCTCACTCTGCTTCCGGAAAGCCTAGCGGTCGTTTTAAGAGGGGGAATAAGAGGGGTAAAATTTTCCCACTATCCCTAAGGCATTGTTTTTGTTGGGAAATTTATCAACTAATGGCGGAAGGGGTGGGATTCGAACCCACGGTACGGTTACCCGCACGCCAGTTTTCAAGACTGGAGCCTTCAACCACTCGGCCACCCTTCCTGCATCAGCTTGGGCGTCTTATAACCATACGTTCTTCGTCCTGTCTAGCGGGGGAATGCACAGAAACTGTTTCTGTCTTTCAAGCGCGTCTGACTTGCTCTTATGGGGTGGGAGTTGTAGAACGCCGGTCTTTAATACCTATATCCATTCAGGGACGAGTTATGAAACAGCAGGCGAACCTGATCCGGGCCGGACAGGTTATCGAGCATGATGGCCGTCGCTGGACGGTGCTGAAGCAGCAGATCATCACCCCCGGCAAGGGCGGCGCATTCATTCAGGTTGAAATGCGTGACCTCAAGACCGGCAACAAAACCAACGAACGCTGGCGTACCGCTGACAGCGTCGAGCGTCTGATGACCGAGGACAAGGAATATCTGTATTCCTACACCGATGGTGAAACGCTTGTGCTGATGGACCCGGAATCGTTCGAACAGGTTATGATCCCGGTTGATCTGATGGGCGACCAGGCACCGTTCCTGCAGGACAACATGACCATCAACATTCATCTTGTTGAAGGTGACCCGGTTGGTATTGATCTACCGCCGCAGGTTACGCTGGAAGTTGTTGAAGCTGACCCGGTTGTCAAAGGCCAGACGGCTAGCTCATCCTACAAGCCAGCCATGCTGTCTAACGGTGTAAAAACCATGGTGCCGCCTTTTGTTGAAGCGGGTGAGCGGATTGTCGTCAGAACAGAAGACGGCTCTTACGTAGAACGCGCCAAAGACTGATTTTCAGCACTTTTTAAAGCAGGACAAAACACAGTGGCCATGCGTCTTTCCCCCGTCATGATGGTGATGCAAACTGCCGCCCAGAAGGCAGCAAAGCGTCTCCTGCGCGATTTCAATGAGGTCGAGCAGCTTCAGGTAAGCATCAAAGGCCCCGGTGACTTTGTCTCGCAGGCAGATCTTCGGGCAGAGCAGACCCTGCGCGAAGAACTTGAACGCGCCCGCCCTGGTTATGCCTTCCTGATGGAAGAATCTGGTGAATCAGGCGGTGATAACTGGACGTGGCGCTGGATTGTTGACCCGCTTGATGGCACCACAAACTTCCTGCATGGCATTCCGCACTGGGCCATTTCCATCGGTCTTCAGCGCCGTCTGCCAGACGGGAAAATCGAACTGGCTGCGGCTCTGGTTTATAACCCCGCTGCGGGTGAAATGTTCTGGGCCGAAAAAGGCAACGGTGCGTTTCTGAATGAACGCCGTATCCGTGTTTCTGCACGGCGCGACATGCATGAAGCCGTGTTTGCCACCGGTATTCCTTTTGCAAAGGTAGCTGCACGGCTGCGTCTGCCGTTTGCGCGCGTTATGGGGCATCTGATGCCGCGCGTGGCTGGTGTGCGTCGCTTTGGTGCCGCTTCCCTTGATCTGGCATGGGTCGCTGCTGGTCGCTACGAAGGTTACTGGGAATTCGGCATTAAACCGTGGGATTGCGCAGCGGGTATCCTGATCGTGCGTGAAGCAGGGGGGCAGGTGACTGACCCTGCTGGCCTTGATCTGGATGATATGCCGGATGACGTGATGATTGTGGCTGGCAACGGCCACATGCACGGTAAACTGCTTGAAGTTGTGGCTGAAAGCTTTCAGGACGCATAATCGCTGCCTGAATACAGATTAGAAAAAGGCCGCCCCGCACTTCTGCGGTGGCGGCCTTTTTTATGTCGATCGTGCTGGAAGCCTCGAAATGGGGGCGAGAAAGCCCCCACTCTGTGGTTGTCAGGCAGTAGCTGGAAGAGATGCCATATCAATCACAAACCGATATTTTACGTCTGAGCGCAACACTCGATCATAAGCATGATTGATCTGGTTGATATCAATCATTTCGATGTCACTGGTAATGTTATGCTTGCCGCAGAAATCAAGCATTTCCTGCGTTTCCTGAATACCACCAATGGCAGACCCTGCCAGACTGCGCCGCTTGCCCACCAAGGCAAAAGCCCCAACTGACATTGGTTTTTCAGGCAAACCAACCAACACCATATGCCCATCCTGACGTAGCAGGCCCAGATACTCATTCACATCATGGTCGGCTGAAACAGCATCCAGAATGAAATCAAACCGGTTGGCTTCCGCCTTCATGGCTTCAGCATCCCGCGAGATGACAACCCGGTGCGCACCCAGACGTTTTCCGTCTTCCACCTTGCTGGGGGATGTGGTGAACAACGTGACTTCTGCCCCAAGGGCGACCGCAAATTTTACGGCCATATGGCCAAGCCCACCCAGCCCGACAATGCCAACCTTGTGCCCCGGCCCCACCTTCCAGTGGGCCAGAGGCGACCATGTTGTAATCCCGGCGCACAGTAACGGTGCGGCCGCCGCCGGGTCCAGATTTTCTGGTACGCGCAGCACAAAATGGTCATCCACAACAATACTGCGCGAATAACCACCGTACGTGTGGCCCCCTTCAACGGGCGCAACCGGGTCAGGGCTATTGTAAGTCCATGTGGGCAGGGCATCGCAATATTGCTCAAGCCCTGCCTCGCACGACTCACAGTGGCGGCAGGAATTGACCATACAGCCCACGCCCACCAGATCCCCTTCCTTAAAGCGGGTTACGTCGCTGCCTGTCCGTGCAACGCGCCCGATAATTTCATGGCCCGGCACGCAGGGATAAGCACTTGGCCCCCACTCACTTCTGACTGTGTGGATATCTGAATGACACACGCCACAATAGGTAATGTCGATTTGCACATCTTTCGGCCCGCACGCGCGCCGCTGAAACGTAATCGGGGCCAGAGGAGCCGAAGCACTTTGGGCAGCGTACCCTAAGCAGGTAAACATCAGGCATATCCCTTTATGACAAAACACGGACGTTCATATGGTGCGGCGGTCACACCACGGCAAAGCGTAGTGGCGCACGTCCGCAAAATCACGGGAGATTATACGCATTCTGGCCAGCGCCTGAAGGCCTAGGCTCAGGTAACAGCATCCCGCGCAGAATAGGCTCTGGTTCAGTTGCCCCAATATGCGTAGAGTAAATCTTCCATGCAGACGTCCTTCCCCTCGGCCCATGATGCGCCGGCGCTGACAGCGCACCATCGCGGATTTTCCGTGCTGACAGAGGACGGTGAGTTTCTCATTCTTTCCGGGCCAGAACTGCGAGAGCGGCTTTATACCATGCCGTGCCCCCTTGTGGTCCACGCGCCAGCTTTTGCCCGCAGACTGGGCCTGCAAGTGCCCGGTCAGCCCTGCCCATGGCTTGATCTGCTAGAGCTTTTTGCGTTTGTTTACCCAGCCCGCACCGTTGCACCCACACCGCGTGGACTGGCCTTGGCCCTGGGCGTAGAGGCTGATCGGATTGGGCAGGCTGAAGCCGACCTGTTGCCATTGTTGGTCTCATTACTGCTGGCAGAACTGGCGCGTCACAAAACGGGGCCACAGGCTGACTTCCTTGCAGCACTGACAGTCCGGCTTGGTCAGGCTGGCTGGCCGTGGGCGGGCACGGTGGCTGAAACGCTCGGTCTGCATGAGAAACTCGGCCCCAAAGGCAACTTACCAGAAGATGCAATGCAGCCGGGTGATGCGCTGCGTATCTGGCGCATTCTACCCAAGTGGGAGGAAGTCGCACCCAGACCGCCTCCGGCATCACATCCCATCACTCCGGCTGAAGCCCGCGCGCGGCTGACAACATTGCTGGGGGAAGGCGCAGAAAGCCGTGCGGGGCAAGCTGACTTTGCCAGCGTGTCAACTGCGGCATTTGAACCCAGCACCATGCGCGGCAACCCCGCCGTTGTGCTTGCAGAAGCCGGAACAGGCACCGGGAAAACCTTGGGCTACCTTGCGCCAGCCAGCGTGTGGGCGGAACGTAACGGCGGCAGTGTGTGGATCAGCACATACACCCGGCACCTGCAACGCCAGATAGAACAGGAAACGCACCGCCTGTTCCCAGACGATGCCACCCGTCGCCGTCATGTGGTGCTGCGCAAAGGGCGCGAGAACTACCTCTGCCTGTTAAATATGGAAGAAGCCGTTAACAGTGCGGGCTCTCGCCCGGCAGGGGTGACAATCGCTCTAGCCATGCTGGCGCGCTGGGGACGTGCAACAGCCGATGGAGACCTGACAGGCGGAGACCTGCCCGGCTGGTTTGGGGATCTGTTCGGCCACGGGAACATCACAGGCGTTGCTGACCGCCGGGGCGAATGTATTCATGGTGCCTGTCCCCATTATCAACGCTGTTTTGTGGAACATACAATCCGCCGTGCGCGTGAGGCCGATCTGGTTATTGCCAACCATGCGCTGGTTATGGCGCAGGCTGCCTATTCAGAAAACGCTATGGCCGATGATGCTGAAGAGGGCGAAACCGACAATACCCCCTCACGCTATGTCTTTGACGAAGGACACCATCTGGCTGACGCGGCTGACAGCGCCTTTTCTGCCGAACTTTCCGGTCTGGAAGCCGCAGAACTGCGCCGCTGGCTTCTGGGCGCAGAAGGCCGACGCTCCCGCGCGCGGGGGCTGAAACGGCGGTTGGATGATCTGGTTGTAGGCCTTCCCAAGCTGGAAACGCCCCTTGATGCCGCCCTGATGGCTGCCCACGCGCTGCCTGCCCCTGGCTGGTCAACCCGACTGGCAGAAGCGGACGACCTAGAGGGTAAGCCACCGCCAGCAGAACCGGAAGAATTACCCCCACAAGCTGACGGCCTGTTCCCGGTTGTGCAGGCAGCACAATCTGAACCCGTGCTTGAAAACCCCACCGAAGCTTTTCTGAAATTGCTGCGCCAGCAGGTTCTGGCCCGCAGTCAGGAACGTGGTCGCGCTGACCACAGCTATGGCGCGCTGGAATGTGACCTGCACCCGCTCCTCCCGGATCTGGCTGTATCCGGGCAAGCGCTTGCCCGCGATTTGGGACGATTGGTGGAACCTTTGCGGACGCTGGCAGAGCGTCTGCATGCCCGCTTGCAGGATGAAGCCGAAACGCTGGATAGTGTCACCCGAGGCCGCATTGAGGCCATGGTGCGCGCCTTGCGTCGCCGCGCCATAACGCGTCTTGATGCCTGGATTGCGATGCTTGATGCGTTGGAACACCCGGAACCCAGTGGCAGCACACCGTCACACATTCACTTCCTGCGCCTTGATCGGCGTGAAAAGCAACGTATGGGTGAACAGGATGTCGGCCTACATCGGCACTGGCTTGACCCCACCGTGCCGTTTGCAGCCGTCATGGCCATGCCCGCACAGGGAATGCTGATTACATCCGCCACATTGCGCGACCAGTCAGACAACAAGGCACCTGCTCCGCACTTATCTGCCGATCAGGACACAGCGTTGTCAGACCTGTCAGAACGGGCGTGGGAAGCTGCGGAAGCCCGCACGGGCGCAAACCATTTCCCGGCACCCGCTATCCGCGCCAGCCTAAGCAGCCCGTTTGACTATGCGCGTCAGACACGCACCTTTATTGTCAATGATATCGACCACGGCAGTATTGCTGATCTTTCAGCGGCGTATCGCACCTTGTTTCAGGCGTCGGGCGGTGGTGGTCTTGGGCTTTTCACCGCTATCTCACGCCTGCGGGGGGTGTATTCCCGGATTGCTCCAGCATTGGAAGAAAGCGGCCTGCCCCTATATGCGCAGCATGTCGATGCAATGGACAACGCCACATTAGTCGATATCTTCCGCACGGAAGAACATGCGTGTCTGCTTGGAACTGATGCCATGCGTGACGGGGTGGACGTACCGGGCAACGCACTCCGTCTGGTTGTGTTTGAACGGGTGCCGTGGCCGCGCCCGGATATTCTTCACCGTGAACGGCGTATTCATCTGTCTGGTGGGGATACCACCGGGTATGATGACCGGATTGCCCGCCTGAAACTGCGACAGGCTTTTGGCCGGTTGATCAGAAGTCAGTCTGACCGGGGCGTATTTGTCCTGCTTGATCGCCGCACGCCGTCCCGTCTGCTGTCAGCTTTCCCGCCCGGTGCCGAAGTGCGCCGAATGGGCCTGGCCGATACAGTGCGCGAAATAGAGGCGTTTTTGCCCAAAGCACTTTAGGCCACGAACCGAGCTTACGGCCGCACCTTATACTTTACCTATCCAACTACTTTTTTTCACATCCAGGGCGAAAAAGCGCAGCAGGGCGGGTCAGGAAGTCGATAAAGATTTAGGGGAGCGTGCAAACACGCATGAACAAGCAAAACAGGAAGATGCCACCTGATTTTGCAAAAATTTATGAGGGTGCCGTTGGCGCGGCTTCAGCAATGCCAACAGACAGTCCCTATATACAGCGGAGCAGGTGAATAACGCACCTACCCCCGTATTCAGCCTTAGAGAGGCTTAAGTTCAGTCGCTGCAACTTTGCCGCGTTCTGTCACGAGTTCGTAAGAGATTTTTTCGTTTTCATTCAGACCACGCAGGCCAGCAGCCTGAACAGCGGTAATGTGAACGAAAACATCCTTGCCTCCATCATCGGGTGCGATGAAGCCAAAACCTTTGGTGGCATTAAACCATTTAACTGTACCGGTCGGCATAGGCGGGTAACTTTCCCTGATGTCTCCTACCGGACAACCATAGGCCGGCTACAGGATTTCTCTATCCGGTCACGAAGCAGCGGGAATGTCAATCAAAATACCCCGCGCTGCCCGTCTGAAACTTTTCAGCCTTGTAAATGAGACTCAAGAAACGCAACGCTGCGCTGCTGTGCAAGCATATAGGCTTCCTGATTAAACGATGCCCTGTCCGCACAGCCAAAACCGTGCCCTGCATCATCGTACACAAAAATTTCAACACCTGGTTGAGCATCCCGAATAGCCAGCACATCCATGTGGGGAATGCTGTGATCTTCCCCACCAAAGTGCATTTCAACCGGGCAATTCGGAGTCTCGTCCCGCCGGGCGGCGATACCGCCACCATACCAACAGACCGACGCATCAAATCGCTTTGATTGTGTGGCCGCAACCCACGCCAAGGTGCCACCCCAGCAATAGCCGATAATCCCTATCTTTCGCTTTGTATGTCCACCTGCATGCTCAAGGGCTTCCGCGCAGGCATAGATATCCTGCAAGGAGTCTTCGAGCGTGATCTGCGCCCTTAACGCCAAGCCTTTTTCCCGCCCTGCGGTGTCGTAGCCCAGTTCAATACCGGGTTCTGCGCGGTCAAATAAAGCGGGGCAGGTCACATGGAATCCGCGTTCGGCAAAATCATCGCAGACGCGGCGCATATGCGCGTTCACGCCGAAAATTTCCTGAACCACAACAAGAGCATAGGGTTGGTCCAGGCTTCCGGCTTCGTAGGCGGAAAAGACGTGCCCGTCTGCGGCTGTCAGCGTTTTCATATGGCCCATAATGGTCTCTCCTTTGGGTCAAATATTACGGCTTGAAGAAAGTTTTCCACATTTCTTGACACTGCGGGAGGACAAACCTATCTCCTGTCTTGGCACTCCTGAGGTGGGAGTGCTAACGCAACGCGGCGTTCCTGACGCGCGGTAAAGTTGGTGGTGTCGCTTCCTGACAAGGACGCCACCGCAGCAAACAGAATGTGGAGCGATCCATAATGACGAAATTTCGTCCCTTACACGACCGGGTAGTTGTTCGTCGCCTGGCAGGCGAAGAAAAGACAGTCGGTGGTATCATTATCCCTGACACGGCAAAAGAAAAGCCGATGGAAGGTGAAGTGGTTTCCGCAGGCCCCGGCGCCCGGAATGAGCAGGGTCAGGTTGTGGCGCTTGATGTCAAGGCTGGTGACCGCGTCCTGTTCGGCAAATGGTCCGGCACGGAAGTGAAGATCGACGGCGAAGAGCTGCTGATCATGAAAGAAAGCGACATTCTGGGCATTATTTCCGCCTGATTTGCGCACACTGATCCGTTTTTCGCTACGTAACTGATCTTCACAGGAGAAATTCTATGGCTGCCAAAGACGTAAAGTTTGGTGGTGACGCACGCCAGCGCATGCTGCGCGGTGTCGACATCCTTGCAGACGCCGTTAAGGTTACTCTGGGCCCCAAAGGCCGCAACGTTGTTCTGGACAAGAGCTTCGGCGCACCCCGTATCACCAAAGACGGTGTTTCTGTTGCCAAGGAAATCGAACTTGCTGACAAGTTCGAAAACATGGGCGCACAGATGCTGCGCGAAGTGGCTTCCAAAACCAACGATATCGCTGGTGACGGCACGACCACAGCAACCGTTCTGGCTCAGGCTATTGTTCGCGAAGGCCACAAGGCCGTTGCTGCTGGCATGAACCCGATGGACCTGAAGCGCGGTATCGACAAGGCTGTTCACGCCGTTGTTGAAGAACTGAAGAAAAACACCAAGAAGATCACCACCCCGGCTGAAACAGCCCAGGTCGGCACGATCTCTGCTAACGGTGAAGCCGAAATCGGCCAGATGATCTCCGAAGCCATGCAGAAAGTTGGCTCCGAAGGCGTTATCACGGTTGAAGAAGCCAAGCACTTCCAGACAGAACTGGACGTGGTTGAAGGCATGCAGTTCGACCGTGGCTACATCTCTCCTTACTTCGTAACGAACACGGAGAAGATGACGGCTGATCTGGAAAACCCCTACATCCTGATCCATGAAAAGAAGCTGTCTTCGCTTCAGCCAATGCTGCCGCTGCTTGAAGCTGTTGTGCAGTCTGGCCGTCCGCTGCTGATCATTGCAGAAGACGTTGATGGTGAAGCTCTGGCAACACTGGTTGTCAACAAGCTGCGCGGTGGCCTGAAAATTGCTGCTGTTAAGGCTCCCGGCTTTGGTGACCGTCGTAAAGCCATGCTGGAAGACATCGCTATCCTGACCGGTGGTCAGGTTATCAGCGAAGATCTGGGCATCAAGCTTGAAACCGTTACCCTGCCAATGCTGGGCACCGCCAAGAAGGTGCGCATTGACAAGGAAAACACCACCATTGTTGACGGCGCTGGCAAAGGCGACGACATCAAGGGCCGTTGCAAGCAGATCCGTGCGCAGATTGAAGAAACCACGTCTGACTACGACCGTGAAAAACTGCAGGAACGTCTTGCCAAACTGGCTGGCGGTGTTGCCGTGATCCGCGTTGGTGGCTCTACGGAAGTGGAAGTCAAGGAACGCAAGGACCGCGTTGACGATGCCCTGCACGCAACCCGCGCTGCCGTTGAAGAAGGCATTGTTCCGGGTGGTGGCACGGCTCTGGCTCGCGCTTCTGCAAACCTGTCACACCTGCACTACCACAATGACGACCAGCGCGTTGGTGGCGACATCATCCGCAAGGCTCTGCAGGCTCCGCTGCGCCAGATCGCTCATAACGCTGGTGAAGACGGTGCTGTCATTGCAAACAAGGTTCTGGAATCAACAGACTATGCATTCGGTTTCGATGCACAGGCTGGCGAATACAAGAACCTGGTTGATGCCGGTATTATCGACCCGACCAAGGTTGTTCGCACGGCGCTGCAGGATGCAGCTTCTGTTGCCGGCCTGCTGATCACGACGGAAGCCATGGTTGCTGAACGTCCTGAAAAGAAAGCCGCACCGGCTGGCGGCCCAGACATGGGCGGCATGGGCGGTATGGACTTCTAAGGTCCGATTTCTGCCAGTTTTGGGTAATCCTCACGGAGCACCCGAAACAAGCGGAAAGCCTGAAAGGCGAGTGGCAACTTCTGTTGCCCTCGCTTTTTTTATGAAAAATAATACAAAATCTGCAAAAGTATTTTATTACTTACCCTTATAAAAACCGGGGTAATTTTTCTTATTGTTCGTCCCTAAGCCATAATATCATCATCAACTCTCTTTCTGTCACGCGTGTAAAGAAAGGGGATTTTTAGCCATCCGTACCAAAACCACATTGCTATAATGTCTATTGGCCACGGCCCTTACGCCGTTTCTAATGAGGGCCACAACGGTCACAGCCCTCATTGCCCCACATAAATTTGGCTTGAAAGCTTATTTCAGCGCAAGCGCAACGAACAACATCCCACCGATAATCGTAAAACAGGATAGTTCTGCACATAAACTCAAAACGACATTTGATGGTCTTTGTGGTTTTTCAATTGTGCAAATAAACGATCCCAAAATAAAGCATTCGGTAAATGCGCGGAAATATGAGATCGGATCAACCCATGGGCCTGTTTTTCCAGTCAGGCAAAAAAGAATAAAAACGAATGGTAGAAACGTCGCTATCAATAGTTTTGAGTCATAATTTTTCTTTACGGCATAAGCACGATAAATCACAAAAGAGGACCATAAAACCAATAATAGAATACTATAAACAACGAAAAATCTCATGATGTTCTGAAAAACAGGCTGATGAACATACATGCGGCTACCATCTAATGTTGCGCCTATAGTTTCCAATACCCCACGCAACGGCCAACCTAGATTGGCAACAGCATCTGCGCTTGCTGGGGAATGACCAAATTTCATTTTCAAGAAAATTTGGAACACTAGAAATGGAAGCATACACGCCAATAGAGCGCTAATTTTTTTAAAGAAAAAAATCTTATTGTTGTCTCGAATGAAATTATAAATCGAAAAAACGAATAGACCAAAAATAAATATTACTCCAGTCTCACGTGTGAATGCCGCGAGCATGGGAAAAACAAAAAGCAATATGGTTCTATTTTTAACATAAGCCTCAAGGGATAATAATATCAATGCAGATGATATTATTTCCGTTGTGTCATGCGTTAAAGAAATCAAAAAACCAGGCCAAAGCAACATATAAAGCAAAACTATTTTATTGAGATTAAAATACTTTACCAGCCGTGAGCAAGAAGAGAATATACTGACTATTCCGCATAAATTAACAAAAAACATCATAAAAGAGACGTAGCTTTTTTGTCCAAAAGCAAAAATCCATACCAACAGAGGATATAAAATACGATGAAATCGCAAAGGTGGATCGTCAATTGTGAGACCGTATGAGGTTGTCTGAAAATCAAAAGGTGCAAGTGCGATACGATAGTAAAATTGCCCATCAAAGCCAGTGCTATTACTTTGAATATGAATGGGAGCTACAAGATTGTGACTATCTGCAAATTTATCACCAGCAACAATAAAAATGGAAAAATCGAGATTTTTATAAATAAGAATTGGCAATAAGAAAGCAAGATAAATTAGACAGGACACACAACCGTACAGCCAGTCTTTATTTAGTAAAATGTGAAAAAATTTCTTATAATTGTTCTGGTGATGCCCAATATCACTCATGATTATTCACGCCACAAAATATATGCATTTTAAATCATTCTTAACCATATTTTACAGCTCCTTATAAAAACACGGATCCATTACAAACGCAGAAATATACTTAATTCCGGTATTAATAAATCATCCCTCTCTCTTTCGCAGCATAAAATTACGCCGTTTAATCTGTCACGAAACGTCAAATACTGATTTTAAAAAGGAAAAACCTACATAATTAAGGGTTTGGATTAAGAGTATACTAATCTCTCGTTTTGTTTTCTTTTTCGTCCCAAATTCATTCATCATGCGATTAAATATTAAAGAAGACGAAACGCTATTATCTGCTTCCATTCCTCCTGTTTTTTATGAAAAACAGGATTTGCGTTCCTGTGGCGTATGAGGGACCATAGCCGCCAGACTGACGGCAGAAAGTAAGAGCAGAATGGCACGCAAACCTCTTTCCGACCGCATTGCTCAAGGCAGTGGTGCTGACGTTGCAGATACCGTCATCCGGAATGTTCGGCTGTTTGACTTAGTCACGGGTGATCTGATCCCGACCGATATTGCCCTGTGTGGTGACACGATTGTCGGCACGTTTGATCAGTATGATGGCAAGACCATTATTGAAGGGCACGGACGCATTGCTGTTCCGGGTTTTATTGATACCCATCTGCACGTTGAATCGTCGCTGATTACACCCTTTGAATTTGATCGGTGCGTGCTGCCTCATGGAGTGACCACGGCCATATGTGACCCGCATGAAATGGCCAATGTACTTGGCCGTTCTGCGTTGGATTATTTTACCGATGCCGCAACGCGCACCATTATGGATCTGCGCGTTAACCTGTCCAGTTGTGTGCCCTCAACAGCGCTTGAAACGTCCGGCGCGCATCTTTATGCGCAGGATCTTTTGCCTTATCGGGACCACCCGAAAGTAATCGGTCTTGCTGAATTCATGAACATTCCTGGGGTTCTGAATTGCGATCCTGATTGTATTCAGAAGCTGGAAGCCTTTGAAGGCGGCCATATTGATGGCCATGCCCCCCTGATGCGAGGCCGTAAGCTGAACGGATATCTGGCCGCAGGCATCACCACAGACCATGAGGCCACAACAGCCGAAGAAGCGTTGGAAAAAATCAGGAAAGGCATGATGGTTCTGATCCGTGAAGGATCAGTTTGCAAAGACCTGAAAGCGCTGGCTCCCTTACTGACACCGCAGACGGCACAGTTTTTTGCCTTCTGCACCGATGACCGCAACCCGCTAGAAATCGCGCATGAAGGCCATCTGGATTATCTGATCCGCTTAGCCATTTCTTTGGGCGTGGAGCCTTTGGCGGCCTATCGCTGCGCCTCGCTGAGTGCGGCACAGGCCTTTGGGTTACGAGACCGCGGCCTGATTGCCCCCGGACGCCGTGCTGATATCGTGCTGCTGGATGACATATATGAGTGCAGGGTTTCAGACGTAATCAGTGCTGGTCGCCTTGTAACGGATGCTTTGTTTGAATCCCGTGACGTCACCCCGCATGTTGGGCTGGGGAGTGTGCAACTCCCCTCCCCCGTGACAACGGATGATCTGGTTCTGCACGGTGAAGGAACACAACGCCCGGTTATCGGCTTGATACCCGGACAGATTATCACCCCGTTTCTGAAAGCAGATCTTCCCGTAGAAAATGGATGCGTCCTGCCAGACCCCCATCAGGATATTGCACGGGTATGCGTCGTGGCGCGCCATGGCCATAACGATAATATTGGCCGAGGCTTTGTAAAGGGTTTTGGCCTGACCAATGGCGGTGCATTTGCATCCTCGGTCGGGCATGACAGCCACAATATCTGCGTAGTCGGGCAAGATGCTGCTGACATGGCAGTCGCGGTCAATCATCTGGAAACCATTGGTGGCGGCTTTGTGGTGGTTAAGGATGGCCAGATTATCGCAGATATGCCGCTCCCCATTGCTGGTCTTATGAGTGATGCGCCATTTGAAGTCGTGCAGCAGCAGTTAGAGCATCTGCGGGCAGCGGCCCGGCACTTAGGCTGCACACTGGATGAACCCTTCCTGCAACTGGCGTTTCTTCCCCTGCCCGTTATTCCGCACCTCAAAATCACGGATTTCGGAATGGTAGATGTTAACCGGATGGAAGTTCTTTAAGGCACATCGGGCCTTCGTCCTCTGCGCTACAAAAAAGCCGAGACCTTTGCAGGGTCTCGGCTTTTTTGCGGCCCTGACTGAACCTTAAATGATGTAATCTATCGGCGGCAGCATCTGGTCCATGGTCAGTGCGGGCATACCAGAATGACGGGTACCGACCTTACGCGCCGGGTTACCAACAACAGTTGTGAAAGGCGGTACGGATTCCAGCACAATGGACCCCGCTCCAATTTTCGCCCCTTCACCGAGTTCGATATTACCCAGAACCTTGGCTCCCGCACCAATCAGCACACCCCGGCGCACTTTGGGGTGGCGGTCACCGCTATGTTTCCCTGTTCCTCCAAGAGTGACCTCCTGCAGCAGGGAGACATCATCTTCGATAATGCAGGTTTCCCCCACCACAATACCGGTTCCGTGGTCAAACAGAATACGCCGACCCAACTGGGCTGCGGGGTGAATATCCACGCCAAACAGTTCAGACGCACGGCTTTGCAGATGCAGCGCTAAATGCCGCCGGCCCCCAAGCCATAGCCAGTGGGCTACACGGTAGCTTTGTACAGCATGAAAACCTTTGAAAAACAGGAAAGGCGTCACAAAATCCGGGCACGCGGGGTCACGCTCGCGTATGGCCACCATATCGGCGGCGGCGGCACAGACAATTTCAGGCTGCGCCTCGAACCCTTCCGCAACAAGTTCGGTCAGCGCATCGGCCGCCACTGAGCGATCACCCAGCTTACGGCCCAAAAGCGCTGCCAGTGCAGAGGCAAAATCTGAATGACTGCGGATACCTGTTGCCAGCAACCCACGCACCAAAGGGTCATTACAGACGCAGGCCTGCGCGACCATCTGCTGCCACAAAACCCCCAGTTGGGAAGCGCAGGCCGTGCTGGTTTCATCAAAGTGGCTGGATAGAACGGAAGGACTATGCACCTGATCCATTGGTGAGTTCTCTCCAGAATATAACAGTGAAAGGGATTATCAAATTCCCATGGCGTGACGCACAAACGCCTTACGCAGCTTTGGAAACCGATTAACACCCGCAATACCCAGATCTCGGGCAAGACGCACAACAGGGTTGTTGTTGCTGAACAGTCTATCAAGCGTGTCCGTGGCTGCAAGCATCAACATATTGGCAGGGCGACACCGGGCCTGATACCGCGCCAGCAACGCGGGCGAACCAAGATCTTCTCCCTTGCCGTGGGCTGTGATCAGAATTTCGCTTAACGCGATAATATCACGGAACCCCAGATTAAGGCCCTGCCCCGCAATAGGATGAATACCATGCGCGGCATCGCCCACCAGAAGCAGCCGTGTATCGGTGTAACGCTGGGCATATTGGGCGGATAGCGGATACGTCCATCTTCTGCCCACAGGTGTAACCTTGCCTAGGCGCGTATTGCCCATACGGCGCTCAATCTCACGCGCGAAAGCCTGATCTGGCAATGCCGCAAAGCGTTCAGCCAGACCGTCTTTATCGCTCCATACAATAGCAGACAGGTAGGGATGGTTCTCCGTCCCGGCCATGGGAAGCTGTGCAAACGGGCCTGCTGGCAGAAAATGTTCCAATGCGCCGTTATCATGCGGGAATTCATGGGCAATCGCGCAGACAATGGCTGTCTGGCCGTATGACAGCTTGGTCAAGGGAATACCGGCTTCCGAGCGCAGGCGGCTTTTGCGCCCATCAGCCGCCACAACCACAGACGCTCTGAACTGCCGTCCATCTGTCAGCCTGATAATGGCCCCTTCCGCCTTACGCTCAATTTTTGCTTCGGCCGGAGCCAGCACCGTCAGGTTCGGATGGTCATGCATGGTTTCGTTCAATGCAACGCGCAACGCCCGTGCTTCTGCCATCCAGCCGAACGGCTGCGAGGCATCATCCCGCGTAAACTCCAGAAAAAGAGATGATGCAGGCTCACCAGGGCGGCCATCCGTGACCAGAATTTCTTCAATCGGGCAGGAATCCAGCGGCAGGACGTCCCATACCCCGGCCTCCTCAAGCAGCTTTTTGGGGCCAGCAGCAATGGCATAGGCCCGGCCGTCAAAATCAGGGTGCTCCATAGGGGCAAGCGCCACCCGGTCTATGATTGCAACCTGAATCCCTTCCTTGGCCAATCGACACGCCAAGGTCGCCCCAACCGGCCCCGCACCGACAATGCAGACATCAACATCCGGCACCGGCGGGCAAGCGGCCCCGGTGTCATGAACGGCGGATGCGGTGGTAGCAACCATGACTTTACATTCCTTAATTCACTCAGCCTGAAGCGCAAAAGAGAGGCCGCCTTCAGAAACCATGTGTTTCTTTTAACCCACCCAGCAGAAAGGCCAAAGAGGGAGGCTCGTCAACGATAGAAAAATCTGGCATGCTGGTATCGAAATGAATTAGCGTTCATGTGCTTTGCTGGTCTCTAGGCCATTGTGTTGCCATGTTCGAAGCCCGAAGGAAGACTGCCCAGATGAAGCTGGTGACCGCGATTATAAAGCCCTTCAAGCTTGATGATGTTCGGGAAGCGCTGGCCCCCCTTGGCATTCAGGGCCTGACAGTATCTGAAGTCAAAGGCTTTGGCCGCCAGAAAGGACAGACTGAAATCTACCGTGGCGCTGAATATCGCATCAGCTTTCTGCCTAAAATCAAGGTCGAAGTCGCGGTGTCAGACGCCTTGGTTGATCAGGTTATTGAAGCCATTCTTGACGCCGCGCATACGGGTAAAATTGGCGACGGCAAGATTTTTGTCAGCGAACTTGACCGCGTCATTCGTATCCGCACACGCGAAACAGGGGATGAAGCCCTGTAAAAACCATTTATTAACGAACAAATAAAAGGCACTGCTTTTAGTAACCCGAAAACAGTGCCTTTTTTAACTTTAATAATTATTTATATATTCCATTAAAATTTTCAACCTTGGTATATTATAAAAAATATTCACGTCAAATACCTCGTTACGGTCTGCGTATTCAAATCCTTCTAATATTTTACTATCATCAAAATTAGATGTATCCATATCATGGTATCCTCTTTTTATTTTAGATACCCACTCATTTTTACTTCTAGTATAGTAATGATTTATTTGGCAAATATCATATATTGGATTACCATTTATAATTCCCTCTTTTTCCCAAACCGGTTCATTTTTTAATACGTCAACGACTTTACCATTCATTTTAAAAAAATGGGCATTAATGCAATGTTCTGCCATTTTCGGATTGATAATACTTTTTATATGCTTCGCATTGTAAAATTGAGAATTTGATCTCCAAACAAAATTTTCGATAACTAACCCTGATGGAGGAGAAATAAAGCCAGAGGAGCCGAACATGGCCCAGTTTATGACTACCCCAGAAAACTCTTCATAACGAGACAGGAATTTCTTTATACAGTGCTCACCATACGGAACAATAAATTCATCTGAATCTAAAAAAGCTATCCATCTAAAATTTTCTCTCTGTGTCTTTATGCAGTCATTATAAGCGTCCATTTGATAATAAAAGTCGTTTCTATCCCATTTTTGATATCTAACATCGAATAAATTCCCAATTTTTTTTACTATTGATTCAGTTTTATCACTTGAATTGTTGTCATAAATAAATATCGTATCAAATCCCATAGATAAATAATACGATATCCACTCTTTTATTCTATTTTCTTCATTTTTCACAACGACACAAACTGCAATTTTTTCCATTTCGACATCACCTAATGCTTTGTGAAAAATGAATTTCTAACTAGGGCATCATTCCCGTCATTTATTAGCCAGTCAATAATCCATCACTTTATTTGGATCCAACTCTCTTGAGGGAATCATTCCGCCAAGGCTACGATAACGGTGCAAAACATGCTATCGACGCAGTCTGAAGATGCCCTCGGTCTGGCATAATGCGTTAACGGGAGAACAGAAATCCATGGCCTTACGGTCTTTCATGGCTTTGCCTGCAACTGGCGGGGTTAACAAATGGGCAGTTGTTTCCGCTGTTGCCGGAAGTGTTCTGTTGCTTCCTTCTGGTTTTGCCCACGCTGCGGACTCTGCCCCCGCCATTGATACGGGCGATACCGCGTGGATGCTGATCAGCACAGCCTTGGTGCTAATGATGACCATTCCCGGTCTTGCATTATTTTATGCGGGTATGGTGCGGAAAAAGAACGTACTGGCCACCCTGATGCAGTCTTTTGCCCTGTGCTGCATTATGTCCATTGTCTGGATGGTTGCCGGGTATTCTTTGGCCTTTACAACAGGCTCGCCTTGGATTGGTGGTTTTTCCCGCATCTTCCTGAACGGGTTGGGCGCTCATATCCACAACGGCGCAGACATTGCTTTTACGCTCGGCGCGGATTCCCCAAACGCCACGACAATGACCATTCCTGAGAGCATCTTCATGATGTTCCAGATGACGTTTGCCATTATCACCCCTGCCCTAATTTCCGGTGCTTACGCTGAACGAATGAAGTTTAGCGCGATGTGCGTTTTTTCCGTTATCTGGTCTTTGGTTGTGTATGCCCCAATCGCCCATTGGGTCTGGAGCCCTATTGGCTGGCTGGCTGGGTTAGGCACTGCTGACTTTGCCGGGGGCACCGTTGTGCATATCAATGCCGGTATTGCCGGTCTTGTCTGCGCCCTGGTACTTGGCCGCCGCAAAGGGTATGGTCATGATGATCTTTCCCCCTTCAATCTGACGTATGCCATTATCGGCGCATCGCTGCTGTGGGTGGGCTGGTTTGGCTTCAATGCGGGCTCTGCCGTGGGGGCAAATGGTCGTGCTGGCATGGCCATGGCCACCACCCAGATTGCAGCGGCTGGCGCAGGCGTTGCCTGGATGTTGGCTGAATGGCTGCGCACCGGCAAACCAACCGTTCTGGGTGTAATTTCTGGCGCTGTTGGTGGTCTTGTTGCCATCACCCCCGCCGCAGGCTTTGTGCTACCCGGTAGCGCGCTGATTATCGGCCTGATTACAGGCGTAATCTGCTTCTGGAGCGCGACCTCCCTCAAACATCTGCTCGGCTATGATGATAGTCTGGATGCGTTTGGCGTGCATGGTGTGGGCGGTATTGTGGGAGCGCTTTTGACCGGGCTTTTTGCCTACGGTCCGCTTTCTGCAACAGATGCCAACCCCACAGGCATTGTCGGCTCATTGCACCAGTTTATGGTACAGTGCGAAGCCGTGATTGTAACCATTATCTGGTGTGGTGCCATTTCCTTTATTCTGCTGAAGCTGATTGACATGACCATTGGTCTACGCGTCACCGCTGATCAGGAACTGGAAGGGCTGGATATGTCCCTGCATGGGGAGCGCATCAACTAATATTCTCCTTCCTAGTTTAAGCATTTTTACCCCTCCCCACTGCGAATAGTCGGGAGGGGTTTTTATTTTTCAGGCCGCGCCCTGCGCACGCAACACAGACGTTTCCAAAGTATTCGGTTCGGCATATGCTGCGGATATTCAGGGCGTTACGGCATGGGGCCGTTTATTCTCCCTGGTTTTGGATGAGGTTTTGTCCACATGACATCTTCTGCCCGCATTATGCTCGCCACACTGGCGCTTAGCTGTGCCACGGCCCTTTCCGCACCAGCAGCGCACGCTCTGAGCGCAAAAGAATGCCACAAGAACTTTGCCGCTGCCCGTACCGCTGGCACACTGAACGGCCAGAGCTACAAGGACTTTAAAGCCGCTACCTGTGATGCTCCAGCAGCAGCGACAACCCCTGCCACCACTACGGCACCTGCGGCGGCTGCACCAACAGCAACCAAAGAAACACCAGCCGCCAGCACGGCTGCCCCGGCTGAAGCCGCAAAGCCTGCTGCCGCTGCGGCAACCACCACGGCGGGTGTGGTCTTCCCGTCAGCCATTGCCTCACAATACTCCAGCCTGAGTGCTGGCAAAGGCCGCATGAAAACCTGCCTTGACCAGTATAACGCCAACAAAACAACGGGCGGTAACGGTTCTCTGAAATGGATTCAGAAAGGCGGCGGTTACTACAGCCAGTGCAACACGCACCTTAAAGCAGGCTAAAACCCCTACGCCGGAGCATTATTGCAATGCTCCGGTTTTTATTTGAGTATTCTATTTTTATAAATGTATGTGACTGTTCAAGTCTGCTTTGCTTGCACAGATAACCTGATGCAAATCTGCTTACCGCTTCAAAGACGGCATAACGTATAGCTTGCCCGTGCGGTAGGAAATCCAGATTTTGTGGGCTGCAAACCAGTCTGACCCTAACAGCATGTCAACGGAATCCTGAATGGGTGCAACGGTTAGTACCGGGGCTTTTTCTTCTTCCAGACCATATTTAAGCGTGTGAAATTTGTGCCAGTGATACATCTGGCGATGCCCATCTACCCCACTGGTAATGCCGCCCGGGTCTGCTGCAAGCGTTGCTTCAGAAACCCCTAATCGCGCCACTGCCGCTTCTGAAACAATCCGCGACCGTGCCCCACTATCGACCAATGCCTTCATGGGGTGTCCATCCAGTTCAACCTGAATGGTTACACGCCGCCCGTCAAACTGCATGGGCAGCGCACGATAGATAACATGCCAGCCTTGCGGCCCTGCGCACCCCGTACCGTTTCTGGCTGGCCGCCAGAAGGTCAGGGTGTGCCCTGCCACATCAAACTCCACATCGTAACGCGAGAGCATGTCGCCCCCGACCAATCCTTCTATCGGGGGTTGGGTCTGTGGCTTTCCCGGCAGCGAGCCGACCGGTATGGAAAGGGGACCATTTTCCAGCCCGCCAATCTTGAAAGACCTGACAAGCACGTTCGGCACCAAACGCCCTATACCGCCTGTTCCCCGCACCATTGTGTGCATGGATGGGTCAAGCGGCAGATTGATTTGCGCTGCCCCTTCGGGTGAGATCAGGCTGCCTTCTGACCCGGTATCAACAATCATGCTGGCAGCGTAGCCGTTTATCTGAACAGGCGTATTCAGAAAACCAGCGTCATTCCTTAGCGGAACGCGGGCAACGCGTTCCTGCTGGCATCCGCTTTCTCCGTCTTCAGCAGCACGAGCAGCAGTTGGCAGACACGTTGTCAGAACAGCCATTGCGACACACCCGAAGGAGAAAAAGCGCAGGATGGACATGGTTCAGGCCAGTTCTTCCGCAAAGCGGTCTGTCGCGTTCAGCAACGCTGTCAGGATACCGGGTTCAAACAGGGCATGACCGGCCGCATCAATCAGATGAAAGTTGGCTTCGGGCCACGCTTCGTGCAGATCCCACGCGGTGCGGACCGGGGTTGCCATATCGTAACGCCCCTGCACGATAACAGTGGGAATATGCCGAATACGGTCAACATTGCGGATCAACTGACCTTCTTCCAGCCAGCCAGCATGCACAAAATAATGGTTTTCAATCCGTGAAAACGCCAACGCGTAGTCAGCATCTTCATGCTGCTGTTCAATATCTGGTGCAGGCAACAGGGTAAGGGTCCGCCCCTCCCACAGACTCCAGGCCAGAGCCGCTTTATGACGAACGGTCACATCTTCTGACACCAGCCGCTTACGGTACGCCGCCATCATATCCCCCCGTTCAGCGGGCGGAATGGGGGCAAGAAAATCGGCCCATTTATCCGGGAAGATCCACGATGCGCCTTCCTGATAATACCAGAGCAATTCCGCCCGGCGCAGTGTGAAAATACCCCGCAACATCAGGGCTGTTACGCGGTCTGGGTGCGTTTCGGCATATGCCAGAGCCAAGGTGGAGCCCCATGAGCCACCAAACACAGCCCATTTCTCAACCCCGGCCTGAACACGCAGACGCTCAATATCAGCGACCAGATGCCACGTCGTGTTGTTCTCCAAAGACGCATGAGGCTTCGACCGCCCGCAACCACGCTGATCAAACAGCACGATACGGTAACGGGATGGGTCAAACAGTCTGCGCTGGGCCGCGTTACACCCGCCACCGGGGCCGCCATGCAGAAACACGACGGGAATACCCTCCGGGTTGCCACATTCTTCCCAATAGACCTGATGGCCTTCTCCGGTATCAAGATACCCGTGTTTATAGGGTTCGATTTCGGGCCACGGGGCGCGGTAGGCTGGCATCATGGTGGTTTCTCTTATCCTTCTTGGCTATGCTGGTTGCCCTGCGCACGGGGGTGCGCCCGGTTCCAGACATCCAGCAAACGGGCTTCATCAGCCAATGTATAGCGTTGTGTTGTTGAAAGGCTGGCATGACCTAGTAATTCCTGAATCACACGTAAATCAGCCCCGCCTTCCATAAGGTGCGTCGCAAAGGAATGGCGTAGCGCATGGGGGGTGACATGATCTGGCAACCCTGCCAGACCGCGCCATTCCCGCATGGCTTTCTGCGCAATGCCGGGCTGTAGCCGACCACCGCGCACACCGGGGAACAACGGTTCATCCGGCAAGGGGGAAGGATGATGTTTTTTCCAGCCTTCCAGCACCTGCTGCACCTGCGGTAACACGGGCACCAGACGTTCCTTGTTGCCTTTTCCTTTTATGCGTAGCACGCCGCTGGCTTTCATCAGCGTCAGGTCTGCCACGTTCAGATTCAATGCCTCGGAAATACGTAATCCGCAGCCATACAACAGCAGAAACAAGGCTCCGTCGCGCTGACGCGCCATGTCTGTATGCGCCAGAGACGCAATATCTTCCGGCACAGCCTTGGCGTCTTCTTTGCTCAATGGGCGCGGAAGCGGCTTTTTGGTGCGAGGCGTAGCCAGTAATCCCACTGCCGGATTTTCCACCCCGTGCCGGCGGGCCAGATACCGAAAAAACGACCGCACGGCAGATACCCGGCGAGAGCGCGTCCGGGCGGCCCGATCTGGCGTGGTTTTACGCACTTTGGCCGTAGCGGCCCGCGCCTGTTCCTGTGCAAGCCAGGCGCGCATGTCCCGCAGGCTGATTTTGGCAAGGCCAGCCATGTCTGGCAGCCCGTTCAGATGTTCGGCCATGAACCCCAGAAACCGGGCCAGATCACTGCGATACGCCTCAACCGTCAGCGGCGAGGCGCGTCTTTCCGTGGCCATCCACCCCAGAAATGTCTGCACGGCCTCGTCTGCTGTCATGCTCTCCCCTTCCGCACACAAAGGCTGTGCGGCACGCTGAAACACGGCCTTACTTGTTCAGAGTTTTTCTGCTGACGCAAGCACTGTTCTTTAGACGCCCAGCCGCTTAAACAGAACGGTATGGAGCCTGCATCGTTTTCCTCCCTACTGCCAGAACAGGACAAGCCGCCCACACCGGGACGGCAGAGGGTTTCCGTGCTGCTGCCCATGCCTTTCCCCGGCCCGTTTGATTATGTCGCCCCCACCAACATGCCGCTGAAAGCCGGGGATATTGTGGTGGTGCCACTGGGCAGACGGCGGGAAACCGGCGTGGTGTGGGAACCCAACCCCGCCCTGCCAGCAGATTTTGCGCCCCCACCCCAGCGTAGCGTGGATATGGCGCGTCTGCGCCCCGTGGCCGAACTGCTTGACCTGCCCCCGCTATCAGCAGAACTGCGTCATTTCATAGATTGGGTTGCCGCCTACACGCTGTCCCCCCCCGGTATGGTGTTGGCCATGACGTTGCGCCTGCATATGCGGGGCGTGCCCACACCCAGCACCGGCTGGCTTCCTGTATCACCGTTACCCGATACCTTGCGCATCACCCCGGCCCGGCAGAAAATTCTGGACCTGCTGCAAGACGGCACTGCCCGCACCACCACGGATATTGCAACCGCAGCCGCCGTTGGTCCGGGCGTTGTCAAAGGACTGGCTGATGCTGGAGCGCTAAAAGCAGTCAAACTGGGGCCAGAACGGCCCTTTGCCGCGCCTGACCCGCATCACAACCCACCGGTGCTGGAGGGCGAACAGGCCACGGCGACAGCCGCCCTGCATGAAACAGTTGATAACGGCGGGTTTTCTGTCACGCTGCTGGAAGGTGTGACCGGGTCGGGCAAGACTGAAATCTATCTGGAAGCCATTGCCGCGTGTCTGGAAAAAGGCAAACAGGCGTTGGTGCTGCTGCCCGAAATTGCCCTTTCTGCCCAATGGATGCAGCGTTTTACCCGGCGCTTTGGCACGCAACCCGCCATCTGGCATTCAGAAGTCGGGCAACGCGCCCGCCGTCTGACGTGGCATGCCGCGGCCAATGGCAGCGCCACAGTTGTAGTCGGCGCACGGTCAGCCCTGTTTCTGCCGTTTGAAAATCTCGGCCTGATTATTGTGGATGAAGAGCATGAATCCCTCTTCAAGCAAGAAGAAGGCGTCATTTACAATGCGCGGGATATGGCCGTAGTACGGGCTCGGCTTTCCGGGTTTCCCATTGCGCTGGTGTCTGCCACCCCCAGCCTTGAAACACTGGCAAATGTTGAGGCCGGGCGTTACCGGCACCTTATTCTGCCCTCACGCCACGGTGGTGCATCCATGCCGGAAACCCGGATTGTGGATATGCGCGACCATCCCCCCCCGCGTGGGCTGTTCCTCTCACCCGCATTGACCGAGGAAATGGCCGCCACCTTTGACCGGCAGGAACAAGCCATGCTGTTCCTGAACCGGCGCGGCTATGCCCCGCTGACCCTTTGCCGGGCCTGTGGTCACCGGATGGAATGCCCGCACTGCACCGCATGGCTGGTTGAACACCGGGCGAAAAAAATATTGTCGTGTCATTATTGCGACCATACCGAACCCATGCCGCCCACCTGCCCCACCTGCGGTGCAGAAAACAGCCTGACCGCCATTGGGCCGGGCATTGAACGCATTACGGAAGAAGCGCGAAACCTGTTCCCGGATGCCCGTATTCTGGTGATGGCCAGTGATACTCTGGGTGGCCCCGCTGCCACGGCGGAGGCTGTGGCCAAGATTTCCCGACGCGAGGTTGACCTGGTTATCGGCACACAGATTGTCGCCAAAGGCTGGCACTTTCCGCACCTGACGCTGGTAGGCATTGTCGATGCTGATCTGGGCCTTGGCGGCGGGGACCTTCGGGCGGGTGAACGCACCATCCAGCTGCTGCATCAGGTTGCCGGACGCGCCGGGCGCGCCACCACACCGGGGCGCGTGCTGCTGCAAAGCTATACGCCAGAGCACCCTGTCATGCAGGCTCTGCTGTCAGGGGATTTTGATGCCTTTATGGCGCAGGAAGCTGCACAACGCCGCCCCGGTTTCTGGCCACCCTACGGGCGACTGGCAGCCCTGATTATCAGCGCCGAAGATGCGCGCGAGGCTGACAGCACGGCTGCGGAACTGGGCCGCAAAGCCCCGTATGGGGAGGGTATTCAGGTTCTGGGGCCAGCACCTGCCCCGATTGCCGTCTTACGCAACCGCCACCGCCGCCGCATTCTGTTGCGCACGGTGCGCAGCATTGCGGTACAGCCGATCCTTCGCCGCTGGCTGGGTATGGTCAAACCCGGCAAGGGGGTTCGCATTGACGTGGATATTGACCCGGTCTCTTTCCTGTAGAAATCAACCGGGTTCTGAAGGTGTTGTTCTAAAAACAGGCCGTCCGAAAACAACCCGTTTAGTCAGGATCAGTCTTTTGTGCTGGCAGCTTTAGTGGCAGCATCAATTTCCAGCGCCAGTTGCGCCATTTTCACAGCCCCGGCGCGGCTGCCTGCCCCGCAGATAAAACGGGCCGGATGTGCAAACACGGCGTCAGGCACGCCTGATACATCCGCCAGTTTCTGACGTTCCAACCCGCCCCATGCTTCGGGCAGAGACACACGTTGGCCGAAATCACCCCGCACCGGTGGAATGGCTTTGACATTCCACTGATCAGGCCCTGCGGGGGAAACCACATACACAACCGGCAGGTCATTTTCGAAAATAACCTTTTCAGTCGGCATCCCCGTGTCCATGACAAGAATACGTTTATCTTCAGCAGCATTATAAGCGGCCATGACACGACTGGCGGCTTTCAGGCTGGCGCGCACACGGTCAACCATATTGACCAGATGGGACGCCACCGCAAAAGCGGCATTGGCAAAGCCCTGAGCTTCACGGCTTTTGGCTTCTTTCTGCCCATACAGTTCTGCCGTATCCCATGCCGGGCCACATGCAGACACAATATCAGCCAGCGACAGCTTGCCCATTTTCACAACGCCGTTGTCATCCTGATCAATCGGCAGAACCAGTGATTTATCAAGTGACTTCCAGATTGCAGCCACCGTTGCATCCTCAACGGGTTCTTTCAGAATGGCGCGTATGGCGGCTGCACCATAATCTTTCCACAACAAACCTGCGGCACTGTAGGGGGTGCCATCTTCACGCAGGGGTTTGTCTTTCATGTGGTGGTCATACCGGCCAGTAGCCGGGTCAAACACACCCCCCACATCAAAAACGATATCAGCGGTTTTAATAATGTCTGGTGTGCGTGTACGCACAAATTCCAGCCGGTCGCCTGATTTTCCATTCAGAACACGGGCTTTCAGGTCCCCTTCTGGCTCCAGCGCATAGTGCAGAATGACGTAGCCCAGAGTCTCGTCCACATGGAAGTTGCCCGAGTGGGTCAGGGCTTTGATGGGGCCCTTGCTGTTATCAAGACCAATGGGAGTATGTTCTGACATGAAAAACCTGTGAAAAAATGAAGAGTGTCGGTTTGATGCCCCCTGTCATGCAGCACGCCGTGCGCCTGCACAATGTCTATCATCAGAAAACTGCCAAATACCGCCTGTCGGCACACGGCCCGTTGTCAGACCGAGTCACGAAGAATTTGTGCAGGCTTTGCTGGTTTTCATTGGAAGCTGTCGTTTGAAATCCTGCCAAAGCAGACTCTCAACCTTGCAGCTATTTCTTCGAAAAATGCTTTTTTCGCTTCTGGTTCAGGTCATGCATCCCGGTTCGTAACGCGGCCCAGCCTTTGAATAATCCACGGCGATGCGGCGCTTCAAAAATTTCGTCCGGACCATGTGGGTCAAGGACTTCATTATCTGCCAGCCATTCTTCCACGCCAGACAGTTTCGGCATTTTATAGGGCACCAATGTCCGTCCACCCCGCAGACGCAGCGCTTCAATTGTTGCGATCAGCGAACCTGTCTGTGTGATGTGGTCAGCTATTTCCTGCCCGCTGACACCCAGATGCTCTGCCAGCAGATCATTCCGTAGACGCAGAATTTCATCATGCAAGTCCTCATTCCCAACCTCATCGGTACTGAGGATAACATCACACTCCGTATCCAGCCGGAGTGAGCGGTTATTGAAGTTTGAAGACCCGACGCGCAGGGCGCTCTCATCCACCACGGTAACTTTGGCATGAACATATATAGGTTCCTGCGCCTCAGTTACGGGATGATACAGGCGGAAACGCCCCTTCCTGTCCAACCGCTGCAAGGCTTCAACCAGCCGGGCTCGGGCAGTGTCCATGGCCACAGGTTCAAGCCACCCTTCGGCCGAAACAGGATTGATGACCACAATTTCTGGTCCGTCCTCTTCCACCAGCCGCATAGCCAGAGCATGCGCAACCTTACGGGACGCGAAATACTGACTTTCCGCATAAATGACGTGACGTGCCCGCGCGATCAGGCTGAGATAGGCTTCCTCAATTTCATGAACGGGGCGGATATCGTCCATTTTGGGAATAGTGCGGGCAATGCCCAGCCGCATATCATGAAAGGACGGTTCAACCCCCTGTGGCCAACAGTCCTGCCCTCCGGTGCTGACAGGCAAGGTTTCGCCCGTCACAATGCGCCACCGCTCCCGCGCCAGGTCCCCCACTGCGTGCGCCGCTTCGCCATCAAACACGCTGGTGGCGTCGTGCCAGGGTTTCAGGTCTTCACCATCCGGCCCCTTGCGCCTTGGGTCATGATCAAGATGCTGTCTGGTATCCCAACGCCCTACGGTCATATCAATGCCACCGCAGAAGGCGACACGGTCATCTATCACCACAATCTTGTGGTGTTGCGACCCGGCAAAAGGGTGTTTGCCATCAAGCCGGAGCGTGATGCGCGGATGTCTGGCCCACCGCGCCACAGTCAGCAGGGACCGCCAGCAGAACAGGGTTTTCAGTGCCCCCGTATCCCACCGAAGCAGCCTGATTTCCAACTTGGGTGATCTGTCTGCCAGCCAGAGAATAAACTCACCCAGACTTTCCGGCTGGCTGTCTTCCGGCTCGCCGAACGTAATGCGGGGGTCAAAATCCCAACCAAGCAGCAAAATGCTCTGGCGCGCCTGAAGCATGGCCTGACGGGCGGCCACAAAGTAGTTTTCAGCATCCACAATAAAGCCAAACCGGTTGGCATGTTCCACACGCCAGCAGCTTTTACCGGGCTGCAATACCCGTCCTGTTTCTTCTGTCTGACTTTCTGGTTGCCTGTCTGCCACGTTTTACACCCCGCTGGTCTGCGCAGTCTTTTGCAAAGGCCGCCAAACTTTTTCAGGCTGCTTCAGCATGGTTCGTTTTATGCGACAGGATGTACCGCAAAACCAGAGCAGACCATAGACTATCCAATGGCCTTGATCGCATATAAGCCCACTCGGATACGTTGACTTGGTTGATTGTAACCCAACAAAAAAGCGGGCCAAAGCCCGCTTTCCGTTTGAATCAGATTATCAAAAAATCTTTTATTTTTTCGGCAGTGCCGCATCATTGGCTGGCTTGGCTGTGCTGGTCAGAACAGTGCTGATGGTATCCCGCATCACCAGAACGCGGACGTTCGGTGCAATTTCCACTTCAACTTCTGCGGCATCGTCCCGGCTTTTCTGCACAACGCCAACAACACCGCCTGCGGTCACAATGCGGTCACCCCGACGCAGGGATTTCAGTTCATTCCGCAACTGCTTCTGCCGCTGCTGCTGGGGGCGGATAAGCAGGAAATACATGATGGCAAAAACGGCAACAAACGGCAGAAAAGACATGATGCTGGACAGACCACCACCGCCCCCGGCTGTTTGCGCATAAGCGGTAGAGATAAAGAAATCAGACATAATCGCAGGCCTTCCACAGGGCGGGTTTTCATCAACTGAGTGGCTGACCATAATTTTCGCTGCTCGCGCGTCAAGCGTCTGTGTGCATGCAAATGCTTTCTTCATGACAAAGGTTGCCCTACGCTGCCGCACTAAACCTGACCAAAAGTGCCGCAAGGACGCCGCCCTGATGACCTTCCCCCCCGATCAGCTTTCTGTTCTGGAACGTATTGCCGCTGCCCTTGAACGGCTTTCTCCCCCCGCGCCCAGTCTGGCCGGGGTGGATAAGGCTGATGCGTTTGTCTGGCACCCGGAGGGAGGGCAGCTTCTGCCCGTAGCCCATGTTTCCCACGTTCCGGCTGCGGTATTGCAGGGTGTGGACTCCCAACGTCAGACGTTGGTGGACAACACCGAACATTTTGCCCGTGGGTTACCTGCCAATAACGCCATGCTTTGGGGGTCACGTGGGATGGGCAAGTCCTCGCTGGTCAAAGGGGTGCATGCGCTGGTCAATAGTGTTAATGGCAAACCGTGCGAGCCCGGAAAGGGACGTATCGCGCTGATTGAAATTCAGCGTGAAGATCTGTCCACCCTGCCAGAACTTCTGGCCCTGCTACGCCAGAGCCCTCGCCGCTTCATTCTGTTCTGTGATGATCTGTCCTTTGAAAAAGAAGACCGGGATTACAAAGCCCTGAAATCTGTGCTGGATGGCGGCATTGCCGGGCGGCCCGAAAATGTTCTGTTCTATGCGACATCCAACCGCCGCCACCTGATGCCGCGTGACATGATTGAGAACGAACGCGCCACCGCCATCAACCCGTCAGAGGCGACTGAAGAAAAGGTCTCGCTGTCTGATCGCTTTGGTCTGTGGCTGGGGTTCCATGCCTGCCCGCAGGATGTCTTCCTTGACATGGTGCGCACCTATGCGAGAGAACGCGCCCTTCCCATCAGCGATGATGATCTGGCCGCCCGCGCCAATATGTGGGCCATCAGCCGTGGTGGCCGTTCTGGCCGTGTGGCGTTCCAGTTCATTGAAGACCTAACTGCCCAGATGGCGGAAAACCCGGACGCAACGCGTTCGTAAGCCGCCATTTCCCTTCCGTCACAACACCGAGGAAAAGAGTTTATGGCCCTCCCCATTTTTGGAGGTATTGCAGCCGAGCCCGTTGATAGCGTTGCCCACATTATCCAGATTGCGCTGACACCTGTTTTTATGCTGTCGGGTATCGGGACGTTGCTTAACCTGTTCAACACCCGTCTGGCGCGGGTGTCTGACCATATTGAACAGGCCAACGCCCTACTGTTGGATGACAACCCCGATATGGCGCGCAACCAGATACTGGAACGGCATCTGGTCAGGCTACACAGACGCACCTTAATGCTGGATGGGGCCATTCTGGCTGGCGGCCTTGGCGGCGCGTCGTCCTGCGGGGCAGCCTTCGTGCTGTTTATGGGCAGTGTGCGCGATTCCTCAGTTGCGAACTGGCTGGTGCTGATGTTTGGCGTAGCACTGGCCTGCACAGTGGGCGCACTGGCCCTGTTTCTGGGTGACAGTCTGATCTCTTGGCATGGCCTAAAACGCGAAGGGCCCCTGCCTCGCCCTGCTCCAAAAACGACATAGACGCCCGTATCTGTGCTTCGCCTTGCCTCTTTCCGTGATATGGGGTTGCATGTAGCGCAGTACGGCAGTGTCAGAGTGATGCCGCCCCGTTAGTCATAGTGATTGAGGCGAGATGGACCACACCGTTCAGACCGAAACTGAAGACCGGACAGACACAAACGGGCCGGAACGTCCAAAGACTGATCTGCGGCGCGTCCGTTCCAATCCTGATTTCTGGTACCCTGTTGCGTGGTCCAAGGAACTGAAGCCCGGCAAGACAATCGGCACACGCTATGCTGGCACACCGATTGCGCTGGTACGCCCCACCGAAGGGGCCATCTTCGCACTTGAAGACCGCTGCGCCCATCGTCAGGTGCCGCTTAGCAAGGGAAAAGTCTGCGGGCAGTCCGTTCAGTGCTGTTACCACGGGTGGGCCTATGGTCGCTCCGGCCGCTGCATTGACGTGCCTTATCTTGGCAAAGGCAAGCTGCCCAACGGCGTTCGCACCTTCCCCTGCAAAGAGCAGGATGGCCTGATTTTTGTCTTCCCCGGAGACCCCGAAAAAGCTGACTCCGTGCCTCTGTCACCCCGATTGGCCCGTGTGGGCGATGCGGCCTACAAAACCCGCTCTTTCGGACGGGAAGTGAAGTGCCACTATAGTTTCATGCATGAAAACCTGATGGATATGAATCATCAGTTCATGCACATGAAGCAAATGGGACAGATGCGCCCGCGCTTTCTGGGCCAGAAACGTGAACCCGGACTGGTGGAGGCGCGATATTCCTTCGCCCGCACCAGCGGCAAACAGCCTTTGGGTGAAGCCCTGATTTTTGGTGAACGACGCGATTCATCAGAAAAATTCCAGCACCGTGACGTCATGACAATCCGTACGGAATATCCGTATCAGACATTGTGCATCCAGACGGGTGATGAAGACCCGGTGATGGATCTGTGGATTGTCTATACCCCGCAGGACGCGGAAGAACTGACCAACCGCACATTTGGCCTGCTGTCTGTCAAGCGGCCGAAAGTGCCGGGTGTTCTTGAACTGGCATGGCCGTTCCTTGTAGCCTTTACCGAACGCATTTTTGCCGAAGACCGCGAGATTGTGGAGCTTGAGCAGAATGCGTGGCGTGAACTGGGTGGCGACCACAATGTGGAAGTCTTCCCCGTCATCAACGCATTGCGCGGATTGCTGGCAGAATGTGGTATCGCCCCCGCCCCAGCCAAAAATGCCTGACATTGCGTCTTTAATGCTCGAGGCGCCGCCTTACCGGTTGCGCCCCCTTCTGCCTGATGA
Source organism: Acetobacter indonesiensis (assembly GCF_000963945.1). GTDB lineage: Bacteria > Pseudomonadota > Alphaproteobacteria > Acetobacterales > Acetobacteraceae > Acetobacter > Acetobacter indonesiensis. Next base: position 328,476 of record NZ_BAMW01000006.1, on the reverse strand, counting down.
TGCAACAGCGCTCCACCGCCTGGTCAATGACTGGGAAGTGGTGCGTATGCTCAGCCGCCTGCCGTTTCCCTACCCGCGTGATCTGGCTGATGAATGGATTGCCTCTACCCTCAGCCTGCACCGGGCAAAGGAAGGGTGCCACTTTGCCATTCTGGATGATCAGGATCGTCTGATGGGCTGTGTCGGGCTACGGATCGAAACCCTGCCGAACATAGGCCGCGTTGGTATTCTGGGGTATTGGGTCGGGCGTCCCTATTGGGGGCAAGGCGTAGCGTCACTCACCGCCGCGCGCGTGGCACGCTGGGCCTTTGCCAATCTGGACATCACGCGCCTTCGCGCCACGGTTGCAGAAGATAATATCGCCTCGGCCCGGGTGCTGGGCCATATTGGGTTTACCCAGATTGGCACGGACAAACAGATGTTTGTCGCCCGTGGTACGGAATATCCGGTTCAGGTATTTGAAATGACCCGATCGCAACTGGAAGCCCCTGCAGAGCCAGACCCGGCTGCATCCGCAGTGCGGCGGCTTGTTCTAGTTTCAGCGGCAGCCCTGATTAACAATGATGGGGATATTCTTCTGGCCCGCAGACCGGAAGGAAAGAGTATGGCTGGCCTGTGGGAATTTCCCGGCGGCAAGGTCGAGCCCGGAGAAACCCCGGAAGCAGCACTGGTGCGCGAACTGGAAGAAGAGCTGGGTCTTGATGTGTCCCGCGCATGCCTTGCGCCTTTCACGTTTGCCTCCCACGCCTACAGCACGTTCAATTTGCTGATGCCGCTTTATCTGTGCCGTCGCTGGAGTGGTATCCCTACCCCGCGTGAAGGCCAGACGCTTGCATGGGTCAGCCCGAAAGACCTGCACACTTACGCCATGCCAGAAGCAGATCTGCCTTTTGTTCCACTGTTGCAGGAGCTGCTCTAACCTGCCGCAAGGCTCACTCTGGCCTGCGTTCCGTATGCCTCGCGCAAGCTACCCGGCCAGAGCAAAGCAGCCCGTGGCCTATTCCACTCTTGACGAATAGCGGCTGCCTTCGCATAAACCTTTCTGTTCGGTGCTTTACATTTTTCTGCGCCGGGCCCTCGTGATTTGTAAGGCCGGCTTGCGGCGAGGTAAAACAAACGCGCTAAAGAGGCTTTGGGCAGGCGTACCCTGTTCCATTGTTTCCACGGTCAGATGAGCAAGTATGACTGAAGCGGAAACACCTTATTCTCCGTGCTTCTCTTCAGGCCATCAGAGCAGAAAAGAACCGGATACTTCATCATGAGTGACAGCAAGACCTCCTCATTCTCCACATGGCGTCCTGCGACGCGTCTTCTCCATGCCGGTATGGAACGGACCGAGTTTGGTGAAACCAGCGAAGCCCTGTTTCTGACGTCTGGCTTTGTGTACGATAACGCTGAACAGGCTGCCAAAACCTTCACGGGTGAGGTTCAGCACTACCAGTACAGCCGCTTTGCTAACCCGACTGTCACTGCGCTTGAACGCCGTTTGGCTGACCTGGAAGGCGCTGAAGCCTGCGTTGCGACATCGACTGGCATGGGTGCTGTGTCTTCCGCACTGCTGTCGCATGTTAAAGCCGGTGAACGGGTTGTTGCCTCACGCGCGCTGTTTGGCTCATGTCACTGGATTGTTGCCAACCTGCTGCCTCGCTACGGCGTGGAAACCGTGTTTGTTGATGGAGCAGACCTGACCGCATGGGATGAGGCCCTGTCAAAACCCACAGCCGCCGTGCTGCTGGAAAGCCCATCAAACCCGATGCTGGATGTGCTGGACATCGCCGCCATTGCGGAACGGGCGCATAAGGCTGGTGCCATTGTTGTCGTTGATAACGTGTTTGCCTCCCCCATTTACCAGAAGCCACTGCAACTGGGGGCAGATGTGGTTGTGTACTCCTGTACCAAACACATTGATGGTCAGGGCCGTGTGCTGGGCGGTGCTGTTCTGGGCCGTCAGGACTGGATTACCGAAACGCTTCAGCCCTTTACCCGCAACACGGGCAATGCGCTGTCTCCGTTCAACGCATGGGTCATGCTGAAGGGGCTTGAAACGCTGTCCCTGCGTGTGGACGCCATGACCCGTAATGCGGCTGCGGTGGCAGATTATCTGGCCAGTGCACCCGGTATTGTCAGCGTGCGCTACCCCGGCCGCAAAGACCACCCACAGTATGATCTGGCCCAACGCCAGATGAGTGGCGGCGGCAGTCTGGTTGCTTTTGAAGTTGCCGGTGGTCAGGAAGGCGCTTTTGCCTTCATGAATGCCCTGCAACTGATCGCAATCTCAAACAATCTGGGTGATGCACGCTCCATGGTCACACACCCGGCTACCACCACCCACATGAAAATCGGGCCAGAAGAACGCGCGCGTCTGGGTATTTCTGACGGGGCAATCCGGTTCTCGGTTGGGTTGGAAGACAGCGCAGATCTGATTGATGATCTGGCTCGTGGGGTCGCTGCTCTGCCTCGCGGCTGATCGGCTACCTCCTTCAGATTACGCCACCCTTTCTGCCGTTGCCGTGGCAGAAAGGGCACACGCGGCTTTCCTGATGTGCCAACTCATGATAGGGGCAGTGCACAGTTGCCGCATGTTTTGGCACAGACGGTCTGTTTTCTGTGCACATCTCATCCCGTTTTTTCATCAGGAGCAAGAATAGCCCATGCCTGACTGGTCGGCTTCAGCGCCCATGTCCCATGACCCGGAAGACGCCTTGAACGACCTGTTTTCCTCTGTTCCGGCCTATGAAGCCGTAACGGAAGACCTGCGTGTGAGTGTGCAGGTATTCTGGCTGCCTGATCAGTCTGAACCCGATGAGCATATGTATTGCTGGGTTTACCGTATCCGCATTGAAAATGCTGGCAAATCAACTGTGCAGCTAACAGAACGCACATGGCATATTACGGACGCATCTGGCCGTACCGAATATGTGCATGGTGAAGGTGTGGTGGGCGAGCAGCCCGTTATCCGCCCGCAAAACGGGTTTGACTATACTTCTGGCGTTTCACTGACCACGGCTGGTGGCTTTATGCGCGGGTCTTACCAGATGCGTGACATTAATTCCGGCCGCCGTTTTGATGTGACCATCCCGGCTTTCAGCCTGGATAGCCCGTTCCAGATCAGACAGATTCATTAAGCAGTTTCATCGACACCGTACACGCAGGAGACAGGCATGAGCAGCGATTCTCTGCCCGATAACGACCATCGTCCGTCACGCGAAGAAGCAGAAAAAGCCGTACGCACCCTGCTACGCTGGGCAGGTGACAACCCCGACCGTGAAGGGCTGCATGACACGCCATCACGCGTTGTGCGGGCGTATGAAGAGTTTTTTGAAGGCTACGAAACAGACCCGCGCACATTGCTGGAACGTACGTTTTCAGAAGTTGAAGGGTATGATGAAATCGTGCTTCTGCGCGATATTCGGTTTGAAAGTCATTGCGAACATCATCTGGCACCCATTATTGGCCGGGCGCATGTGGCTTACCTGCCACGCAACCGTGTGGTCGGTATTTCCAAACTGGCCCGCGTGGTCGATGCCTACGCACGCCGCCTGCAAATTCAGGAACGACTGACAGCCCAGATTGCCAACACAATCAATGATGTGCTGGAGCCACAGGGCGTTGCTGTGATTATTGAATCAAGCCACGAATGCATGACAACCCGTGGTGTGCACCGCCCCGGTGTTTCCATGGTAACCAGCAGCATGCTGGGTGTGTTCCGCACCAATTCAGACACACGGCGTGAACTGATGGCCATGCTGAACCGCCCCGGCGCCAGCGAATACTGATACTATTAAAAAAGGGAGGCTCTAGTGCCTCCCTTTTTTATGCTTTGATTGCCAGAGGCAAACTATAGATTTCCAGTGCAGCAACATCTGATGCGTTAAATGTGGCACAGGACTAGTTACGGCTGAACTGCCACACTTTCAGGATCAGTCAGGCAGTATCAGTCAGGGGATTTTTCAGTCACTTTGTAGGTAATAGCCACCCGTTCATCTTTGTGCGGGTACTGCACGTCTGGCTCGATCGTCACACCGATATTTTTCTTCACATAGACGGCCTGAATCGCTTTTTCATCGCTCAGCACGTCATCGGGGGTTACGGTCTGTCCGGGCTGAAGGTGCAAGACTTTCCGCAACTCTGACGTGGCGACGTGAAGATTACCTGAAAAATCGACGCTTTCCAGTTTCAGCGGGCGCGTTGTTGTGGCCGCAGCCCCTGTTTCTTCAATCTTCCATTCAACTTCAACGTTTTTACCCGTCAGTTTCAGGTTCTGGTGAAAGCGCGCGCCTACATTGTCCTGCTGATAAACCTTCATGACATCCTGTAGGCCCTGCGTAATGCGGGACTGCGAAACGGTATCCCCTACATGGAAGGGAACAGCGGCCATCAGACGATTAGCGGGAATACGCTGATTACCAAGGATAGTCAGTTGTTTCAGCACAAGCGGCGCAGTGACGGGGGGTAAGGCAGACTTGCCATCACCCGGCACCTGCGTTGGGGCATCATAAGGGGGAGCAGAGGTTGAGGCTTGCTGCGCCCATACCGGCATGGCCCCGCCGACAAGAGCAAGACCAATGGCGGCACAGGTAAAGGCATTACGCATCAAGAAAAGGCTCCATCCAGTTGAGAATCGCTGTCATGATGCACAACGGGATGGATATGCCAAAGCACTAAATCGAGATCGTTGCCCCAAGAACTGTCAGAAACTGGGCCAACCATGCCGGGTGTGCGGGCCACGCGGGGGCTGTCACTAATTCCCCATCCGTTACGGCATCCGTTACCGGAATATCGGCATACGTTGCGCCAGCAAGTTCGACTTCAGCGCGACACGCTGGATAGGCTGAAACCTTGCGCCCCTTGATAATTCCTGCCGCGGCCAGAAGCTGCGCACCGTGGCAGATGGCAGCCAGAGGGCGGTCGGCGAATGCCTGCACAATTTCGATTACACGCGCATTCATGCGCAGATGTTCCGGCGCACGACCACCGGGAACAATCAGGCCGATATAGTCATCCGTATTGATGTCATCAAACGTGGCGTTGAGTTCAAAATTATGACCGGGCTTTTCGCTATAGGTCTGTGCCCCTTCAAAATCATGAATGGCAGTAATTACCTTATCGCCCGCTTTCTTGCCGGGGCTGACCACATCGACCTTATACCCCAGCATCAGCAGCGCCTGATACGGCACCATGATTTCATAATCTTCAACATAATCGCCTGCCAGCATCAGCAGTTTTACATCATCAGTCATGGTGGCTTCCTTCTGTCAGATGTTCCCGCAGGCGGGGCATAAGCTCAACAAAGTTACAGGGGCGATGGCGGCTATCAAGCTGAAAAACCAGAATATCGTCCCAGCCATCTTTCACAGCCCCGGTCGAACCCGGCAGGGCGAACAGGTAGGTCCCGTTTGCCACACCCGCCAAGGCGCGTGACTGGATTGTCGATGTGCCAATTTTTTTGTAAGATAACATCCGGAAAAGCTCACCAAAGCCTTCAATGCGCTTTTCAAGCACGCCATCAAATGCTTCTGGCGTCACGTCACGGCCGGTCACACCCGTACCGCCGCTGGTTATGACAACATCAACCAAAGGATCATTTATCCAGCCTTTAAGCTGTTCTGTTATCTGTTGCACATCATCTGGCACAATAGCGCGGCTGGCCAGAACATGACCTGCGGATTCAATGCGGGAAACCAGTGCCTGACCGGATGTATCCGTATCCAGTGTGCGTGAATCCGATACCGTCATCACAGCAATGCGCACGGGCAGGAAGGGGCGTGTTGTGTCTATCTTGCTCATAGGGTGAGTTCTTACCTCATTTCTGATGCAGCAACGCATCACTCATCAAAAAAAACGGGTGCTCGCCATAAAATCACCACTGAAAAAGCTGTTTGGGAACCAAATTATGTAAAAATGTTTTAATCCGAACATCACCCATTCCCAAAACGAAAAGCTCCCCTTGCCTCCGTTTGCTTCATTCACAAGAAAACCAAGAAATATGACCCAAACTTCTTCTGGCCCATTCTCCTTCCGCACTCTTTCCCTGACCTGTCTTCTTGTGTCCGCGTTTTCTGCGCAGGCGCATGCACAGCTTCTGACCGGCGGTAATAGTGCAGTCGGGCTATGGCCCAGCCTTGAAGCCAATAATGAAGCCAACCCGGTTGAAGACCCCGGCCCGCTGTTTTCGGCCCCTTATGGCCATAACCATTTCTTTGGGGACTGGTGGGGCGCGCAGCCATGGCTGCTTGACCACGGTATTCATATTCTGGCTGACGTGCATGAAGAACTTGCGGGCAACTTCAAAGGTGGCCGTAAACAGGGTGTCACCAATGCCGGCCAGGTGGGTGTTGAGCTTGATGTTGACTGGGGCAAGCTGACCAACGCCGACTTCATGAAAGGCTTCTGGAGCCACATGATGGTGGTGAACGGGCACGGCAGAAACCTCAGCACCGATTATATTGGAGATTCGATTGGTGGGGTGCAGCAGATCTATGGTGCCCGTGGTAACGTCGTGGCCCATCTTGTGTATCTATACGGTGAAAAATCGTTCCTGAACAACCATGTCGATGTCAGCGCGGGCTGGATTCCTGTCGGTAGCTTCTTCGCTGCATCACCGCTGTTCTGTATGTATATGAACGTGGCGGTGTGCGGTAACCCGGCCCCCAATAAATACACCGAGGGCAACCGTGACTGGCCATCGGGCAATCTGGGCGCTGTGGTGCGTGTCATGCCCACCAACGAAACCTACATTATGGGCGGTCTATTTGCTGTTTCACCCCACGCCTATAACGGCGGCATTTCGGGGTGGGCATGGGCGCAGGATGGTCTGGGTAAGTTCTCAACCCCGGTTGAAGTCGGCTGGCTGCCGTCCTTCGGCAAAAACCATCTGGTCGGGCATTATAAGGCTGGCTACAGCTACGATAACTCCAAATACAAAGACCTGTATGAAGACATCAACGGCAACCCCTGGGTTCTGACTGGTCAACCGGCCCGCTATCATGCTGGCCGCGCCAGTGCCTGGATCATTGCCGACCAGATGCTGATGCGCAACGGGGAAGGCCCGATCAACGGGCTGATTGCTCACGCAGGGTATATGTGGACGGACGGTAAAACCACCGCCATGTCTCACCACATCTGGGGTGGTTTTATTGAAACCGGGGAGCCCTGGGGCCGCCCGCTGGATAGCATTGGTGTTATGTACCAGTGGCTGAAAATGAGCCGTACCGTTGCACTCCAGCAGGAAGCCTCGATTTTTGGTGGCCAGCCCTTCCAGTCAAACCAGTGGGGACAGGTCTGGGGTGTGCAGTCGCACGAAAACATCTACGAACTGTTCTACAACGCCCACGTTGCCAATGGGCTGACATTGCAGCCTGATTTTCAGTACATTAACCGTCCCGGCGGCACCACAACCTTCCATGATGCCGCCGTCATGGCGCTTCAGTTCAACGTAGTTCTGTAAACTCCGGCATGGGGGTCAGGGTTAAGGCCCTGCCCCCCAGTTTGACGGCTGTTTCCGTTCGGCACGTCAGCACCAGTATCTGAAAACGGGTGGCGGCTTCCGCCAGCACATCCACCATGCGTTCCAGACGCAGGGAATCAGAGAAACTCAAAGCATCATCCAACACCAGAATGCTGCTTCCCTGCCGGGTGTAGAGCAGTTCAGCAAAGCCAAGCCGCACCAGAACTGAAATCTGCTCTCGCGTGCCATCAGACAAGGTGCTGAAGTCCTCCGTCTGTCTGCGGGTCAGGCTTTGTACGCTGAATCCAGCATCCAGCCCGATGGTGGCTGATGGAAAAACCGCCGCAAAAGCAGGCTGCACGGTGCGCATCAGCGGGGCCAGATAGCGTTCAGTCTGTGTACGTTCAGCATCGGCAAGTGTCTGCTGCAATAGCGCCAGCGCCGCACGCTCCCGCTCGCAGCTTTCACATTCCAGACGCAGACGTTCTGCCGTACGGCGGGCTTCGGCTATCTGTTCGTCCACGCCCTCACCTTCTGCCAGACGCACGCGGGTTTCCCGCCCCCGAATATCTTCACGCAACCGGGTTATGGCCGTGCGGGTGGTATCCAGCACTTGCTCCAGCCGCTTGATGCCTGTTTCCACCACCGCCAACGGCTGGTCGTCCTGCCGGGCCTGTGCCAGTTGCTCCACTTTGTCCTGCGCTGCTTTCTGGTCTTTCTGGGCCTGAAGGGCACGCTCCGCCAAGGCTTCTGCTGTTTCGCGGGCAACCCTTACGGCATCCTCGCGCTGAAGCTGCTGCACCATTTGCACAAGATTATGCAACGCTGCTTCTGCTTTCTCCTTTTGGGTTGTGACCATCGCACACGCGGCCTGCTCTGCCCGTTCTGCCTGTCGCGCTGTTTCTGCGGCCTGCGCCGCCGCTTCCTCGGCCGCCGCCGCCTGTTCTGGTGTCAGAGACAGCGCTTCCGCCTGCTGCGCGCTGCTCTCCTTTTGCGCCACAGCCAGATCTGCTTCTTTTTGAGCCACCTGCTGCCGTAACAGCCCTAATGCCTGTCGCGCTTTTTCAGGCGTCAAAGCCGTGTTTTCTGGTAGCGATGCACCATAGGCCGCCCGCGCTTCCGCCACGCGAACAACAGCCTGCCGATGCGCTTCATACCCCAATTCGGCATCTGCCACGCTTGGGCAGCCTACCTGTTCCAGCAGTTTGTCTAACCGGGTCCGCACCATAACACGTTGAGCCTCTGCGGCCTCCTGCTCCAGCCGGGCGGGAATAATCTGAAACTGCCCTATCCCTTCAATGCGCAATGTTGTCAGGGACGTCAGGCGTGTTTCGCCATCAGCGCATGGCTGTCCGTTCAGGCTAACGCGCTGGGCTGCATCAGGCTCCAGTGATACGACAAGCGTTGGAGCATTGGCGGCCTGAACGGTTACGGCTTGATCATACGCTTGCGCGGCTTTGCGGATACGCTGGATAGCCGCTTCATCTATGCGCAATGCCGCCAGAACAGCTTCCTCCTGCTCCAGTCGAGTAAAAGCAGCTTCGGCACGGCGCACAATAGCCTTTTCCTGCTCCACCACACGCTGAAGGTGCGCCAGCGCGGCAAAGCGCGAAGCCGCTATCCGTTGCTGTCGGCAGGTCTGATGCGTGCGTTCCGCCTGCTCGCGCTGCTGACGGCAAGCTTCGAACTTCTGCCGCGCTTTGACTAACTGGTTCGCCACCGCATCAAGAGTCTGCTTTGCCGCAGAGCACTCGCGCTCAAGCTGCTGTTGCCGAAGCGCGTTCTCCTGCCGTTTCTCCTGCTCCAACCGGGCAGCATCATGGGCAGCAGCGGCGGCAGCCAAAACCGAACGGGCTTTTTGTTCTTCCGCATCCAGCAGCAACACCCGGTCACGCACGATGCGTAGTTCTTTTAGCGCGGCTTCATCCTGTGCCCGGCGCTCCGGGTTTTCCTGCTCCCGCAGCGTGCGCCGTGCATGGTCAAGGGCAATCAGATCATCTTCCAACGCCGCTTTTCGGGCTTCCAGTCTGGCCAGCCCCTCACGCGCCTGCTGTTCCTGCTCCAACACCTGTTTGTAGCGGCCGGTAGGCTTGTTGGTAGATGCCGTCTGAAACAGCCCTAAGCGATCCTTCACACGGGCCAGAACCGCGCTGGCCGCAGCGCCCCCGGTCGCGTCCTCTACGCCTTGTTCCAGGCAATCACGCAGACTGGCATGCCCGGCATCAGTCAGTTGAGGCTGAAAAAAACTTTCCCCCTGCCCCACCAGCAACGCATTCCATAACCCGGCGGCTTCCGCTTTCCCTGCCTCGGTCAACCCCAGCAGGTCACGCAACTTTTCTTCTGCCTGATCGCCCTCAAATATTTCTGAACCGATGCTAAATCGCGCCCGTGATTTGGTCAGAAAACGTTTTTCAAGCGCGCAAGCTGTTCCCTTCCATAAGAACTTTACCCCCACATGCGGGGCACCGCCGCCATACGGGGCAAAGCCTTTGATAACACTGGTTTTAGACGTATGCCGAAGCGTCAAGGCTGCCCGTAACGCTGCCAGAAGGGTCGATTTTCCGGCTTCATTGGGGGCCGCAAGCACATTCAGCCCAGCACCCAGCCCCTCCAGCCGCACGGGCGATGAAAAGCGGCGGAATCCTTCAATCTGTAACTCTGTCAGAATCACGCTGCCTGCCCTCCCACTTCATTCCAGAATAGGAAGAGCCGTTGCAGGGCATCTGCCGCTATCGCTCCTTCCTCACCACCGGCCTGAGCACGGGCCAAAAGTCCCTCCGCTGCCAACCTGACAGCGCCGCCGGTACCAAAACGCTCCAGATCATCCAGTCCGGCCGAAAGATGCGGCGCGCCTGACAATCGCAGGCAAGCCACTGCCCCGCTCAAGCGCCGAACAATCGCACTTTCATACAAAGCCAGATCATCCACACTTAACAGCCCGCTTACTGCCAGCCACACCAGCACTGATCCGGGGTTATCCGGTGCGATGCCGCGTACCCTTGCTTCCAGAGCATGTATGTCATCCGCTTTGGTCAGGGTGACATCATCCAACTTTTTCCACACATATTTGCCGGTTCGGTGTCTGGTAATCTGGGGTTCCGCGCGGGGGCCGGACAGAGTGACAATCAAGGCCTCACCACCGCCCCCACCACCCGTTGTAAAACGATCAGTCTCCGGTGTGCCCGAATACGCGGTGCGGGCATCAATCTGGCAAAATCCGTGCCAGTCACCCAAAGCCAGATAAGTCAGCCCTGCCTTTTTGGCCCGATCAATCGCCACAGGGTTGTGTTCTGCTTCCTCACCATTGCCAAAGCCCGTGACAGACCCATGCGCCAGCCCGATACGCAACGCATCAGGCGGGGTTGGTGCATCATCCATATAAGCTGTCAGATCCGCCAGGACGTGCCGGCGTTGCAGCACGGCCGGAAGAAGCCACGCGTTTTCGCTTTCATCCAGCACCACCGGGCCGGGCTGACGATGCACCGTCACGTTTTCTGGCACAGCCCCTTCACGAAGCAGCCGCGCCCAGACCCCATCTGGCGTATCTGCATCATGATTGCCGGGAATAAGATGCCACCGCACATCGGGAAACTGGCGCATGCGTTCCATGGGCTGGTGCAGGGTGCGTTCGGTTGGGGTTTCATGTTCGTACACATCGCCCGCGACCAGAACATGCGTCACGTTTTCCTGCCGTGCCAAAAGGCCCAGACGCCGAATCACTTCCAGACGCTCGGCCTGCAATGCGCCCAGTGTATCATCATCCGCGAAACGGAATATTCGGCCTATCTGCCAGTCAGATGTGTGAAGAATTTTCATGAACTGACCCCGCCAATCACGTTTCGTTCTTCTGAAACATCACATTCCAAAGAAGAACGCCATGCCGGGTGTTCCTTTTCCTAGCCGGGAACATCAGGCGGTAACGCCCACAGGGCCATGGTTTTTTGCGGATCAGCCGTTCATATTTTTTGGTTCCTGCGCATTTAATGCAACCCGGACCAGCGTCAGATACATCACACAAGACTTTATATTTTATTTTAATAGACTGCTCTGGTCCGGCATCCGCGTTGGAGCGGAGTCTGATTCGGCTTTTCCGACAGTCTGCATGACGTGTTTCAGTAAGGGTTTACGGGTGAAGAAAGGATGACTGTGCAACACCCGGCGGCCTCAACTGTAGGATTCTGGAAGGGCGTGCGTCTGCCGCTGCCACGCGGCGTTTTTCCGCCCGGCTGGTTTCTGTTCTGCCTGCGCACATGGCTTTCTGTCGTGCTGGCGCTGGCGACGGCCTTCTGGCTTCAGTTATCCTCCCCCGGATCAGCCGCCGTAACCGTCATGATCCTTGCCCAGCCGCTACGAGGGCAGGTGATTTCAAAAGCAGTCTATCGTTTGGCTGGCACGTTTATTGGGGCCTTCGTCGCTCTTTTTCTGACGGCCTGCTTTAACCAGGAACGCGGTGTGTTTCTTGGGGGCGTGGCTTTATGGCTGACGCTGTGCACCATTATCGGCACCCTGGAAAAAGACTTCCGCGCCTATGCCGCCATGCTGTCAGGCTACACGGTCGCCATTGTGGGCATCAGTTGCATTGACAGCCCCGCCAGCGCCTTTGACGTAACAATCAACCGTGTATCGGCCATTATTGTGGGCATTGCGGCGACTGCCGCCATTAATGATATTTTTGGATCCCCCACTGCCTGGGAAAAACTGGCCGCCAATCTGAACCGTACGGCCAACATGGTGCGCCGGATTGCGCGTGAAGCCATTGCCGGGCACGGCATCCCCGATGAAATGGCCTGCGCTGGTCTGGCCGGAGAAATTATTTCTCTGACGTCTCAGGTTTCTTACGCCAAGACCGAACTGCCTGATGCGCATATTCGGCTGGCTGGCGCACGGTCTGCCATGGTCGCATTGCTTGAAATGCTCAGTTGCAGCCGCGCCATTGCCGCCGTGCTGCGACAAGGCGAAATTTCAGGCCCGGTGCTAAACCATATCCGCACGGCGTTTGGTGACGGTGCGCCAATCGATTCAGCCCGTCAGGCCGTGCAGGATCTGGAAGATCTGGCGCGTGAAGCCCATACGGAAGAACTGTCACGCGGCCCAACGCTTGATGAAGCGTGGCTGATCGAACGGTCCATGGCCCTGTTGTCAGACGCCCGTTGGGCCAAAGACGGGATTGATGCGTTTGAAAACGGCAAGAAAGCCCGCACCACCGCGCCTGACCTGAAAATTGACCAGCATCAGGATGTTATTGCCGGGCTGCTGGCGGGGCTGCGTACGCTGGTAGGGTTTACGGTTGCCGCTGGCCTGTGCATTATTTCAAATATTCCATCCACTTACACAGCGTTGTCTCAGGTCGCCATTATCCTGACACTGGCAGCCACCACCTATAATGCCCGTGGCTACGGTATGGGTGCTTTGATTGGCACCCCGCTTGCGGTTGTTGTTGCTGCTGTTCTCAACTTTGGCGTGTTGCCTCATGGGGCGGACATGCCATTTCTGGCCATGGCGATTATTCCCGTTATTTTTGCCAGTTGCCTGATGTTAATGAACCCGAAGACAGCCACGGTAGGCTTTAACGCTGGCGTTTTCTTCTTTGTCATTCTGGGCGTCGCGAACGAACAGAATTACGAACCTTCAGCCTTTATAGATCGCAATGTGCTGTATCTATTTTCGGCCATTGTCATTTTCATTTCACTGGTGCTGCTGCTGCCGCCCTCCGCCAACCGGCGGCGCTTCCGTGTTGCCATTACCATCGGGCATGATCTGCGGTTGCAGTTTGAAGGCCATGGAGAACAAGCTGGCTCGGCGTTGATCAGCCGTCATTATGATCGGCTGTGCCGTATTCTGGAATGGAACAGCTACCTGCCATCAAACAAGGCCAAAGCCCGCGTGTTCATGCGGCTTTCAAGCCTTGATGAACTGAATGTGGAACTGGCCCGCGCCCGCCGCCATCTGCAACGGGCCGCAACCATTCCAGCCATTCGCGCCGATGCCGAGGCCGCATATCGCTCCACCATCATCTACAATGTGGATGCCGCCCTGTACCGCATGAAGCACAAGGCCCGCCTGTTGCTTGACCACAGCATCACACTGCCCCACGGGCAGATGGCAACCGCACTGGGGGCCGTGTCTGCCATGGTGGGGGCCATTCGATTGCTGGAGCATAATCGCTCTGCCCTGCATCTATATGATCTGCTGCCCCTGCCAGACCAGCGGTGGAAGGCTTTCTGATGGAACTGGATTTAAGACCTGTTCTGGATATTGGCGGCCTTCTGGTGTCGTCCTTTGTCATCCATGCGGGGTTAGCCGTCGCCACGCTGCTTTTGCTGAACCCGCTTCTGGCAAAAGTGGGGGCCAGACGAGTGATCTGGAACGTGCCTCTGGCTGAATTCGGGCTGCTTGTCTGCCTGATCGGCCTTTATACCCTGATTCTGTGAAAGGATTTTCCGACCGTGTTTGAACGCGCCCGCCGCGCCCTGCAGTTTGTCACGACCGGGACAATCCTTGCCATTGCCGCCATTGTCGCCCTTGTTTTGTGGGACTACTACACCGCCGCACCGTGGACCCGGAATGGGCAGGTTCGTGTGCAGGTGGCCGATATTGCCCCCCGTGTTTCAGGCCAGATTATTGATGTGCGGGTCAAGGACAACCAGTTCGTCCACGCGGGTGATATTCTGTACGATATTGACCCGTTTGACTTCAAAGTGGCGGTAGCCACCGCCACAGCCCGCGTGAATGAACGGCAGGCCGACATGGTGCTGAAAGACACCCAGCAAAACCGCCGCGACAAACTGACAGAAGTTGCCGCATCGCGTGAAGAAAAGCAGGTGTTTCAAGCCACGGCAGATATTGCCAAAGCCCAGTATGGTGAGGCTATGGCGGCTCTTTCACAGGCGCGCATCAATCTGGATCGAACACATGTGCGCAGCACTGTTACAGGCTATGTCACCAACCTGATCATGCGGGTGGGTGACTTTGCTACGGCGGGCACACCGAACATCCGGGTCATTGATTCCTCATCCTACTGGGTCGATGGTTATTTTGAGGAAACCAAAATCCGCGCCATCCATGTTGGCGACCGGGTGCGTATGGATCTGATGGGCTACCGCGCCCCCATGTGGGGCCATGTTGTCAGCATCACGCGCGGTATCGCAACACCAAACGCCACCCCCGCCACTCAGGGTCTACCCTCGGTCGATCCGGTCTATACGTGGGTTCGGCTGGCCCAACGTATCCCGGTGCGTGTGCATATTGATAGCATCCCACCCGGCACACAGCTTGCAGCAGGTATGACCACAACCGTGACTGTTGTGGGCAGCAAAGGCAAACGAGCCCATGATACCCTGACCGAGACGTTTGACCGTCTGCATGATACGCTATTAGGCGGCACAGGCGGCAGCGGCACACGCGACTGACGCCTGAGCCATAGACGTTCAGGGAAGTCACTGGACGATTTCTTTCAGGACTGGCAGAGGGTCATTCATGCTTCGCTTCTTCCTGCGCCATCGTCAGGCCTCACGGTCTGCCGCTCTTTTCTCCATGCTGCTGGCAACCGGCCCTCTGGCCAGCCATGCTGCGGTGGGAGCAACCACTCTGGCCGGCAAGGCGCTAACAGTCAGCACCCCCTGCCTGAACCATCTGCACATTACGACATCCGACAGTTTATCTGACGCGGTGCAGATCACGCAGCCTCTGCCAGCGGGCATCAAGGCAGACGTCAATAAAGATCATGTCGTGGTCATCAGTCAGCAAACCTGCCCCCATGCAGGAAACCTGACAATTACCACTCAACCGAGCCTCCCGCTGACAATCGAGAATTCAGGCAGCACGGCCATTACGCTGGATGACCGGAAAGGAACGGTTTTCGTCCGCGCAGGGTCCGCCCCCTTTACCATGGGCCGCGCGGCAGAACTCGGGTTGGTTTCAGATTCCACGGGGCCGATTACCATCACCACGCTGTCTGACAGCGCCCGTATCCGCTCTACCGTATCTGCCCCGGTCACCATCAAGACCATTACTGCGCCAGCCATTGCCCTTTATCTGGGTGGCTCGGCCACTTTTACCGGGGAAAGCGGCAAGCTACTGGCACTGGAAATCACCTCTGCCAGTACGGGCGATGCCGTTCTAAAGGGTGAGACCGATGTCGGCATGTTTCACAGCCTGTCCAGCGGGAATATTGTTATCGATAAGGTAACGGGAACCCTGGCCATTCAGCGCGATGGAAGTGGGAAAGTCATAACAGATGCCGCCACCCCGCGCCGCACACATTCCGACCGGGTCAGCGTTATTCCGTAAAACCTGACGTCTTCTGTGTAAAAAGCATGTTCTTCTTGGGCTGATGCAGTAAAATCAGGCTTTCGTTCCTGTCTTTCAACATTATGATGTCAGAACTGACATGAAATCCCTGTGCCAAATGGCGCAGGCCTCTGCCCTGCCATAAAGGTGGGTAACCGCTTCAGACCAAGGAAGACCCAGCTTGTCACTCTGCCGGCTTTTTATCATGCGCCCTGTCGGCACCATTCTTATGGCCATGGCCTTTGTTCTGGCGGGTGTCTTCGCCTATCGTGCCATGCCTGTAGCCGATCTGCCCAACATTTCAGTACCCGTGATTTATGTTGTGGCGTCCCAGCCGGGTAGTTCTCCCCAACAGATGGCAAGCTCGCTCACAACCCCGCTTGAACGGCATTTGGGCCAGATTGCGGGGTTGACCAGCATGCGGTCCGAATCAACGGATAAAGACGCCTTCGTCCTGCTGTTTTTTGATGATAGCCGGGATATTAACGGGGCCGCGCGTGACGTTGAAGCCGCCTTGCAGGCCGCCCGGCGAGATATGCCAACAACGCTGCTGATGCCGCCGCAATATTTCAAGGCAAATCCGTCTGACAGCCCGATCATGCTGGCCACCATGACGTCAGACACCCGCAGCACCACCGCCCTGCGTGATCTGGCAGAAACGCGGCTTAAACCGCTGCTGGGCGGCGTTAAGGGTGTAGGCTGGGTGGATGTGGTTGGCGCATCAAAGCCCGCCGTGCGCGTGGAGATGAACCCGCTTTTACTGTATAAATACGGGGTCGGGTTTGAAGACGTCCGGTCTGCTCTGGCCTCAGCCAACGCCAATACCCCAAAGGGCTTTATTGACTCCGGGGGGCAACGCCTGACGCTGGAAACCAACGATCAGGCCCGCACGGCAGAACAATATCAGGATCTGGTAATTGGCTACCGTAACGGCCGCCCCGTGCGATTGGCAGACGTTGCCAAAGTGCGGAATGGCCCACAAGACGAGCGCAAGGCTGGCTGGTATAATAAAAAGCCTGCCATTATTGCCGTCATCCGCCCCCAGCCGGGCGCAAACGTCATTGAAGTAACGGACGCCATTCGGGCACGGACCACTATCCTCGCAAGTGCCCTGCCGCCTGACGTGTCTTTCAAACTGGTATCTGACCGGTCTGTCTCTATCCGCGGTGCGTTGATTGATACGCAATATACGCTGGTTATCTCCGTCTTGCTGGTGGTGCTGGTGGTGCTGGCTTTTTTACGAAGCTGGCGTTCAACGCTGATCCCCGCCATTACAGTGCCCATTTCACTGGCTGGCTCTTTGGCCGTCATGCATATGCTGAACTTCTCGCTCGATACCCTGTCGCTCATGGCGCTGACCATCGCCACCGGCTTTGTGGTGGATGATGCCATTGTGGTGGTGGAAAACATTGCCCGCCACATGGAAGACGGTATGAGCCGTATGGAGGCAACGCTTCTTGGCTCTCGCGAAATTGCGTTTACCATCCTTTCCATCACCATTTCGCTGATTGCAGTCTTTCTGCCGCTGCTGCTGCTTGGGGGCGTGCCGGGCAAGATTTTCTTTGAATTTGCCATGACGCTGACAACAGCCGTCTCGGTCTCTTTCTTCCTGTCAATTTCTCTCACGCCGATGATGTGCGCCTACATGCTGGAAGTGCATCATGACGGCGCACCCGCCAAACCTAACCGGAACATCCTCAGCCGTATCGCGACGCTGCTGGCGGATACCACCGACAAAGGTATGGCCCACCTGATGCGTGGGTACACACGCTCCCTGCGGTGGGCATTACGGCACCCGTGGCTTATTTTCTCGACGTTGCCGCTCAGTTTCTTTGCGACCATCGGCATTCTGATTGTCATGTCGAAAACCATTCTGCCGGCTGAAGATATTTCCCTGATTGAAAGCTACCTCAGCACTGACCAGACAAGCTCTTTCAAGGCAACGTCAGCCAAGGCGCAGAAGGTGATTGACGCCATGATGGTTGACCCAGACGTGGAATCCGTTCTGGGGTTTGCTGGGGAAGATTCTGCCAACAATGCGCAGGTTTTTGCCCAGTTGACGGATAAGGCTGGCCGGTCTTCCACGCCTGAACAGATTGCCGCCCGCGTGCGCGCCCGTGTGCGCGACATTCCGGGCCTTACTGCCAGTATCTCCAATTCAGGGGATATCAACGGGGGTGGCCAACGGCAGCATGAAGGGACCTACACCTACATTTTCCAGAGCGACAACGACGAAGATATTTACACTTGGGTGCCGCGCCTGACCGAAATTTTGCGCAAGAGCAAGGTGTTGGTTGGGGTCAACAGCCACTTATCAGGCAATGGCACAGCCATGCATGTGCTGATCCAGCGTGATACGGCAGCACGTTATCTGATTACACCGCAGCTTATCGGCAATGCTTTGTACGATGCCTTTGGCCAACGGACAGCATCTGCCATTTCCACCCCGCTAACGACCTATTATGTGGTGATGGAAGTTGAGAAATACTTCCGCGAAAACCCGGAAACGCTGAAAACGCTTTGGGTTTCGACCTCTGGCGGCACGGCCTCTGGCGCTATCGCGTCAAACACTGTACGCGTGAAAAAGCCGACTGACGCAACCGCATCAAAAGCCACCACCCTGAGCGAGCAATCATTCCGCAACGCCATTGCCAACCGGCTGGCAGGCGGTGGGGCTGGGGCGTCCAATGGATCTGCCGTGTCTTCATCTTCTGAAACCATGGTGCCGCTGCCAACTGTTGCCCGATTGGTGACAACCCCCACCCCCTTGGAAGTCAGCCACGAAAACGGCTTTATTTCAGGCTCGATTTCCTTTGACCTCGCCCCCGGAAAATCTCTGGGCGACGCCACGTCTGAAATTCAGAAAGCCATGGTCAGTCTGCACACCCCCATAGCCCTGCATGGTGATTTTTCCGGGCAGGCCGGGGATATGCAGAAAAACATGATCAACGAGTTGCTGGTCTTCGTTGCGGCCCTTGTGACCATGTACGTCACATTGGGTGTGTTGTATGAAAGTTATATCCAGCCACTGACTATCCTTTCCACCCTGCCCTCCGCCGCTGTGGGGGCAATGTTGACCTTATGGATCTGCCAGCAGCCCTTCTCGCTCATCGCCATGATTGGCGTTATTCTTCTGATTGGCATCGTCAAAAAGAACGCCATTCTGATGATTGACTTCGCCCTGCATGTTGAGCGGGAACAGAACATGGCCCCGCAGGATGCCATCTATCAGGCGTGTATTACCCGCTTCCGCCCTATTCTGATGACAACACTTGCGGCCGCCTTTGGTGCTGTGCCTCTGGTTTTCGGCCACGGATACGGGGCTGAACTGCGCCGCCCGCTGGGCATAGCCGTTATTGGTGGTCTGGCCACCAGCCAGTTGCTAACTTTGTATTCCACACCTGTTGTCTATCTGTTCATGCATCGGCTTGGGGCATGGACCAAACGCAAGGGTACAGCCATACGCAACCGGTTTAGCCGGTCTGGCCACCCCGCATCAAACACCGCGCCCTCCCGCACGCCGTAACGGCGGGAGGCGCTGATAGCCATTTCCCCCAAAAGTCGGTAAGACACAGGCCATTGTTTGAACCAGACAAGGACCTGACTCTATGTCAACCGACACTCTGCCTGACCGCCTTTCCGTTAATCCGGCCAGCCCCTTTTACAATGAAGCCCTGCTTGAACGCGGCATTGGCGTACGTTTCAAAGGCGTCGAAAAAACCAATGTTGAAGAATATTGCATCAGCGAAGGCTGGGTACGTGTTGCCGTTGGCAAAACGGTCGACCGTCATGGCAACCCGCTGACCATGAAACTTCAGGGCCCGGTGGAAGTTTGGATCAAGGACTGAACTGCTTCCCACACATGGCACATGGATAATTAAAGACCTTATATAATTATCCCCTTGTGTTAATGTAACCGTGTAAATGTGACAGCGTCCAGGGAGATCACACATGACCCAGCCAGCTACCGGCACCCAGCCGGACCTTCGCTATACTGTTGTTATTGTGGGGGGCGGGTCTGGCGGTATTGCCGTGGCAGCACGTCTGCTGCGTGAACGCCCGTCTCTGGATGTTGCCATTATTGACCCTGCTACCACCCATGCCTACCAGCCGGGCTGGACGTTGGTCGGGGCCGGTGCCATGACGCTGAAAAGCACGCTGAAACAGGAAGGCGCGCTTATTCCCTTTGGCAGCACATGGATCCGTGCGGCCGTGGCGTCTTTTCAGCCTGACGAAAACCGTGTCACGCTGGAAGATGGACGCACCGTTGCTTACAATCGTCTGGTGGTCTGCCCCGGCCTGCAACTGGATTGGGACAAGATTGAAGGCCTGAAAGACACGTTGGGCCGCAACGGAGTATGCAGCAACTATTCCAAGGAAACGGTGGAATATACCTGGACCTGCATCCAGTCTCTGGCAGGTGGCACAGCGCTGTTCACACAGCCCCCCATGCCGATTAAGTGCGCTGGCGCACCGCAGAAAATTGCGTATCTGGCGTCAGACTACTGGCGCAAGCACGGCACCCTCTTCCGCACAAATGTTGAATTCTGCCTGGCGGGTGATGCGCTGTTTGGTGTGGCGTACTACCGTCCGTCCTTGCAGGATGCCGTGGATTATTACGGTATCAACCTGCAATACAAACACAATCTGATTGCCGTAAACGGGCCAGAGCGCAAAGCAACCTTTGCCATCACGAATGCCGAGGGCAAAACCGAGCATGTGGTGAAAGAGTTTGACATGCTGCATGTCACCCCACCGCAAAGTGCTCCTGATTTTGTTAAGCAAAGCCCACTAGCAGGAAGCGGCGGGTGGGTCGATGTTGACCCTGCCACCCTTCAACACACCAAATATCCCACCATTTTTGGGCTGGGTGATGTGATTGGCACCTCTAATGCCAAGACCATGGCTGCGGCCCGTGCCCAGACCCCGGTTGTGGTGACAAACCTGCTGGACTCACTTGATGGGAAGCCGCTTTCTGGTGCGTATGACGGTTACGGTGCGTGCCCGCTGACAGTCGGGTATGGCAAAATCGTGCTGGCCGAATTCCTGTATGGCGGCAAACCGGCACCCAGCTTCCCTTACGACCAGCGGAAACCCAGCCGCTTTGCTTGGTATCTGAAATCTACCGTCTTCCCCCGCGTGTATTGGGACATGATGCTCAAAGGCCGTGACATTTCGGTGCCCCACCACCCGGAATGGAGCAAAGCATAACAGCCGCTTAACCTGCTGGCGTGATGGAACCCCCTGCTGTGTCAGGGGGTTTTCTTTTGCAACCACGCCAAAACCACAGGCTACGTGCAGCGCATATTTGTCAAAAACGTCTCCTGTTTTGTAAAGTCTGTTTTCTCCCGCTCTCTGGTCAGTTCTTTGTCGGCACAGAACACCTCTCATTTGGCTGTATTCTAACCGCACCCGACCATTTTCTTGTCCTCCAGCTTAGGGATGCCTCGTGTTTCACCAGACACCCATTGCCCGCTCCTGCCCGTTCCTCCCACCCGCTTTCCTCTTCTGCTGCTGTTCTGTGAAACGCGTTCTCATGGTGGGAGCCCTCCGCTCATGATGGCGCGTATTCTTGTGCTCTCCTTTGGGGCCTTCGTCTGGCAGGTAACGGAAATTCTGCCCATCGGCTTGCTGACTGACATTGCCCATGGCCTGAATGTGTCAGAAGCGCAGGTCGGTCTATTGGTTACAGGCTATGCGTGGCTGGTGGCTTTAACCGCCATTCCCCTAACCATTTTAACATCTGGCATCGATCGGCGTTTTCTGGTGGCCCTGCTGCTGGCACTGGTCGGGGCGGTCAATCTGCTGTCTGCTATGGCCCCCAACTATGCCGTCATGGCACTTTTACGGGTTGTGCTTGCTCTTGGGCATGGCATCTTCTGGTCCATTATCTCCGGGTTGGCTGTGCGCCTTGCACCTGAATTGCCAATCGCCCGTGCAACTGCGCTGGCATTTACAGGGGTGGCTGTCGCATTTGCCGGGGGCATCCCGCTGGCGTCTGCTATCGGCCATTGGGTTGGCTGGCGCGCTGCTTTTTCCCTTAGTGGTGCGTTGGGTGTTGCTGTATTGGCTGCGGCACTGGTTCTTTTACCCCCGCTGCCCAGCGCCCGGCGTCACATTGATATCCGGCACCTGATACGACAGCCTACGCTGCGTTACATCGCGCTTTTAACAGCCTGTGCCGTCACCGCGCATTTTGCAGCTTACACATATGTCGTGCCGCTTCTGCAAAGCCTTGTTTCAGCCACATCGGCCCAGATTCCCCTTATGCTGCTGGTCTTTGGTGGCGCGGGTATTCTTGGTAACTGGCTGGGCGGTCGCCTGCCGTTTTCCGCAGGTCGTTCTGTTGGGCTGGCGTTGGTAGGGTTAGTTGCTAGCCTTGGTCTGCTAATGCTCTCCAGCCAGATGCCCGCCCTTGCGTGGGTTGATCTGACATTGTGGGGCGTTATCGCTGCCCTTATGAATCTGGGCCTTCAAAGCTATGCCCTTGAACTCGCCCCAAGCCAGCATGAAGCCGCATCCTCATTCTGCGTGACGGGTTTCAATGCGGGCATTGGCACAGGTGCGCTGGTGGGTGGCCTCACGCTGTCATCCGGTGGAGCATTTGCCGTTCTGGCATGTGGCGGCATATTGGCCTGCGTGGCGTTGGTTGTGTTGCAAAGAAAGCCTCTCCAGAAAGCTGCAACCTCACCCTGAACCCTACGACTTATGGCAATAAAAAAGGCCCCCTCTGGGGCCTTTTTTATTGGCGATGGTTAGAAAGAACGATGGGAAGCAAAGAAGCGCCTCACCGTTCATCACTTTCCCGCTTTGGCAGCATGGCGGGCACAAACAGCAATGTTGCCAATAATGTGCAGGCAAGAGACAGCAGCAGCAGACGCCCCATGCTGGCTGTGCCCGGATGATGTGACAGAGCAAGTGACCCAAAAGCGGTGCCCGTCGTCAGTGCAGAAAACAGAACTGCGCGCGCTGTGGGGGATGCCAGAGGATACTTCACGCCATCCCGCCAGTTCATGACGAAATAGATGTTGAAGGAAACCCCAACCCCCAACAGCAATGGCAGCGCGATGATGTTGGCGAAGTTCAGTGTTTCAGGCAGCAGCACAATCAGAATGACCGTCATAAGGGCTGACAGCATCAACGGTGCCAGCACCAGCGCCATATGGGTCACGCGCCGCAAGGCGAGGAACAGGATAAGCGCGATCATGACAATGGCCGCCGCCGCTGCCTGTTCAAAGGCTTTCACAATTGACCGTGCGCTTTCAACAATATCAACAGCAGTGCCGGCAATATTGGGCTCAACCTTTTGCAGGGATGTCACGAATTTCCGTAACGCACCGCTGTTTGACATCACGCCGGTCGGGTGAACCTCAACCAAGGCCCGTCCATCGGGCAGCAGGTAATCGTCAGCCAGTTCTGGCGGTACGTCTTTCAGCGTGACCGGCTTCGCCTGAAGCATGACCCGTAGCTGGTCAAGTTCCTGCGGCAGGAAGCGCACAAGTGCCGTATTGGCCCCCTGCACAATCTGGTCAGAGGATGTTGCTAGTTTGGCCAATGCAGCCTGAATACGACGCAAGGGGTCCTGTGGCGGCAGTTTATCCAGAATACCGCCCAGCGCCGTTGCGGTATTCTGGGCTGCATCACGCAAAGCCTGTGCATCAGGCGCAGGTTTGGGGGACGGCACAATAAGAGTCGGCAGTAGAATAGAGGCTGCATCCTGAATCAGGGCCAGCTTTTCGTCCTGCTTTTCCGGCACGAAAGACCCAAGCCACATGGCGTCGTGCACACCCGGCACATCAGAAAGACGCGCGGCCTGTGTTTTTGCTTCATCAAGAGATTTAACCAGCAGTTCCGCACTGTAGGGGGATGACTGCGGATTGGTCATGAGCAGATGAAGCGCCTTCATCCCCTCGGAATTCGGGTTTTTGGTGTGCAGTGGGTCACCATCAAACTGCAAACGCGGCACAAGCACCAGACCCAGCACAGCAACCACGCCAAATACCGCCAGAATAACCTTACGATGATGACGGATTTTCACATCAACCGGCTGCATGAAAGCATAGCCCATGCTGGGGCAATCAAGCGGTGGGTGACAGATTTTCAGCAACGCAGGCAGGAGGCCAATGGTGCAGACAAATGCCACCATCATGCCAATACCCGCAATCAGCCCAAGCTGGGCAACACCCAGAAACGCTGTCGGGGTAAAGGCCAGAAAGCCAGCAGACGTTGCAAGGGCAGCCACCAGAATCTGGTGCCCCGTTTCATCACCCGTTTCGGCCAGAGCCGCTAAAATACCCTGCTCGCTGCCACCATCCTGATGCTGCGCACGGAACCGCACCGAAAACTGAATAGCAAAATCAACTGCAATCCCAACAAACAGAATAGCAAACGCCACTGAAATCAGATTCAACGTGCCAACGGCAACAGCGGCAAAGCCTGTGGTCAGCAGCAGACCAACAACCAGTGTCACCACAATTGGCAGCACCACACGCCAGGACCGCACTGCCAGAACAAGCCACAGTGTCACCAAGGCCAGTGACCCCAGCAGGCCTGCCACCATGCCTTCTGCCACCGTGGCAAATTCTTCATCATCAAGCTGCACCTGACCTGTCAGATGCACTTTCACATGCCCGTTGCGCACGAATTCAAGCGAATCCGCAGCCTTTTTCATGGCATCAGCCGCAGCACCACCGGGCTGAAAAGACCCGTAATCCAGCTTGGGCTGTGTCACCACAAACTGGTAGCGGCCTGACAGATCAGACAGTTTGCCGCCCAGCAGTCGTTCCCAGGACAGAAGCTGTGGATGGCCCGCAGCAGCCTTTTCCATATTGTCTGCAAAGCCACCAAGTGCAGCCTGAAAACCACCAAGGTCAGCCTGCCCCTGCTTCACACCTTCGGCAATCATGGACAGGGTCCCAAACAGCCCACGGGCTGAAGGGTCCTGTGCCAGAGCGGACAGAAAAGGCTGCGCCGTAATCGTGTCGTTCAGCACCTGTGAGAGCGGCTGGGGTTCAAGAAACATCAACCCGTTGCGCATCAGATACGGATTAGCGTCCGGGCGTTCAGCAAAGTTGAAATGTGTATGGTCAGCAGAAAGACGTTCCGCCAACAGACGGGCTGTCTCACGCCCTTCTTCAGGCAGATCCGCTTCAATGACCGCAACCAGCAGATTTTCCTTTTGCGGGAATAACCGCCCCATCTCATCTGAGCGCTGTTTCCATTCCAGACGGTCAGACAGCATTTTGCTGGTGTCTGTTGTCACACCCAGAAAGTTCATGCCGGCAAAAACAGCGCCGCCCGACAGGATGAAGAAAAGTGCGACAGTTGCATAAGCATGACGCGCACAGAATGTAATGAAACGACCTATGGGTGCGGAGAGCATAGCTGGCGATCAGTTCCCGAAAAATTCACGGCACAAGGCAAAAACGTTACGTTCGTTTGGACCAACCGCCCTACCTGATGCAAGGGAGGATATGCACACCAGCCCACTGACACTTTACAGACCAGAGCTTGAAAGCGGGTTTTCACCCACAGATTGCGGGCAGGATGGTGCAGAAACGTGGCTGGGTACATGCCATTTATGTTCAAGCCATTGCCACACCCCAAGGGATGGCAAACCCCATGCAATTTCGCGCAGGCGCTTGATGAGTGAGAGAGCAAGCGCCATTTGCGGCGGCACACCAAACAGGCCACCGACAAGAATATACCCGCCTTCAGACACACCAAGCGCGCCCGGCACGGCAAAGCCGATCGATTTTGCGGCTTCCCCCACCCCTTCAATCACAAACCCTACAGCCAGCGAGCAGTCATACCCCATGAAATGCAGAATCAGGCAGACTTCCACAGCCCCCAGCGCCCACCCCAGATACTGAAGCAGAAACCCGGAAACCGCATTCCGTTTGACCTTATATAGTCCCAGCACTTCCTGATGCAGGCCGCGAATACCATCCACGCCGCTCCAGCCAAGATGCCCGGCTATTTTCACCAACAGCACCTCGACAAAGGCCACAGCCCCCAGCCACTGGCTGGCGAACATTGCCAGACCAATACCCAGTGCGACCAAAGCGCTTTCAAGCAGTTCGTCTGTCACGGCGGAGCGCTTGACCAGAAAAAACAGAAGCCCAAGCCCCATGAAGGTGAACAGAACCTGACTGAGCAGTTCAAGCGTCAGGTCGCAGATGGTGGCAGCAGCCGCACGGCGCGTACCCAGCCCCCGCTTGGCCAGCAGGCGGCTTGACCAGACCTCGCCCCCAACCTGTGCAACGGGGAGAAGATTATTAATGCCTTCACGCACGCAACGCAGGGCAAAATAGTCCTGCAATGGCAATGGTGCGCTATATTTCTGCCCCGCAATGACCCGCCACGCCTGGGCGGAAAGAGCAACCTGTACCGTATGAAACAAAATGGCGGCCAGGATACCCCAGCCGCCAGTCATAACCAGTGCAAGAATAGAACGGGCACCAAACTGCATCAGCATCCAGACTGTAAGACCCAGCCCCAGAAGACCTGCGATGACGGTAACCCGCTTCATTCATTCCCCCGTTCTGTCAGGGCTCCATTCTGGCACGGCAGCCCATTATTATCTGACCTTAATCTGCCGCAGCAATGCAAGTGACTCGACACAGGCAGCCGCTGCTTCACGTCCTTTGTTATGAATGTCGTTACGGGAACGAAGTTCCGCCTGTTCTTCGGTATATGTTGTCAGAACGCCAAATGCGATTGGCACCTCGGTGGCCAGAGAAGCCTGCATCATGCCGATGGTGGTACCCAGACTGATGAATTCAAAGTGCGCTGTATCACCTTTGATAACGCACCCAAGGCAAATTACGCCTTCAAAACGACCGGATTTTGCCAGCGTCTGGGCCAGCAGCGGCATTTCAAATGCACCTGGGGCAGCAAAAATATCATCTTCAGCCACGGTAATGTTGTGTTCGCCCAGCCATTCAATCGTTCCATCACGCAGACCGCCTGTCACGTCTTCATTAAAGCGGCTGACAATCAGGGCCAGACGCGGGGCGGGCGTCAGGTTAAGGTCTGGCAGGGAAACGGGGATCCGTGTGCTCATAAAACTATCCTTGTCTCAAACAATAGCGGCTATCAAACTTCAGGCGTGGGCACCCACGTCCGCATCACTCGCGGAAAAGTGACTTAACCGATGCCCCATACGCTGCCGCTTGGCGTGCAGGTAGGCGCGGTTAAAGGGATTAACAGGTGTTTCAAGGCCGATTCTCTGACGCACCACAAACCCACGGGCTTCAAGGGCCCGCACTTTGTCTGGATTATTGGTCAGCAGATCAAGCTGCCCCACACCAAGGTCACGCAAAATAGCAGCGGCAGCGGTCCAGTCGCGCACGTCGGTTGCAAACCCCAGCTTGTGGTTGGCATCGACCGTATCCAACCCTGCATCCTGCAATTCGTAAGCCCGGATTTTGTTAACCAGCCCGATGCCACGGCCTTCATGCCCGCGCACGTAAACAAGTACGCCGGTTTCAGCCTGCCCGATTGCCTTCAAGGCCGCATGCAACTGGGTGCCACAGTCACAACGTAAAGAACCAAGGGCATCGCCCGTCACACATTCTGAATGAAGGCGCACCAGCGGTACAGCCCCTGCTGCGGCCGGGTTCCCTTTAACAAGGGCCACATGCTCAACATCCTGCGCATCACGGAAGGCATGGATAACCAGATCCTCCCCGCCATATGCGCTGGGCAGAGCAGCTTCGGCCAGGTCAGCCAATGTTTCCTCATGCGCGCTCTCCCCTGTGGGGGCAGGTTCTGTCACATCATGGGCCAGAGGCGTCAGCCCATGGTGGCTGACCCAACGCACCAGCTCCGCAATGGAGATAATCGGCATGTCATGCTTGCGGGCATAGACTTCCAGCTCCGGCCGACGGGCCATGGTGCCATCATCGTTCAGAATTTCGCAGATAACGGATGCCGGACGTAGCCCTGCCAGTTTCAGCAGATCAATCGAGCCCTCGGTGTGCCCAATGCGCTCCAGCACCCCACCCGGCGCAGCCCGTAGGGGGAAGATGTGGCCCGGCGTTGCCAGATCAGCCGGGGAAGCAGTTTCTGATGCAGCCACCTGAATGGTATGGGCGCGATCAGCCGCCGAAATGCCGGTTGTCACCCCTTCACGCGCTTCAATAGAAACCGTGAAAGCCGTGCTATGGCGGGCCGTGTTGTCAGTAACCATGGGGGGCAGCCCCAGACGGTCAACCTGCGCCGGTGTCAGTGGCAGACACACCAGACCGCGTGCATGCGTCACCATGAAGTTCATGGCTTCCGGCGTCATGAATTCCGCGGCCATGACCAGATCGCCCTCGTTCTCGCGATCTTCATCATCAACCATAATAATCATGCGCCCGGCCCGCAGGGCTTCAACCGCCCGTGCCAGCGCCGCAGAGGGAAGAGCAGTCATCAAAGCTGCTCCTTTCACTTCGTCTGGCATAGAACCTCCACATATTTTGCAATCACATCCACTTCCACATTCACCGCATCACCAAGGGTGAGTGTGCCCAGCGTTGTGTGCGTCCAGGTATGAGGGATGATCATCAGCGCGATTGGAAACACGCCGTTTTTTACATCCCCGATTTCATTCAGGGTCAGGCTGATGCCATCCAGCGTGATGGAGCCTTTTTCAACCATGTAGCGGCGCAGGTTTTCAGGAACCTCAAACACCACGCGTCGGGCATCGCCCGAGGTGGTACACTCGGCAAAGCGGGCAGTGCCATCAACATGGCCCTGCACAATATGGCCAGAAAGCCGGGTGGATGGTGTGACAGCACGTTCCAGATTCACGTACCCGTCAGCCTTCACCGCACCCAGAGTTGTGCGATCAAGCGTTTCACTGCTGATGAAGAAACGGGCCACACCGGTTGAGGCTGGTTCTACCGCTGTTAGGCACACCCCATTCACGGCAATGCTTTCGCCCTCGGCAATATCCTTCAGCCCGGTATCGACTTCAATCATCAGCGATTTGTCACCCGGTTCGGCTTTGAGAACGCGGCCCAGAGATTCGATTATTCCGGAAAACATGCTTGCTCCTGCGTGCATCGTGCCCACTCCGGAAACAGAGCAAGCGGCGTGACATCATGGCGGGTTGAAACGGTATAATGGTCTACCCCCGCGGCGTTCTGGCGAATGGTCAGCCAGTCGTCCCACAGGTTCATTTCCTTCAGGGCAGCCAGAAGGGTTGGCCCGGCTTCGACCAACACCCACAGGGCATCGGTTTTGCCCAGCAGGGCCGGAAGGTCTGAACAATTACGGCAAAACAGCACATCAAACTGTTGCTGCCGTGCTGCCAGCCATGCCTCGGGCGTGTTGGCCTGCTGGCCACACACCACCAACACGCGGCGGCGGTCTGCATGGTCAGCAACATGCCGGACGGTGAAGGACGGGTTATCGGCTGTTACTGTGCCAGTGCCAGTCACAATACCATCGGTCGCACGGCGCAGCACATGCGCGAACGTGAGCGAGGCTGGCGACGTAAATGTTGTCTGCCCTGAGGGCGGCACCATTGTGCCTGCGCTGTTCAATGCCTGCTTGACCGTAATCCACGGCCGACCCTGCGTCATTTTGCACGCAAACGGCGCAAGCAACGCTTTGCACAGCGCGAACAGATCT
This sequence comes from Acetobacter indonesiensis, assembly GCF_000963945.1. Taxonomy (GTDB): domain Bacteria; phylum Pseudomonadota; class Alphaproteobacteria; order Acetobacterales; family Acetobacteraceae; genus Acetobacter; species Acetobacter indonesiensis. The sequence goes on along the minus strand of NZ_BAMW01000006.1, from coordinate 299,117 downwards.
TTCCCATTCGGGCTTTCCGCCAACCAGTGAACGGCAACCCCGGCATCCGCCAGACAGGCAGCGCCACCACCCGCCACTGTCGGGTTGGGGTCAGCACAGCCAATCCACACCGTTTTAACGGGGGACTCCAACAGCGCTTCAGTGCAGGGACGGGTGCGGCCGGTATGATTGCATGGCTCAAGGGTGACAACAGCGGTTCTGACACGGTCAAAAACACCAGCTTCCTTGGCCTGCTCAAGTGCCAGACGTTCGGCATGGAGCGTGCCTGCCTTGTGATGCGCGGCAATGGTCAGCACTTCACCTTCGGCATCAAGCAGCACACACCCAACCGCCGGGTTAGGGGCTGTCTGGCCGACAAAGCGACATGCCTCGGTCACCGCTGCACGAAATGCCCGTGCAACCTGTTCCGGCACAAACTGTAAGGGGTTTTGTTGCAACGCCCTGTATCCACTTCAGCCTTGACCATAAACCGGACAGACTCAGGGCATACAGCAGCGTTCACCGCCAGCTTCTTCAGTTACGAAGAAGCAGACACTGCCATCGTTCTCTCTCATCCGGACTATACCGTCGGCTCCGGAATCACACCGGATCTGCTGACCCTGCCGAAGCAGGCGCTCGCGGGCTTACAGCAGAAAATTCTGCCACTTACCGCCGGTAGGGAATTGCACCCTGCCCTGAGAACGTCACACCCGCCAGAAAAGCGGCTGTAATTCGTATGATGGGGATATTACGCGCCAGTTGCAAGAGAGAAATTCATCACGCTTCTGAGCGGGCTTTTATCACCCCTTTCCCATGTGACCCTTTTTCCCATACCCAACGCGACAGCAGGCGGGACGCCATTCTTGCAAAATGTTTCGGTTTAATTATGATTAAGGCATGCCATGTCTTTTAATTCAAAGGACATTCACACAAAAACGGATCATGCTGCGTCACTTCTAATGAAAGCCCGTTCATGAGCCTTAGCCCCGGCACGCTTTCTCTGTTTTTTGCCAACACACCTTTTCAGAAAAAAGCCAGTGCACCGTTTTTTCAACGCTCTTCCCTGCTGGCCCCGCAGGGCTGATGCAGATACCATAGGGCCATGCCCAGACCCGACACGTACTTAACGGAATATCCATGACCAAACCCAATAAACCGGGGCAACAGCCTGTACCTCCAGCAGAAGAAGGCTCCGGTCTTGCCGGATGGATAGACCGTCGGCTGCCGGTTATCAGCGGGTTCAGGGCTGAATATATTGACTTCCGCATGCCCAAAAACCTGAACGGATTGTGGAACTTCGGGGCGATTCTAACGGTCGTTCTGCTGCTGATGCTGGCAACAGGCACGTTTCTGGCCATGCATTTTACACCCACAGCAGCCGAAGCCTTCCTTTCGGTTGAAGCCATAGACCGTCAACTTCCCGGCGGGTGGCTGCTGCGGGCCATGCATATGACCGGGGCCAATCTGTTTCTGGCCGCGCTCTATATCCATCTGTTCCGCGGGCTGTATTACGGGTCCTACAAATCCCCGCGTGAGATTTTATGGATCAGCGGTCTGCTGCTTCTGGTTATGGTCATGGCCACCGCATTTGCCGGCTATGTGCTGCCGTGGGGCCAGATGTCCTACTGGGGGGCGGATGTTATCAGCAAGGCCGTCGGCGCTGTGCCGGTCATTGGAAACACGCTGGAGCATATTCTGGCAGGCAGTGACCATCTGGGCGATATTTTCCTGCACCGCTTCTTTGTCATCCATTTTATTCTGGCGTTTCTGGTGGTGGCCGTTGTGGGTATTCACGTCGTTGCCGTGCATGTTGCGGGGTCAAACAACCCTGTAGGCATCGAACCCAAGACCCCGAAAGATACCGTGCCGTTTCATCCTTACTTCACCAGCAAGGATCTGTTCGGTCTGGTGCTGTTTGCCCTTGTCTTTGCGCTACTGATGTTCTTCTGGCCCGGCCTGCTGATGGAGCCGGATAATTACGCCCCGGCCGACCCCATGCACACCCCGGCGGATATTGAGCCAGAATGGTACTTCCTGCCTTTTTACGGGATGCTACAGTCTGTTCCGTCAAAATTTGGTGGTCTGCTGGCCGCCGCAGGGTCTTTGCTTATTCTGTTCGCCTTGCCGTGGCTTGACCGCTCGCCGGTGCGATCCATGCGGTTCCGACCCATCTGCCGCGCCGGGCTGCTTGTGCTGGTGGCCTCTTTTGTGGTGCTGGCTCTGGTTGGGAAACACCATGCACAGGGGAACTGGATGGCTCTGGGGCGTTTGGCCACACTGTATTATTTCGGGTATTTTCTCGTGTTGCTGCCTGTAGCCGCACGCAAGGAAAAAACACGCCCGTTGCCTGCTTCCATTTCTGCCGCACAGGGAGACGCCTGATGTCTGCTTCCTCCCTGTTGCGTCGTGTTTCTCTGGTCTGTGGCCTTGCTCTGGCCGCTGTTGCGGCTCCTGCATCCGCTGCTGAAACGCCCGCCCCGCCCCATCAGAAATGGAGCTTTGACGGCGCATTTGGTCAGTTTGACCAAGCCAGCCTGCAACGTGGGTTTGTGGTGTATGACCATGTCTGTTCAACCTGCCACGGTATGCGCAGCCTGACCTACAATGACCTGTCTGGCATTGGCATGAGCCAAAAAGCGATTACGGATCTGGCCCATAGCAAGCAGTTCCCCGGCCCGGCAGATGAAGATGGGCAGCCCACGACCCGCCCCGGCACGCCGGATGACCACTTCAAATCCCCCTTCGCCAGTGACGCTGCTGCGGCTGCCATGATGGGCGGTGTTGCCCCACCCGACCAGTCGCGACTTGCGTTAATAAAACCCCACGGAGCAGACTGGCTTTACGCGTTTCTGACCGGCTACCGCATGCCCCCGCCCCCGGGAGCCCCCATGGTGCCCGGCAAGTTCTATAATGAATGGGCTGACGGCCACCTGATTGGCATGCCGCCACCATTGGTTGACGGCGGCGTCACCTTCCCCGATGGCACAAAGGCAACGGTTGAACAGCAAGCGCGCGATGTTTCAACTTTTCTGGTCTGGGCGTCTGACCCGCACCGCAATGCACGCCACCATATTGGCAAAGGGGTTGTGCTTTACCTGATTGTTCTGCTTCTGCTGGCATTTGCGTGGAAAAAGAAAATCTGGAAACGCCTGGACGGAAACTGACACATGGAAAACACTCCCCCCATGACGCAAGAAACACCTGAGTCTCCAGCAACGGAGCAGGAACCAGGCCGCCGTGATTTTCTGGGCATGGTGACCACTGCCGGGGCTGTAACCGGCGTAGCTGCCTGCGCCATCCCTTTTCTGGAAAGTCTGACCCCGCAGGACAGTGCATCCGCCCATATGCCGGTTGATGTTGATGTATCCAAACTTGCACCGGGCCAGCAAACAACCGTGGTCTGGCAGGGCAAACCGGTCTTCATTCTGCGACGCACACCAGAAGACCTTGCCAAATTGCAGGATGCCGCGTTGTCAGACCGCCTGCGGGATGCAGCCTCGGCTGATCTGCAACAGCCTGCATATGCCAAAAACTGGCACCGTTCCCTGACGCCAGAATATGGAGTTTATGTCGGAATCTGCACCCATCTGGGGTGTGTGCCGTCTTACGCCCCAGCCCCCGGAGCCGCCCCTGCGGCGGATGCCAAAAACACACTAGCTGGGGGGTATGCATGCCCGTGTCATGGGTCAAAATTTGACCTTGCGGGCCGTGTTTTCAAAGGGGCTCCGGCTCCGTATAACCTTCCGGTGCCGCCCTATTTTATGCCGAACCCGACAACCATTCGGCTGGGGGAAAACCCCAAAGGGCAGGATTTCGACTTCTCAACCATCGTCCAGATCTGAAGCCAGTTGATGCTGCACGGAGGGAAGGGTACACCCTCCGTGCAGCCCTATTAGATCAGTGCGTCGCGTTGTGCAGTTTGGTGACTGTTTCCAGAGTTTTGCTGACATGCGTTTCTGGGTCTTGGCTAACGTAGCTCAGAACGACCTTGCCATCTGGTGCAATCACGTAAGAAATCCGGTCAGAATGCACGAAAGACCCCTGTGAGCTCAGGGATTTATAAAGCGTCGCCACTTTCCCACCCGGATCTGCCAAAACGGCAAATTTGCTGCGACATTCGTCTTTTGAAAATTCGGCCACACGGTCCACATTGCCAGCGGTCACACCGACAACCGTTGCGCCCTGCTTCGTGAAATTATCGGTTGCTTCGGCAAAAGCATGTGCTTCCAGCGTGCAGCCTTTGGTGAAGGCCGCCGGGAAAAAGTACAGCACAACCGGACCTTTCTTCAGTGCCTCTTTCAGGGAAAATGTTAGCGGCGTGCCGCCCAAAGCCCCTTTAAGCTGAAAATCTGGGGCCTGTTCCCCTTCTGCCAAAGCAGCATGGGCCTGCTGTGCCACCACAACAGGCAGAGCCGTCGCGCAAACACCCACACCCGCCAGCGCAAGCCCAGCGCGCAGAATTACCCCAGTTAGTTTTTTTGACGTTTTCATTAGCGTTCCCCAGTCAGCTTTTATTGTGCCTGCCATCATGGCCCTAAAAGAGCAGAGCACCAATCGTCTTTAACAGGGTCAGAACGCCCAGACCGCGTCACAGTTAAACCAGAGCATATTATTAGTGCCATTTGTAACAATCGGGTTCTGCTGGGTGCCAGCCTGATTGAACGGACGGGTACCGTTCAAAGACTTATCCAGTCGTACTTCGGGCCGGATGGTAAACTTGCCCAACCCCAGATGTTTGTTGACGAATTCAGGCCGATAAGACGCCCCCACGGTCAGTTCACCATAGGTTGTCGGAGGAGCCGCATAATATGAATAGGGCCGATTGCTTAACGACCGTGTGTAGGAGGTCGTGCTGGCATATTCACTGACGGTGCCGCCAGTATTATCACGGAAGACCTCGCCCCTCATATTCAAGGTCAGCCACGGTTTGATATCCCACGCCAGATAGCTGGTCACGCCATACACATCATCCCGCGTCGCATTATCGTGCAGATACGTGCCATCAACCGTCACACTTAGCTTACTGTTAAGGTGATAGGTGGCCATGATGTCACCGTTATATTGCATCAGGTGATTGGCGGCTGGGCCTATACCAGAACTGCTCCAGCCATCAGGCGATGTGACAGGGCGACCATTATTACCCTCCGGCCCAAAGCGCCCAACAGCGTGGATATCCAGCTTTCCATCCAGCAAATGGTTGAAGGCGAAACCGAAATATCCCTTTGGTTTGTTATTGTTGCCAGATGCCCCGAACGTGGTGGAATTACCGGCGTCTATCCCCAGTATCCAATCCATATGTTTTGTCAGGTGCAGTGTGGCAACAATCCCTACAGTCTGAAACGGCACAATGTAATCAGACGCATAATTGAATGTGTAGAACGGTCTGGCGAGTGCCGGTGTACCTTCGGCCCCCATAAGGCCGTACATCTGCCCGATCTGCACATCTATGCCATGCCTGAAAATCCACGGGAGATGGGCATCCAGATGCACCTGCGTTGGTGCCCACTGATACAATCCGCTGATTGCGCGCTCCCCCATGCCGATCGTCGGATCATACCGTGCATCCGAGCCATACATGGCTTCCAGCACAAAACCGATTCCATACCCGCCTCCGACATCTGTGACAGGGTGCGAGAGAGACCCCATGATCTGGTTCATGGTGATGGTGTTGGCGCGGTCATTATAATACTGGCCAAAATTGCGACCAGAACGTGTCCATGGGTTTCCGGTAATCCCTGCTTCAACAGAAAGATGGCCTTCCAGCCCGTCCCAATACGATGTTGCGACCCCGTTTTTGGGGTGAAAGAGATTACCAACATGCGGTTTGGGAGCATCCGCACCCGGCTGAGGAGCCGTTGAGGCAGCAGGCTGAACCTGCATGCCATCCGTTGGGGTTCCGGCAGATTTATCGGCTTTTGGTGCTGCGGGGGCCGGGGAAGCAGTTATCCCCTTCTGCACGCGCGCAGGCGAAGGGTATTTATGGGCGCGTGACGGATGTGTCAGCCCAGACCGGGACTGGGGTGGATGCGCCACAGATGACCGAGCGTGTGCAGGCATATTGCCCCAGCCTATTGCCGTAGCCATGCACCCGATAGCCAGCCCTGTTTTCCAGTCTTTACGCAGCATAGGCTTTCTTCATTTTTCTTTATTCTTATAACGATTCCGAAATTACTTTCGTAACCTTAGTTTAACTGCACCTTATACCAAACGCACCAGAGTGTAGCCCCCTTTGCCTCATTTTAAGAGGGGGGCTGGCAGGTAGCTGATATGCCAACATCTTTCTGCGGCAGCCCTATAACAGACAAAACTTTTCCTACGTACAGTGCACCATATCACACTCCTGGTGTGATATGACTTTCCAAATCACCGCTTATCAAATCATCAGATGGAAGTCATTGTTCCCCCACACAGTGAGGCAACCCTTTTTGCCCCCTAAACATCTGCAAGATGGAGAAGTAGAATGGCTGATATTGTTGTTGTTTATCACTCCGGTTACGGCCACACCCGCAAAGTGGCAGAACATGTTGCCAACGGCGCGGGCGCTGAACTGGTCGCCATTAACGAACAGGGTGACCTGACGGATGCCGACTGGGCAAAACTGAGTGCTGCCAAAGCAATCATCCTCGGTGCGCCAACCTATATGGGCAACGCAAGCTGGCAGTTCAAAAAATTTGCTGATGCAAGCTCAAAAATCTGGTTCACCCGTGGGTGGGAAAACAAGATTTTCGGCGGCTTTACCAACAGTGCCAGCTTGAATGGCGATAAAGGGACGACGCTGGCATGGCTGCAAACCCTTGCCGCACAGCATGGAGGTATCTGGGTCAGCCTCGGGCTGCTGCCAAGCAACACCAAGGAAGCCAAACGCACCGACCTGAACAACCTTGGTGGGTCAGTTGGCCTTCTGGTGCAAAGCCCGGCAGATGCCAGCGTAGATGAAATTCCGCAGGGGGATCTGGATACGGCCGTTAGCTACGGTAAACGTGTTGCTGATATTACTGCCCGCTTTTCAGGCTCGTAAGACTACACTTTTTAGGTAAGCCACACAGGCAGCCCCGTATCATGAGCCAACGGCTTGGGTACGGGGCTGTTTTCTTTACACGGCAAGGATAGCGCACCAACACTCTAAAACCTTTTTTAGATACCCTTTATTTCACGAATGGTTTGATAAAATTCGGTCTAGCTCACAACACCCAATTACTCGAAAAGCGGCAAGCTCAAGTATGTCTGCCATGCTTTACAGCCTCTTTCTCACGGCCAGACGACTCCCCATTTTATACGCAGCGATGATGCTACAAGGAAGAACAGTGACTGCCTCCCTTAGCCAACTTGTTTTTACAGACCGTTCTGGCACCTGCCTTGATAGTTTTATTTATTGTTCAAAGCATTTTGAAAGACCGTTATGAGCCATCCTTCTCATTCCTCCCCTTCTGCTCTTACTCTTAAAAAAGAACTTGAGGACCTAAACCGCAAAATTGCTGAAGCGGAAAAGACAGGTTCTGAACACGTCCACGCTTTGCAAAAACGTGCTCACGAAGTCACGGAACAACTGGCGCGGCTTTCTTCCTGACGCTCCCCACATCTTGCAGCCATGTGTTGATGTTCCATCAGCACTGCTTTCCGTGCTGGCTGGCAATCCAATAAAAAGATGTATCGATTAACCAGTCATGCGTTCGCGTTCCTTCTGTTTATTTAACGCGATGCGCTTTTAGTGCTGTTCCGGGGTCGTTATGTCTGGCCGTTTACAAGCCAGAATGCGCCCCCTATTTGTAAATGGGACGATAAAAGATATGCGCTTTATTCCCCTGCTTGCCGTTGCCGCAAGCCTTGCCATTACCCCGGTTGCTGGCCATGCGACCTCACTGCACACGCATTGGGAACAATATAAAGCCGGGCGTGCATTCCGCCACCTATCTGCCGATGGGCAGAAGGCACTGGGCGATATTCTGAAGGCGCATGACCTTCTGTCTGCTGGCAACACGGATGCCGCTATCCCGGCACTTTATGACGCCAACAAGCGTCTGGTTGCCGCAGGAAACGCCAGCAAGAAATTCAACGCTGCGGAATCAGCCCTTCAGCCAGCACCGCAACATGCTCCGGCTGCTGCTCACGTTGCTGGGGCCGCGCCTGATGTGTGGATTCCGGTTGGGGGCGAATTTATTGCCAGTGAAACCCTGGCCCCGGAAAAGAAAGCCGCCATTGCGACAGCAAACAAGCAGCTTCAATCGGGTGACACCCAGCAGGCAGCACAAAGCATGCAGATTGTTGGCGAAGATGTTGACTTCATCGTCGCCCTCGCCCCGCTGGCACAGACACAGGGTGCCCTTAACCGTGCGACTGTCTTCACCGAAGGCCGTCAGACCAAAGACGCACTTGATGCGCTTGATCAGGCACTGAACGGACTAGTTTTTGTGTCTCAGGATTTTGTGGAAACGTCCATTCCCTCTACAAAATCTGCACCTAAAGCTAAATAAGTTACGTATAGCAAACGGCAGAAGGAGATATTCTCTTTCTGCCGTCTGCATCTGTTTGTGACGTAAGTTGAAAAAGAATTTTGACTGTTACGCGGCAAATCCGCTTAAGTGGTTTTAACGCCCTACTCTCTCAGCAAAGAAACACCATGCATATGATGAAAAAAACAATCGTAATTGCCTTGGCTGCTTTTTTGCTTTCTGGCTGCAAAAATTTTTACCATAGCAGCTGCCCCGGCTTTGCTGGTGAAAACCCGGAAGCACGGGATGGTATTCGCTCGGTCATTGAAACCTGTAACTGATTTTCTCTGCTCGTAATCCGTAGGCGTTTTCACTCAACACTGGTTTTTCAGCCTTTCTGCGCGCAACCCCCTTGTCCGCTATCACGTTTGTGGATGTGATGTTCTTTTTGGCGGGGTGTAGAGAAGATTGATGACCAGCAAGCCGTTCCGTGTGCTTTTCCCTGTTCTGGCTATTCTGTTCATGGGACTGATGCCGCCATCTCTGACTGTTCAACATGCAGCACAGGCGGCTGAAACAGCAGACAGCACACCCGCTACCGCCCCGAGCAAGCAACCGGCAACGCCGCTTATTTCCGATATTTCGGTTGTGGCGTCAGACGCCACGTTGGACCAGATGGGCAGTGAAATCCGCTCCATCTATCAGGATAGTCTGAAAAATTATTCCAAAAGCGAAAATGCGGCTGTTTTTGCGTCCTTGCTGAAACGCGCCACCGTTGCCTCGACCCGTGCAGATGCGCTGCTGGCCAAAATCAAGCCCTATGAGTCCGTTTATCAAAGCTTTCTCGATATTCTAGGTAAGCCACCCGGCAAGGATGAAGCACCAGAAGCGGCGTCTATGACCGAACAGCGCAAAGCGCTGACCGCAAAGCAACGAGATATTTCCGGGCGGATAACACGCCTTAAACTATATCAGTTGGAAGCCCAGCAACTGGTTGATGAACTGCGTCAACACGGCACAGCCATTCAGCAGGCTACCCTGACGCAACGCTTCCCCTCCCCCATCGGCGTCAATTTCTGGACGCAACTTGTTGCCTCCTCCGGCGATGACGCAAATCGTGTCTCCGCGTTCGCTCAAGAGACCGGAAGCGTCCTGCTGGAAGCGTTCAAAGGACGACACGCCCTGCTGACATTGGGGTGCATGGCGGTATCAGGCCTGCTGCTGGCCCTCTATTTTTTCTGTCACAACATTGTCCGCCTGTTGGTTGCCCGCTTTCTGCCTACCGGGCGTATTCGCCCGATCGCAGCAACCGTTATTTGCGCCATTATCAGTATTCTTGCGTGGGCTTTTGCCTTCCGCATTACGTGGGCGGGTATCGCCTTCAACAACCCCGCTCTGGGTGAAGACCTGGATACGCTGGCAGACATGGTAGCGGCTCAGGTGCCACTCTGTGGGTTTGTTATTGAGCTGGGCATCAGTCTTCTATCGCGTAAGCCCGAATGGCGGGTTTTCCCCATGCCAGATAAAATTGCGCGTAATTTACGGCTGTTCCCTATCTGGTTTGCGGTAGCCCTGATTATTCGTGGTGTGCTGCGCTATGTTGACACCAAAAGCGGCCTAAGCATTCTGCCCATACAACTGATGGACGGTCTTTACACTCTGGCTGTCAGCCCGCTGCTGTTCGCCATACCGCGCCAGCTTCGCCTGTCCGCAGAAGAAAATGATGATGCTCAGCCAACGGTGGCCCCATTTCTACGCACCGTTGCTATGGCCATTTCGATTGTCTGTTGGCTGGCCGTGCTGTCTGGCTACATTCCGTTGGCTTACACCATTATTTCCTGGGTGTCGGTCATGGCCGTTTCCATGACGGGGCTGTTGCTGATTTCCCTGCTGGCAACAGCTTTGGGCAGCAGTGTTTTCCCGTCTCATGGGCCTATTGGGCAACATCTGGTGCAACTGGGTTTGGCGGCGCGGCTGGTTGATCAGGCCAGTGTGGTTATTCCGGGTTTGATCAGCGTATTTCTGTTGGTCGTGGCATTTTCCGTCGCAACAGCAGGAGCAGATTTTGACCCGGCACAGGTTGGCAACCGTATTTTATACGTGTTCCGTGGGCAAAGCGGTGCATCGACAGAAGATAGTTTCCATATCTCGCTGGATGCTATTTTGCTCTGCGCGTTGCTGCCAATTATTGGCTATTATGCCATTCGTATTCTTAAAAACTGGTTTCGCCAACGCTTCTTCCCCACAACGCGCCTTGATATCGGGGTGCAGGCGTCCATCATGAATATTGTCAGCTATTCAGCATGGATCCTGATTGGCCTTAGCATGGCGTCGGCCCTTGGCGTGACCATGAAGAGCATGACATGGGTGGTCAGTGCCCTGTCCGTGGGTATCGGTTTTGGTCTTCAATCCATTGTGCAGAACTTTGTTTCAGGCATTATTCTCATGGCTGAACGCCCGGTTTCGATAGGCGATGTGGTGGATATTGCCGGTGCACATGGTGAAGTGGCGCGCATTAGCGTGCGCTCAACCAACATCAAACTGGCTGATGGGTCGACCATGATTGTGCCGAACTCACAGTTCATTACCTCTGCCGTGCGCAACGCAACCCGCGCTGAAAAACCCGGTGTTTTCACTATTGTTCTGCAACTTCCTTTTACGTCTGACCTGCACAAAGCCATGGACGTTATGGTCGCCAGCATGGCAGCCACAAAAAATGTTGACCCCAAGCTGACACCCACAGTCAGCATAACGTCTGTAGCTGACGGGTCCGCCTTGTTGACCGGCACGGCCAGAGCACGCACCGGACTGGATACTGCAAGCGTACGAAGCGAAGCGCTGTATGATATGTGGCAGGCGTTTCAGGAGAACAACATTCCTATCTCTGTTCCCAACATGCTTGCCCCACCACAGGCATAACATAACGGCCGGGCTTCAATAGTCCGGCCGTTTTTAAATAAACCCCAATGTTGTTTACTTTACATTGTTCAACACAGATGGGACTGTTAATTCCCTGCAAATGATACTGACTATCATCTGCAAGGTTTGATTATTATGCTACCCCGTCTGCCGTTGCCCCATACTCTTTCTGTTCTCTTGCTCACGGGAACCAGCCTTAGCTTTGCTGGCACAGCAGTAGCAGATACAACCATTGTGCCTGCACAAAACGTGAATGCACCTGCGGCTTCAAAAAAAGCACTCTCCAAAAAGCAATCTTCAAACGCACAAAGAGAGACAACCAAAACCAATCAGGCCAGCACGTCCGAACGCTGGACCGTAACGGCGCAAGGGCGCGCCCGTCTGACGGGTATATCCCCCAACCAGAAATACACCGCGTCTCTGCTTGATACGCCCCGTACGGTTTCCGTCATTACGCAGGCACAGATGAAGCTGGTAAATGCGACATCGTTTGAAGAAGCCATGCGCACCGTGCCGGGAATCAGCTTCCGTGGCGGGGATGCCTACGCCATTCCGGGGGGCAATTACCCCATTATTCGCGGCTTTGGGTCGTATAGTAATATGTTTATTGACGGTATGCGCGATAGTGGCGTGTCGCAGCGTGAAGTCTTTGACGTTGACCAGATGGAAGTTTTGAAAGGCCCTGCTTCGGTTTATGGCGGCCGTGGGGGCTTGGGTGGACAGATCAACATCACCACAAAAAAAGCTCAACAAGGCAACATTACAGCGGCACAGATTGGTTTTGGCACGGCTGACTACAAACGCGGCACGTTTGATATTAACCGGATGATTGGGAACCATACCGCAGTGCGGCTGAATGCCATGGGGTCAGACGGTGTAACTGCGGGGCGTGCGCCAACCGGGAATCATCGTTGGGGTGTTGCACCTTCCGTTTCCTTCGGGCTGGGCACCCCTACACGCCTTACGCTTGGCTATTACCATCTCTATTCTGACGGCATGCCAGATTATTCAACTCCATACAGCAAGATTACGCACGAACCGCTGGATATTCCGCGCCACACAGTGCTTGGTCTCAAAAATCGTGATTTTGAACGTAGCACGACTGACATGGGACAAGTCATTCTTGAACGGGATTTGTGGCGCAATTTTGTGTTCCGCAACACCCTTCAGTGGACAAGCACGCAGTATGATTTTCTGGCGACCAACCCGCAGTGGAAAAACACCAATCCATTAGATGATACCATTCTTCTTGAAGCGAAATCAGGCCAGTTCCACACAGATAATTTTCAGGAACAAGCTATGATTTCCGGAAAGTTTAATACCGGATTCATCAAGCACTCTGTCAATTTCGGCATTGAGGTCTCGCGTGAGCGCTCTACCCGAAATGAACTGTATGTCAGGGATTCTGGTGGCAACAATATGCGAAATGGTGGTCCATGCAGTATCGCGTATAACTGTGTCTCTGCCAGCAATCTGGGAAGCTGGAGTTCATCAAACCCATGGACAGGATCTTATTCCGTGGGTGAGCCCGGTATTGCCCAGTTGAATACCAATGTGAATACTGGCTCCGCTTACGCTTTTGACACCATGAGCATGCTACATGATCATCTTCTTATCAATGGTGGTGTACGCTTTGATCGCTTCATGACATCGGCCGTGCAAGGCAATGTGGGGCTAAGCAACAATCAGAGTTTCATAAATTATCAGGCAGGCATAATTTACAAACCGATAAAGCCAGTCAGCCTTTATTTCTCTTATGCGACTGCATCCAACCCGATTGGGGTGGATGCCGGGGCTGATGGGCAAATTGCACTTTCCAAATCCAACCAGTCTCTGTCACCCCAAAACGGCAAGAATATTGAGGTTGGCGCGAAAGCCGACCTTTTCAAAAACCGACTATCCACAACATTTTCTCTGTTTGACGGCAAAATGACTAACGCACAGGTTTCAGACGGTTATGGCAACATGATTAACGCTGGCACCCAGCGCGTCAGGGGCGCTGAAATCAGCGTTGCGGGTAGCCTGACAAAACGCTGGGAAGTTTTTGGCGGCTGGACTTACCTTGACAGCACCGTCATCAATGGTGGCCCAACACATGCCAACGTGGGCAAACGCTTTCCATACACGCCCGGAAATTCTGTTTCATTCTGGAGCACCTATCGCATTCTCCCCAAGTTCAAAGCGGGTGGTGGCCTGACTTATATGAGCAAACGCTACACCAATGTTAATAACCAGACATGGGTGCCCGAATATGTGCGTATCGATCTTGTCGCCGATTATCAGTTCACCAACTATCTTGACCTGCAAGCCAATTTACAGAATCTGACAAACAAGCGTTATTACGATAAAATCTATACAAACTACTCCCGCATTGCGGCAGGTCGTGCTGTAACATTCCAGCTTAGTCTGAAGCTGTAACTAGAAACGCCTAACGGTATTCTGATTTTCACAGACAGAATACCGTTAGAAAGAGAAACTCTTAATTAAAATAACGAATTTCCACTTATGCTCTTACACCATTTTTTCTGAAAATTGGCAGGGAGAGTGTACATTTCAGCCCCGGAGCATTATCGGACAACACAATCGTGCCGCCATGCAGGCGCACGATCGCCTGCACCAGACTCAACCCCAGCCCATTTCCCTGCTGGTTACGGCTCTGATCAAGCCTGACGAAACGCTCAAACACACGCTTGTAATCATGCGTGGGAATACCAATGCCGTTATCGGCAACAACAACGCAAGTCTGTTGCCCAGACGGAAAAACACTCACTGTGATTATGCTGTTCTTCCCTGAATATGTAATAGCATTTTCAATAAGATTAGCAATCGCCTGCCGCAGAAGAACCCGGTGGCCTGCTATCGGTTTCACCGGAACAATAGAGACACTAAGGGTTTGCGCCTGATCTTCCACAACCGAGTAGTAAGGCTCAAGAACGCCATCAACCAGTTCAGCCATATCCAGCGTTTCAACACTGTCCTTCCATGTTCCCGATTCAAGCTGCGCCAGTTTTAAAAGTGAGGAGAAAATTTCCAGCGCGCTATCAAGATGTTCTATTGAAAGACCAATCTGTGACTTGACCTGTGGCAACGTCATGTCTTTTTCCAGTGTCTGATCAAGGATATTTCTGACCCGCGATAAAGGCCTGCGCATATCATGCGCAATATCATTTGATACCTGATGCAAGCTGTTGATCAGCGCTTCATTCTGAGCAAACAATGCGTTCAGGCTTTGAGAAAGATGATCCAATTCATCACCTGTTCCTCTTAGCGGAATACGGCGCGCCATATTACCACGCATGATACTTCTTGCTGTCAGGCTTATGCTTTCTATCCAGTGCAGAACAACATGACTCAGCAGAAGGCCGCCCGCTACGCCCAGAATACCAAACCCGACTATCCCCCATAAAACAGTCGTCCATAATGCGTGCTTCAGCCTTGCGAGGGGGGATGCGTCGATACCAACAAAATAATAGCCGCCGTCTGTCAGTTTATATCCCACCCCGTAAACACGGCTTTGGTTTTCACTCCGTGGCAATCTGTGCGCCCATGCAAGCCAACGCGGCCCGGCCACAGGGCGCAGATGCAACATATTACCTGCAACAACAGTTTGATTGCGATCTTGCAAAAGATAGAAAAAGCCCGGTTCATGCAGCACAAACCCTTGCACAACTGGCAGCAGGTGGGTCACATCCCTGCCCCCGGCAGACGCAAATGTTTCCTCGCCTTCGTTCTGCACCGTCTGCTCCAGTTGCTGCCTCAACAAACTCTGGCTATGCAACCCTGACAAGCTGGTAACAAGCATCCCTGAAAACACAAAAAAGACTGAAAACAGGGTAACAATGCGAAAAGAAGAACTGGCGACAAGACGCTTGATGCTGCGTTGCCCCGTCTTAGACATTTGGCTGAAATGCCCCTGTATCAGCCGACATAACGTAACCTTGGCCCCGTACGGTATGAATAAGGGCCGGACCATTGCGCCCCAGTTTTTCCCGCAAGCGACTTAGGTGCGTTTCAACAACATTGGTACGCACTGGAAAATCCATGTCCCACACATGCTTTAAGAGCATTTGACGGGAAAGAACCGTATCTGGGTGACGCATAAAATATTCAAGCAACCGCATTTCCTGTGGTTGCAACAGTATTTTTTCGTCACTGCGGGTAACATCGCGCGTCAATAGATTAAATGTGACATCTGCCAGATAAAGATGCGTAACCTGCCACACCGGGCTAAAGCGCTGAAACAGCACCTGTATGCGTGCTAGAAGTTCACGCACAGCGAATGGCTTGACCACATAATCATCCCCACCATGTCGCAAACCGTCAACGCGATTGAACACGCTATCCATGGCGGTCAGAAATATAACCGGGGTTGTTATCCCCTCGGACCGCATTTTTTCCAAAATGGACAACCCATCGTAACCGGGCAACATGCGGTCCAGAACAATGACGTCCCACTTTTCGGCAAAAATACGGGTAAGCCCATCTATGCCATTTTCACTAACAGACAGATCAATCTGGGCGCAGGAAAGCCCGTCACGCACGTAAGAAACCGTATCCGGGTCATCTTCTACCAGCAGCACACGCGGTGCCACCGCGCTACCGTGTGTTTTAAAGGTATCTTGGGCAGGGTGCGGGTTTAACTCTGCCTGATGCCCTTCATATCGCTGTGCCAGAACGCGTGCCATGCTTCCCTACCCCACCGCATCAGAATAACACCGCCTTACACAATACCCTGATTGCCTCTGCCCTGCCCGCGTTAATGTCGCGGGTCTTCATGCACGGTATCGAGGTCAGTAAAGCGTGTGTATTCACCTTCGAAATACAGATGCACTGTTCCGGTTGGTCCGTGTCTCTGTTTTTCCAGAATCAGTTCAGCCTTGTTATGCACAAGCCCCATTTTACGCTGCCAGTCATCAAGCGCTGCCGAGTATTTGTCCATGGAATCAAATGCTGTTTCCTTGGGCATACGCTGTTGCAGATAATATTCATCACGATACACAAACATGACGGCGTCAGCGTCCTGCTCAATCGAGCCGGATTCACGCAGATCTGACAGCATTGGGCGTTTGTCTTCGCGGCTTTCAACCTGACGCGAGAGCTGGGACAGCGCTATGACGGGCACCTCCAACTCTTTCGCAATCGCTTTCAGGCCCTGTGTGATCATGGATATTTCCAGAACGCGACTTTCAGGACGTGTACCGACTGATGGGCGCATCAACTGAAGATAATCGACTACTACAAGGCTAAGCCCTTTGGTCCGCTTCAACCGGCGGCATCGGGTGCGCATAGCAGACAGGGAAATGGCTGGCGTATCATCAATCACCAGTGGCAGACGCGCAAGTTCGCGGCTGACACGCACAAAGCGATCAAACTCTTTCTGCCCGATATCACCACGACGAATACGTTCGCTTGAGACCTCTGACTGCTCGGACAGAATACGGGCGGCAAGCTGTTCAGCCGACATTTCCAGCGAGAAAATTGCAACCGCGCCTTTGGGCTGCACACCCGGGCCTTTGTCTTCTGCATCCTGCATCAAAGCACGGGCGGCAGAAAACGCAATTTTGGTTGCCAGAGCAGTTTTGCCCATGGCAGGACGCCCAGCCAGAATCAGCAAATCGGACGGGTGCAAGCCGCCCGTTTTCTTATCAAAATCACGCAGACCCGATGTCAGACCAGAAACATGACCTTCATTTTTGAAGGCCTGCTCTGCTGTCGCAATGGCGCTGGCCAAGGCACGGTCAAACACCACAAAGCCGCCATCCTGCCCTTTTTCCGTAGCCAGACGGAACAAGGCTTCTTCCCCGGCCGCAATCTGGTCTGGGCCGGAAAGGTCAGACGTTGCACCAAAAGCGTTGTTTACAACGCCTTCCCCAATATCAATCAACTGACGGCGTATCCATGCATCATGAATGGCGCGCCCATAATCGCCCGCATTGATGATACCAACCATGGACGTCAGAAGCTTACCCAGATAGGCCATGCCGCCAACGTCTGACAAAATACCCGAATTTTCGAGTTCTGCCCGCAACGTCACGGGGTCCGCCAACTGACCGTTTTCAATGCGGCGGGCAATAGCGTCGTACAGACGGCCATTCACCTGGCTGGCAAAATGGGCCCCTGCCAGAAAGTCAGACACGCGGTCATACGCACGATTGTTGGTCAGCAATGCGCCAAGAAGGGCCTGCTCGGCTTCAATATTGGCCGGGGGCTGGCGAAGGGAAAGCGACAGAAGCGTTTCGTCTTCCTGTCGGGCGGGGTCGGTTTTGGTCATGTTCACGTCGTTGGTTCTAACAGGTCTTCATGTGGCAGGCTATTTACTGCCTTATCCAGCGCGTCATAGGCTGTGGTGATATGATACAGAGAACTTGTGGGAATTTTATCGACTTTTGGCTCTCCTGCTTCATCGAGCTGGTCTAGCCATGTTCCGGCTGGGCAACCGGCAAAATAACGGGTCAACAAATTGGTTGCCATGCGGGCCGCCAAACCATCTGTATCGCGTGGGTTTTGCGTCAGCACACCGCGCACGGCTTCCCCCTGAACCCACAGACGCGAAGATGCTTTCAGCAGCGAACCATCACGCCCTACCGCGTCATACACCAATGCAGTTTGCTGATTGACGCCGTAGCGGAGTGCAAAATCATACAGGCGGTTTGCTTGTGCCGATGTGTCCACGCCACTTAGCCGCGTGTAGTCCTTCAGAAGCCAGACCCATTCAAAATGATGGCCCGGCTCCAGCCAGTTTCCTTGATCGCCTTCTGACGGTTGCCAATTTTGCGTAAAAAATTCGCCAAGGGTCCCGGTTTGGGCGTCCTGAAACTGTGTGCTGAAAAGCTGATACAGGTCATGCGCAAGGACTAAATCAGCTTGATCCTGCGTTGTGTCATACAATGCCAACACAGCTTCAAGCAGATGCATATGGGGGTTCTGCTGCCGGGGTTCTGCCTGCTGCGGCAGCGTGTTGTAAAACCCGCCACCTGTCGCTGCCATATTGGCCTGCACCCACTGCACGGTTTCTCGTGCCAAACAGACCGCCTGACCAGATGCATCCAACCTGCCGTACCAGGCCAGTGCGAACACGACAAACGCCAGATCATACAAATCTGCTGTTGTGTCCAGCATTTTTCCATCTGGCGTCAGGCTCCGTGACCAACGCCCAGATCCTTCATGCGCCTTCAGCAGAAAAGCGTAAATTCCATCAGCGCGCGACCGCCCGGTGGGCCATCCGCGCAAGGCCGCCCAGGAAAAGACAAACAACTGTCGGGCCTGCACCCGTACCCGCTTGAATGCCGCATGGGCTGACACACCCGTTACGGTCAGACATTCCTGCGCGCCAAGAAAGGCTGGGGTCTGCGCTGTTCCATCACAGCCAGTCGTGGCCCAGAAGGGTAATGCACTATCAAACAGCCAGTCACGAAACTGGGCATGCACCACGCGTAATGGATGTGCCGATTGCGATGCGCCTGCGGATCGGGCTGTGATGGTTTCCGGTTTGTTATAGGTAGGCATCAGACGCGCCGTATCCGGCCAATAGTAGAGGTTGTGGAGTGACCCTCTGCCAGATTGGCCAGCACAAGCCTGCCGCCTGCCGCCATGACAATATCGGCCCCCACAACATTTTCCGGTTTATAATCTGCGCCTTTTATCAACACATCGGGCATCAACGTCTGAATGGTTTCAAGCGGCGTATCTTCTTCAAATGCCACCACCGCATCCACATACCGCACGGCGGCCATAACACGGGCACGTGAATCAAGCGTGTTGACGGGGCGTTCGGGGCCTTTCAGGCGGCTGATACTTGCGTCGGTATTCAAAGCGACAACCAGACGGTCACACGCGGCCCGTGCTTCTGCCAGCAGGCTGACGTGTCCGGGATGAAGAATGTCAAAACAGCCGTTGGTAAAACCAACTTTTAGCCCACGGGCCTGCCAGCGCTGTACCTGTGCGCGTGCTGCGGCCAGCGGCAGAAGATGGGGCGCTTCATCAGGGCCGGACTGTTCATCAAGTTCGTGCAGGACTTCCTGAATATCTGCGGTGGCTGTTCCCAATTTGCCCACCACCACACCTGCGGCAGCGTTGGCAACGCACATGGCCTGTTCAAATGCCAGACCCGCCCCTACAGCCAGCGCCATGGTGGCAATCACGGTATCACCCGCGCCCGATACGTCGAATACCTCACGCGCACGGGTGGGAATTGACACAACAGCCCCATCCCGCTGCACCAGCATCATACCTTTTTCTGACCGGGTTGCCAGAATGGCATCCGCTTCAGCATCGGCCATCACCTTACGGGCCGCGGCCTCCACCATGGCTTCTGTTTCAACAGGCAGGCCAGACGCTGCCGCCAGTTCTTTGGCGTTAGGGGTAATGCAGGTCGCCCCACAATACAGCCGGTAATCGGCTGATTTCGGGTCAACAAAAACAGGAATACCCTGTGCCTTTGCTGCACGGAAAACGTGGTCAAGCACTTGCGGGCTACAGACGCCCTTCCCGTAGTCTGAAACAACAACAGCCTGCACGCCGGTTATCCGGGCTTCAATTTCTGCACACAGATCTGCCGCTTCGGCTGGTTGCAGAGGCAGGCGGCTTTCTTCATCCGCCCGCACAACCTGCTGATGCACAGCAATAAAACGTGTTTTGCAGATGGTGGGCCGAACGGTGGTTTTCACGGTTGCATCAACCACGTTCTGCTGACCTGCAAGAGCACTGCGCAGCAGGCCCCCTGCTTCATCGTTCCCGACCAGCCCCACCAGAACGGCCTTCCCGCCCAACGCCGTGATGTTACTGGCCACATTCCCTGCGCCACCCGCCATTTCACGCCGCTTATCCAGCAGCAGAACAGGAACCGGCGCTTCAGGGGAAATGCGTTCCATGCTGCCGTACAGAAAACGGTCCAGCATCACATCGCCCAGGCACAGAATGGAAACGGATGAAAAATCCATAAAATTCAGGCTCCAAAAGTCCCGACAAAGTCTGCTAGGCCGGTCTGACGGCGGGTTTTCAGACGTCCGGCTGTTAAAATGGCACGCGCTTCAAAAATGGCGCGGTCCAGTTCCGTGTTGACCACAACATGATCGAATTCCTGCCAATGTGAAATCTCATCACGCGCGGCGGCCATCCGTTTTGCAATTTCGTCCGCGTGGTCAGACGCACGGGAATGAAGCCGACGTTCCAGTTCTTCCAGAGAAGGCGGCAATACAAACAGGCTGACAACATCATCCGGCAGCGCCTTGCGCACCTGCTGGTGGCCCTGCCAGTCAATATCAAAGACCATGTCATGCCCGGCAGCCAGCGCTTCTTCTACCGGTGCACGCGGCGTACCATAGCCACGCCCGAACACGATGGCCCATTCCAGAAGCTGGCCTGTTGCGGCCATTTCCTCAAACTGTTCCATCGTGCGGAAATGGTAGTGAACCCCCTCTTTCTCACCAGGACGGGGCTGGCGGGTCGTCACGGAAACCGAGTGCCGCAGCCGTGGTTCAGAGGCCCGTAAGGCGTTGGCAATGGTTGATTTTCCAGCCCCTGAGGGTGCTGAAATAACAAAACAGACTCCGCGCCGTTTCACCCCAGTTCCTGCTTCAGACGTTCTGCCCTGCACCATGCCGCAATCCAACTCCACTCTGTGACGCCTCCGCGCATGTCATGGCAAAGCACCGTTTTGGTCAATGCGCATGCCCGATCTGTCGGGAGGCATGCAGCCCTTCTAACAGTCTCGCGTTAAGAGGGCGACCATGAAACACGATACCGTTCTGATAACCGGCGCGTCCTCCGGCCTTGGGCGCTCGCTGGCTCTTACTCTGGCACGGCCCGGACGCATGCTGCATCTGGGTGGCCGCAACGAAACCCGCCTGCTGGAGACAGCCCGCGCCTGTATTTCTCGCGGGGCCGGGGTGCGGATCAGGCTGTGTGACGTTACCGACCAAAGCGGAATGGAAGAATGGATACAAACTCTCGGCCCGCTTGATCTGGTGCTGGCCTGTGCCGGGATTACCGGCGGCACCCGTAAACCAACCAAACCGGATAGCGCACCATACGAACCCGACGAGCAGATACGGCGCTTTTTCGCCACCAACCTTGATGGGGTGCTGAACACCGTCCTGCCAGCGCTTAACGTGATGCAACACCAACCGCGTGGCGCAGATGGCATGCGGGGGCGAATCTGCGCCATATCCTCGGTTGCCGGTCTTGTGTCCTACCCCGGCACCCCATCTTATGGGGCGGCCAAAGCGGCGGTTGACCGGTTTATGGTGGCAACAGGGGGTAACATGCGACAGGCGGGTATTCTGCTTTCCTCAGTTGTGTGCGGTTTTCTGAACACGCCCATGACGGCCCGCAACCGCTTTCCCATGCCCGGACTGACAGACGTTGAAAACGCCAGCCGTCGTATTCTACGGGGGCTGCGCCGGAATGAACGGCGTATTGTTTTTCCATTATGGCTTGCAGCCGGGTCCAGATTTATGGACCTTCTGCCTATCAGGCTGGCAGAAGCCTATTATATTCGTCAGCCAACCGGATCTGCGGGCAGCATGCCTGAACCAGACCTGTCATGACCCCCCAAGCCTGAGGACACCGCCCGGCATGAACCACCAGCCCGCCTCTGCCCCTCCCCCTTCCGCTGGCGGTCTGATGGAAGAACTCTCCGCCGCATCGGTGCGAGAACCCGTACCCGCGGCCCTGAAGACCATGAAAATGGACCGCGTGTTCTGGAGCCATTTTTCGCCCAACCTTGGTCCCGGTGGATGGGTAACAGGCGCATTGCTGACCAGCATGGGGCTGGATTTCAAAACCGGTGTTCTGGCGATTGTTCTGGGCAATATTATTGGGGCCCTGCCTGTGGCTCTGGCCGCCGCCATCGGGCCAGCCATGGGCTTGACGCAAATGGAAGCATCACGTCGTGCCCTGGGCCAGAAAGGGATTCGCCCGCCGGCTTTTCTAAACTGGATTTATTGCGTGGGGTGGGACGCCGTAAACAACGTCCCAGCTGCCACGGCTCTTATGGCGCTGCTGCTTCTGGGCGGCATTTCAGCTCCATTCTGGCTGGCGCTGGGCGTACTGGCAGGGGCACAGATGGTCGCATCGATTTATGGGCATCATGTTGTGCAGCTTTTGCAGAAGTATCTGGGGGCGTTGCTGCTGGTTACGTTTACCCTGATGGGCGTGACACTGGCGTTAGAAGGCACAGCCCCGATTACGGCGCATCACCCCGTCACATGGCAGACCTTTCTGCTGGCAACGGGCGTATTGGTCAGCTTTAACCTGTCTTGGGCATCTTATTCATCTGACTACACGCGGTATCTTCCGGCCTCTTCCAACCCCACAAAAGTTGTATCGCTGGCATTGGCCGGACTGCTGGGGTCTGCCATCCCGTTTCAGATTCTCGGCCTGCTGACAGCGGGCAGCGTGGCTGACCCATCACCCACTGCTGTCATAGCGTCCCTTCAACATGCCATGGGGCCGCTGGGGGCTGTGGCGCTGGGGGCGATTGCGCTGTCATCCATTACCGGCAATTCGTTTAATGATAATACGGCCAGCTACAGCCTAATTTCGGCGGGATTATACGTGCCGCGTGTGGCAGCCGCCATTCTGACAGCACTGCTGGGTTACGTTCTGGCCGTTGCCGGGGCTGGCCGCTACACTAGCCTGTATACGGACTATCTGATGGTAACCATGTACTGGATAGCCCCATGGATCGGCATTGTGCTGGCTGACTGGTATTTCGGAAACCGTAAGGTTCATGCCGTGCCACCCGGATGGACATATGGCGCTACCATTTTTGCCGTTACATCCGTGCTGACCATTCTGCTGTTTTCAAGCAGCACACTTTATACCGGCCCCATAGCCCAGTGGCTGAATGGGGCCGACATTGGCTATTACGTGGGCTTTTTTGTCGCGGCTGGCTGGTATGTGCTGGGCATGCGCACACGGGCCAATTCGTAAAGGCCCACTGCGGCCGCTACGGACACATTCAGGCTTTCCATCTCACCGGGCATGTAAAGCCCGGCAATTTCGTCGCAGCTTTCACGCGTTAAGCGGCGCAGGCCCTTGCCCTCCGCCCCCAGAACCAGTGCCACACGACGGTTTTCAAAAGATGGGCCGTCCAGAAGGCCACCACCAGCATCCAGCCCCACTGTCCAGCAGCCAGCTTTCTGCAACGCTTCAATGGCGCGTGACAGATTAACTTCGCGCACCATGGGCACAGTCTCCAACGCGCCAGAAGCCGCTTTGGCCAGAACCGCGGTTTCCTCGGGCGCATTACGGTCCTGCACCACCAGACAGGCTGCGCCAAATGCAGCGGCCGAGCGCAGAATAGCCCCGACATTGCGTGGGTCTGTAACCTGATCAAGCACCAGCACCGGGCCGGGTCTTTCAAGTGCGTCTTCCAAAGACAGGTTGGGCAGCAGTTTGACCAAGGCGGCAACGCCCTGATGCACTGCTTCATCACCCAACAGTTCGTCCAGCTTGGCGCGCTGCACGATTTCAGGCTCAACCCGAACTGTTGCACCAGCTTCGTGCGCGGCCAGTATGGCCGGATGTTCGCCCTCCGTCACCAGCAGGCGCTGGAAAACACGACGGGGATTTGTCAGCGCGGCGGCAACGGCATGTGTACCAAACAGCCAGCAGCTTCCGGCAGGCGCACCCCCACCTTCCCGACCGCCAGAGGACTGGGCACGCTGATGACGGGACGGACGCCCGGAACGGGGATTACGCATTAGAACCTTTGATCTCTCTTACTCTTTCCCCTCCCCTACCGCATGTTCCGGTCAGGCCGCCATCCCTTTATGGTGGGCAGGGCAGAATGGGCTGTGTTTGTTCGTTTTCACCGCGCCCTTAGGGCACGTAAGGCCTGAAGAGTGGCTTGGGTCAGTGGTTCGGGCAAATGATCCAGCGCAAACCATTTCACAGCAGCCAATGCATCTGGTTCCTGCACTACAGGGTCACCCTGACAATTTTCCACCAGATAAACCGGAGCAACCCAATGTTGCTTCTGCGCCCGGTCAATCTGGTCAACCACACACAGCACCTGACGGGGCGTAATAATCAGCCCCAGTTCCTCCCGGATTTCACGCGCCACAGCGGCTGGGACTGTTTCAAACGGATCGACCTTACCGCCCGGCAGGCCCCAGTGGTCTGCCTCCGGGTTACGCCTGCGTTTTACCAACACGATTTTGCCGTCGCGTATAATGGCCGCGCCACACCCGACGCGCGGCATATTGCTGTCATTCACCCGCCATCACCCTATAAAAGACAAGACTTTTTCAGAACCGATGATCAAAGACCTAAAGATCCTTTTTTAAGGGATGGGCGGCAACGCTGTGTCAACAGTAATAGGTTTGTCACCTTTCAACAGGGCTGTGACTTCAGCCTCATTTGCCACTGCGGGAGGAGAGCCTCGCAATGGCATGCGGGCTGTTTCACGCACGGTCAGCATGGTCAGAATACCGACAACAGCAGCGCCCATAAGGTAATAAGCCGGTACCATCATATCGCCGGTTGAACGCACAAGCCACGCCGTTAACAACGGTGTCGTGCCACCAAACAGGGATACCGAAATATTAAAAGCCATGGACAAAGCAGTGTAACGCACGGGGGTATAAAACAGGGCG
Source organism: Acetobacter indonesiensis (assembly GCF_000963945.1). GTDB lineage: Bacteria > Pseudomonadota > Alphaproteobacteria > Acetobacterales > Acetobacteraceae > Acetobacter > Acetobacter indonesiensis. The sequence goes on along the minus strand of NZ_BAMW01000006.1, from coordinate 274,189 downwards.
GGCAATGTTGCTGGCATTGAACTGGTAAAACACACCAAAGACAGCCCCAGAAGCATCAGCCCCAGGAAAATAAGGCTATCATTATTACTCTGCACCAACAGAAGCGACGGAACAGACAGTAGCAAAATAGCCAGACACGCCCCGATGATCATGGGACGACGGCCCAATTTGTCGCTGAAAATACCACCAACAATATTCAGCGGCATCATGATCAGCATGACAATAATAATCAGCAACAGGCCTTTGCTTTCCGGGTACCCAAGCGTCACGCTCAGATAACTGGGCATGTAGGTCAGCACCATGTAGTAGGTGACGTTAAACACAAGCACCAGACCAATACATTTCAGTAACTGCCGCCAGTGAACACGGAATAGTTCTGACCATCCGGGCTTTTCGTTCTCGCGTTTTTCGGCTTCTTCCGCATAGGCCTGAAAAGCTGGCGTTTCTTCCAGCTTCATACGCATATACAGCCCAAGCAAACCCAGTGGGCCGGCCACCAGAAAAGGAATACGCCAGCCCCAGTTCAGCAACTGGCTGTCAGTCAGCAGAAGTTGCAGGGCCGTGACAGTCCCCGCACCCACAACGTAACCGGCAAGAGTTCCGAACTCCAGCCAGCTTCCCATCAGGCCGCGCCTGCGGTCAGTGGAGTATTCTGCAATGAAGGTCGCGGCACCCCCATATTCCCCACCCGTGGAAAAACCTTGCACCATACGGGCAACCAGCAACAAAGCCGGGGCCCACAGCCCGATGCTTTGATAAGAGGGGATCAGACCAATGGCGAACGTACCGGCCGCCATCATGACCATGGTGAAGGCCAGAACTTTCTGACGTCCGTATCTGTCACCCAATGGCCCGAACACCATGCCACCAATTGGCCGCACCAGAAACGCGACCGTAAAAGCAGCGAATGTTGCCAGAAGCTGGGCTGATGGATCATCGGACGGGAAAAACACCCGCCCCAATGTCACAGCAATATAGCCGTACACGCCAAAATCGAACCATTCCATGGCGTTGCCTAAGGCGGCAGCACCAACGGCCCGTTTCAGCATTTCGGCATCGACTACCGTAATATCATCGGGGTTCATCTGTCTGCGGCGCTTGAACCACCCAAAATGGGCATGCGCCGTTCCAGAATCCTGCATCGGGGTTTTTCCTCCAAAATGCGGCACTGTGCTGACAAGACCAGCTTTGGCAAAGAACTTGCCCAGCGCCAATGTCCCTTCTGATAGTCAGAAAGGCCGACAACTTTCCTGTTTCAAGTGTCGAAGATAACGCGCTTATGTGACAGAAGTTTATAAAAAAAGAAAGCCTTATTCTTTTTCTTAACCAACCCCCACAACATTAAAAAAATATCTTTTCGTTTACGTTTTATAATTTCATTTACTTTAAATATACACTCAAAACATAAAACATTATTAGAAAACCTTACCATTTATAGGAAAGTGTTACATACACAGACCGCCCCGGTGCCCATGCACAGGCGACGGACCGGGTACAGACCGCTACATATTTGCGATCTGTTATATTGGTGCCGTTAAACTGCACCCCCATACGTTTGTAATCAATATGAGCCTGAAGGTCGCCCACCAGTTGGCTGGGTACTAAAAACGTTGCTGGCAATGCGCCCGCTGTGTTCCCGGTGTAGCGCAAACCACCACCCAGCCCTGCCACAATAGTGCGCGTCAGGGCAAAGTCACGTTTCAGGAAAAAAGATGCCATATGCGATGGGACGGCAACAGGCCTCTGCCCAACCTGATTGGCAACGGTTGATCGGGTAATGCGCGGGTCCTGATAGGTATAGGATGCCAGAAAATCGATCTTGAACGGTAAACGCCCTACCCCTTCAAATTCGAATCCTCTGGTCCGTTGCTCCCCTGTCTGGATGTCATATGTTGAATCGGCTGGGTCTGTTGTCAGAACATTGGTTTCGACAAGATTGAAGAAATCTGCTGTCAGAAGAAAGTCTTTCCCCCACGGGGCATTCCCGACAGGTTTGTATTTCAACCCTGCTTCAATCTGCTTTCCGCGCGTGGGAACAAACGCGGTATTCAGGCGCGTTGTACCCACCTGCGGCTGGAACGAGGTCGAATATGCAACATAAGGCGAAAGTCCGATAACCGATTTGTAAAGCAGCGCCACACGACCGGTAAAAGCATTATTATTCTGGGGTGTTTTACTACGCGCCAAATTATCAACTGTCAGACTTTGGGTAAAATCACCACGGCTTGAAAGGGTAAGGTAGAAGTCATGCCAAGTGATCTGATCCTGACCATAAACACCAGTCTGGGTTTCTGTCTCATTGGTATTGGTCCGGGTGCCATAGGTTGGCCACGGAATAGCGCGGTAAACCGGATTATACAGGTCAAGCGAAGGGGCGGTACGCTGCCCACGCCGGTTGGCAAGGAAGTCGCTTCTGAAATCGACGCCTATCAAAATCTCCTGCCTGACAGATCCGGTTTTCAGCTTCAGGTCTGACCGGGTATCAAGCGTGACATTGTTATAGTTGGCCGATTGCAAAAGCGCCTGCCGTGTCAGCGTGCGTTGATCTGCCAGTAACGCCACGGCGGTAACATACCGATAATCCAGATCAAGGTGTGCGTAACGCATGTTCTGGGTAATGGTCCAGTTGGGTAAAAGCCGCTTTGTAAAGTTATAGCCTATGGCCACCTGCCGCTTTGAATAAACGTCATAATCAGCATCACTATTCAGGAAATTACGCGCAATAGACCCATAACGGGTACGATAAAGCGTGCCAGCCGCAGATAGAAACTGCGCGGTTGAGCCAGCATCCAGTTGTTCGTAACTGGCCAATACGGTGAAATCCGTTGTGTCATCTGGCCGCCACCGGAAGGATGGAGCCACGTAAATTTCATTATTTTTGATGTTCTTGGCATAGGTGTCCGATTTTCGGATTAACCCGTTAAACCGCCATAAAAGCGTTTTATCCGCGTTTAATGCACCACCAACATCTGCAGCCCCCTGCACACGGCTATAAGACCCGGTCTGAAACGTAATCTCGTTCTGCTGGTTCAGACGCGGGCGTTTGCTGACGGCATTGATAATGCCGCCCAACTGCCCGGAACCATACAGTGATGACGCAGCCCCCCGCAGCACGTCCATTTCCTCAAGCCCCCAAGGCTCGATACTGAATGATTGCGAGGCCGAGGCATCTGGCGTGCGGGTGCCATCCAGATAAATGTCGGGCGAAAAGCCGCGTATGGTGCCAAAGTAACCACGAGGGTCATCCTTGGAGCCATAATCGGACACACCCGCCGCATAGCGCACGGCTTCAGAAACACTCCGCGAATTGAGCATTGCCATCCGCTGCTGCGTAATGACCGTCAGATTCTGCGGTGTATCTTCTATCGGGGTCGATGTTTTGGTCGCGGTGGTCGATGTTGTGGCCAACAACCGATGGCGTGAGGCCGAGACTTCCACATCCTCCTGATTAGCCTTCGTCGTCCAAGACTGGCCGACCCCAGAAGAAACCGCGTGGTGGTTCAGATGGTTGCCTGCCTTAGGCTTTTTCCGTTCCTCTGCCACCGTACGGCCAAGGGCTGTCGTAGCCCCCCAGCAGGGTGCCAACATTACGACAGTAACCAGAACGGAAACACCACGCCGAACGCACATCAGTGCCGCACCATAAAAGCTGGAAAGGAACCAGCCTTGCGCTACCACTAAATGAAAATGATTATCAATTCTATTTTGTAATCACAAAATGCGGAAACACCATAAACTGCCCCTTCATGTCAGCCCCACCATCAAATCGCCCAAAAGGGCATGCTATGGGGCGGAATGGACAATCCCCTCTGCCGCCTGTATCGCTCTGGCTCCATGAACAGCAAGATATGGAGCGGGTCATGACTGCGTCCCGAACCTCATCAGACGGTGCCATCACCTTACACCGGAACGATCTACCCGATGATGTCACCTTCACCGGCTCTGTCGCGGTAGATACCGAGACGATGGGCCTGAAACCACACCGTGACCGGCTGTGCCTTGTGCAGCTTTCAGCGGGGGATGGAACGGCGCATCTGGTACAGCTCATCCCCACGGCGTTGGGTGGCACAGGGTATGACTGCCCGAACCTGAAAGCCGTGCTGGCAGACCCTGCCCTGACCAAAATCATGCATTTTGCCCGCTTTGATGTCGGTATTCTTCAACATGCGCTGGGCATTACGGTCAGCCCGGTTGTATGCACCAAAATTGCCGCGCGCCTTGTCCGCACCTTTACAGACCGGCATGGTCTGGCCGCCCTATGCCGCGACATGCTGGGCGTGGATCTGAGCAAACAGCAGCAATCGTCAGACTGGGGTGCGACCAATCTGAAACCCGAACAACTGGCCTATGCCGCGTCTGATGTCCTGTACCTGCATGCCCTGTGGGAGAAAATGGACACCCTGCTGGCACGTGAAGGACGGCGGGATCTGGCACAGGCCTGCTTCGATTTTCTGCCTGCGCGTGCCCGTCTTGATCTTCTGGGGTATGAAGACCCAGATATTTTTTCTCACCGAGCCTGACCCGCCAACTGCCGGACACCCCAGCGTATGACCGAGCTTCTCGCCACAGAGAATGTTTCCTCCGCCGTAGCCAAGGACCATGCGACGCTGACCGCTAACGCCGTAGCCGTACTACAGGCTGAACGTGCCGGGCTGGACGCGCTGGAAAACGCCCTGTTAGACCCGCATGGACTTGGCGGCGCATTTGCCCGCGCTGTTGACGTCATAAGCGCGCTGGCAGGCCGACTGGTTATTACAGGGATTGGCAAATCAGGGCACATTGCCCGCAAAATTCAGGCCACCATGGCCTCAACCGGCACACCGGCCCTGTTTGTCCACCCTGCCGAAGCCTCGCATGGCGATTTGGGCATGGTGCAGCAGGGGGATGCTGTTCTGGCCTTTTCCAATTCAGGTGAAACAACGGAACTGGGCGATATTGCAGCCCACACCCGCCGCTGCGGGCTACCCCTGTTGGCTGTGACCAGTCGTGCGGGGTCAACGCTGGCGTCCCGCGCGGATATTGCCTTGACCCTCCCCGCCATGCCGGAAGCCTGCCCGATGGGGCTGGCCCCCACCACCAGCACCACAATGCAGCTGGCCTTTGGGGACGCACTGGCCGTAGCCCTATTGCAACAACGCGGCTTTACAGCCAGCGACTTCAGCCATTTTCATCCCGGTGGCAGGCTGGGCATGCGGCTGCGCACCGTGCAGGAACTGATGCGCACGGGCGATGCCCTGCCCATCGGGCAGGAAAACACCCCCATGCGGGACGTGATTGTGGAAATGACATGCAAGGCCCTAGGCTGCATTGCCATTCTGGATCATAATGGTGCGCTTGCGGGGCTAATCACTGATGGTGACTTACGCCGCGCACTTGATCTGGATCTGACCACCACGCTGGCAAAGGACGTTATGAACCGTAACCCGCTTACAATAGGGCCAGACGTGTTTGCGGCTGATGCCCTGCGTCTGATGAATGAGCGTAAGCGGCCCATTACATCCCTGTTTGTGCTGGATGATACCGGAAAGCCTATGGGTGCGGTGCATATGCATGACCTGCTACGGGCTGGTGTGGGATGACATCCCCCCCCAATACACCCCCGCAAAGAGACGATTTTGCACGGTCCGAGGAAACCATACGTCAACAACGTGAACGTATGGCCCCATCCCAACCGCGTCGTGTTGCGCCTGATGCTGCACGCCTTGCCCGCAGACGCACGTTGTTACGCTGGGCAAAATGGGTGTTGCCGGGCACAGCCCTGCTCCTTCTCAGCTCCATTGCTGTCTGGCCCGAAGTGGACCGGCTGATTAACGCCAACAGCGCCGCCATTCGTGAGATTTCGAAGGTCAAGATTGAAAGCGGTAATCTGGTTGGCGCGACCTATCGCGGGGTGGATGAGCACGACCGCCCGTTCATGGTCACATCTGACAGCGCGCACCAGACCAACCCGGAACGTATGGACCTGACCAACCCCGCCGCAGATATTCTGACACAAGGGGGCGACTGGATTCTGGTGCGTTCGGAAAAAGGCGTCTACATGCAGCATGCAGATATTCTTGATCTGACAGGAGAAGTGACTCTGTACCGCGATGATGGCCTGATGATGCGTAGCCCGGTGGCCGATATTGATATCAAACGCGGTATTATCGCTTCTGATTCATGGGTGCGGGCGGAAGGACCATTTGGCGTGCTTGATGCAAAAGGATATCTGGTGTCTCAGCATGAAGGTGTGGCGCAATTCCGTGGCCCCGGACGGCTTATTCTGAACGATGACCGCGGCAGCCACCCCGCTGACGGAAAAGCATCCTAACCATGCGTCTTTTTTCCAAAGCCCCTCGGTCACGCAAACGCATGCTTGGGTCATGCTCTGGCGTTGCCCTGCTGACTGTTCTGATGGCGTCTGGCATGGCCATGACAGCACAGGCGCAATCTATTGATCTGTCTCATGGCGGACAGATTACAGTGACAGCCGCAGGCGGCTTCGACTGGGACCAGAACCAGAAAAAAGTCACGGCCTATGATCAGGCCAAAGCCGTGCGAGGCGATGTAACGGTAACGGCAGACAAGCTGATTGCCTATTACCGCAAGAAGACACAGCCTGACGGCTCCCCTGCGCCTGATGCTGATGGCTCGCCCCCTAAAGATGCGGCTCCCCCCGCCCCTGCTGGTGCAACGACCGACGCAAAAAGCGGAAGCGCGCCGCCTGCGGCACCGCCACCGCCAGCACAACCCAATGCCAGTGCTCCGGCCGGGGGTGACCCTGACTCTTCTGGCTCTAATGAAATCTACCGGCTGGAAGCAATCGGCCACGTTCATATCTACACCCAGACTGATCAGGCTTGGGGAGATAAGGCCGTCTATGACATGGACCAGGCTGTTCTTGTCATGAACGGCAAAGCCATGAAGCTGGTTACCCCGCAGGATCTGCTGACCGCGCGGGATTCAATGGAATATTATTCCCAGCAGCGTATCTCCATCGGGCGCGGCAACGCCACCGTTACAACCAATGACGGGCGGCAGATCAGGGCAGACGTTCTGGTGGGCTATAGCGCACCACCCGATAACAGTGCCCAACCGCAGAAAACCGCGGACGCCAGCAAACAATCTTCGGGTGACCCGTTAGCCAATGGGTCAGGCAAGCTGGAAAAGGTCAATGCGTTCGGGCATGTGTGGGTGCGGACGCAGACCGAAATTGTTACGGGTGACCGCGGCGTCTATGTGCCAGATACCGGCATAGCCCGCATTGTGGGCAATGTTCACATCACCCGTGGTGCAAACCAGATTCAAGGGGCTGCCGCTATTATCAACATGCATACAGGCCTGGCTACAATGAGCGAACACCCCGGCAGCCGGGTGAGTGGCGTTGTGGTGCCTAACAGTGGCGACGGTTCGGACAGGAAATAAGGATGACTCAGGAAATTACCTGGACATCAGAAGACGGCACTGAAGAACAGGTCGTCGGGCCAGACCCTATTTCTCGCAACCCGTTGCATCAGCCCGGACAGGGGCTGTTCGCACATGGGATTGGCAAGTCGTACAAAAAGCGCGAGGTGGTGAAGAATGTCTCCATCGAAGTGCATCGGGGCGAAGCCGTTGGCCTTCTTGGCCCGAACGGCGCTGGTAAAACCACCAGCTTCTATATGATTGTGGGCCTTGTTCAGCCTGATACCGGTTCAATCACGCTGGATGGTGCGGATATTACGCAGTTGCCCATGTATCGGCGTGCGCGATTGGGTATTGGCTACCTGCCGCAGGAAGCCAGTATTTTCCGCGGACTGAATGTTGAACAGAACATCATGGCCGCGTTGGAAGTGGTGGAACAAGATCCGGACAAGCGCGAAATGCTGCTGGATGGTCTTTTGGGTGAATTTGGCATTTCGCACCTGCGTCGTTCTCCATCACTCGCTTTGTCTGGTGGTGAACGCCGCCGCCTTGAAATTGCCCGTGCTCTGGCAAGCCAGCCCAATTACATTCTGCTGGATGAACCTCTGGCAGGGATTGACCCCATTGCTGTGGGAGAAATCCGTGATCTGGTGTCACACCTGAAAGACCGTGGCATTGGCGTGCTGATTACGGATCACAACGTCCGTGAAACGCTGGAAGTCATTGACCGCGCCTATATCATGCATAGTGGGCAGGTTCTGATGCAGGGTATTCCGGAAGAAATCGTCGCCAATGAAGACGTGCGCCGGGTGTATCTGGGCGAAAGTTTCTCGCTGTAAAACTTCATCCCGGCACGAAGCTGCCGGAGAAGTGGATAGTTTGACGCAGATCAAGAAACGGCGACTGGCAGGTGCCATCGCCCCTTCTGCGCTTTATCCTTAGCGTTTGATAACCGGTGCCGGAATCTCAACCTGTGGCGGCTGAATGAGCGGAATGGGCGGTGCTGGTGGCCCTTTGGGTTCAGCCTCCTCCTTTTTCTTGACGACTTCGACGGGAATAAGCACCCGTTGCATGATGACAGGCGGCTTACTATGCATCATGTGCCACATGAAAGCCCCGTAGCCAGCGGCCAGCACACCCAGAATAATCAGCTTGACCCGCCAGCTACGGCGCATTTTGGGCATATTGGATGGCGGGCTTGAACGTAGAAGCATGATATCCTGTTTGTCTGGCCGGTCGTTCTCTCTGTATGCAGCACGCGCAGCAGACAGCAACCCCGAACGCATCTTTTTTCCGGTTTCATTTCAGCAGTTTAAAAAACAGGAGGGAACCCCTCCGCACTGTGGTGCATTAAATCTGTAACAAAAGCATGGACAGACGCCCCTGAACCATGCCCAAATGTTTTTCAGATAAGGCAGACTCCGTGGTCTGTTTTATTGAAGGTTAAAGCCGCCAGCGCCTGATACGGGCCGCAACGGGTATGGCTCATTTTATTCAGGCGCGACGGTCCTGCTTGTAACTGGCAAGAAAGGACATCCGAATGCATATTCATGTTTCCGGCAAACAGATTGATCTGTCCGATGCGCTGAAGCACCGGGTTAATGCTCATCTGGGTAATCTTGCAGACCGCTATTTTGACAAGGCAATGGAAGCCAAAGTCACGTTCAGCAAGGCGCGTTCCTTTTTCACATGTGATATCAATGTTCACGCTGGCCGCGGCCTCACCCTCCGTGGGGAAGGCGAAGCGGCCGATGCCAACAGCGCCTTTGACGACGCAGCCGAGCATATTGCCAAACGCCTGCGGCGCTACCACAAGCGCGTAACGTCTCATGCGCGTGCACCCAAAAGCGATGCTGTGGGGGAAACCGGGCGGTCTTATGTGCTGCAACAGAATGGTGTAGCCAAAAAAGGCAAAAACCACGGTCAGGCCTACGTGTCTCAAGCCGCGGCTGATGAGGCGGAAGAACAGGAAACCTACGCAGCCATTATTGCTGAACACACCACGGATATTCCGCAGCTGAGTGTCAGTGAAGCTGTGATGCGATTAGACCTTGCTGCATCAAGTATTCTGCTATTCAGAAACCGGAAAAACCAGCAGATTAACCTCGTCTTCCGACGTGATGATGGAAATATTGGCTGGGTTGATACGGGACCATCCTGAAGAACGTCTGTGGTTGTGCGCTAACAAAGGTTAAACCCGATGCTTTCGGCAACATGCCGACAGCATCGGGAAACTTCTTTTCACAATTTCATTTTTTAGAGTTTCGTTCTCGCGACAACCTTAAGAATATGGTCACGATACGCTGCTAGCGTATTATCCACATGCGGGTTTTTCATAACGTCTGTTGCCAGAAAAGTTGGCAGGCCGGTCATACCCAGAAACTGGTTGGCTTTATGCACAGGCAGCAACACGCCATCTATCCCCACCCCACCAAAAAACTGCTCTGGGTCTGTAAAAGACTCCTCTGGTGCGTTCCATGTGGTCGATACCATATAAAACTTACCGTGTACCAAACCGCCTGATCCATATTTGCGGTTTGGGTCCGACCGGGTGCGACCATCATTGCTGTAGAGACGGCCATGACCTTGGGTAAAAACCTCGTCCATATATTTCTTCACAACCCAAGGCAGCCCTATCCACCAACCAGGAAATTGGTAAACAATCAGGTCTGCCCACAGATATTTTTCAATTTCTGCTTCTGTCTCATACCCATCATCAATTTTTGTTTGTTGAACAGCACAGCCAACCGAACCAAAGGTTTCCACCGCCACATCGTGCAAGCTGTCATTCAGGCGACCGTGAGAATGAGCAAAGACTTTGCCCCCATTCAGCAGCAGAACATTTTTCATAAAAACACCTTTCTGTTTTCAAAGAAACAACCAACGGGTGACCTAAAATGCGCCCCTGAAATGTCTTTGAAAACTGTGCCGTTTGCCATAAAACCTGTGAAACATCTTCACAAATAGGCCGCAATGGATAACCGTATTGGTGAAATGGAACTGTTTCTGCGCGTCGTTGAAAGCGGTAGCTTTTCAAAAGCCGCCCAACTGACCAGAACCACACCCTCCACAGTCAGTAAGTTAATCAGCCGGATTGAGGCCCGACTAGGCGTGCGTCTGATTGAACGCTCCACGCGCCAGTTGGCGGTTACGCCCGAAGGCCAGCAATTTTACGACAGAGCCCAGACCCTTCTGAATGACCTGTACGATATGGAACGCTCCCTCCGCACAGGTACAGCCCAGCTGCAGGGTGTGGTTCGTATCAACGCTTCTGTGGCTTTTGGCACGCTGGCACTTGAACCATTGCTCCCCGCGTTCTGGCAGGCTTATCCAGATATTCAGATTGATTTGTCCTTGTCCGATGCCATGACCGACCTTTACCTTGAGCGCACAGATATTGCTTTCCGGGTAGGGAAATTACAGGATTCCAGCCTGACAGCCCGTTTCATTGGGGCCGCCCAACGCCATATTGTTGCCTCCCCCACCTATCTGGCCCAGCACGGCATGCCCGCTACGCTAGAAGATCTGGATCACCATGCGTGCCTTGGGTTCAACTTTCGGCGCAACACCCCAGTCTGGCCATTGAAAAACAATGGGCGCGTTATTGAACGCAGTATTCGGGGGCCGCTTCTGGCAAATAATGGAGAAAGCGTGCGCCGTATGGCTCTGGCTGGCATGGGGTTGGCTCATCTGGCAGATTTTCACATCCGTTCTGATTTACAGGCCAACCGTCTTGTGGAAGTGCTGCCCGACATTGGGCGTGACAGTGAAGATATACACGCGATTTTTCCCGGCAGCAGAAATGTGCCGCAACGCGTAAGGGTTTTTCTTGATTTCACACTTCCGCGCCTGAAATGCTTTTTGAAAAACTGATACAAAAAAGCCCGAACCGGCAGGCCTGCACGGTTCGGGCTTTCCCTCTATTATCTGAAAAATACCGGATAATTACTGAAGACTGGCTGGCACCATGTCATGGTGCAGAATAATGCCCCATGCTGTTTCCCAATCTTCCACCACCGCCAGGGGTGAACCATCGGCTGCGTGAATGGCGCAGCCTTCATCCCCTTCCTCGGTCAGGGCCGGGCGAATATAGGCAACATTCGCCAACCCAAGAGACCGGAATTCATTTTCAGAAAGTTTATGAACATCAATCGGTATTTCCGTTTGATCTGGCACAAGAACCACACGTCCGTTCTGGGTCGTGACTCTCATGATGTGCCCTCCTTTCCTTACGCCGGTTATGCACCTTCTGCGTGTTGGCCTTCCTATTGATAAAGAACCAGCCCGCAGTTAGTTGCCTTCTCTGTCCTCCACCGTGTGCAGCATACGGGCTGTCCGCGGTTTCAGGGCTGCTGCACTTGTGACTGTCTGCCCTTTCTGGCCCGGCTGCATGATTTCAATACGCTTCACGCGCACTTCAGGCTGGGGGCGAAACAGATCAATATGCAAAAGTCCGTTATCAAGCCATGCACCCCCAATTTCGATCCCTTCCGCCAACACGAAAGCCTTCTGAAACTGACGGGATGCAATGCCACGGTGCAGAAAAACCCGTTCTTCCGCATCTTCAATCTGGCGTCCGCGAATAACAAGCTGGTTGTCTTCCTGCGTTATTTGCAGGTCATCCATCCTGAACCCGGCAACGGCCAGAGTAATGCGCAGCTTGTTACTGGCCATCTGTTCAATGTTGTAGGGCGGGTACCCATCACTGGCTCCCTTACTGGCGCGTTCAAGCATCTGTTCAAGATGGTCAAACCCCAGAAACATGGGCGAGCCGAAAACTCTGCCTGACATAGAGCCTCCTCCTTTCTGAGCGAGACAGAACCGAACCCTCATGGCATCCGGTTTCCTCACGATATGGGAGAGACCAGACAAAACGCAAGACTGCATGGCCCAAACCGCATGGCCATTTGCCTGAATGCAGACCGCCCGAAGCATGTTCTGCGCCACAGTGCGGCATATTTCACACGGTTTCTGGTGGCTTTAGACTTCTTACCTCTGGCATCCTGTCGCAGAGGGCGCTAAATCGGCTTTTATGACGAACGCAGCCCAGAGCCTCATCACTCAGACCGACGCAGCCATTGCCGCTGCCGCGGTAGATGCCGCCCCCATGCCCATTCTTATTGCCCCGCATGCGGTGCTGCGGCGCAAAACGCGTGAGGTCAGGCCGGAAGATATGGCAGAAATCCGCCGTATTCTGCCCAGCATGTTTTCAGCCATGTATGAGGCTCCGGGCATTGGGCTGGCGGCCCCACAGGTGGGTCTTGGCCTGCGGTTTGCACTGGTTGATCTGGGTGAAAAAGAAGCGCGTGAACCCATTATCATGATCAATCCGGAGGTTATTGCGGAATCTGAAACCCTTGCAGCCCGTGAAGAAGGCTGCCTGTCTCTGCCAAACCAGTATGCTGAAGTCACCCGCCCCGAAAAAGTCCGGGTGCAATGGCGCAGCGTTGATGGCGAACTGATTGAGCGTGAGGTGGATGATCTGATGGCCACCTGCATGCAGCATGAAATTGACCATCTGGAAGGCGTTCTGTTTGTTGACCATCTGTCCACCCTGCGCCGCAACATGATCCTGCGTCGTCTGGCCAAGGAACAGAAGCAGAAACGCTAACAGCCCGGAGGCTACAGCGCATGCGCCTTATCTTCATGGGCACGCCCGATTTTTCGGTTCCGGCTCTGCACGCCCTGCATGAAGCAGGGCATGAGATTGTGGCTGTCTATACCCAGCCTCCCCGTCCGGCTGGGCGAGGCAAGGCGCTCCGTGCTTCCCCGGTTCATCAAGCGGCGGAAGCCTTGGGCATTGCCGTCCGACACCCTGTATCCTTGCGTAAAAACACGGATGAATGGGCTGTCTTTGCCGCGTTTAATGCCGATGCCGCTATTGTCGCAGCCTATGGGCTGATTTTGCCGCAAGTCATGCTGGATGCCCCTCGTCTGGGCTGCCTGAACATTCATGCCAGCCTGTTGCCACGCTGGCGGGGGGCTTCCCCCATTCAAAGCGCCATTTTGGCTGGGGACGCCGAAAGTGGCGTCACCATCATGCAGATGGAAGCGGGACTGGATACCGGCCCCATGCTGTTACGCGGCGCTGTCCCCATTACTGCGGAAACTACGGCCACGTCCCTGCATGATGCACTTAGCGCCTTAGGCGGAAAACTGGTTGTGCAGGCTCTGGCAGAACATCCTGCCGCTGTCCCGCAACCCGCGAACGGCGTCACATATGCCGAAAAACTGACGCGCGAGGACGGACGCATTAACTGGCAAGAAAGCGCCAGCGCCATTGACCGGCGTATCCGGGCACTAACCCCGTGGCCGGGAACCTTTACCGTGCTGGAAGATGGCATGGTGCTGAAAATTGGCGGTGCCGTGCCATTGCCAGACTATAAACACACGGCCAGACCCGGTACCGTGCTGGATGATGCCCTGACCGTGGCCTGTGGTACAGGGGCCGTTCGCCTGACCAAGTTACAAAAACCGGGACGCGGCATGATGGAGGCGGATGCTTTTCTGCGCGGGCATCCGCTACCCGCTAGCACGTATCTCCCGAGCCAACAGGCCGAGGCACCCGACACGTCTCCCGCCCCATGACAGCCAACAACTCTGTGCCTGAGGGTTTGCTGCCTGTGTTGGGTTCTGTTGCGCAGGAACAGCCACATGAAATGTTCCTGCCTGAAAAACGCTTTGAAGGCCCGGTGCATTTTGAAGATGGTGTAGATCCCGCTTCGATTCAGCGCTGGGCCGTCAAAATTGAATATGACGGCACGGGTCTGGTTGGTTGGCAGAAGCAGAGTGTTGGCCTTTCCGTGCAGGCCCTGTTGGAAAAAGCCGCCACGCGCATGGCAGACGGACGGCGTGTCACCAGTATCACGGCTGGTCGCACCGATTCTGGCGTGCATGCGACTGGTCAGGTGGCGCATCTTGATTTTCCGGCAGATATGTCACTTGCCCCCCACCGTGTGCGGGATGGTTTGGGCTATCACCTGAAACCCCATGCCATATCCGTGCTGGAAGCCGCCCGTGTAGGACCTGAATGGAGCGCCCGTTTCTCGGCCACATGGCGGTCTTACCGCTACCGTATTCTAAACCGCCCTGCGCGCCCTGCGCTGGGGGCTTCGCATATGTGGCATATTCGCGGCACATTGGATGTTGAGCGCATGCAGCAGGCGGCCGATTATCTGATCGGTGCTCATGACTTCACCTCGTTCCGCGCCACCGCCTGTCAGGCCAGAAGTCCCTTCCGATCTCTCGACGTACTCCGCATCGAACGCCACGGTGAGGAAGTCTGGGTTATCGCCAAGGCGCGCTCTTTCCTGCACCATCAGGTGCGCAATATGGTCGGCACGCTTAGCCTTGTCGGGCTCCACCGCTGGTCGCCCGAGCGTGTAGCGACGGCGCTTGCTGCCTGCGACCGCAGTGCAGCAGGCCCTACAGCCCCCCCGGAAGGCCTGTATCTGACAGGCGTTGGCTATGATCCAGACCCATTTATTGAGTAAAATCTGGCTCTGAAAAGCGTGCTCTTTGTTTGCGGCAGCTTCCCCGTAAGGCGGGAAACGCTGTTTCTGCATTTTCTTTTCCGATGTTGCGCTTGATCGTGACATAATGCGGCATGATCCGAATTTTTATTGATGCCGATGCCTGCCCAGTCAAAGACGAAACTTACCGCGTCGCTCAACGCTACGGCGTTCAGACCTTTGTTGTATCCAATCAGATGATTGCCATTCCGTCATCCCCTCTCGTTGAGCGAGTAGTCGTAGAACAGGGCATGGACGTGGCGGACAACTGGATTGCAGACCACGTTGCGGCCCATGACATTGTTATTTCTGGTGACATTCCGTTGGCTGCGCGCTGTGTCGCAAAGGGAGCCTGCGTCCTGAATCAGCGTGGCCGTATTCTGGATGAAGACGCCATCGGAATGGCACTGGCCATGCGCAACCTGATGGAAGATTTGCGCAATGCTGGCACCATTACCCAAGGGGGCCGAAGCTTTAGCAAAGGCGACCGATCAAATTTTCTGTCTGCACTCGATACGGCTGTGGTGCGGGCCAGAAAGACCAAGACCGCAGCAACCATGAGCCAGCGGCTAAGAGCAGGCGCTGGCAACACACCCTGATGCCTATCAGCAAGCAGAGGCGTGCCATAAGCGGTTGGTATGAGCCGCTGCGCTAAGAGCCAGTCAGCTATCAACCCTGTGTGAGTTTGTCTGATTCCACCAGCACGAATGGGCTTGCTTGCTTTTCCGCTCTTCCCCAAAGACCCGCACCGGGTAAAGTGAGGGAAAAAATGGGAGCCTGAGTCAGTGGAAGATTCGGAAAAAAGTTTTTGGGTTCATGATGACAACCTGACAATCCGGGTCATTGCCATGCGGAGCGATACCAACGCTGCCGGAGACGTCTTTGGCGGCTGGGTGGCATCGCATATGGATTTGGCCGCCAGCACCACCGCAGAAGACCGCGCAGGCTGCAAATGTGCGACTGTGGCCATTGATGGGCTGGTGTTTCATCGCCCCATGGCTGTGGGCGATGAACTGAACGTCTATACCCGTATTCTCAAGGTAGGGCGTACGTCCATGACCATTGAAGTCGAAGCAATCCGCCGTATTCGGCGCACATCCATCCGGCAGAAAGTGACCCATGGAAAATTCACCTTCGTAGCCGTGGGTGAAGACGGGAAACCCTGTCAGGTCGACCGCTGACGCTTTATCGGGGGGCAGATAGCGCGGGGAATGTTTCGGCTGCTGCTCCTCTACAGTTGGGCCTTACATGGGGCGGTGGAATAACCGGCTGAAGCAAGCGCGTGCTTTAACCGCACTTATAGCTGTTTGGCAGACCATAAATCTTCTGCCGATGCTGCCATAAAAAATGGCCCTCACTAAATGCGGGCCATTTCCAAAATACTCACACCTAAACAATAAAATCCTGAAAAATTCGGCTTTCCAACAAGCTTTTTTTTCAGAACCCTATCCCTTTTTCACATTGATCATCGGCTGAAGCAGATCTTTCAGCACAATATAATGCGGGGGCAAAAGAGCAGCCAGACCATACAGGGCCAATGTTGCCGCCAGAATAGAAACATACAGCACTAATGCCTTCGGGCGGGTCAGCCCCAAGCCAATGCGGGCCACATACCATTGCAGCCACATTTCATAAACAGCCACACTCAAGACCAGCGCGCCCATGAAACCGGGCTGCGTCAGAATGGCAGGAAACAGCAACCCAGCCAGAACAGTCGCCGCAAGTGAGATGAGAAGTACAACCCAGTTGCACCACGTAGCCGCGGTAATGTAGCGCAGCCACAAAGCCTGACGCCCCCAACGCTGCGCATAAAATTGCGACACAACAGCAGGCAACAAGACAACGCACAGGGACAGCAGCACTTTGGTCAGGCCCAGCATTTTGTCTGGCACCATGAAAACCTGTAACGCCCCCACAATCAGCATGGCCAACTGTGGAGCTATCGCTGCGCCAAAGGAATCAGGCGTGCCCTCAAAGCAGGAAATACCTTCCCGCCGCCCACTGGCCAGCAGCAGCATACCCTGTAGTATTCTGCGTCCTGTTCCCATTTTGCCGGAATTAGAAATCACGCCATGACCCCTTCCAGAAAGGTCTCATAAATACGGGTAAGGGTTTCCAGATCAGCCACGGTCGTGTGCTCATCCACTTTATGAATGCTGGCCCCAACCAGTCCAAATTCGGAAACCGGGCAATAATTCGCAATAAAACGCGCGTCAGACGTGCCGCCCCCGGTATCCAGCTTCGGGGTGCGGCATGTGACCTGCTCAATCGCCCGCACCAGAGCATCCGTTTCCCGGCCCGGTGCGGTAAGAAACGATTCCCCGCTGATACGCACGGTTACCTGTGCAGACGGCGCATGTTGGCGGCATACGGTTTGTATCCAGCCCGTTAATCCTGCACCCGTATGCAAATCATTGAAACGGATATTCAGTTTTGCTTCGGCGCGGGCAGGAATAATGTTGGTAGACGGGTTTCCCACATCAACGCTTGTGACCTGAAGGCTTGAGGGTTCAAACCAGTCAGACCCGTTATCCAGCGGTTGAGATTGCAGAGCCGACAGAATAGTCAGCAGCCGGTGAACCGGGTTGTCCGCTCGGTGCGGATACGCCACATGCCCCTGCACGCCCTCAACACTAATATGAGCATTCAGACTGCCACGGCGGCCAATTTTGACCATATCCCCCATAATGGCGGGGTTTGTCGGTTCGCCCACCACACAGTAATCGGGAATTTGGCCTTCCTGCGCCATCCATTCCAGAACTTTGACGGTGCCGTATGTTGCCGGGCCTTCTTCATCGCCGGTAATCAGAAAGCTGAGTGAGCCTGCATCACGCCCCTTAGCCACATGCCGCGCGGTGGCGGCCACAAAAGCTGCAACGCCGCCCTTCATGTCGCACGCGCCACGGCCATACAGCACGCCATCAGCAATATCGGCAGCATACGGCGCATGGCTCCAGGCTGCTTCATTGCCGGGGGGCACAACATCCGTATGCCCCGCAAAACAGATGTGCGGCCCAGCCTGCCCCAAACGCGCAAAGAAGTTTGGTGTCCGTTCCGCACCCTCACCATACGGAAGGTGCCAGACTTGAAACCCCAGTTCAGTGAGCATATCGGCCAGCATCTGCTGAGCTGGGCCGGGGTCTGGACAAACTGAGGGATGGCGGATCAACGCCTGCGCAACGGCTACCGGGTCAGACAAAACAGGAAGCCCCTGTTTTGCTGCCTGCCCGGCTTGGGCATCTATGCCCGCGTGATGGTCGAGGTGTGATCCGCTCATACTGTCTCTATCCGGCTGCTTAGTCGCGCAGCAGATCGTTGATGGAGGTTTTGGAGCGTGTGCGTTCGTCAACACGCTTTACAATCACGGCACAGGCCAACTGTGGGTTGGGTTTGCCATCCGCCCCAATGGGGTTTGAAGACGGCAGCGTACCCGGCACCACCACAGAATAGGCCGGAACACGCCCCATGAAAATTTCCCCCGTCGCACGATCCACAATTTTGGTCGATGCGCCAAGGAACACACCCATGGACAGAACGGAGCCACGTTCAACAATCACGCCTTCCGCCACTTCAGACCGTGCGCCAATGAAGCAGTTATCTTCAATAATAACAGGAGCTGCCTGCAGGGGCTCAAGCACACCGCCAATCCCGGCACCGCCGCTGATGTGGCAGTTGCTGCCAATCTGCGCACAGCTTCCAACCGTCGCCCATGTGTCAATCATGGTGCCGCTGCCAACATTGGCCCCAACATTCACAAAGCTGGGCATCAGCACCGCACCGGGTGCGATGTGGGCGGAGTAGCGAACAACCGCACCCGGCACTACGCGGAATCCAGCTTTTTCAAAACGGGCCTGATCCCACCCCTGAAATTTGACGGGCACCTTGTCATAAGCAGGCGCACCTGCTGCGGCACCCGGCACAATCACACTGTCATTCAGGCGGAAAGACAGCAGAACTGCTTTCTTCAGCCATTCATGCACCACCCAACCATCTTCACTTGGGGCAGCAACCCGCAGGCGGCCAGAATCAAGGGCTTCAAGCGCAGTTTCAATAGCCTTGCGGTCTTCGCCGACGGTGGCTGAAGAAACACGGTCACGTGCTTCCCACAGAGTTTCGATATGAGCGCGGAGAGTAGCTTCAGTCATAAGACACCGTCAGACATGAGGAGACCAATCGGGGCATGCCGACCCGATACGAAAAAATACGGAAAGGACCATGCGGACAGGCCATAGACCTGTCAACGCATCATGAAGCACGGGCTGGTATCCGGCACGTCTGCACACGTGCTGACACGGTTAAGGACGCCCGTACCGGGCGGGTCATTCTCCGCGGATCAATGTGCCAGAGCCCGAGGCCGTAAACAGTTCAAGCAGGCAGGCATGCGGAATGCGACCATTGATAATGACAGCAGCCCGCGCCCCGGCCTGCACAGCCTGAATACAGGTTTCCACCTTGGGGATCATGCCGCCGGTAATCACGCCATCCGCTATGGCCTGACGCGCCTGTTCGGCCGTCAGTTCCGGTATCAGTTTGCCATTGGCATCCAGCACGCCGGGAACATCCGTCAGCATCAGCAGACGTGTGGCATGCACGGCACCGGCAACGGCACCGGCTGCGGTATCGGCATTGATATTATAGGTTGCGCCATCTTCACCCAGACCAACCGGTGCAATAACCGGAATCAGGCCAGACCCGGACAGCGCATAAATAACGCGCGGATCAACTTTAACTGGCTCCCCCACAAACCCGAGGTCGAGCACCCGTTCAATCTGGCTATCCGTATCACGTACGGTGCGCTGCAATTTGCGGGCCGTAATCAGTTTGCCATCTTTACCGGAAATACCAACCGCCAGCGCCCCTGCCTGACTGATCAGTTCCGCCACTTCTTTGTTGACGGAGCCAGCCAGCACCATTTCAATCACGTCAACCATGTTGGCGTCTGTGACACGCAGGCCATCAATAAAGGTGGATTTGATATCCAGCCGTTTCAGCATGTCATTAATCTGTGGGCCACCGCCATGCACCACAACCGGATTAATGCCAACCAGCTTGAGCAGCGCAATATCGCGCCCAAAGGTCTGGGCCAGTTCCGGGTCACCCATAGCGTGTCCGCCATATTTCACCACAATGGTGTCTCCGGCATAGCGGCGCAGATACGGCAATGCACCGGCCAGAATGGCCGCTTCCTGATGCGGCTCCATAACGGGGGGCTTGGCGATGGTCATGGTAAGATTTCCTGCTCTTGAACCTGCGGAAATTAGGACGAGTGGGCCGGAAGGGCGAACTGGGCCAATTCGGCTCTCAACTGTTCAATGCCCAAGCCTGATTCGCTGCTGGTCGCGCTAAGAAACGGACAGGCGGCAGCGTGACGGCGCGCCAGCGCGAGCATGGCTTCTTCCTTGCGTGCCAAAGTTGTCGGCTTCACAGCGTCACATTTGGTCAGCACAATCTGAAAACTGACAGCCGCCCGGTCGAGCAGCTTCATGACTTCTTCATCATGCGGTTTGAGTTCAATCCGGGCATCCAGCAGCAACATGACCCGCTTCAATCCGGGCCGACCGCGCAGATAGTCGAACATCATTTCCTGCCAGTCTTCCTTGACCGACTTGGCGGCCTTCGCA
The DNA here is from genome assembly GCF_000963945.1 of Acetobacter indonesiensis. Lineage (GTDB taxonomy): Bacteria > Pseudomonadota > Alphaproteobacteria > Acetobacterales > Acetobacteraceae > Acetobacter > Acetobacter indonesiensis. The sequence continues at coordinate 253,674 of NZ_BAMW01000006.1, read as the reverse complement.
AAACCGTAACCCGGCATATCCACCAGCATCAGCCGGTCTGCCAGATTGAAGAAGTTCAACTGCTTGGTGCGTCCCGGTTCGGAAGATGCCCGCGCCAGTGTCTTACGCCCGGTCAGAGCATTAACCAGACTGGACTTTCCCACGTTTGAACGCCCGGCAAATGCGATTTCCGGCAGGGTCTGGGGGGGAAGCTGCCCCAGCTTCTGTGCGCCGAAAATAAATTCGCACGAGCCAGCAAAAAGCAGCCGCCCTTCTTCAAGGGCGGCGTCAATCTGCTTCTGGCTATCCAGTTCCCGAAACGGTGTCTTCTGATCTGACATCAACTTTTGCTCGGCAATGCTTTTTTATCAGCCGCTTTGAAACGACCCAGAATAAGCACCTGCTGCAACGCTGTCAGCAGGTTGCTCCAGCAATAGTAGATAACCAGACCAACCGGCTGATGCGCCATGAAGAAGGTGAACAGCAGCGGAATAAACGCCATGACCTTCTGTTGCGCCGGGTCCATATTGGTTGAGCTGGCACTGATTTTCTGCATCAGGAACATGGTTGCTCCATACAGAATGGGCCATGCCCCCAGCGCCAGCAACGGCAGCACATGGGCCGGGTTAAACGGAATCAGGCCGAACAGGTTGAAAATGTTTGTGGGGTCAGGGGCAGACAGATCCTTGATCCAGCCAAAGAACGGCGCGTGACGCATTTCGATGGTGACATACAGATCCTTATACAGACACCAGAACACCGGCGCCTGAATAAACAGTGGCAGGAAGCCACCAAACAGATTGACCTTTTCTTCGCGATACAACGCCATGATATGCTGCTGCATCGCCATGGGGTCTTCTTTGTAGCGGGCGCGGATCTGGTCAACCTTGGGCTTCAGGCGGCTGGTTTTCCATGTCATGCGCATCTGCTTGATTGTCAGCGGTAGGAAGGCCACCTTCACAATGACAGTAAAGGTCAGCAGCGCCAGACCGAAATTGCCCATCATGGAATAAAGCCAGTCAAGCACGAAGAAGACCGGACGCGTCAGGAAAGACAGCCACCCGAAATCAACCGCTTTCCAGAACATGGGCACATGCAGATCATGCTCATATTGGTCGAGCAACCGCACTTCTTTGGCACCGGCAAACACATGCGCTTCGTTTGTGGCCGTCTGACCAGCCGCAATCTGCACAGGAGCAGAGGCGGTAAAGCCAACCTGATACATGCCGCGCTGCGGCAGATAGGTGTAAGCACCCGCAACCTGCGCGTTCTGGTCAGGCAGCACAGCCATCAGCCAGTATTTGTCAGTAATACCAGCCCAACCGCCAGTGCCCTGATGGCTCCATGACACATTGTCAGGCGGCACACCGTCATTCCGCATGGCCTTGTAAGACCCTTCGTTCAGACGACCATCAATGACAGAAATCGGCCCTTCGTGAACCAGCATACCGCCATTGGTTTCCGGTGTGTAGCCACGGTTCACACGGTAGAACGGATAGAGGGCAACAGCCTGACCACTGTTGTTGTGCACCCGCTGCGTCACGGTGAACATGAAGTTCTTGTCAACAGACAGAGCGATATCAAATACCAGTCCCTGCCCGTTATCCCATGTCAGGGTAACAGGGTGTGTGGCATCCAGCCGGGTTGCATCTGCTTTCCATACCGTGTTGGCATCAGGCAGATGCACAGAGGCATCAGAGGACGCACGCCAACCGAAATCGACATAGTCGGGCTTGCTTTCGGTTGCGTGGCTTAGCACACGAACGTCCGGGCTATTGGCATCCGTTGTTTCACGGTACGCCTTCAGCACCAGATCATCCAACCGTGCACCACGCAGGCTCAGGCTACCCTGAACAGCGGGGGCATCAATCGCCACGCGCATATCCGGGCCATCGGGCTGTGCAGGTGCTTCAGCTGCTGCGGGCTGAGCCGCAGGAGCAGACGCGCCAGAAGCCGGGCCGGAAACTGTTTGTTGGGATGAGGTAGAAACAGGGGCCTTAGGCGCCTGCGGGTAAAAATAGTCAAACCCGATGAGAACGACAGCTGACAGCAGCGTTGCCAGTATCAGACGTTTTGTATCCATTGGCTGGCCCGCTGGCCCCCCTGCACGAAACCGAATATGAAATCACACCGCAAAACACGGAGTCTTAACGGCACTCTGGTTCCAGCGCAGGATGAGCAGGAATGCAAGCCGGGAAAACACAACCACACGCGCCCCTGTTCAGAAGGGAGGCTTATTTTTTGTGGGGGTGAGCCTTCCGGTCAGCTTCGGCAAGGCAGAGTTTCAGGGCCTTGCGGAAATCTGCCACCAGGTCCGTAAAAAGACGTTGCCCCGTAGCGGCACGACCTATCAAAACAAGATCAAGCCCGTTGAGTGGTGTATCAGCCTCAACCAACCGCACCACTTCCCGCAACCGGCGACGTGCCCTGTTGCGTACGACGGCATTCCCGACCTTCTTGGTAACAGTGAACCCGACGCGTGCGGCGTCCGAATCCTGACGCCGAAAAAGCTGAAGGACAAGACCAGACACAGGTGCTTTACGCCCACGTGCCGCCAGAAAGAGAAACTCTTTCCGATTCTTCAGGCGCTGGGAACGTATAAACCCCGTTCCCGCTCCATCCTGACCTTCATTCCGGTCCATATTACCGGACTGCCGGTAAAGGCTTAAGCGGAAAGACGCTTACGGCCTTTTGCACGGCGGTTGCCGATAACGCGACGGCCACCAACAGTTGCCATACGGGCACGGAAACCATGGCGGCGCTTGCGGACCAGCCGGGACGGTTGATAAGTGCGCTTCATTGCTGCACTCCCTTCATTAAAATGTCATACAGGCAGCACAGAACTACCTGCCCAGATCAGGGGCGGCTTATACTGTTCAGATGTGTGCCCGTCAATCATAACCACAGAGTCTCTTGCCCGGTTTTACGCCACTAACGCAAAGGTTGATCCGCAGTGAACCAGTTTCATCCCTCTGTTACCCCACTGATCGCCCTGTTCTGTCTGCCGGTGCTGGGTGCGCTTGTGGCCGGGGTTATGGGTTTATCCTTCCCTCTGGCACTGGTGCCGGTCGGTTTGGCAGCCGCCATCGGGGCGTGGCTGGGCTGTAAGCTGCACGGCCGTGACTGGCAGAATGCGTCAACTTCTGTGCCTGCGACCACCACTGTTCAAGACGACGCCCAATTAGCACCTGTTACCAGCAGCGCCCTCTCGCCCCCTGCCCCGGTAGCAGATCAAGACCCAAAGCTGCGGCATGACATTCGGGGCATTCTCTCGCCCGCCATGCTGGCTGCTGAACAGCTTGATGAAAATCCTGATCCATTGGTGCAGAAAGCGGCTCAAACCATCAACGAATCCCTTGATCGCCTTCTGATCCGCCTAAAGCAACGGCCGCCTGTCTGAAAATATAGCGGCCCGCATGCTCTATAGATTTTGCTCCTTTATCGGCTTGCCTGCGCTGGTCTGACTGATCGCCGTTCTGTCAGACAGATCAGAAAAGCTAGAAGTGGGAAAAAGACACCAATTTCAGAAGCCAGCATCCAGCCGCCCATTGCATAGGCCCAACTGCCAATCGCTGACCCGGCTGCGCCACCCATAAAGAAAATAGCCATATAGAGCCCATTCAGGCGGGCTCTATGCTCAGGAGCCAGAGCAAAAAGGGCGCGTTGCCCCAGAACCAGATTGGCAGTGACGCCGAAATCGATAACAACGCCGCTCAACCCCAGCACAATGACAAACAGCCGCTCGCCAGCAAACCAAGTCCATGTAAAAGCGAAAGCCGTTAGGGCCAAAGCTGCGAGTGTGGCTGGCCAGGTCCATCCCCTATCAGCAATTCGCCCTGCAATAGGGGCAGCAATGGCACCCGAAACACCCACAAAAGCAAAAAATGCTATTTCACCTTGTGAAAAATGGAAGGGTGCGCCAGCCAGCAGCAACGGCGTTACTGTCCAGAACAGGCTGAAAACCCCGAATTGACAGGCGTGATAGAAGGCTCGCCGCTGCAAGACTGGGGTGCCGGTCAGCAAATGCACCATGGACAGCAGCAAGCTGGGGTAGCTTTGCTTGGCCGCTGGTACGCGTAGCGGCAGTTTTGCGCGCAAAATGCCCGTCAGCACCAACATAACCAAAGCAGACACTATAAAAATGGCCCGCCAAGACAAAAACTGCGCCACAAGGCTGGCAACAGGTCGTGCCAGCATGATGCCAAGCATCAGGCCGCTCATCACGTTCCCGACCACCTGCCCTCGGCGCGATAACGGGGCAAGATGGGCGGCAAAGGGCACCAGAATTTGCACCGCGACAGATAACACACCAACAAGCCCAATCGCGCCCAGAAACTCAAATGGCGTCCATGCAAAAGACACCACGGCAAGTGCCACCGCCACCAACGCGGTCATGCTGACAATAAGACGTCTGTTTTCCAGCAGATCAGCCAACGGCACAATCAACAGAAGGCCGAGGCAGTATCCGATCTGCGTAACCGTTACGATCAACCCTGACAGACTTTGCGGCATGGCCAGTGCCGCACTGATGGGACCAGCCAGCGGTTGAGCATAGTAAAGATTAGCGACAATCAAACCGCAGGCAGCCGCCATAATCCGCACAAGCTGTGGCGAAATGCCTGCATGCTCGGCATTCCGAGCAACGATGTTTTCTGGCTGGATGTTAGTCATGAATGCACATCTGGTGTGGCATCGCTGGTGTCCATATTGTGTGAAGAGAGGCCTTTGAGGCGTCAGGGTCGGTTAGTTTACCATCCACCGTGCTTCAGCCATTAAAAAGAAACGTGACCATTCCATTAAAAAATGCTGCCAACGTCTGCTGGCAGCATTTTTTCTGATCACAAACCCACTGAGTGGTCAGGCCATTAATCTGCGCGTTGAATCAGTTCAATTTTATAGCCGTCCGGGTCTTCCACAAAGGCAATCACACTGGTGCCAAACTTCACTGGCCCTGCTTCACGCGTCACCTTCCCACCACCAGCGCGCACTTTTTCAACTGCTGCGGCCACGTCTGGCACCCCAACAGCAAAATGGCCAAAGCCCGTGCCAACGTCGTATCCGTCGTCCTGCCCCCAGTTATAGGTGAGTTCAATCTCGGCCTGACCGGACGCATTATCCGCATAACCAATGAACACAAGCGTGTATTTGCCTTCCGGCACCTCACGTCGCCGTAGTTCGTGCATCCCCAACAGTTGGTAGAATGCAATGCTGTCGTCCAGATTTTTAACCCGAACCATTGTGTGCAGGTAGCTTGCCACTATGCCATCTTCCTTCTGTTACGCCTCTGCTTTTAAAGGCAACAGGCCAACAAGGTTCACCCGGAAAAAGAGGCCGGATCAACAGCCATCAGAAACAGACCTGCCTGATTTGCTGCGGCAATGCAGGCATCACGGTCTGTCATCAAGGTATTGCCTGCTTCAAAAGCAATGCCTTTTAACCCGGCTTTGTGAGCATTTTCTACTGTCGCAGGGCCAATGGTTGGCATGTCGGCCCGCTTTTCCTGACCCGGTTTAAGCAGTTTGACCAACACGCCGCCTTCTCCGGGCTGTCGGCATTCGCCTGCCCGCGCAAGCATGCGGTCCGTGCCTTCCATAGCTTCAACGGCCAATACCAGACCGTTCTGCACCACGCATCCCTGCCCAATATCCATCCGACCAAGCGTCTGAACCACATTTATGCCACGCGCAATATCTGACCGTGCAAGGGTATCTGGCTCAACACGCCCCAACACACCGGGGCGAGCAACGGCATGAGACAGAAATTCATGCGCCCCGCGTACTGTAAAACCTTCCTCGCCGAGTATACGCACCAGCGCAGCCAACAGGCCGTCATCGCCAGCAAAAAGTGCGCGCCCTAAACGCGCAAGAATACGTGCCCCTTCTGCGTCAGGATACAAACTGCGTAAGGACGGACGGCGGATAGGTCCGATCAAAACCAAATCCGTGCATCCATGGGCACGCAATAGGGACAACATCTGCCCCGCAGCGCCCAGGCGCACGGTTTCATGCGGCCACGGTGCTATGACATCCGGCTCAGCAAAGCCTTCAAATCCGAGGATAAAAACCGGACGACCGGCAGCGGCAGCAGCCTCCGCCACACGGGCAGGAAGCGGCCCGCCCCCTGCCAGAATACCAACTGCGCCGTGCGCTGCCGCGTTCACGCGCCCTCGGTTTCTGCCGTGCTGAAGTCACCCCGTGCCACGCGCACTAACCCGCGGCGGCTGGGAGCATCTATAAAATCAAGAATTTCACGGATACGAGGCGTATCACCAAACTCACGGCGCATGACTTCCAGCCGCGTTGCAAAAGTGCCTTCTTCATCAGCTTTTGGATAAAGCGTCAGAAATGCCTTACGCATGCGGTGAATTTCGGCGGGTTGCACACCGTTCCGCCGCAGCCAGATCCAGTGCAGACCAACCAGACGAGCACGGTTACCCAGTACACTGCCATAAGGGATAACGTCTGCCTCAACCCCGGCAACACCCCCGACCAGAGCCGCATGCCCAATGCGCACAAACTGGTGGATGGCAGCAGACCCCATGACGCGGGCATCATTTTCGATGGTAACGTGCCCACCCATGACCACATTGTTGACAATGATAACCCGATCACCCAGCCAGCAATCATGAGCGACATGCGCGTTGGCCATAATCAGCACATCGTCACCCACATGGGTTACACCTGTGCCGGTGGCAGTCCCCCTGTGGATAGTAACATGCTCACGCACAACAGTGCGGGCACCCACATCACACCGGGTTGGTTCACCCTTATATTTCAGATCCTGCGGGGCCATGCCCACGGTGCAGAATGGAAAATAACGTGAGCCCTGCCCCAGACGGGTATGGCCATCTATTACAACGTGAGAAATCAGCTCAACATCGTCTTCAATCACAACGTCCGGACCAACCGAGCACCACGGCCCAATAACAACCCCACGTCCAAGCCGGGCCCCCGGTGCAACAATGGCAGTCGGATGAATAACCGCTACCCTGTCTTCTCCTACAGCGTGCACCACCTCAGCTCCTCTCCTGCTTGCGCCACACCGGTATCTTGTCAGACACCATGCGTGGGCAGCCTTGCCTCAGAAAGCGGGCGTTTTCCGGGCAAAAATCGTCGTTCTTAAAAAAAGGCGTAAAATTACGTCTCATTCAACCCATGATCATGGCGCTGAATGTCGCTTCAGCCACCACGGCATCATCAACTTTCGCCACGCCACGGAATTTCCATACATTGGAACGGTGACGTTCTTTCTTGACGTGAATACGCAACTGGTCGCCCGGCTCAACCGGTCGGCGGAACTTCGCGCCTTCAATGGTCATGAAATAAACCAGCTTGCCTTCAAAGGCTTCACCCAGTGTCAGAACAACCAGCGTCGCCGCAGTCTGGGCCATGGCTTCAATAATCAGAACGCCCGGCATAACAGGCCGTTCAGGGAAGTGGCCCTGAAAAAACGGCTCATTGACGGAAACATTCTTGATGCCAGTTGCCTCTTCCCCCAGGACGATATCGACCATCCGGTCAATCAGAAGGAAAGGATATCTGTGCGGAATCGCCTGCATGATACGGTTGACGTCAATCTTGTCGATCGTCTGAACGTCCTGCTGCGATTCTTGTTTCGTCTCCACGTCCCCTAGACCACCCTGCTCGGCCGGACAAAGCCCGGCATGTGTTCACTCTTTACCCGAACCGCCATCAGCCGATCCGGATGCTTTCTTCGCCAGCTTGCGCAAAACCGCCACATTCCGGAAAAACTCCCGGAACGGCATGGCGGGGCTGCCAATAACATCTGCGCCGCTTTCAACATCAGACATCACACCGCACTGTGCCCCAATACGGGCCTTGGCACCAATGCGGATATGCCCGATCAAACCGGCCTGCGCCGCGACTGTAACGAAGTCTTCCAATACGGTTGATCCGGAAATCCCCGCTTGGGACACAACAATACAGCACCGACCCAGCCGGGCGTTGTGGCCGATCTGAACCAGATTGTCGAGACGTGAGCCTGCGCCAATAACCGTATCGTTCACAGAACCCCGGTCAATTGTGGTGTTAGCACCTATCTCCACATCATGTTCAAGCACGACGCGGCCAAGCTGTGGTACCGTTTCAAAGCCTTTTGGCCCTACGGCAAACCCGAAACCATCCTGCCCGATACGCGCCCCTGGCAGAATAATGACCCGTTCACCTACAACAGCATGGGAAAGCGTGACGTGATTTCCGATACGGCATCCTGCTCCTAACTGAACACCCTGCCCCACAACCACGTGTGAACCAATAACGCAATCAGGTCCAACTTCCGCACCAGCTTCGATAACAACAAACGCCCCGATTTCGCAGTTCGGGTCAACTTGTGCTGTCGGCGCGATGTAAGCAGATGGGTGGATACCAGCCTTGGCCGGAGTTTTAGGATGGAAAAGCCGCGCAACACGCGACCATGCCAGATAAGGAGCCGTTGAAACCAGCGCAGCACAATGCGCTGGCACTTTATCTGCAAAAGCGGGCGCAACAATAACTAGGCCTGCTTTTGTATTTTCAAGCAGAGAAGCATAGCGCCGATTATCCAGAAAACTGACATCCTGTGGACCAGCAATCTGAAGTGGCGCTATCCCCACATACCCTTCTGTAGGCATGTTCCCCTCACGCGGGGAAACAAGGGTAGCCTCGGCAGCATCGGCCAGAACCTGCGCCTCAAACGGCCCGGAACGGGTGAAGAAGCGCGGGTCTGCCGGACCAGATGATACGTTTTGCTGCCCTGTCATTCTTATTTAGACGGCGCTGCTGCTGGGCCTGCAACGGGTGCCGGGCCAGTTGCCGGACCCTGCTGATCTGCATCTGCCGTGGTGGGCATTTTGCCAGACTTTGCAAGTTCTTCCGGGTCAACATTTGCTTCCGGAATAAAGACGGCTGGCAGAATGGTATTCAACTGCTTTGCCACTTCATTCGTGATGTCCTGCCCATCAACGTGCAGAGCAACCTGTTCGTTGTGCAGAACCAGATTCATGCCATGTGCGGCAGCAACTTTCTGGATAACTTGCACCAGTTCACGTTCAATCTGCCCCAGAGAAACCTGTGCAGCTTCCTGAATGATCCGGTTACGGTTACGGAAATCGCGCTGTGCTTTCATAACACGCGCCTGCAGGCTGCGTTCACGAGACTGGATCTGGTCAGACGTCATGGTCTTGGCCTGAGCCTGCAGCTTCTGCTGCTCATCACGCCAGCCAGCCTGTTCCTTCTGAAGATCCTGCGCCAGTGCATCACGACGGCCACCCAGAATCCGCTCCACCTGCATGGCGGCTGAAGACTGGTGCATGACGCCAGAAACACTGATCACGCCAATGACTGTCGGCGGCGGTGCTACACCCTTAGGCAGATCAGGCGCTGATGGAATAGGTGGCAGCGGCAGAACGGGGGGAGCCTGATCGGCCTCCCCACTATCAGACGGAGGAGCCGGAAGCTGAACAGGAGCCGGAGCAGCGCGGTGTGCAGCTGCATGCGGAGCAGAAGGCGCTGTCGGCTGCTGTGTTGTTTTCGGCACAAACCAGCCACCGCCGCCGGCGTTCTGCGCCATTGCCATAGGAGCCAGCGCAACAGAAAATGACAGGATAGCCGCACCAAAAGCGGCTGTTCTGCGGAAGTTCGGCATCATTACCTCAGAATTGCTGGCCGAAGCCAAAGCGAAGAAGCTGCGTGCGGTCATTATGGCTGCGCATGACAGGAACACCCAGATCGATGTTCAGCAAGCCAAACGGACTCTTCCAGGAGAACCCGGCACCGGCACTCACACGCGGCCGCAGTGTGTCACCACTTACCCGTGTGTAATAGGGTTGGTCTGTAACCGGGTTGGTCAGATTACGCCTGACGCGCAACCCGGCCACACTACCAGAATCCACGAAGGCACGTCCCTTCACGCCCATGTCGGACAACATGGGAATGGGGAAGTTCAACTGCGCGGACGCTGTATACATGAAGCGGCCACCCAGAAGATCTTCAGACGAATGGCCTGCGTAACCCACACTTCGCGGCCCTGCACCACCATCAAGGAAGCCGCGCAGGTTGTTACCACCAAGATAGAAGTTATCGATGATATCGTGGCGACCACCGCCCCAGTCACTCATATAGCCCATGCCCGCACGGAACGCGGCGGTCCATTCATGACTGTTGGTCAGATCATCCAGCGGGATGTAGTACGCACCGTTCACTTTACCACGGACGTAGCGTTCATTCCCACCCAAACCGGCAAAGTCACCACCGACGGAGACCATATAACCGCTATGCGGGTTCATGTGGTTGTCACGCGTGTCATACACCAGATTGGTGCTGAGCTGGGACAGAACGGATTTACCGGCCTGATCGAGAATATACCAGGACGATTCGCTCCAGGTATCGCCAACGCTTCGGCGGATCAGGCTGTAGTTCCAAGACTGAGACAGATAGCGGTTATAGGCATACCCCATACGCAGGGTGATACCATAGCGGCTTTCAGAGTAGTTCTGGTAGGTCTGATACTTATTCTGGATACCAAAGATATCCACACCAGCCACTAGGTTTCGATCCAGGAACGCAGGATTGGTCAGCGAGAAGTCAGCCTGTTTCTGCCACAGTGACATAGTGCCAGACAGACCAGCATCAACCCCAGTGCCCAGCAGGTTATGCTGCTTAAGCCCGATATTCCCGATCACGCCCACGTCGGTTGAGTAACCGCCACCAAGCGAGAACTCACCGGTCGGTTTTTCCACAACACTGACCGCCACGTTAGCACGATCCTGTGCTGAACCGGGCGTTTCATCAATAGAGACGCTTTTGAAGAAGCCCAGATCCTGCAAGGCAGCCTTGGCATACTTCTTGTAACTTGGGGTATAGGGATCGCTTTCCGCAAACGGCAACTGACGACGGATAACTTTATCTTCCGTCACAGTGTTCCCATTGACGTCAATTCGTTCAATGTAGCGGCGCGGACCTTCGCTTACGTCAAACAGAAGATTGACCACACCCTTTTCCGGGTTACGGGCAATTTCAGGACGCACCATCGCAAATGGATGACCCTGCGCCTGAAGGGTTTCTTCCATATCCGTTGCGTTATCCTGCACGGCCTTGCCATCGTACCACTGGTGGGCAAACAGCTCGACATATTTACGCAGGGATTTAGCCGGAACATGACGAAGGCTGGACCGAATATCGACCTTACCCAGACGATAGCGCGGTCCTTCATCCATCGTGAAGGTCACATAAAATGACTTCCTGTCAGGGGACAACTCGCCGGTCGCGTTCTTCAACTGGAAATCAACATACCCGTTTGCCAGATAGAAACGACGCAGCAGTTCTGCGTCATATTTCAGGCGTTCCGGGTTGTATTCGTCAGATGAGGAAAAGAAGCGGAACCACGCATTTTCCTTGGAAGACACCACGCCAGCCAGACGCGCTTCACCAAAGGCCTTATTCCCCACAAACGCAATTTTGCGAATAAGGGTCTGCGGGCCTTCGTTAATCTGGAACACCACATCAACGCGGTTATGGGCCAGACGAATAACCTGTGGCGTCACAACGGCGGCGTAGCGCGCTTTCTGGGCATAGACTTCCAGAATTTTCTGGCGGTCATCTGCTGTGTTTTCGGCTGAGAACACGGCACGCGGACGCAGGGAGATAACCTTACGCAGGTCTTCATCTTTGGCAGCGTGATTCCCCTCAAACACAATGCGGTTCACAATGGGGTTTTCAACCAGCCGCACGTTCAGCGTGTTGCCTTCACGACGCAGCGAAACATCCTTGAACAGACCTGTGGCATACAGTGTCTTCAAAGACCGATCGAGGTCATCCTGACTGAACGAATCACCGGGGCGCACCACCATGTAAGACAGAACAGTGTTGGTCTCGATCCGGGTGTTGCCGGAGACGTTGATATCTTCAATCACCCCACCCGAACGGGCTGGGGTGGAAGTGGACGTTGACAATCTGGCATGCCGCGCCGCTGAAACAGCGGCGGGTGCCTGTGCTGAAGACGCCGTTGCGGCCTCTGCACTATTTCCACCCTGCATCAGGAAAGGAAATACGCAGACAGAAACAAACAGGGCTGAACGCTTACCCGTCAAGATCTGCCACCCTCCATCCGGGTTGTTGCATAGTCAGGAGCCCATCTCCCGCTGTTGTGCCGCCCGCAGGGGGACGTATCCGATATAACCTGTGTCACGCAAGTTCTTCCGTTCCAACCCTGCTGTACATCAGCCGACAAGAGACGCAACCCACTTGAACAACCCGAAGCTGGACAAATCATTAAAGGTCGAAAACAGAAACAGCCCAGCAAGAACAGCAAACCCTGCCTGAAAACTGATTTCCTGGATCCGCTTCGAAACCGGACGTCCCCTGATTGCTTCTATGGCATAAAAAACCAGTCTGCCACCATCAAGAAGCGGCACAGGGAATAAATTTATTAGACCGAGGTTTACAGAAAGCAAAGCCATGAAGGACAGCAGGCTGGCAAAACCATACTGGGCCACCTGCCCGGAAAGCTGCGCAATCTTAAGCGGGCCGCCCAGATCCTTGGCTGTATGCTGTCCTGTCAGAATTTGCCACACACCCTGAAGGGTCTGAACAGAAACCGTCCACGTCTCCTTAACGCCCGCCACAACTGCGTTGGGAAAAGACAATGGCTTCCCGGCTTCGGTCGCGAACATGACGCCAAGCTGCCCATGGGGGGCTGCATTTGCCGAATCCGTAACCTTGCCAATGGTAATGGGCAGTTCAACATCCTGCCCCTGACGCAGCACGGTCAGTGTGGTCTGCGCGCCGGGTTCAGCCATGACAGTGCCCTGCACATCTTCCACACCTGTAACCTGATGCGTGCCGATTCTCCGGATTTCATCACCGGGCTGCACACCGGCGGCTGCGGCGGCTCCGTTCGCGACAACAGAGGCAACTTCGTTCCGCACTTTAGGCTGTCCGGCCGTTGAAAACAGCAGGGTGAACAGCACGATGGCCAGAAGGAAGTTAAATACTGGCCCGGCCAAAATAACGATAGCGCGGGACGCTACGGATTTATCGTGAAAGGTACGCTCTGGAATCCAGGCTGCTTTTTGCTCGGGTGTTGCATCTTCGGGGTCTTCAAACCCGTGCGGGCGCACGTATCCCCCCAGTGGAATGGGGCAGATGCGCCATTCCGTGCCTGACCGGTCATGCCACCGAAACAGCGCAGGCCCGAAGCCAAGCGAGAATACTTCGACATGTACCCCCCGCCAGCGGGCTGCCAGATAGTGCCCCAGTTCGTGAATGGTCACGAGGACACCCAGAACAAAAGCGAAGGAAACAAGCGTACGAAGATATTCGTGTATCATGATAATCCGAATATTGGCTTAAACTGGCGCAAGCTCAAGCCGCATGTGCAGGTGTCAGGGCCAGCGCTTCGCGTCGGGCCTCTGCATCCCAATGCAGAACGGCGTCGAGCGTATCAGCAGACGGTGCGCCCAGTTTGGTCATGACGCGTTCCACCACACGCGCAATGTCCAGAAAGCCAATCTGCTTGTTCAGGAACGCTTCCACAGCCACTTCGTTTGCCGCGGAGAGAATGGCGGAAGCTGCACCACCAGCGCGCAAGGCTTCCCGTGCCAGACGGAGTGCGGGAAAACGCTGTTCATCCGGGGCTGCAAATTCAAGCGTTGCAAAGGCTGCCAGATCAAGCCGTGGGGAGGTTGTTGCCATCCGCTTTGGCCATGCCAGCGTGTGCGCAATGGGGATACGCATGTCAGCCGAACCCATTTGAGCAATCAGGCTGCCATCTGTGTATTGCACCATTCCATGCACAACGGACTGCGGATGCACAAGTACATCAATGCGGTCTTCCGTCAGACCAAAAATGCGGGCGGCCTCAATAACTTCAAGCCCTTTGTTGAACATGGTTGCGGAATCGATGCTGATTTTCGCACCCATTGTCCATGTTGGATGCTTAAGGGCCTGCGCAGGCGTTGCCGCTTCCATTTCAGCCACACTTGCCTTTCGGAAGGGCCCACCTGACGCTGTCAGGATGATTTTTTCAACCTGATCCATCTGCCGGTCTGCCATTGCCTGAAAGACAGCGTTATGCTCGGAATCAACAGGCAGCAGCGTGGCACCGGCAGCATCAACAGCGCGCAGCATGACGTCACCGGCACAAACCAGCGCTTCCTTATTCGCCAGAGCGACAGCGTTACCATTTTTTACAGATGCCAACGTTGGCTCAAGCCCGGCAGCGCCCGTAATTGCCGCCATCGTCCAGTCTGCTGGCAGTCCCGCTGCATCGATCACGGCCTGACGACCACACGCGACCTTCGTCTTTGTGCCCGACAGGAGTGAACGGAGTTCTTCAACCGCACTTTCATCAGCCAGGACTGCCAGTTCAGCATTCAGGCTTTTGGCTTGCTCGGCCAGACGGGCCGCATTCTTGCCGCCAACCAGGGCGCGCACCTGATACCGGTCCCGGGCCTGTTCAAGCAGATCAACTGTAGAGCAGCCAATGCTGCCTGTGCTTCCCAGAACGGTTACGGTTCTCATTGCGCTTTACTTCCAACCCTCGTCACAGCAGCACAGACCGGCATCGGTGTTACTGCCAATCACTTACCAGGCAGCCTGCTTACCAGAGCCACCAAAACATCGTGCACCCCTGCCGTCCAGAACGGCGCGGATGACATAACACATAAAGAAACCACAGCCGCCACAGGCGCCGCCGCTACAAGACCATCAAACCGGTCAAGCAGACCGCCATGCCCCGGCAACAGGGTTCCGGAATCTTTCACGCCGAGTGCGCGCTTCATGCCGCTTTCGGCCAGATCACCCGCTTGCGCTACCACGCCCAGCACAGCCGCCCATACCGCTGCTGTGCCAACGCCGCCCTGCCCAGCGGCAAGGGCAATACCACCCCCAAACAGAACAGCGCCAACCAGCCCACCGCATGAACCAGACCACGTTTTTCCCGGTGAAATACGCGGGGCCAGCTTTGGGCCGCCTATCAGACGGCCTGTTAGATAAGCACAACTGTCACTTGCAACAACAACGCACACAACAAACAGAACAGGCCACGCACTTTCAATCCGCAACCACAGCAACGCGTTCCCCGACAGCACAATGACACACATGATGGCGCAGAGCGGAGCGCCAAACACCAATGATGTCAGACAGAACGCTGGGAAGGCATCCCATCGGCCAGTCGCTGCTGCCAAACCTGCGCCCAGTGCCCAAAACACGTATAAAGCGCCACGCCACGATTTAACCGAAAGACCGAAGAGGATAGCCGCCTCAGCCGCCATTCCTCCCATAACGCCCAGAATAAGGCATTTATACAGCAAGCCACCCATACCAATGGACACACTCGCCACGGCAATCAACACACAGGCAGAAAGAAGTCTGACACGGAGATCACGCCACGCCGTGGTGGAGGAAGCACTCATGCTTTTGGCCGCGCACCAAAACGGCGTTCACGCCGTGCGTACGTATCCAGCACGGTTGCAAAATGCCCTTCATTGAAGTCCGGCCAGAAGACATCCAGAAAAACAAGTTCGGCATAGGCACTTTGCCACAGCAGAAAGTTGGAAAGACGAAACTCCCCACTGGTACGGACAACCACATCTGGGTCCGGGATACCTGCTGTCCAGAGTTTATCGGCAAACAAAGTTTCCGTGATCTGGTCTGGCTTCAAATCCCCACTCGCGACCGCCTGTGCCAAACGGTGTGCCGCCTGCACAATATCGCCACGCCCGCCGTAAGACAGCGCCAAAAGCAGTGTGATCCGGGTATTGTCGCGTGTCAGCGCTTCTGCGCGCGCCAGTTCTTCACGCAAGGAGGCATCAAAGCGCGCCAGATCACCAATAAAGCGGATGCGCACGCCTTCTTTGTGCAGTTCAGCCACTTTATGGCGAAGATAATAACGCAGAAGACTGGTCAGGTCGGCTACTTCCGTAGGCTCACGCGACCAGTTTTCAGACGAAAACGCATAGAGCGTCAGGTATTTTACGCCGCGATTGATGGCCGCGCGCAAGCAGCGAGAGACAGCTTCGGCCCCGGCCTTATGGCCAGCCAGCCTGGGCAACCCGCGCTCAAACGCCCAGCGTCCGTTGCCGTCCATAATGACGGCAACATGCGCTGGCACAACAGCTTTGGTGTCTATTTTACCGGCAGACTTGGTCGGCACTGATCCACCACCACGGGCAAGAGAAAGAAAACCTGACGCCACTAATGTCAGACCTGCTTAATCTCGCGGTCCTTATCAGCCAGCATATCGTCAATTTTCTTAACGTACTGGTCTGTCAGTTTCTGAATGGCATCAGACCAGACCTTCACATCGTCCTGGCTGATTTCGCTTTTCTTTTCCAGATTTTTGGTGGTGTCCATGCCGTCACGACGCACACCACGCACCGCAATCTTTGCCCCTTCCGCATAACGGGCGGCGGCGCGTGCCAGTTCATGGCGGCGTTCTTCCGTCAACTGCGGAATGGGTACACGAACAGTCTGACCATCTGCTGCCGGGTTCAGGCCCAGCCCGGAATCACGGATCGCACGCTCAACAGCACTAACCAGCCCACGGTCCCACACCTGCACCGTCAGCATACGGGCTTCTGGCACCGCGATTGACCCAACCTGTGTCAGTGGCACTTCCCCGCCATAGGCTTCCACCCGCACGGGCTCCAGCAGAGCCGGGCTGGCACGGCCAGAGCGCAGACCAGCAAAGTCACGACGCAGGCTTTCCAGCGCGCCATCCATACGGCGCGTCAGGTCTTCAGTAAGAGCATTCAGGTCAGACACGGTTTTGTTCTCCCGTTTCCTGGACGGTATTTCTCCGCCCCATCATAAGCTGTAACAGATGCAGCCGGTTGATTCAGGCTGCTTCAATAATTGTGGTAAATGCCCCTTCACCACGCATGACGCGCGCAAAGGAACCAGTTTCACCAATGTTGAAAACAATAATTGGCAGTTTGTTTTCACGTGCAAGACTGATGGCCGCAGCATCCATCACGTTAAGCTGGTTTGCCAGAACATCCATATAGGTCAGTTGTTCATAGCGCACTGCACTCGCATCACGCTTGGGGTCTGCTGAATAAACACCGTCAACCTGCGTGCCTTTCAGCAGCACGTCACATTCCATTTCGGCCGCACGCAAAGCCGCAGCCGTATCGGTTGTGAAGAACGGGTTGCCAGTGCCAGCCGCGAAGATAACCACACGGCCTTTTTCCATATGACGCACAGCCCGACGGCGAATATAGGGTTCGGCAATGGAAGACATATGGATGGCTGACATTACGCGGGTCGGAATCTGCTCACGCTCAAGCGCGTTCTGCAACAGCAGCGCGTTAATGACCGTGGCCAGCATCCCGGCATAGTCACCCTGCGCACGGTCCATCCCCTTGGCGGCAGCGGCCAGACCCCGGAAAATGTTGCCACCACCCACAACCAGACAGACTTCAATGCCGTCACGCACAACATTGGCAACGTCATTGGCAATACGCTCAACGGTTTTCTGGTCTACCCCAAAGGCACCATCACCCATCAGAGCTTCACCAGAAACCTTGAGCAACACGCGTTTGCGGCTTGGCGTTTCGCCAGTGGATGCAGTCATTGGCCCTCGATCACGCATTCAGTCTGAAATAGGCCCTGCCCAACAAGGGGCAAGGCAAGTTGCCCCTCTCTTATCCTTCATAAGCCAAGGCCACAAGCGGGCAGAGCCGCCTTATGGCACATCATCCAGGCCAATGGCGCGCAGCCGGGCGCGTTCTTCATCCCAGCCCGAACGTTCTTTCACGTTCAGAAACAGGTGGCACTCGCGTTCCAGAAGTGCGGAAAGCTGCTTGCGGGCGCGCTCCCCAATCTGGCGGATCTTCTGACCACGCTCCCCTATCAGAATGGCTTTATGGCCTGCACGGGAAACATAAATGGTCGCATCAATCCGCACGGAACCGTCCGGCCGTTCCTTGTAGCTTTCCGTCTCGACAGTGGCACCGTAAGGCACTTCCTCATGCGTCTGCATGAAAATCTGCTCACGCACCAGTTCGGCAGCCAGCAAGCGGTCTGGCAGATCGGTCAGGTCGTCTTCAGGGTACAGATAGGGGCCTTCCGGCAGGTTTTCGGCCAGTTTGTCCAACAGGTCATCCACACCACTGCCCGAACGCGCACTGACCATGAACACATGCTCAACCGACAGTTTTTCGGTTACAGCAGCTGTCAGCGGCAGCAAGGCTTCCCGGTGTACCAGATCCGTCTTGTTGAGCACCAGCCAGACTTTACGACCCGCTTTCGCCAGCCGGTCCATAATTTCCTCAACCGCTTCCGTCAGGCCTGATTTTGCATCAATCAGCAGCAAGGTAATGTCTGCATCATCTGACCCAGTCCACGCGGCAGCCACCATGGCGCGATCAAGCTTGCGGCGTGGGCGGAAAATACCGGGAGTATCAACCAGCAAAATCTGGGTCTTTTCCCGCATAAGAATACCCAGCACGCGAAACCGCGTGGTCTGGGCTTTGGGGCTGACAATAGACAGCTTTGCCCCTGTCATGCGGTTGAGCAGAGTCGATTTGCCGGCGTTTGGGGCGCCCACCAATGCTGCAAACCCGCAGCGTGTTGTTTCAGCCATGTTGTGAGCCCTCTAATTTTTCCAGCAAACTTGCAGCAGCAGCACTTTCAGCCGCGCGCTTGCTACCCGCACGGCCTTCCCCACTTTTGCCACCCGCCCGAACCTCAACCACAAACAGTGGCGCGTGAGAGGGGCCATCCGCCCCTATTGTTTCATAAACCGGCAAAACCTGCCCGCGTGCCAAAACCCATTCCTGCAAGGCAGTTTTAGGGTCTTTGGGCGGCTTGGCCTGCGCATCAAGCATTGGTTTCCAGGCGTGCCGGACAATTTTTCTGGCCGGGTCAAGGCCACCATCCAGAAACACTGCCCCCAGAACAGCTTCCAGTGCGTCCGCCACAACGCTCGCCGTTCCTTGCACGCCGACACGGGCTTCATGCGCTGCAACCGTCAGATATTTTGCCAGATCAAACCGATCCGCAATTTCTGCCAACGTCGTGCGGGAAACCAGATGCGCCAGACGGGAGCCCAGAGCCCCCTCCTGCTCATCCGGATAACGCTCGAGCAACCATTCCGCCATCAGCAGGCCAAGCACACGGTCACCAACAAACTCTAACCGTTCGTTAGACCCTGCCCCCTTAGCTTTCTGGGAGCGACGCCTGCCCCCTGCATTCTGATACGCGGCCGAACGATGGGTCAGCGCTTCATGCAGCAGGGCAGGTTTGGTGAATTTATACCCCAGTAACCGTTGCAGCGCTTCCCCTGCGGGTTGCAGAACGCTGTCTGTCCGTTGGGTGGTCACGCCACACTCCGCAGGATACGGCCCCAGCGGATTTCAACCGGCCAATACCAGAACTGCCAGAGAGGATGCGCGGAATCGACCGAGAAAAACACCCGTTGCGCCTGACCAACCAGATTTTCCATTGGCACGAAGCCAAGGTCTTTCGGCCCATCGCCCATGAAGCGGCTATCTGCGCTATCGTCGCGGTTATCGCCCATGGCGAAGAAATACCCCGGCGGCACGACGTAATCGGGCGTGTTATTCTGTGCACCATCATCCATCAGCTTCAGCACCTGATGCGCCACAACACCACGGCCAGCACTCCCCGGAAGCTGCTCTTCACAAGCTTCCCCTTCCATCGACACCTGCGATTCATCAATGGCTGTGTAAGGATGCGGGTTGAGGCACGGTACAGGCTGATCATTCAGATACAGATGGCCCGCAGTGACCCGAATGTGGTCCCCCGGCAGCCCGATAATCCGCTTGATATAATCAACTGACGTATCTTTGGTGAATCGGAAGACGGCCACATCGCCACGATGGGGTGTTCCTGCCCAGATGCGCCCCTCAAACAGATTGGGCGAAAACGGCAGCGAGTATTTTGAATAGCCGTAACTATATTTGGAGACCCATAGATAGTCACCTACCTGCAAGGTAGGGATCATGGACCCCGACGGAATAACGAACGATTCAAACAGAAATGTCCGCACCAGAGTGACGGCCAGCGCAACGGTGATGATGGTCCGCACATAGTCCAGAAAAACCCGGCCCGGTGATGCGGGACGATCCACGCCTGCTTCTGAGGGAGGATAATCCGATTTGGTCATGTCCTGCATCGCCTGCTTTGCATCAGTTCAAAAAGAAAAATCGTGCGGATGAAGCCGTGCGCCCCCAAGGATGTCAACCCGAACGCGCCGAGATAATAACCTCGGCAAAGGCGTAAGGCGGCTCGTCCGTCATACTTAGCACCACATGGGGCACACACCCGGCGGGCATCAACGCCTGCAACCGTGCCTGTGCAGCGCCTTTCAAAACAAGGGTGGGCTGTCCGGTCTCAAGGTTTTCCACCCCAATCAGACTGTGCGCCACACCTTGCGCAAAACCTGTGCCCAATGCTTTTGCGCACGCTTCTTTCGCAGCCCACCGTTTGGCATAGGCCCCAATACGGGCCTGCCCGCTGCGCCGTTCCGCCCGTTTCCGTTCGGTCGGGGTGAAAACGCGCATCAGAAAGCGGTCGCCAAAACGGTCGATGGCCTGCTCTATCCGGCGCATGTCACACAGATCAACCCCTGCGGCAATCACGCTCATTCCGACCTCTGACGCCCAAGGGGAAAGTTTTGCGTCATGATCGCGCCCTGTCTGCCTGCGCGATGCCCTGCGCAGCCCTTAACCCAGCAATAACCGAGGAAAGATGCCGCAGGTCGCGCACTTCCACGTCCACCAGTATTTCCATGAAATCGAGCTGACGATGCACAATCTTCAAATTGACAATCGACGCATCCCCCTTGGAAACAGCATTGGTAATCGTCGCCAGCACAGACGGTTCATTTTCAGCCACGATGGAAATACGGCCGACCCGCAATTCGCCACTGCCTGCGCGGGCCATGGCGTCATAATCCCAATCGACATCCAAAAAGCGTTCAGGGGTCGCAGCAAAACTCTCAAGCGTCTGGCAGTTCCGGGTATGGACGGTAATGCCCTTGCCCGTTGCCACCACACCCACAATCCGGTCACCCGGCAACGGATGACAGCAGGCTGCAAAATGGGTCGCCACCCCCGGCCCAAGCCCCACCAAAGGAATAGAGCCACCAGAGCGCCGGTCTCCCCCGCCACCAGATACGTTCCGTGGGCGAGGCCCCGCAGTCCCCAGCACGCCGGGAAGCCCCGGAACCATGCGCGGCGCACGCGCTGCCCGCCGAAGTTCCGGATACGCCGCAGAGACAACATCCCTTGCGCTGAGGTTATTGTTGCCGACAGCGACATACAGATCCTGAAGGGAGCTTTGTTTAAGCCCCTTCAGGGTTGTTTCAATAACCTTTTCAGACCCATCAACACCTTCCTGCCGGAAGGCCTTGGCTAGGGCCGCACGTCCGTTATCCAGATAAGTCTGACGCTGTTGGGCCGCCACATAACGGCGGATACGCGCACGCGCCTTACCCGTGACAACAAACCGCTCCCACGATGGCGACGGTGCGCCACCCCGAGCAGTCATGATTTCGACCTGATCGCCGTTCTGCAATTCGTGCCGCAGGGGCATCAGGCGGCCATTGATCTTGGCCCCCACACAGGAATCGCCAATCTGGCTATGAACGGCATAGGCGAAATCGACAGGCGTTGCGCCACGCGGCAGCGAAATAAGCTGCCCCTTTGGCGAGAAGCAGAACACTTGGTCCTGATAAAGTTCCAGCTTGGTGTTCTCAAGAAACTCATCAGGAGCCGAGGAAGCTTCCAGAATTTCCAGCAGATCCTGCACCCAGCGCGGACGCCTAAAGCTGGCGGGGCCGCTTTCATCCTCCGCCGTACCTTCTTTATAGGCCCAGTGAGCCGCAACCCCGTTTTCAGCCACATCATGCATGGCCGAGGTTCTGATCTGAACTTCAATTTTCTGGTTACGCGGAGACCGAAGCGTCACCCCCGTATGAAGGCTCTGGTATCCGTTAGCCTTGGGGGTAGAGATGTAATCCTTGAAGCGTCCGGCAATAACCGGATAGGCGGCATGCACCGCCCCAAGCGCCATATAACAATCTTCGCGTGCTTCAACCAAAACGCGAAACGCCATGATATCTGAAAGCTGTTCAAACGCCACATTCCGGCGCTGCATTTTCTCCCAGATGGAATAAGGCGACTTCTCACGCCCCGACACATGAACATTTTTCAGCCCGGCCTCATGACACAGGCGAAGCAGTTCGCGGCGGACTTCTTCAATAACATCAGCCCCCTGCCCCCGCAGATAGTTGAGGCGGGCGCGAATGGTCGCATCTGCTTCGGGCTCAAGCTGCGCAAAAGACAGGTTTTGCAACTCTGTCTTGACCCGGTCCATACCGATACGCTCGGCAAGGGGGGCATAAATATCCAGCGTTTCACGGGCAATCCGTTGCCGCCGGTCTACACGCTCCACAAAATGGAGGGTCCGCATATTGTGGAGGCGATCCGCCAGCTTCACCAGCAGAACCCGAATGTCTTTCGACATCGCGAGCACAAGCTTACGGAAGTTTTCCGCCTGCTTGGTCCGGTCGGACTGAAGTTCCAGCCGGGTAAGCTTTGTCACCCCATCGACCAGATCAGCCACAACCGGACCAAACTGGGTGCGCAGTTCATCCTGCGTGACGCCCGTATCTTCAACAGTGTCATGCAGAAGCGCTGTCAGCAGAGACGGCACATCCAACCTGAATCCAGCCAGAATCATGGCTACAGCCAGTGGGTGCGTTATGTAGGGGTCACCATTGTCACGAAGTTGGCCTTCATGGGCCTTTTTCGCCACATCAAATGCGCGACGAATAAGATCAGCATCAGCGGCAGGAGCATAGTCCTGCACAACACTGATCAGCCGCTCACAATTTATATCCCCACGGCCTTTATCGGGCGGGGTTAGAGCGGCTTCGGGTGTTTCCACCACGGCAGGGGACGTGTTAGCGCCAACAGGCTCCAGCGTGGGAGCAAGAGCATCAGTCGGGTTTTCGTTCCCTGCCTGCGTCACTCGCGCTTACCGACGTGTGCGCCCGCTCAGAGCGGCTTCAACAGCGCCAGCATCATCAGCCGCTTCTTCTTCCGGAGAAACTTCCTGCAGACCAAAAATGTTCTGCTCTGTCGGCACCAGATCCTGCACTTCTTCATCAACAGGTTCGGGCTCTGGCTCACGGGCCTGAGAACGGATCAGATCATTGCGCAGTTCGGGCAGTTTAACCGTTTCGTCCGCAATTTCGCGCAGCGCCACAACCGGATTCTTGTCATTATCACGGTCAATGGTAAGCTCTTCACCGCGGGAAATATTGCGGGCGCGCTGGGCCGCATACAGCACCAGTTCAAAGCGGTTCGGGACTTTCTCTACGCAGTCTTCGACGGTGACGCGGGCCATTACGAAGAGCCTCCAGACAATTCAGCTACAAGATATAGAACAAGCATAGTAACCTATCAGCCACCAGCAAGAAAGGGCTTATTCCTGAATTTGGCTGATTTCCTGTCCCGCAACGTTTGTCAGCAGAGTATTTAACGGCAGACCCGTGGCAGGATGAACCCAATCCGGCATGACATCCCGCACAGGCAGTAACACAAAAGCCCGCTCGTGCGCTCTTGGATGCGGCAGCATCAGATGCGGATCGTCCTGACAGGTGTCCCCAACGGCAATAATATCTAGATCAAGAGTCCGGGCTGCATTGGGCACAGACCGCTCCCTTCCAAAATCATGCTCCAGCTTTTGCAGCACTTTCAAGAGGTCTTCCGGTGCCAATGTCGTGCTGATACGCACCGCCCCGTTGACGTAGGGCGGCTGCCCGGAAGGCGGGATAGGCGCGCTTTCATACCAGTGAGAAACAGCCTCAACCTGTATTGCCGGTTGTCCTCGCAGGGCCTCCACCACAGCTTTGCATGTCGCAAGAGCATCCCGCCCATTACACGGCAGGTTTGCACCCACTGCAATTAGCACCATTTCCGTACCCTTCCTTGATTTCATGATTTAAATGTATCTTTTTTTAGAAACAGCAGTAGAATTAAGCATGGTAAGCATGTTTACGCTCACCAACGGCCCGATTTTTAACAAAAATTCACAATATCCCCGGCTGTTATATTAAAGGACATACTCGTAATGAAT
The DNA here is from genome assembly GCF_000963945.1 of Acetobacter indonesiensis. Classification (GTDB taxonomy): domain Bacteria; phylum Pseudomonadota; class Alphaproteobacteria; order Acetobacterales; family Acetobacteraceae; genus Acetobacter; species Acetobacter indonesiensis. Next base: position 229,588 of record NZ_BAMW01000006.1, on the reverse strand, counting down.
CTGAAAAAAGACGAAAGAACCTGTCTTTTTATTGATGGCTCAAGCCTTTACTCTACATCAAGGAGCCTGGGCTTTGATGTTGACTACAAAAAACTTCTAGATTTCTTTGCCTCTAAAACGCACGTCATCCGCGCCTATTACTATGCCGCGATTCTGGACACTGAAGATTATTCCCCCCTGAAGCCACTGACCGACTGGCTATCTTACAATGGGTATTTCTTGGTCACCAAACCCGCGCGCGAATTTACGGATTCCACGGGTAAGCGTCGCGTCAAAGGCAATATGGAAATTGAAATTGCCGTCGATATGATGGAAATGGCACCCCATATTGACCACGCCATCTTGTTTACGGGCGATTCAGACTTCCGTCGCGTTGTTGAAGCCGTGCAGCGGCAGGGCACTCGGGTGTCCGTCGTCTCCTCCATGCGCTCCAATCCGCCGCTTATTGGGGATGATCTTCGCCGTCAGGCTGATAACTTCATGGAACTGGCAGTTGTGGGGGCCAACTTCACCCGCCGTCAGGCAGAAGCACCTGCGCGCCCGCGCAGCGTGCCCGGACCAGTACGCCATCCGGCTGACCAGATGAGCGAACCGGAAGATGATGATCCGCTGTCCTGATAAGAGACCCCAATCTCTTTTGTCGTGAGTTTTCCTTCAAACGTGATGGTTTCCCGTGCCGGGACCATCACGTTTTTTATATCCACCGCACATTCAGGCATCTAATAAAAATAAAAAGCGCAGTTTTCTCCCACTTTTTCAGTTTCTTTAAATTTTTTTTCAGAGTTGCGGAAAAAAAGGGGATGTCATGCGTTTAAAGCAACTCTACCATGATGAACGACCGTTCATTATCGGTTCACCGCCTGAGTGCTTTATCTGGAGCTAATCTATGCCCACATGTTCTGAAGCCCGATCCAGCCTAATCTCGCTGCTTCGCGGCGTTGAACATTTCAATACCGAGGTGTTCCCCGCAAAGGAGAAGCTGTTTGCTTCTCTGGCAAAGGGGCAGTCCCCGGACGCCCTGTTCATTGCCTGCGCTGATAGCCGCATCAACCCCAACCTGATTACCCAGACAGAACCGGGTGACCTGTTCATTCTGCGTAACATTGGCAACATCGTTCCCGCCTACGGTGAAATGCTGGGTGGTGTGTCATCCGCCATTGAATATGCTGTCATGGGACTGGGTGTATCGGCCATTATTGTCTGCGGTCATTCTGACTGCGGTGCGATGAAGGCTCTGCTTGCTCCCAAGAAAAGCGGCCTGGATACAATGCCAACCGTGGCAAGCTGGCTGCGAAATGCCGAAGCAGCCCGTGCATCCATGAGCGATCTGAAAGCTGAAGACGCTGGTCCGGCCAACGTCCGCACCCTGTCTGAACGCAATGTGCTGTTGCAGATTGCCCACCTGAAAACACACCCCGCTGTTGCAGCAGGGCTGGCGCGGGGCACCTTGTTCCTGCAAGGCTGGTTCTATGACATCGGCTCAGGCGAAATCAGCATTCTGGATGAAAATACGCACAGCAGCGTTTCCATTCCGGAAACCATTTCCAAACTGGAAAAAGAACCCGCGTAACACCGCTAGCGGTCTTTATTCAGACTACACCCCGGCGAAGCCACAGCCTCGCCGGGGTTTCCTTTGTCTTTTTCTGCATACCCTGCTGTGGCTGTGGCAAGCCAACCCGATCCTCGCGGCGCAAGCGGCTGCCCCGCTTAAAATTGCCACATGGAATATGGACTGGCTGCTTGATGCCACTGCCCCGTCGAGCTTGACTGCTCCATCCGATATTCCGCATCGCACGGCATCAGACTTCGCCAAGCTTGCTGCCTACGCCCAGCATCTAAATGCAGATCTTATTGGCTTTCAGGAGGTCGATTCTCTTGAAACTGCCGCTCGTATTTTCCCCGCCAGCACCTATCAGATTTTTCTGACACAAGACCCGATTATCCAGCATACAGGGCTTGCTGTTAGGCGCGACTTGCGGATCACCCTGAATCCTGATGTGACGTCCCTCACCATCGGTTCAGGCGCTGCTTCCCATCCTTTGCGCAGTGGGCTTGATGCCACGCTTTACTATGGTGCAACCAAAGTAAGGCTTTTGGTGGTCCATCTGAAAACAGGCTGTTGGGACAACCCACCTACTGACCGTGGACATTCCTGCCCCATTTTGGTTCAGCAGTTCTCGGCATTACAACAGTGGATCGCTGACCGGCAGAAACAGCGCGAGAATTTCATCATAATGGGCGATTTCAATCGCCGGATGACGCATGATGATCCATTTTTTGGCCGCCTTAGCCACATCGCGCTGCTTGACCTAACAACTGCGGGGTGGGCAAGCCCCTGTGAAAATGGAACGTATTTCATTGACCACATTTTACTTGGCGGAAACAGTATTGATTGGAAAATACCTCAATCACTTCATGTTTTGACATATAATAGACAAGAAACTTCTACGCTATCTGACCATTGCGCAGTGTCAGTCAAACTCTTGATCCCATCGTCACAGCAATAAAAAAGCCACCACGGTCTCCCGCAGTGGCTTTTCTGGTTCCTGCCCGTAAGGGATATGATTTATCCGGCGCGGCCAGCAGCGGCGCGGCTGCCACCCATGCGGCCATTTCCGCCACCAGAGCGCGGCGCGCCACCGCGCGGTGGGCCACCACGGCCACGACCACCACCAGCACCACCACGCGGTGGGCCGCCACGACCACGGCCACCACCACCGCCCAACACGGGGGGGCGCATGGTTGAATTTTCTGCATCAGCAGAATGCCAGGGGTGATCGCGCACAACCGGAATTGGCTTACCAATGGTTTTTTCAATATCGCGCAACCATGCACGCTGTTCCGGGTCACAGAATGACACAGCCCAGCCATCACGCCCCGCACGGGCCGTACGGCCAATACGGTGCACATAGCTTTCAGGCACATTCGGCAGGTCGTAGTTGAACACGTGGCTGACATCATCAACGTCAATGCCGCGTGCAGCGATATCAGTCGCAACCAGCACTTTCACGCTCCCCGCACGGAAGCCTTTCATTGCACGCTCACGTGCGCCCTGCGATTTGTTGCCGTGAATCGCTTCCGCCACAATGCTGTTCTTGTTTAGAAACTCTGCAACCTTGTTGGCTTCGTGCTTCATCAGCGTGAAGACAACCGCACGGGCAACTTTGGGAGATTCAACCAGAGTCAGTAACGCATCGCGCTTGTTCGAACCGTCAACAAACATCACAGCCTGCTGAATACGATCGACCGTGCTGGAGGGAGGCGTGACCTCGACCTTTGCCGGGTCGTTCAGCAGCGAGCTAGCCAGTTCGGCAATGCTGCGCGGCATGGTTGCCGAGAACAGCAGCGTCTGACGCTTGGCGGGCAGGAAGGTCATAATACGCCGGATATCGCGCACAAACCCCATGTCGAGCATACGGTCGGCTTCGTCCAGCACCAGCACTTCAAGCGCTGACAGGTCGATATAACCCTGACCAATCAGGTCAAGCAGACGCCCCGGTGCTGCCACCAGCACGTCCACACCGCGGCGCATGGCTTCAACCTGCCGTCCCTGCCCTACACCACCAAACACAACAGCCTGCGTAAACTTCATGTGGCGTGCATACGCCTTGAAGCTATCGCTGATCTGGGAAACCAGTTCACGCGTGGGGGCAAGAATAAGGACGCGGGCTTTTTTCGGGCCTGCGGCTTTCGGGTTTTTCAGCAGATAATCAAGGATAGGCAGAGCAAATGCAGCCGTTTTGCCCGTGCCTGTCTGGGCCAGACCAAGCAGATCGCGCCCGGCCAGCAAATGAGGGATGGACTGAGCCTGGATGGGGGTCGGGTTTTCATACCCTTCCTCGGCCAGCGCCTTCAGCAGGGGCTCGGCAAGCTTCAGATCGGAAAACGTAGTCATCAGGGCGTAACCTCTTCGTGCTACCTGAAAAACGAGACGAAACCACCCCTTTTCAGCTGCGCACCTTCATTGTCAGACCACCTGTCAGGCAAGCCTGAACTACAGCAGGCGCTGACTGAGGTCGTGAATTTTAACAAATACTGGCAGCGTGACCCATTTTCAGAAGACGTTCTCTGAAAAACCCTGCCCTTGTGTTTAGGGTATATAAGCGGACTTTTCTGGTCTCGCAAGCCTTCCGTACCATATTGGTCCTAAAAGAAAGCCGCCAATCAGGGTAATCTCATTTCCTGAGGTCAGCATTCACCAAACATGAGGACACAGGCAAATCCATAATACTTAGCCAGTTTCAAACGGATTTTTGAAAAGAAACTGGTGCTATTCAATGCCAGAAATTGCTGACACCACCACGAATACCTAACAAATTTTTTAGAAGAAAGTTTATGTTACAACACTGACACTAATAACTATTGCTGTGTTACGGCGTCCTTAGCAGTCGCCTTTACGCCCCAACAGAAACAATGCCTGTTCACCAAACAGATTGGCCAGACGGATGGAACGCCGCCACGGCGCGCGCTCCCCATCTTCATCAACAGCCATCCATTTCTGAACACAATATCCCTCCTCCTGACACAGGGCCAGAAAGTCCCTGATGGTACAGGGGTGAATATTCGGGGTTTCATACCACTGGGTATTCCACACGCTGGTCATGGGCATGCGACCACTGAACAGCAACATAAGCCGCAACTGCCAGTGCCCAAAATTGGGGAAAGACACAATGGCATGGCGGCCAATACGCAGCATCTGACGCAGCACTTCACGCGGGCGTTCCACAGCCTGCAAGGTACGCTGCAACACAACGTAGTCAAATGCGCCGTCAGGATAATGCGCAAGGTCATGGTCGGCATCGCCATGCACTACGGGCAGACCATGCGCCACGGCACGGGTGACTTCACGCATATCAATTTCAATACCGCGAGCATCGCAGCCACGCATGCGGAACAGATGGTCAATCAGGGCCCCATCCCCGCTGCCGATATCAAGCACACGGGTTCCGGGTTCAATCATGTCGGCAATCAGCCGTTGATCAAGGCGCATCAGGCAAGCCCCGCATGTTCTGCCACACCGCACAGAAAACCCCGGACTGTGCGGTCAAAATCGGGTTCATCCAGCAAGAAGGAATCGTGCCCTTTGTCCGTATCAATTTCAACAAAAGATACGTTGGCCGCCGCCTGATTCAGTGCCCGCACCAGATACCGGGCGCTGGAGGTCGGGAACAACCAGTCAGACGAAAAGGACACCACACAGAACCGCACCGGCGTGCCAGCAAAAGCGGCTGGCAGTTCACCATCATGCTCGGCGGCAAGATCGAACCAGTCCATGGCGCGGGTGATGGTCAGGTAGGAATTGGCATCAAACCGACGCACAAAAGCTGAGCCCTGATAACGCAGGTAGGACTCTACTTCGAACACGTCACTGAACATCGAAAGTGAGGCTTCCGGAGCCTGTGCATTTGACGGGTCTTTGCGCACACGCCGCCCAAATTTGCGGGTCAACGCTTCTTCGGAAAGGTAAGTGATGTGCGCCATCATGCGGGCCACGGCCAAGCCGCGCGCAGGAACCACGCCCTGCTGCCAGTAGCGTCCCCCATGCCAGTCAGGGTCTGCAAAAATGGACTGACGACCCACCTCATTAAACGCGATATTCTGCGCGGAATGATACGGGGCTGTCGCAATGGGCATGGCCGCCAGCATCATGTGCGGATACGTCACCGCCCATTCAAGCACCTGCATACCGCCCATGGACCCACCCACAACAGCAAACAGGCGCTCAATCCCCAGATGCCGCACCAGCATATGTTGAGCCCGCACCATGTCGCGGATGGTAATGGGCGGAAAATCGGTGCCCCAGCGTTCGGTGCCGTTTCCCTTACCATCGGTACGCAGCGAACGGGGGCCAGTGCTGCCCATGCAGCCACCCAGCACATTCATGCAGATGACGAAAAATCGGTTGGTATCGATCGGGCGTCCCGGCCCGACCATACGCCCCCACCACCCCGGTTTACCCGTCAGAGGGTGAATGTCTGCCACATATTGATCACCCGTAAAGGCGTGGCACACGACAATGGCGTTATCGCGTTTGGCAGAAAGCGTGCCGTAGGTACGGTAGGCAACATCAACCGGGGCAAGATGCACCCCACATTCCAGATCAAGACCTTCGGGGAAAGTGGCGTGCTGGTGGTCGCCAACGTCAAGAGGCGCAGTACTGTTCATGGTTGGGTCAACAACTCCGGCAGGACAGTATCCGACATAAACACGGAAACAGGACGTATCAAGTACGCCTTACTGCCGGGGCAGCCCTGCCTTTTCGTGTAGAGGAACAAAAAAGACAGGGGGATTGCCCCTGCCGTTTCCGTTCAGCCATCCATTTTCAGGGCAGCAAGGAAGGCGCTTTGCGGGATTTCCACCTTACCAAACTGCCGCATGCGCTTCTTACCTTCTTTCTGCTTTTCAAGCAGTTTGCGCTTACGGGAAATATCACCGCCATAACATTTTGCCGTCACATCCTTTGACAGCGCCCCGATGGTTTCACGCGCAATCACCTTGCTGCCAATAGCGGCCTGAACCGCAATCTTGAACAACTGGCGGGGGATAAGGTCTTTCAGACGGGCACAAATGGCGCGGCCACGGGTTTCTGCTGCCGACCGGTGCGCAATGAAAGACAGCGCATCCACCGGTTCCTGATTGACCAAAATGGAGATACGCACAAGGTCGCTCTCCTCATACCCATCCATCTGGTAGTCAAAGCTGGCGTAACCACGGGTCAGTGATTTCAGGCGGTCATAGAAATCAAACACCACTTCGTTCAGCGGCAAGCGATACACTGCCATGGCACGTGAACCCACATAGGTCAGATCAACCTGCACACCACGACGTTCCGTGCACAGCGTCAGCACAGCACCCAGATATTCATCTGGCACCATGATGGTCGCTTTGATCCATGGTTCGTAAATGGTTTCAATCTGCGACAGGTCTGGCATATCTGCCGGGTTGTGCAGTTCTTCTTCCGTGCCGTTGGTCAGTGTCAGTTTGTACACAACAGACGGCGCGGTTGCGATCAGATCAAGATCGAATTCGCGAGACAGACGTTCCTGAATGATTTCCAGATGCAGCAGCCCAAGGAAGCCACAGCGGAAACCAAAACCCAGCGCAGCCGATGTTTCCGCTTCATAATGGAAGGATGCATCGTTCAGGCGCAGTTTTGACAGACTGTCACGCAGTTTCTCAAAGTCATCCGCAACAATCGGGAAAAGACCACACCACACCACAGGAATGGACGGCTTGAACCCTGCCAGCGCTTTATCAGCCGGGCGGCGATCATCCGTAATGGTGTCACCCACGTTACAGTCGGCCACGGTTTTGATAGCGGCATTGATATACCCCATCTCCCCCGGGCCAAGGCTTTCAACGGGCGTCATACGGGGGGAGAACACGCCTACCTGATCAATCTGATGCACAGCCCCGCTGGACATCATGCGCATTTTCATGCCGCGATGCAGGCGGCCTTCCTTGACGCGAACCAGCACGATCACACCCAGATAAGGGTCATACCAGCTATCAACCAGCATGGCCTGAAGCGGCTTTTCCGCATCCCCAACCGGGGGTGGCAGGCGTGTCACCACCGCTTCAAGAACGCCTTCAATATTCAGGCCGGTCTTGGCAGAAATTTCCACAGCATCATCGGCAGAGATGCCAATGACTTCCTCAATCTGCGCTTTAACGCGTTCGGGTTCAGCCGCAGGCAGATCAACCTTGTTCAGAACCGGCACAATTTCGTGGTTGGCATCAATTGCCTGATACACGTTGGCCAGCGTCTGCGCTTCCACACCCTGTGACGCATCCACCACCAGCAGCGACCCTTCGCACGCGGCCAGAGAGCGGCTGACTTCATAAGCAAAGTCAACGTGTCCGGGCGTGTCCATCAGGTTCAGCACATACATATTCCCATCCTTGGCAGGATAGGTCAGGCGCACGGTCTGCGCCTTGATGGTGATACCGCGCTCGCGCTCCAGCTCCATGTTGTCGAGCACCTGATTGGTCATCTCGCGGGCGGTCAGCGCGCCACAAGCCTGAATCAGGCGGTCAGCCAGTGTCGATTTCCCATGATCAATATGGGCAATAATCGAGAAATTGCGGATGAGCGAAAGGGGTGTGTCGGTCATGATGCTCCCTTTAAGCGATAAGAAAGCAAAAGTCAGCCTGTTCCCATACGGGAACGTCTGTTTTCCTGTAAATTTTTCAGCATAGACTGAAAAAGGGCTCCTCCCCTGCCTTTACCCCCTGCAGGAACGCCGTTCTCACGCCTTCATTTCGGCAGACAGCCCTACACCGTGACCATGATGATGCGATGAATCCACACTCCCTCCGCCCCCTGCGGCACCAGTATGCGCTGATCAACAGAAACCGCTCTATCTGCCTTTTGGTTGGGGTCAGACGGGTCAGCCACAGATGCGTGCGGCACCGCTTCCGATATAGGCGAGACCTGATCGAAAGGAACAACCCCCGGCGGCTCCAGACCATCCCATAGTCCCACCACAGCCTCTGCATCCGGGCGGCACATCACAACCCGATCTGACCAACGCAAGTGCAGGTCGGGCATAACAATCAGGGAACTGCCATCGCGCATCACGGGTTCCAGCCGGTCTGTATCAACACGCACGGCATACGCACCTTGGGGCACGGCACCGGGTAAGACAGCATCCTCCCACTCCATACCTGTGGGGTGGCCAGAAAGATCAAACAGACCATACCCCTTCAGGCGGGACAGCGGCAGGCTCCGCGTGCGGCGGGCGGTTTGCAGCCCTTCTGTCATCCCCAGCCCCCCTTCAAGCTGGGCGGCAAAAATGCCCAACGGAGTCTGCAAAACAGCCAGAGCCCGCAGCAGGCTGCTCATGGCGGGCCATCGCAAGGCCCCATCTCCCCCGACCCTGCGGGATGGATTAAATGTTGTGGCATCAAGCCCCGCCGCACGGGCCAGCCCAGATGGCGTCAGCCCGCGTTCAAGCGCCAGAGCATCCAGCGCCTGCCAGAGTTCTTCTGGCCGAATCATTAGCCTGATACGGCGGCTTTATGGTGTGTGTGCTTCCCAGGTAAAGCCTGAGCAATTTTCAGCACTTCACTGGCGTGACGGGCTTTACCCTCATCTGTCACAAAAAAACGACTTTGCCCGTCCTGCTGGGGAATTTGACTGACAAAACCCATTTCCGTCATCCGCTTCAGGCACGGATCATCACGCAGCCCTGTTGGGCGGCCCAACGCACCAGCCAGACACAGCCGGTGCAGGGCAGAACGGCAACAGGTTTCAAGGTAGGGTTCGTTCCACATTCCCGCCAAGATCATCCTTTGGCCGGGCAGATGCAAGAAAAGAAATGGGCGCTTTCAGGCATGCAGCCCCGGTGCCTCCTGCCCGGTGCGGGCCACATATTCCGTGTAGCCGCCGCCATACTGGTGAATACCCTCCGGCGTGATTTCCAGAACCCGGTTTGAAAGCGCTGCCAGAAAGTGCCGGTCATGCGAGACAAACAGCATTGTGCCTTCGTAATTCGACAGCGCGGTAATCAACATTTCCTTTGTGGCCATGTCCAGATGGTTGGTCGGTTCGTCCAGCACCAGAAAATTCGGTGGGTCATACAGCATCAATGCCATAACCAGCCGCGCCTTTTCACCACCCGACAGCACACGACAGACTTTTTCAATTTCATCACCCGAGAAGCCAAAACCACCAGCCAGCGTCCGTAACGCACCCTGATTGGCTAGGGGGAAAGCCCGCTCCAGCGTTTCAAAAATGGTCAGATCACCATCCAGCAGATCCATGGCATGCTGGGCGAAATATCCCATCTTCACATTGCTGCCGACAGTGACAGTGCCTGCATCCGGTTTTGTCGTGCCCGCTACCAGCTTCAACAGCGTTGACTTACCCGCCCCGTTGACGCCCAGAATACAGCAGCGCTCACCCCGGCGGATCAGCAGATCAAGCCCTTTATAAATTACCCGGCTGCCATAGCTTTTATCCACGCCCTGAAAGTTGGCCACAATGTCCCCAGACCGGGGAGCCGGGGGAAAATCGAAACTGAGGGCCTGTCGACGCTTGGGGGGCTCAACCCTGTCAATTTTTTCCAGTTTTTTGACCCGGCTTTGCACCTGTGCCGCATGAGATGCACGGGCTTTGAAGCGTTCTATAAAACTGACTTCCTTCGCCAGCATGGCCTGCTGACGTTCAAACTGCGCCTGCTGCTGTTTTTCGTTCAGGGCGCGTTGCTGTTCATAAAATTCATAATCACCGGAAAAACTGTTTAGATTTCCGCCATCAATTTCAATCACCTTGTTGATGATACGGTTCATGAAGGCACGGTCATGCGATGTCATAAGCAACGCGCCATCATAACCGGCCAGAAACTGTTCAAGCCAGATCAGACTTTCAAGATCAAGATGGTTGCTTGGTTCATCCAGCAGCATAACGTCCGGGCGCATCAACAGAATACGGCCCAGTGCGACACGCATTTTCCACCCGCCGGAAAGTTTGCCAACGTCTCCGTCCATCATTTCCTGACTGAAGCCAAGACCATGCAACACTTCGCGGGCTTTGCCCTCAAGCGCGTAACCGCCTAAATCTTCAAACCGGGCCTGAACTTCGCCAAAGCGCTCGATAATGGTGTCAAGCTGATCAAACTGTTCCGGGTCCGCCATGGCGGCTTCCAGCTCTGAAAGTTCCGCTGCGACCTCCGCCACCGGCCCTGCCCCATCCATGACTTCCGCCACGGCAGTCCGGCCTTGCATTTCCCCCACGTCCTGACTGAAGAAGCCAATACTGACCCCACGGTCAATCAGCACCTGCCCTTCATCGGGCTCGTCCTGCTTGGTTATCATGCGGAACAGGGTTGATTTCCCCGCCCCATTCGGCCCCACCAGCCCGATCTTTTCGCCTTTTTGCAACGCGGCCGAAGCTTCAATAAAAATCAGGCGCTGGCCATTATGCTTACTGATGGTGTCAAGACGGATCATGCTGGTCCTCGTGGGTGGGTCGTTGTGGGCACTTACCCCTAACCGGCCTGAAAGGTAAACCGTATCACGCCCCAAACACGCCCTTAAAATACGCCTCCAGCCCTGTTGAACCCTTGCAACGTATCCCTGCCTGTTCGTGGGGCTGGCTTATGAACAGTTTGGTCATGTGTGCATAAGACTGCGCTGCCTGTTCGGAAAAACCGTTTTCACGATAATAAGCCAGCCAGTCAGCCGACGGGATTTCACGGACCGATACGGGGCGACCCACTACGCGCCCAAGAACTGTGGCAACATCCTGCGGCGCATACAGGCTTGGCCCTTCACACGCATAAAGACCTGTTTCTGTGACCTCTGACATCAGCAGTCTTGCGGCCAGCGCCCCGACATCCTGTGGTGCAACCATCGGCACTTTCAGCCCGACGGGCAATAGTGTGGAAAATTCTCCTGTCTCACGCACCTGTTTTGCGGAAGAAACCCAGTTGCTCATGTAATAAGCCGCCCGCAAAGAGCAGCTTGGCACGCCTAGACTCCGCACACCTTCCTCAAGTTCATACAGAACACCCAGATCCCCACAATGCGGGCCAGGTTGTGCGCCGTATGTTGATTGAACAACAATTTTTTCAAGCTGAACGCCCTTTAATGCAGCCAGAATGGCATGGACCGACTGGCGCTCAACCGTATCGGTATCTTCCGATACCGGTGCAGGCGGGTTGAGCAGAAAAACGCGCGATGCTTTGCGAAAAACATCTTCAAGCGCAGCGGGGTCGTAAATACCCGCCACTGCGGCTACGGCTCCTTTCCGCTGCCATAGCGCCGCTTTTTCTCTGCTACGGGTCACAATAGTTACGGGGCACTGGGCGTCCAGCAACTGATCCGCAACAATACTGCCCACATGCCCTGTTGCACCAAGAACCACATACATTCCTTTGTCCTTCCACCACGCAAACATTACGCCGAAATAAAAAAAGGCGAGCAGGTTTCCCTACTCGCCCCGACATTAAAAATGACTGAGTATTACTGCTTGGTTGCACCGTCTGGCAGAGCATACGCCACAATGTAATCACCCAGCTTGGTGCCAAAAGACCCATGCCCGCCATCAACCGTCACCACAAACTGGCGGCCGTTGGCTTCATACGTCATTGGGGTGGACTGACCACCCGCAGGCAGACGGTCCTGCCACAGTTGCTTGCCTGTCGTCACATCATAGGCCCGGATATAATAATCAGCCGTAGATGTCAGGAAGGCCACACCACCTGCTGTTGTCAGCGGCCCACCCAGAGACGGAATACCAACCTTGAATGGCAATGGCAGCGGTGAACTATCACGCACGGTGCCGTTACGGTGCATCCACATAATCCGGTTGGTTTTCAGGTCAATACCGGCCACATAGCCCCAGCCCGGCTGTTTGCACGGAATACCCAGCGGTGACAGGAAGGCATGCAGGTCAACCCCATATGGTGTGCCGTATTGCGGCTGCACACCACTTTCTGACCCGGAAGGACCAGCTTTTGGGTCTGGCTGCGCAGGGTTGCCGGGACCGCGTGGGATCAGTTTGGAAACAAACGGAATGGCAATCGGGTTAGCAAACGCCACCTGACGCACGGGGTCTACAGCCAGACCACCCCATTCGAACATGCCCAGATTACCCGGGAACACCAATGTGCCCTGCAAGGACGGTGGCGTGAATGGCCCCTCGTACCGCATTTTCTTGAACATGATTCGGCACACCATCTGGTCAAGCATGGTGCCACCCCACATATCCGCATCTGTCAGGTTTTTCTTGGGGCGGAACGTCAACTGAGAATACGGCTGCGTTGCGGCCACACGGTCGCCCGGTGCGGCCCCCTGCGGTACCGGTGTTTCTGGCGCAGGCACAATCAGATGTCCATTCCGCCGATCAAGCACAAAGATGTTGCCGGTTTTGGCTGGCGCATACAGCGCAGGCACAACAGACCCATCCTTCTGCCGGATATCCACCAGACTGGGCTGAGACGGAATATCCATATCCCACAGATCATGATGCACAGTCTGATAAAACCAGACTTTTTCACCCGTGTCGGCATTCAGGGCCAGAATGCCGGATGCATAGCGTTCCTGATCTTCCGATCGGTGGCCACCCCAGATATCAGGCGTTGCAACACCGGTGGGGATATAAATCAGGTTCAGTTTGGCATCGTAAGCTGACGTGATCCATGAATTGGGAGAATTGGGCACATAATGGTGCGTGTCAGATGGCAGTTCGTTCGGGTTGGGATTTCCCGTATCAAAAGCCCAGACCAGACGGCCCGTATAAAGGTCATACGCCCGCGTAACACCTGATGGTTCGTGCGTGGAATAGTTATCCGTCACCGCGCCCGATACAATCACAACCTTGCCGGTAACAACGGGGGGCGATGTGGGTTCGTAAAACCCAAGCTCGCGCATGGGCATTCCGTCAGACAGATCAACCGCGCCTTCTTTCCCAAAAGCGTGACAGGCTTCCCCTGTCTCCGCATTCAGCGCGATCAGGCGGCCATCATTGGTGGGCAGAAAAATACGGCGTGCGCAATCATCTGTCGGCACCGGAGAGCCATCAGCTGTTACGTCGCCTTCGTGCGCTTCAGCATAGGAAACACCACGGCAGGTCATGTGCTGAAAGCTGGGGTTGTATTTCAGCTTTGGGTCATACTTCCACTTTTCCTTGCCCGTTGCAGCATCAAGCGCAAAGACGATTTGGTGCGGCGAGCAAAGATAGAGGGTATCCCGAATTTTGATTGGCGTGACTTCGTCGGTAATTTCGCCGGGGTCATTTGGGGTTTTCAGGTCATGGGTACGGAAAACCCATGCCACCTTCAGGTTCTTCACATTAGCCGGGCTAATCTGCGCCAGTGGTGAATAGCGGTTGCCAAACTGCGTGCGCCCATAAGCAGGCCAGTCGCCCGCTGCGGCTTCTGCCACATCCCCCGGTGTTACCGGGGCACCCTGCTGCGCTACACTTGGCAACGTACCAGAAACATCCTGCGGGTCTTGCGTCAGGGCAAAGCCATAAACACCCAGCCCTGCAACAATCCCGGCTGCCAGCGGCAGGCTGTTAAGGGGTTTTGCGGGCAAAAGAGCACGTGACACCACAGGCAGCAAAAGCAACAGGCCAAGGGGCAGAATCACGTCACCACGCGGTGCCAACGCCCAGAAATCAAACCCGGATTCCGCGACTGCCCAGACGAGCGTTGCAAACACAAGAGCTGCATACACCCACAGGGCCTCGCGCCAGCGTTTCAGCAGCATGACGGCCACAACAAGCAGAACAATACCGCTGAACAGATAGAACCATGACCCGCCAAGCATCGCCAGCCATGCGCCACCGCCCGCCAGGTACAGCCCCAGCAGAACAAAGATCGCGATGATCACGTTAAGAAACACCCCGGACCGGGAAGAAGGTGGCGTCATGCAAATGAACCCTGGCTGTTAGACAGAAATATCGACAAGGATGGTCCACTTTATAAGGAAACCGCATGATTGTCCCGGAAAATTCAGGCGCTATCAGTCAGACAAGGCTGGTTGCGCCGGATGTTCCGGTTTGATCAAGGCTTCTTTTTTCTTTCGGAAATCAAATAAATGGACAGACCGCAATGAGCCCAAACGTCGAAACTTGCTGACTGTTCCACACGGGTTTTCCGTTACCCGAGCGACCTGTTAGAATAGCCAAACACCTTATTCTTTCCCTGACGTGTCAAAGAGAGACCGATGCGCACCCTTCTGCTGAAAAATGCCCTGCGTCTGGTAACCATGAACGACCATCGTGACGAACTGGCAGGAGGCTGGGTACTGGTAAAAGGCCGACAGGTTGCGGCCATTGGCACAGCAGACACTCCCCTGCCCGACGCAGATGAGGTGCTGGATATGACGGGCCACGTTGTCATGCCCGGCATGGTGAATACACACCACCATATGTACCAGACCCTGACGCGCGTTATCCCTGCGGCACAGGATTCCTCTTTATTCGGGTGGTTACAGGCCCTCTATCCTATCTGGGCGGGCCTGACGCCAGAAATGATCCGTGTTTCAACCTGCACAGCCATGACGGAACTGCTGTGGTCTGGCTGCACGACAACCAGTGATCATCTTTATCTGTTCCCCAATGGCATCAGGCTGGACGACCAGATTGAAGCCGCAACCGAAATGGGGATGCGGTTTCACGCAGCCCGAGGCTCCATGAGTGTTGGAGAAAGCAAAGGCGGCCTGCCCCCCGATAGTGTTGTAGAGCAGGAAACTGCTATTCTGAAGGACACGCAACGGGTTATCGAAGCCTTCCATGACCCCGCGCCTCTGGCGATGCAGCGCGTAGTGGTGGCTCCGTGTTCGCCTTTTTCGGTCAGTCGCGACTTGATGCGTGAAGCTGCTGCGTTAGCCCGCGCCACAGGCACCATGCTGCACACCCATCTGGCAGAAAACGATAGTGACATCACCTACAGCCGTCAGACCTTCAACATGACGCCCGCCGAATATGCCGAGGATACGGGGTGGGTCGGTGCTGACGTCTGGCATGCACACTGCGTCAAACTGGATGACGCAGGCATCCGCCGTTTTGGCGCAACACAGACAGGTATGGCGCATTGCCCGTGCTCTAACATGCGTCTGGGGTCTGGCATTGCCCCCGTACGGCGAATGGCGGCGGCGGGTATGCGCGTTGGGCTGGGGGTGGATGGTTCAGCTTCAAACGACGGAAGCCATATGCTGGGGGAAGCCCGTCAGGCCATGCTGCTGGGCCGACTGGTACCACCCCAATCCAACCAGCCCATGATGCAGGCGCGCGAGGTGCTTGAACTGGCAACACGCGGGGGCGCTGCTGTTCTGGGGCGCAACGATATCGGACACCTTACCCCCGGCATGGCGGCAGATATTGTGGCCTTTGATCTTCGTGGCATTGATTATGCCGGGGCGCAGTCTGATCCGGTAGCAGCTCTGCTGTTCTGCACACCGCAGCGCGTGGCCTATTCTATTGTAAACGGCCGTATTCTGATTCGGGATGGTCAGTTTACAAAGCACGACCCTTTTGTTCTAGCCGAAAAGCACAATGCCTTAGCCCGTACGCTTCTGGAAAAAGCGTAACACGACGGTAA
The DNA here is from genome assembly GCF_000963945.1 of Acetobacter indonesiensis. Lineage (GTDB taxonomy): Bacteria > Pseudomonadota > Alphaproteobacteria > Acetobacterales > Acetobacteraceae > Acetobacter > Acetobacter indonesiensis. The sequence continues at coordinate 213,536 of NZ_BAMW01000006.1, read as the reverse complement.
GGACCGATATTACCCTCGTGCTGAATAAGGGCGACATGATTCATCATCAGGAATAGTGAAGAAAACGCCACCTTTTTGCCTGATATGTTCACAAATCAGCCAGAACCTTCATAAGCACGCTCTTATTCTGAACAGAACCGGCCTTTTATGCGTTTTGTCGGCAGAACTGATTTGAGAGGTAAGTGTTTACATGACGCGTTCTTTTGCTGCCCCCATGCCCCGGCCCGCTTATACTCTGGCACGAAGCGGGCGCAGCCTGTTGGCACGCAGCATGATCAGCTTGGGAGCACTGGCGGCCTGCATGATGATTTCCACACCTGATGCGTCAGCCCGCGCTTTTGACAGCAAAGCTTTCGGCACGCTTTCAAGCGGGCAGAAAGTGCAGCGCTATACTCTGCGCAATGCCAACGGCATGAGCGTTCAATTTCTGTCTTATGGTGGTATTATCACCGCAATCAATGTGCCAGACCGCAACGGGCGTGTTGCCAATGTGGTGCTCGGCTTTGCCAAACTGGATGGTTACGAAACAGACAGTGCCCATGCCAATATCTATTTCGGTGCCTTGATTGGGCGGTACGCCAATCGGCTGGCAAACGGCACATTTGTGCTTGATGGGCAGACAATCCATACCACCGTCAATAATCCACCCAACACGCTGCACGGTGGCCTGGTCGGGTTTGACAAGAAAATCTGGCAGGTGCGCAAGCTGTCTGGCCTATCCCATGCTGTTGGCGCGGAACTGACACTGACCAGCCCCGACGGGGAAGAAGGCTTTCCCGGCACACTCCATGTGACAGTTGATTACGTTCTTGATGACAGCAACCGGTTGAGCATCCGCTATCGCGCCACGACTGACCGCCCCACGGTGTTAAACCTGACCAACCACAGCTACTTCAATCTTGGTGGCGAAGGCTCTGGCTCTATCGAAAACCATACGCTGCAAATCAACGCTGATACCTTCACGCCGGTTGATCACGCGGCCATTCCCACAGGGCAGATTGCCCCCGTTGGTTCAACCCCCCTTGATTTCCGCACCCCGCACCGTATTGGTGAGCGTCTGCGGGACAATCATCCCCAGATGCTGATTGGCCGTGGCTATGACCATAACTGGATTATAAACGGCTATGACGGCAGGACGCAGCGCCTTGCCGCTACTGTGACTGACCCCGCTTCTGGCCGCACTCTTTCCGTCTCAACCACCCAGCCGGGGATACAGGTTTATACCTCAAACTCGCTCGATGGGACGTATGCTGGCCCGTCTGGACACGCTTACCGGCAAACCGACGCCATTGCGCTTGAAACGCAGCATTATCCAGATTCCCCTAATCACCCAGCCTTCCCGACCACCACCCTGCGTCCCGGTGAGGCGTTTGATCACACCACCACATTTCAGTTTGGGGTTACAGGCGCAGCCGCCACGCAATAACGGTTTCTATCCTGACAGCACAAAAAAACGGGGCCTTCCGAAGAAGGCCCCGTTTCTATTTTTCTGATACCTGAAAAGGTAGATCAGACAGAATAGTACATTTCAAACTCAACCGGGTGCGGCGTGTGTTCGAAGCGATACACGTCTGCCCATTTGACGTTGATGTAGCTTTCAATCTGGTCCTTGGTGAACACGCCACCAGCCAGAAGGAATTCATGATCAGCCTGCAAAGCTTCCAGAGCTTCACGCAGGGACCCGGCAACAGTCGGGATCTGCTTCAGTTCTTCTGGCGGCAGGTCATACAGATCCTTGTCCATCGCATCGCCGGGGTGGATCTTGTTCTTGATGCCGTCCAGACCAGCCATCAGCATGGCGGCGAAAGACAGGTAAGGGTTAGCTGTCGGGTCCGGGAAGCGGACTTCAACACGCTTTGCCTTGGGGCTGGTTGCGTACGGAATACGGCAGGAAGCAGAACGGTTGCGGGCAGAATATGCCAGCAGCACGGGCGCTTCAAAACCCGGAATCAGACGCTTGTAGGAATTGGTTGACGGGTTGGTGAAGGCGTTCAGCGCCTTTGCATGCTTAATGATACCGCCAATGTAATACAGTGCGGTGTCAGACAGGTCTGCATAACCGTTACCAGCGAATGTCGGCTTGCCTTCTTTCCAGATAGACTGGTGAACATGCATGCCAGAACCGTTATCGCCATAGATAGGCTTCGGCATGAAAGTTGCCGTCTTGCCGTAAGACTGGGCAACGTTGTGCACACAGTATTTGTAAATCTGCATGAAGTCGGCAGAACGGACCAGCGTATCAAACTTGGTGCCCAGTTCGTGCTGAGACTGCGCCACTTCGTGGTGGTGCTTTTCAATCGGCAGGCCCATTTCGCCCATGGTTGCCAGCATTTCAGCGCGCAGGTCTGCTTCGCTGTCTACTGGCGGCACTGGGAAGTAACCACCTTTAACACCCGGACGGTGGCCCATATTGCCTTCCGGATAATCCTTCAGGGATGCGCCGGGGCCTTCGATGCTGTCGAGCTGATAGGTGCCAAAGTTCGGGCCAGTGCCGAAACGCACGCTGTCAAAAATGAAGAATTCAGCTTCCGGGCCAAAGAACGCGGTATCACCCAGACCGGTAGACTTCAGATACTGTTCTGCCAGCTTGGCGGTAGAACGTGGGTCACGGTTATAGGGCTGCCCGGTTGAAGGCTCGATAATATCACAGAACAGGATCAACTGCGGACGGGCAGAAAACGGGTCCATGACAGCGGTTTCTGCGTCTGGCAGCAGAACCATGTCGCTTTCATTGATTGCTTTCCAGCCATCAATGGAAGAGCCGTCAAACATGAAGCCTTCGGTGAAGGTATCTTCTTCAATCGTGGTGACGTACTGCGCAGTGTGGTGCCATTTACCGCGCGGGTCAGTAAAGCGCAGGTCAACCAGTTCGACCGAATTCTCCTGAATCAGGTCGAATACTTTGGCAATTGCTGCGGCTTTGGCGTCGCCCGCAGACGTTGTTTTCTTCACCATTCTCTCTTCACCTACAACCTGTTGCGCACCGGAACTCTTCCGGCACAGCTAGGATTATCAAACGCGTGCCATGCTCTGCCGCGCAGTCTGGCCCTGATGGGCCGACGGCGCTGTCAGATAGCATCTTCCCCTCTTTCCCCCGTGCGGATTCGCACCACGTCTTCCACCGGAAGGATAAAGATCTTGCCATCCCCGATTCGTCCGGTCCGGGCTGCGGCAGATATCGCCTCAACCGCCCGTTCCACCAGACTGGCGGGGCAGACAACCTCAATTTTCATCTTGGGCAGAAAATCAACAATATATTCCGCGCCACGATACAGTTCCGTGTGCCCTTTCTGCCGGCCAAAGCCCTTGGCTTCGATCACGGTAATGCCCTGCAGGCCGAGTTCATGAAGGGCTTCCTTCACTTCATCCAGCTTGAACGGCTTTATGATGGCCTCGATCTTTCTCATGTCACGTCATCAATATATCACTGCTGTACCCTGTTTTAGAGGGGCCCGTCTCTACCGTTGCCTTACCCCGCAGGGCATGGACGCTCAAGCCGAACGCGTCCAAACTTGCACGGGTTGGCCGCATGAGCAATCGGGCAGATGTGAAATAGTATCGATAAAGCATTGATTGCTGACGGTTGCCGGTTGTTTTTTGCCTGTTTTTCAAGGTTTTCGCCCTCTTTCCCGAATAAGGAACCCAGACATGACAAAACCGCTAAACCGACACTTGGCGGCGCTACCCACGACAATTTTTACCGTCATGTCTGAATTGGCCCGTAAACACGGGGCCATTAACCTTGGCCAGGGTTTCCCGGACACGGAAGGCCCGCACGACATGGTGCAGGCCGCGGCAGACGCCCTGCTTGATAACCGCAACCAATACGCCCCCCTTACCGGCCTGCCCGCACTGCGTCAGGCTGTTGCCCGTTCAAACGCCCGGTTTCAGGGACTCGCCATCAACCCCGATTCTGAAGTCATCGTGACATCGGGGGCGACAGAAGCCCTCGCGGCTTCTCTGATGGCGCTGATTGAACCGGGTGACGAAGTGGTGCTGATTGAACCGCTTTATGACACTTATCTGCCCATGGTTCGCCAGCTAGGCGGCGTGCCACGCATGGTCCGGCTGGAGCATCCGGGCTGGACATTGCCACGGCAGGCACTGGCAGAGGCTTTTTCAGACCGCACCAAAGCCATTCTGCTCAACACCCCCATGAACCCCACGGGCAAAGTCTTTTCACAAGACGAACTGGATTTCATCGCATCGCTTGTAAAGCAGCATGACGTGTACGCCGTGTGTGATGAAGTGTACGAACACCTGACGTTCAATACGCCCCATGTTTCGCTTATGGCGTTGCCAGACATGCGCGACCGCTGTGTGCGCATAGGCAGTGCAGGCAAAAGCTTTTCCCTGACGGGGTGGAAAGTCGGTTATATCACAGCCCCTACTCCGCTGGCCGAGGTCATCGCAAAAGCCCATCAGAATCTGGTTTTTGCCACAGCCCCCAACCTTCAACGTGCTGTTGCCTATGGGCTAGACAAAGACGAATCCTATTTTGCAGACCTCGCCGCAGATATGGCGCGTAAACGCGATATTCTGTCTGATGGCCTGCGGAGTGTCGGGTTAGACGTGCTCCCCTGCCATGGTAGCTATTTTGTCATGGCGGACATCACCCCCTTGGCCAACGGGTTGGATGACATGGCATTTGCCCGTCTGCTGACCGAGAAAGCAGGCGTGACAACCATTCCGGCTTCAGCCTTCTACGAAGCCAGTAACGGGACTCCCCCCACGCATTTGCTGCGCTTCGCTTTTTGCAAACAGGAAAGCGTTTTGCGGGACGCCGTAGGCCGGATTGCCGCCTGGCGTAACCGTGGTTGAAACTTTTTTGCGTTTGCCCCTCACTCTTGCATTGACGGGCCAGCGTCTCTTCTCTAAACGACCCCTAGCTGTGTGGCGGACGTAGCTCAGTTGGTAGAGCGCCGGTTTGTGGTACCGGTTGTCGCGGGTTCGATCCCCGTCGTTCGCCCCAGCTTTTAATCTCCCAAAAATTAAATCCTAGTAGCGGTAACGCTAACTTATCCTGTGCAAGCATAGCTGTATCTGGCCCTAAGCCGGAGAGTGCTTTCGTTGTTCTCTTCGGCAACGCGGCGTCCTTCTGCCCGTGAGATTATTGATTTTAGGCATTATGATCAGCCGCTTGCCGTTCAGCCTTCTCTGCTGCGCCGATGATGCTGAACATCATGAAAATAAATACATAAATCAGCCTGCTTTTATTCTAGGATTGTGTTGAGAATGACACACGGTTGATTTCACCAGTTGCGAGCAACTCGCACTCTCTCTAAACGATTTTGCGAATCATTATCATATTTGGTGACATCAATGACTCCGCGTTTTGTCTTGCTGTGCAGTTGCACACTGCTCGCACTCTCCTCTCCTTCTGTCCACGCGGAACAGAAACCGGCAAAAGTTCTTGCAAAAACAAAGAAAAAGAATGAAGAAATCTCGGTTACGGGGTATCGGAATGCTGTAAAAAGCAGCGCAGGCACCAAGACGGATACGCCGCTGATCCGCACACCACAGACCATTACCGTTATTACCAATGCCGAGCTTCAGCAGCGCAATGCGCTCTCGCTTAATCAGGCACTGACCTATGTTGCCGGGGCCATGACCAACCTGCGTGGTGGCAATGTGGGCCGGTATGACCAGATGACAATTCGCGGCTTTACGCCTGCCCTGTTTCTTGATGGCATGCGGTTGCTTGGCGGTGTTTACAGCACCCCCCAGCTTGATTTTCACCGCGTTGACAGTGTTGATGTGATCAAAGGCCCGGCCTCGGTGCTGTATGGTAACTCCTCGCCCGGCGGCCTTATTAACGAAAACAGCAAGACACCGCTTGATGTTCGGCAGAACGTGGTCGATTTTTCAGCAGGCAACTACAATCTTATTCGCGGTTATGCAGATCTGACTGGCCCGCTGGATGCCAAAAAGCATTTTCTCTACCGCCTGATTGGTGGGGGTGAAAAAAGTGATGGTTTCGTACGCCTGACACGTAATTTACGTTATTATATCTCGCCAGAAGTCAGCTACGTGCCAGACGAAAACACATCCATTACCTTCATTGGCAGTTACCAACGCGACCCCAAGAATGGATCATACGGTGGGGTGCCGGCTATCGGGTCTGTTCTGCGCAACCCCAACGGTCAGTTGCCGCGAAACTTCTATGATGGTGACCCTAATTATGAGATTTTTGACCGTAAACAGGGGTCCGTCTCAACCCTCATCCGCCATCGCTTTAATGATATCCTCAGTTTCAAATCGAACTTCCGCTATCAGCGCATGGTGCAAAGCTACCGTCAGGTCTATTTCAGTTCCCTTAACCCCGACATGCAGTCAGTCCGACGCGGTGCCGGCGGCAGTGATGAAAATTACGGCGGCCTGACACTGGATAACAGCTTCACCGCCAAGTTCCATACTGGCTTTGTGCGTCATACAGTGCTGGCCGGGCAGGACTATTTTGACAATAACGGCAATTATCGCATGCGTTTTGCCCAAGGGGCCGCAAACGGGGTGCCAGACCTGAATCTGTATCATCCCACTTACGGCTATCAATGGAACGATTTTGTGAAAAACGCCCCCAGAACGGACGTTTCACAACAGCAAATCGGTGCATATGGTCAGGACCAGATTGAAATCGGCAATCTGAATTTGATGGGAAGCATCCGGCATGACTGGTACCAGCAAAAAAGCACCAGCAGCGGTAGCGTTTCACGCCTGAACCAGAACAAACTGACATGGCGCGTCGGTGCGCTTTATGCCTTCCGCTTTGGCTTGGCCCCCTATTTCAGTTACTCAACGTCGTTTGAACCGCAGACGGGGGCAAACATATATGGCACGCCCTACAAGCCGATTACCGGCCGCCAATATGAATTTGGCCTGAAATACCAACCAAAAGGCACAAAAACCATCCTGACGGTTTCAGCGTATGATCTGGCACGTCAGAATACTCTGATTACTGACCCCAGCAACCCACTGAACTCCATTCAGGGCGGCGAGGTCCGCACACGCGGCGTTGAGGCGGAAGGACGCGGCGAAATTATTCCCGGCCTGAACTTTACCGTGGCCCTGACTTACATGGAATCTGATTACGACAAAGGAAACCCAGCAACAGCGGGTGTGATTAATGGCAGCGCTGCACCCGGTGTTACGGGTACGCGTGCTTTGGGTGCGCCCACATGGATGGCCTCTACCTTCCTGTCTTATGATTTCCACCAGGCAAAATTTGCCCGCGGCCCGTGGAGAGGCTTCACCATCGGCGGTGGCATGCGGTACACAGGCCCCAGCGATGGTGCGTTCACCAGCACCATCAGCGGCGCAACGGCCTATACCCGCTTTGCAGCCCCCGCCTACACGCTGGCAGACCTGATGATGAGTTACGATTTTGGCGCATTGTCGCACACAACACGTAATTTGAGCGTTCAGCTTAACGTTAACAACGTGCTGAACACCAAATATGTCTCATCTTGCGCCGTGACAGGATGGTGCTGGTATGGGGCAGCCCGTACCGCTGTCGGGGCTGTGCATTACAGTTTCTGATCTTTACCCATCCTAACTTCGTTTTTTGACTACTGAAGAAGCCTGATGCCCTTCAAAAAGCATCAGGCTTTTTTTATTTCTCGCAAAAATGAGTGCTATCAAAACCCAGTCAAAGAACGGATTTCAATGACGCATCCTTCAACGTTACGCCCAGAAGATGCGCCACTGTTGGCGCGATCTGACGCATATCAATAACACCCAGATTACGCCCTGCCGGTATATTCTGCCCTTTCATGAGCAAAAGTGAGTAAAGTTCTGGATTATTGGGTAAATAACCATGCGTGCCTGCCGTGGGAATAGTTTTCACACTATTCCCTTTCAGACTACCAGATGCGGCATATCCTATCTTGAAATCGATAACAAAGCTCGCCGCCGGGTTTCCTCCCCGCCGCACAACGTCATCATGCGTCAGAATACGATCAATCCCATAATGGGGATCAGCGGCGAGGTCTTTTAGAACCTGAGAAACACGAGCAACCAAAGCCTGATCCTGCGGGTTGCGTAAAATAATGGCAGATGAACCGCCAGACTCCCACGCCTGCGCGTCCCATGCGGTAATACGCGGTTTTCCATTGTCTGAAGAAAGTGTCAGCAGACCAGCTTTAGCCAACACCAAATTCAGGGCAACCTTATGGTCAATCCTGACAAAACCATGATCTGAAACCACAACAATCTGCGCATCCGGGCTTGCCTGAAGTTCCGCATCAATCAACCGCCCTACCTGCCCATCCAGCGTTTCGGCTGCCTGATTGGCTTCCGCACTGAAGGGCGCATGCATATGCTCCTGATGATCAAGATCGGTCAGATGCACCAGCATGAACTGCGGATTATATTGCTTGATAATGCCAATGCTCCACACTGTCTTTTTCTCATCGGCAGAAGCAGTATGGAAGGGTTTGATCTGAAGACTTTGTTTCAGATCAGGCGGATTAACAGTTGCCCCTTTTGGCAGGCCCGTCTGTTCAGACTGAGCAAATTCCGCAATCAGATAATCCACGGGCGCACCAACTGTCACAGGCCAACTGACAGAGGCAGTCGTAAGGTGATGCTCCTTTGCCGCCTGTAGCAAAGTTGGTACCTGAATAGCTTGATAATACCAATACCACTCACCGGGGTGGGTGCCTTCCGGGGCAAAAATGGTGTTGGCATAAATCCCGTGTTGTGCGGGCCAGACACCTGTAATCATGGTGGTATGGCTAGGGTATGTTACCGTTGGCAAGACACCCTGTACGCCCTCGGCATAGGTTCCCTGTGTTAGAAACTGTGTAAGAACCGGCATGGACAATCTGTGCTGCTGCGCATGCAGAACGTAGTCAGGCTTCATGCCATCAAGGGAAATCATCAGCACATGCGGTGGGGCCGTGCGGATCTGCGGTTGTTGCGCACACGCAGACAGCGTGGACAGAACACTCCCCAGAAACAGAATTTTCAAAAATCCAGAAGATACCATTACTCAAACACTCCATTGGAGCAGGCATGAAATCAGCAAATGATTGAAATGATGCCCGAGACATAATCGGGGTAGAGTTGGGTAAACGCCTCTTCCTCTGTATCGCTCGGAGTGCGGGAAGACCACGCACGAAGATGTGTCAGAAAGCTGAAACATTGGAGTGCGTTGTTAGCGCAAGCATCGGCCCGTTACCCAACGCTCTAGCGATCATCTGAAAACTGTAATAAGCGCGTAAAGACCGCCCAAAGCCTTTATGCATTCTTTCTAGTGAACTTTTAGCCCCCTCTCACGTTGTCACCGCAAAATAACAGCGGCAGCCAAACTGCCGCGCTCACGACGGGAGAAGAACAGTGCTTTCGCAGGATAACTGCCAACAGGAAGACCTTCAGCAGCAACGCCGACATGACCAGTGGCGCAAGAGCTTCCTGTTCACCAGACCTGCTACATCGAATCTGGACACAGATATTTCTGAAGAGATGACGCTGGATGTGAACGATACACCACAGGCAGTGTAAACATGGTGTAGTTTAATTTCTTGAACTGTAGACAGGTTATTAGATTTACTGTCCCTTTTCTTTAAAAAGCTAATTTTATTGAATCCAAAATAAGGTTTTATCCATATTATCTAAATGCAGTGGAAAGCAGAGAATAAAAGGTTCTTTTCTTAAAGTTCGTCTTCTTTAAGTCACATATTAAAAAGGGCGGGTAGCATTGCTACCCGCCCTTTTTCAAACCTACTTATCCCTTTTCACATCAGGCGGCCTCTTGCCCTGTTTGTCCGGCACGATGTTGTGCGTCCCACCGGCGGGTAAAAGGAAGACAGAGTATAAACAGGATTGTGCATCCCACAGCCAGAAAGAACAACGTGCGAAAAAGACCGGCATAAATAGGCATGGTCGTGGCGATATCCGTGCCCGAAACCGTGTTGCCCATTGCGGCCAGATTAGCCAGCATACTGCCCAGATACATGGCCACACCGTTTGACACACAATAGCTTCCCATCATGAAGCCACCAACATGTGCAGGCACATAACGGGCCACGACAGCCAGCCCCAAAGCGCTGATCAGCAGTTCACCGACAGAAAGCGCACCATAGGCCCAGAACATGACCCACGGCGAAACCAACGTAGTGCTTGTTGCAGCACTCACCCACCAGATAAGAAACGCAACGGCTACTAGAGAAAAGCCGACAATAAACTTCTCGGCAATGGGGAACTTCCAGCTACGATTTTCCATCGCTTTATACAGCCATGACAGCAATGGACTAGCAGCCATAATCCATACCGGGTTCAACGCCTGAAACTGCCCCGCAGACATTGAAAATAAGGTCATGCCCCCTAGTTTGAAATCAGACCCGACATCCCGCAGCGCAAAAAGCGTCAGGGACGTGACCATCTGCTGGTAGAAAATGAAATACAGCATGGTCTGCACAATCAGCAGATAGGCCAGACGCAAACCGGGGCGTTGGGCGGGGGCTGCCCGACGGTATAACAACACCCAGATAATGGCTGTTGCCAAGGCAGCAATCCAGACACATGCGCGGCCAGCGGCGGGGAAATCGAGAATACCCACCATCACAACCAGTGTTATGGCAACACCGCCCAATACGGCCCCCATCCGTGACCAGACAATGGGGCTAAAATCAGGGGCGGACCCAATATGGCGCAACCACCCGCGAAAAATGCCGTAGCAGCACAGGCCAAACACCAAACCGGCAGCGCACAGCAGGAAGGGCGGGCCCCATCCATAGTTCTGCTGCATCCATGGCGTCAGCAACAAAGAAAATGTCGAACCGACATTGATGCTCATATAGTAAATAGTGAAGGCGACATCGATACGTGCATCATCGCCTTCATAAATACGCCGCACCAGATTGGCCGAATTTGCTTTGAACAGTCCATTGCCAATGGCAATAACCGCCAAAGCAACAAACAGCGCCATCTGGCCGCCCATATCCAGCCCCAGCAGGCCATAACCCAGCGCCAGAACCGCCGCCCCCATTGTCATGGTGCGCCGGGTGCCAAGCAGGGCATCGCCTATCCACCCGCCAATAGCAGGGGCGGCATAGGTTACGGCTGAAAACGTACCCCACAGCAGATTGGCCTGAGCATCCTCAAACCCCAGGCGCTGCACCATATACAGCAGCAGAATGCCCTGCATGCCGTAGAAGCCGAACCGTTCCCACAGTTCTATTGCCAGCACGACTGAGAAAGACTGCGTCCGCGTTGGCGAAGAAGACAAAGATGCCGTCATAAAGTCCTGACCATATTGTGATAACACTCCCTAGAACAGATATGCCCACCCCATGCAAGCTGCGGCAAACCGGCCTTTTCTGCTTTGGGGTGCACCATTTTGATACAGTTGCACAACCTGTCCTGTCTGGAATGTGAATAGCGTGCGCGGCGCAGGCCGCTTACTCCGTTCATCCGCCTTTTGCATGATGCCCATACGCAGAGTGCAAATTTTCGCGATTTTTCTTGAACGGATTTCACCATGGCAAAGATCAAGGTCAAAAACCCCATCGTAGAGATGGATGGCGATGAAATGACCCGTATTATCTGGCATTTCATCCGGGAGCGGCTGATTCTGCCCTATCTCGACATTGACCTGAAATATTATGATCTGGGCATCGAACATCGTGATGCGACAGATGACAAGGTTACGGTTGAAGCCGCAGAAGCGGTTAACAAATATCGCGTGGGCGTCAAATGCGCCACCATCACGCCTGATGAAGCCCGCGTAGAAGAATTCGGTCTGAAGCGGATGTACCGTTCACCCAACGGCACTATCCGTAACATTCTTGACGGTACCATTTTCCGTGAACCCATCATCTGTTCAAACGTGCCGCGTCTGGTTCCGCACTGGACGAAGCCAATTGTTATCGGCCGTCATGCTTATGGTGACATCTACCGTGCAGCAGAAACCAAGATTCCTGGCCCCGGCAAGGTAACACTCTCCTACGTGCCAGAAGGCGGCGGAGAAACCGTAACGCTGGATGTGCATGACTTCAAAGGCCCCGGTGTTGCATTGGGCATGCACAATACGCGTGCGTCCATTGAAGGCTTTGCCCGTGCGTCTCTGTCCTACGGTCGTGACCGTGGGCTGCCGGTTTATCTGTCAACCAAGAACACCATTCTGAAAGCCTATGACGGCATGTTCAAGGATGTGTTTCAGGAAGTGTATGACAAGGAATTCAAGGCCGATTTTGAAAAAGCTGGCCTGACCTACGAACACCGCCTGATTGATGACATGGTAGCCTGCGCCCTGAAATGGAACGGCGGCTATGTCTGGGCATGTAAAAACTATGACGGCGACGTGCAGAGCGACATTGTGGCACAGGGCTTCGGCAGTCTGGGTCTGATGACTTCTGTTCTGCTGAACCCGACGGGCGATGTGGTTGAAGCCGAAGCCGCCCACGGCACAGTGACCCGCCATTTCCGTGAACATCAGAAGGGTAAGCCCACCAGCACAAACCCGATTGCGTCTATTTTCGCATGGACACGCGGGCTGGCCTATCGTGGCAAGTTTGATGACACCCCCGACGTTGTGCATTTTGCAGAAACGCTGGAAAAAGTGTGCATCGACACCGTGGAATCTGGCAAAATGACCAAGGATCTGGCCATTCTGGTTGGCAAAGACACCACTTGGCTTGATACGCAGCCGTTCCTGGATGTTCTGGACGCTGGCCTGAAGAAAGAACTCGCCAAGTCCTGACATTTTACAGGCTCTGAAGAGTTAGTAGAGGGGGCACTTCTCGGTGCTCCCTCTTTTTTATGCCCTTCATTCTGGCGCTGCCCATTGCACACATCGCGCCGGTAGCGCAAAAACACTGCCTTCATCAGCCGGACCAAGGGGGAGATCCGCCGCGCCATGACTGACATGCCGATTGAAACAGATGTTGCTATTATCGGCGCAGGCCCAGCCGGGCTGTTTGCCGCCTTCCAGTGCGCCATGCTGCGCCTGCGGTGTCTGTTAATTGACGTTCTGCCAGAAGTTGGCGGTCAGTGCGTGGCACTTTACCCTGAAAAACCGATCTATGACATTCCGGCCTGCCCCGCAGTTGAAGGCGCGCAGCTTATTGCCAGTCTGGAAAAACAGATTGAGCCTTTTGCCATTCCCCGCCTGCTGAAGCACCGGATTGAAAGCCTGACCGGACATCGTGGAGACTTCACGCTTGGCACGGACAAAGGCACACAGGTAAAAGCCAAAGCGGTTATCATTGCCGCCGGGGCTGGCGCGTTTGGCCCAAACCGCCCCCCGCTGGATGGTCTTGATGCCTTTGAAGGCACCGGCGCTGTGCAGTATTATGTGCGCCGCAAAGCTGACTTCGACGGCCGCCGTATTGTTATTGCTGGCGGCGGAGATTCCGCGCTGGACTGGGCACTGGCGTTAAAAGACTCTGCTGAAAAACTTTATCTTGTTCACCGGCGTGATCGCTTCCGGGGCGCACCGGAAAGCCTGCGCCTGCTGGATGAAGCCGTCGCGGCAGGCCAGATTGAAAAAGTTGTGCCCTATCAGTTGCACGCGCTGCACGGACAGAACGGCGCTTTGGAAGCCGTGGAAGTGGCTGATCTGGACGGCGCAACCCGCAAACTGGAAGCCGATGTTCTGCTACCTTTCTTCGGGCTGGCGACTGATCTTGGTCCCATTGCCCGTTGGGGTGTTGATACCATTCGGTCAACCATTCCGGTGGTGCCATCAAGCTGTGAAACCAACATGCCCGGCGTCTTTGCCATTGGGGATGTCGCAACCTATCCGGGCAAACTGAAACTGATCCTGCAAGGCTTCAGTGAAGGGGCTATGGCAGCCCATGCCATCTACCCGATTGTAAACCCGGATCAGGCTTTGCATTTTGAATATTCCACCAGCAAGGGCGTGCCCGCAGCCTGATTAGGCTGTTTTTGCGTAACCCGTTTGTTAGGACTAAATAAAAGGCCGTATCAGGAAGGGAGAGTATTTCAGGTCATGTGTGCAGCCACACAACAGAATAATCTTCTTTTCTGTGCGCAAGCGGTCGGCAACACGCCATGACCCAACCACCTGACGATGGATGGGAAGGTGGTCGGCTGCTGATTGACCTGTCAGCTATTGCCGCCAACTACACACAGCTTCAGACTTTTGTTGGGCCTGCAACGGAAACCGGGACTGCGGTCAAAGCCAATGCATATGGGCTGGGGCTGGCAGAAATTGCCCCGGTTTTGCGCGATGCCGGATGCCGGACGTTTTTTGTAGCGCACGTTGCTGAGGGTGTCGCACTCCGGCCGTTGTTGGGTAATGACTGCCGTATTTTCGTGCTACACGGGCCACCACCGGAAACCAGTGCGGCTTTCCTGACCTATAACCTTCTACCTGTCTTGAACAGCCTGCCACAGCTCCACGAATGGCAGCGTCTTGCACACCAGCATGGTCGCCCACTTCCCGCGGCCCTACAGGTCGATAGCGGTATGTCCCGCTTCGGGCTGTCCGAGAGCGATGTTCTCGCTCTGGCAAATCAGACTAACGGCTTACAGGGCATAGAGCCGGTTCTTGTCATGAGCCATCTGGCCTGTAGTGACACATCAGATCACCCGCAAAATCGAACCCAGTTAGACAATTTCCTTCGGCTTCGCGCGCTTTTGCCGTCTGCTCCCGCCAGCCTTTCAGCCTCGTCAGGTATTTTTCTGGGGCCGGAGTGGCGGTTTGATTTGGTCAGGCCGGGCGCTGCCCTATACGGCATTAACCCCACACCGGGGCAACCTAACCCGATGCGCTCTACTATCCGCCTTCAGGCACGCGTTATTCAGACCCGCCATGTCCCGGCCGGGGCCTCTGTGGGTTACGGGGCAACCTTCACAACAAAACGCTCCACGGACATTGCCTTACTGGGCATTGGGTATGGTGACGGCTTTCCAAGACGGTTAGGGCAACGGGGTTTTGCTGTTCTGCCAGACCGGCCTGACATCAAACTGCCAATAATCGGGCGTATCTCCATGGACTCGCTGGCAGTTGATATCACCGATCTTGCAGGGCAGCCCATCGCCCCCGGCGTGGCGTTTGACCTGATTGGCCCCCATAACCCCCTTGATGAAACAGCGTTTCTGGCAGACACAATCGGCTACGAACTTTTAACCGACCTCGGCTCACGCTACCACCGCATACACCATAGTCCCCGGAAAGGATGACACCGTGAAAATTATTATTCTCGGCGCCGGCGTCATCGGCACCACCTCTGCCTGGTATCTCTCCAAACTTGGGCATGAAGTCACGGTGGTTGACCGTCAACCTGCACCGGGGCTTGAAACATCCTTTGCCAATGCCGGGCAGGTCTCACCCGGTTATTCAACACCATGGGCGGGACCGGGCATGCCGTTGCAGGCCATGAAATGGATGCTTCAGCGTGACCATAGCCCATTGGTAATCCGTAAACGCTTTGATCTGGCCATGTTCCGCTGGCTGGAGCAGTTTTTGAAGAACTGCAACGCCCATTCTTACGACATCAATAAATCGCGCATGTTGCGTATTGCGGAATATAGCCGTGACTGCCTTGACACCCTGCGTGAAGAAACCGGCCTGACCTATGATGACCGTCAGCGGGGGCTGATCCAGCTTTTCCGCACTAACAAGCAGGTTGATAAAACTCAGCGCGATATGCGGCTGCTGGCAGAAAGCAATATTCCCCACAGCTTGCTGACAGTGGATCAGATTCTGGAGCACGAACCGGGCCTTGCTCACGCCCGCCACCTGCTGAAAGCTGGCCTGTATCTACCGGGCGACCAATCGGGTGATGCCCATATCTTCACCCAGAGGCTGGCCAAAATGGCAGAAGCCCAAGGCGTGACGTTCCTGTATGGCACCACCGTCAAAGGGGTCGATGCCGCAGCGGATGAAATCATGTCGGTGCGGACCAGTGCTGGCCATCTGCGCGGCGATGCGTACGTTGTATCGATGGGAAGCTACAGCCCGCTTTTGTTAAAGCCGCTGGGTATTCATCTGCCGGTTTATCCGGTCAAAGGCTATTCGCTCACACTTCCGCTGACCGATGAAAGCCACGCCCCCTACTCCACCGTGAATGATGAAACCTACAAGGTTGCCATTACCCGTCTGGGCAACCGTATTCGCGTTGGTGGCACAGCAGAGCTAACGGGCTATAACACGCGTCTCACTCCCGACCGGCGTGAAACACTTGCCCTCTCGTTCTCTGAACTGTTCGGTGGGGGAGACCTGACCGCTGCCACGTACTGGACCGGTCTGCGCCCCAACACACCAGACGGCACACCCGTTATTGGCCCGACTGACGCATTCAGAAACCTGTGGCTGAACACAGGCCACGGCACCTTGGGCTGGACCATGGCCTGCGGGTCTGGCCGCCTGATTGCTGACATGATCCATGGCCGCAAGACCGATATTCCTTCGCTTGATCTCTCCCTCAGCCGCTACGGCTGACCGTTTTTTCCAAGTAGCAGGCATAAAAAAACAGGGCTGGGAATACTCCCGGCCCTGTTTCATGACTGATACCCTGATCAGGCAGAAACTGTCTGAAGCCAGAGCCCCAGACAGTTTTCTGATTACTGAGCAGAAGAATCCGTAGCAGATGCGTCGCCTTCAGCTGCCTTCTTGGCCTTCTTGTGGCCATGATGGTGCTTCTTGCCACCGTGGTGCTTCTTACCCTTCTTCTTGGTGCCTTCTTCCTTACCTGTTTCAGCGGCACCAGAAGCAGCAGGAGCAGCTTCAGGCGTTGTCGGGGCTTCTGCTGTCGGAGCAGAAGGAGCTGCCGGAGCAGCAGGTGTTGCAGGAGCAGCAGCCGGAGCAGACGCTTCCTGAGCGAAAGACGGAGCAGCAGCGCCCAGCAGAGCAACGGTGGACAGAGCTGCGAGAAGACGGCGAGAAATCATGAAAAATGTCTCCAAGGAATCATCATGGCCTGAAAAGACCCTGATATAAGTGCCAGAGGGCTGTATGGTATCATGCATCCGGCTGGCTTGCTGTGAGTCTTATCATGCCTCAGACAAAGCGTCTTGCATTTTAATTGATTAAAAACAGACACTTGCCGTGACTTTGACGCAGGGCAACCCTAATCCCGACACAATCTGATACTGCTGGCGTGCCGAAACCCGTTTCTGACTCCGACAACGCCGCAAAATGCTGGTTTCAGGCAGCAAAAACCTTCGAAATAGCGGCCTGTGCCTCTTCCTGAATGGCCCGCAAATGCTCTTCGCTTTTGAAACTTTCCGCGTAGATTTTGTACACATCTTCGGTACCAGACGGGCGCGCGGCAAACCAGCCATGCTCGGTGACCACTTTCAGCCCTCCGATTGGGGCATCATTGCCCGGTGCCCGAGTCAGTTTGCTGATAATCTTGTCACCCGCCAGCATTTCAAGCGGGAACTGATCTGGCGTCAGCTTACCCAGTTTGGCCTTCTGTTCAGGGTTTGCTGGTGCATCTATCCGCGCATAATAGGGCGTGCCCAGACGGGTAATAATGTCATGGTAGTGCGCGCTGGGGTTTTTCCCCGTTTTCGCCGTGATTTCGGCCGCCAACAGACCAAGGATGATGCCATCCTTATCCGTCGTCCACACCGTGCCATCGCGCCGCAGGAAGGTCGCACCCGCGCTTTCTTCGCCCCCGAACCCAAGTGACCCGTCCATCAGACCGGGCACAAACCATTTCAGCCCAACCGGCACTTCCACCAGTTTACGGCCAATATCCTTGGCAACGCGATCAATCAGCCCACTGCTGACCAGCGTTTTACCAATCCCAAGATCCTTGCTCCATTCCGGACGGTTCTGGAACAGATAGGCAATAGCCACAGCCAGATAATGGTTAGGGTTCATCAGCCCGTCAGGCATGGCCACAATACCGTGCCGGTCGGCATCGGTGTCATTCGCAAACGCCACATCAAAGCGGTCGCCCATCTCAATCAGGCGCGCCATAGCGTAGGGTGAGGAGCAATCCATACGGATCTGCCCATCCCAGTCTGCCGTCATGAAGGAAAACTGCGGGTCCACCACATCGCTTACCACTGTAGCGTTCAGACCGTAATGGTCGATAATCGGCTGCCAATACCCCACAGCCGCACCGCCCAGCGGGTCAATACCAATTTTTACGCCCGCGTCCCTGATGGCCTTCATGTCGATGACCGACTCCAGATCAGCAACATAAGGGGTAACGTAATCGTACCCTTTAATGCAGGCGGCTTCCTTGGCCTGGTCGTAGGGCAGATGCTGTACGTCTTTCAGATTATCGGCCAGAAATCCGTTCGCCATATCCTGAATGGCTTTGGTAATAGCCGTATCCGCAGGGCCACCATTCGTGGGATTATATTTGAACCCACCATCAGATGGCGGATTATGAGACGGCGTAATCACAACCCCGTCTGCCAACCCTGTCGTACGGCCTTTATTGTAAGTTAGAATAGCGTGGGAAATAACAGGGGTCGGTGTGTAACCCCCTTTTCCATCAATACGCACATCAATGCCGTGCGCTGCAAAGACTTCAATGGCGGATTTCTGTGCCGGACCGGACAGAGCATGGGAATCCATCCCGATAAACAGCGGTCCATCAATGCCTTCAGCCTTACGATGGCGGCAAATCGCCTCGCAAATCGCCAGAATATGGTTTTCATTGAAACTGGTGTGCAGAGAAGACCCACGATGCCCGGATGTACCAAAAGACACGCGCTGGGTTGAAATGGAAACGTCAGGCTTACGATCATAATACGCAGCAAGAAGTGCTGGAATATCCGTCAACTGCGACGGAGCCAGCGTTTTTCCTGCCAGAGGGCTCAGATTGGACATTGCTAAAAAAATCCTCACATATTTCTAGGCTCTCGACCTGACGCCCGAACGCCTTCTGCACGCAGAAAACCATGTATCGGGCGTGATGCCCAGAGCCCTTCGTGCCTGAAGGCTTTTTGAAAAGCGTTCTCACCCAAACTGGGGCGCTTGCTCATCAGGTCTGTCAAAACAGGACAAAATCGTTCAGCATTTGCCCCGACACATCTGCACTAATAAGGGGTTACGGTGAAAAGACGGCATTTTCTGGGAGCAAGCGCCCTGTTTGTGACCTCACCCAGTCTGGCACAGACACAGCCCCCCAAAGCGTTGGCCGATTATGAAAGCAGGACAGGGGGCCATATCGGATTTTTTGCGCAGAATGTCGTAACCGGGGCCAGCCTTGGCTGGCGCGCGTCGGAACGGTTTGTCATGTGCAGCACATTCAAGGCTTCTCTGGCGGCCTGTGTGCTGTCTCGCATTGACCAAGGTCATGACACGCTTGAGACCACCCTCCCTTTTTCCGCCGCTGACATCAAAGATTTCTATGCGCCCGTTGCCAAAGCCAATCTGGCACGCGGCATACTGACCCTGCGCGATTTATGCGCCGGTGCGGTCGAACAAAGCGATAATGTCTGCGCCAATCTGCTGCTAACCCATATTGGCGGCCCATCAGCCTTGACTGCTTTCTGGCATGCCCTTGGGGACACCACCACACGGCTGGATGCTTATGAGCCCGAATTAAATCGCACACCGCTGGATCGGCTGGAAAACACCACGACCCCGACCGCCATGACGTCTGTTCTTAAGGCCATAGCGCTCGGACCGGCATTGTCTGCGCTGTCCCGGGCTTTGTTGGTGCAGTGGATGATTGCGTGTCAGACCGGAACCCATCGACTACGCGCAGGTTTACCGAAGCACTGGGTTGTGGGCGACAAAACGGGCAATAACGGCAAAGATGCTGCGGGTGATATTGCCGTCATCTGGGCTAAATCAGACACGCCCCTTCTGGTATCCGCCTATACCCGAGGCGGCAAACCGACAGAAACCGACTTTGCCACAGCCTTTGCCGCTATCGGGTCTCTGGTAGCAGCGCGACTTGCTGGCATCTGATAGCGTCAAAATTTGCTCATAAAAAAAGCCTGTCGCATCACTGCGCACAGGCTTTTTAGGGTTCTGGTCCGCCAAGAAAACGCACCAGAACCCCAATATTCAAGCAGCCTTAGCTGGCATCGCCCTTACGTTCACGCTTCTTGCGTTCGTTCGGGTCCAGATAACGCTTGCGCAGACGGATGGCTGACGGTGTCACTTCCACCAGTTCATCGTCTTCAATGTAGGCAATCGCCTGTTCCAGAGACATACGACGCGGGGGTGTCAGAAGCAGGGCTTCGTCCTTGCCAGACGCACGCATGTTGGTCAGCTTCTTTTCGCGGATCGGGTTTACTTCCAGATCGTTTTCGCGGGAATGCTCACCAATGATCATGCCGACGTAAACTTTTTCGCCAGCATCCACAAACAGTGTGCCACGGTCCTGCAAAGAGAACAGGGAATACTGCGTGGTCGCACCGTCTTCAGCAGAAATCAGTGACCCGTTGCGGCGACCTTCAATGGTGCCAGCATAGGGCTGATACCCGTGGAACAGACGGTTCATGATACCCGTGCCGCGCGTGTCGGTCAGGAATTCGCCATGATAACCAATCAGACCACGAGACGGGATCAGGAAGGTCAGACGAACCTTGTCACCGCCTGATGGGCGCATGTCCTGCATCTGGCCTTTACGCAGAGACATCTTCTCCACAACAACGCCGGAATAGGGTTCATCAACGTCAATGGTGACTTCTTCGTATGGTTCTTCCCGCTCACCGGTTTCTTCGTTCGTGCGGAACAGCACGCGCGGACGGCCGATGGTCAGTTCAAAACCTTCACGACGCATGGTTTCAATCAGCACACCAAGCTGAAGTTCACCACGGCCTGCCACTTCAAATGCTTCGCTTTCGGGGCTGTCGGTCACACGAATGGCAATGTTGCCTTCGGTTTCCTTGAACAGACGGTCGCGAATCTGACGTGACGTTACTTTCTTGCCTTCACGGCCGCCCAGCGGGCCATCGTTCAGACGGAACGTCATGGACAGCGTCGGCGGATCAACCGGAATGGCAACCAGCGGATCTGCGACTTCAGGAGCGGCAATGGTGTCAGGAATGGTGGCTTCGGACAGACCGGCAACAGCCACAATGTCCCCTGCTTCCACCTCGTCAACTGCCACGCGTTCAAGACCACGGAAAGACAGCAGCTTGGTCAGACGGCCAGTTTCCACCACGGACCCATCGGCACGCAGCACCTTAACCGGCATGTTAACCTTCGCACGGCCCTGCTCAACACGACCTGTCAGCACGCGGCCCAGGAAGTTGTCGTTTTCAAGGATGGTTGCCGTCATGGCGAACGGCTTGTCCTTGTCCAGCGCAGGGGCCGGAACATGCTTCAGGATCAGCTCAAACATCGGGCTGAGGTCTTTACGCGGACCTTCCAGCTCAACATCGGCCCAGCCCTGACGGCCAGACGCATACAGCATGGGGAAATCAAGCTGTTCGTCATTGGCGCCAAGGGCGGCGAACAGATCGAAAATTTCGTTGTGCACTTCGTCCGGACGGGCATCGCCACGGTCAATCTTGTTCACAACAACAATTGGCTTCAGGCCACGGGCCAGAGCCTTGCCCACCACAAACTTGGTCTGCGGCAGCGCGCCTTCAGCGGAGTCGACCAGCACGATAGCGCCGTCAACCATGCTAAGAATACGTTCCACTTCGCCGCCGAAGTCGGCGTGTCCGGGTGTATCGATAATGTTGATGCGGGTGTTGTTCCAGACAACTGAGGTGCATTTCGCCAGAATGGTGATGCCACGCTCACGTTCCAGATCATTGCTGTCCATGGCGCGTTCAGCAACGTGCTGATGCTCATGGAAGGAGCCAGACTGTTTCAGCAGTTCATCAACGAGAGTGGTCTTGCCATGATCGACGTGAGCAATGATGGCGATATTGCGGATATCCATGAAAGAGGCCTGATGTTCCCTGCGCGTTCTGCCGCCACTGTTCAAAGAAACGGGGCGGTTGCGTTGCGGTATAAAGAGTGCTGGCCCCGTTGATAAGCGCCAGCGCGCAGAATTGCACGTAAAATCCTCACAAGGCACCTACAACCAGACATGACAGTGTGATGACACACCCCGCCATGCCTGCTTCAAGCCCTGCACATTGGACACCCGATCAGCTTGGAATTAAGGATCATTCTCAATATAGAGTGTCTCTCGTCTGTCTGAGCAGGATGATCCGAACCGTGCGCCTGAACCAGCTTCCCCTTCGCACTGCGGGTGTGATTGATCACGTTGAAGCCCTTTCCCCAACCGATGCCATCGCGCAACGGTTGGGTGAGCTTGGTTTTGTGCCGGGTGAACCTGTGAAAGTCATTGCCTTCGGTCCGCTGGGGGGCGACCCGATGGCAGTTGAAATCGGCTTTACGCGCTTTGCCCTGCGCCAGTCTGAAGCGCAGCGCATTGTTCTTCAGGCCGAAGTCCCGGTCCTCCCCCACGCAGCCTGCCCTGCTCACCCCCATGAACACACGCTGGTTGACGCTGATGTATCGCCTTGTGCATCACAGCCTGCGTCCTTACACCAGCCCTCCGTGGCCGAGCCCCTTGTATGACTGACCTTTCCCCGCTGCGCATTGCGCTGGTTGGCAACCCCAACTGCGGCAAAACCGCCCTTTTCAATCAACTGACCGGCAGCCGCCAGAAAGTCGCCAACTACGCGGGCGTTACGGTTGAGCGCAAAGCTGGTCGCCTGATCACCCCAGCGGGCCGGCGCGTGCAGGTGCTTGACCTGCCGGGCACCTATAGTCTGGCAGCCACCAGCCCCGATGAAGCCGTAACACGCGATGTATGCCGCGGTGTCTATAAAGGCGAACCCGCGCCTGACCTGATTGTCAGCGTGGTGGCCGCCACCAATTTGCGCCTGCATCTGCGGTTTATGCTCGAACTGCGTCAGCTTGGCCGCCCCATGATAGTGGTGCTCAATATGATTGACGCCATCAGCAAGCAGGGTTTGAGCATTGATCTGCCCCGGCTTCAGGCCGAACTCGGCGTGCCTGTTGTCTCTGCCGTGGGGGTAAAACGTGGCGGAGCGCAGAATATTCTCGCCGCGCTTGATGCGCCTCCTCCTCCGCCACCAACCCCGTTACCCGATGGCACGGATCTGCACGCTGAGGTTCGGCGTCTTATGGGGCTGTGTGTTGCACGCACATCGGAACGACAGCAGGCGTTTGAAGAAAAAATGGACCGCTGGGTGCTGCACCCGGTGTGGGGCATGCTCATTCTGTTTGTGCTGCTGTTCATTATGTTTCAGGCCGTTTTCTCCTGGGCGCAGCCGTTTATGGACCTGCTGGACAACGGGATGAAAAGTCTGGGAGATCTGATCGGAGCCCTTCTGCCAGAAGGCGCGCTTCGCAGTCTTGTGGTTGATGGCATTATTGCCGGTGCAGGGACGGTGATTGTGTTTCTGCCCCAGATTCTCATTCTGTTTTTATGGATTCTGGCACTGGAAGAATCCGGCTATCTGCCGCGCGCTGCGTTCATGCTGGATAAACTGATGGCGTCTGCCGGGTTAAGCGGCCGGTCCTTTATTCCGCTTCTGTCCAGCTTTGCCTGTGCGGTGCCCGGCATTATGTCCACCCGCACCATCCAGAACCCGCGCGACCGGATGGTGACTATCTTGATCGCCCCGCTCATGACGTGCTCTGCGCGGTTGCCGGTATATGCCCTGCTAATTGGGGCTTTTGTGCCAGCCCGCAGACTGGGGGGCATTTTCAATGTGCAGGGACTGGTGCTGTTTGCACTCTATGGGGCCGCCATTCTCAGCGCCTTGATTGTTGCCCGCGTGCTGAAACGGCATGACACGGATGAACACCCGCTTTTGCTTGAACTCCCCAACTATCGCCTGCCGGGCCTTCATAGTCTGGCTATTGAGTTGTGGCAGCGGGCGCGTATTTTCCTCTCACGCGTTGGGACCATTATTGTTACGCTGAGTGTGCTGTTGTGGGCACTTTCCAGCTTCCCGGCCCCACCTGTAGGGGCTGTCGGCCCTGCCATTGATTACAGTCTTGCCGGGCGTATCGGGCATCTGATGCTGCCATTCTTTCAGCCTATTGGCTTTAACTGGCAGATCTGTGTTGCCCTTATTCCCGGTCTGGCCGCACGGGAAGTTGCTGTCAGCGCGTTGGCGACAGTCTATTCTGTTGGTGCATCGGAAACGGATGCCGCATCCCAGCTTGCACCGCTGCTGTCTGCTCAATGGAGCCTTGCAACGGCGTTCTCTTTGCTGGCATGGTATGTGTATGCACCGCAGTGCTTTTCCACACTGGCAGTCATCCGGCGTGAAACCGGGTCATGGCGTCTGGTCTGGGTGACGGCAG
Organism: Acetobacter indonesiensis; assembly: GCF_000963945.1. Classification (GTDB taxonomy): domain Bacteria; phylum Pseudomonadota; class Alphaproteobacteria; order Acetobacterales; family Acetobacteraceae; genus Acetobacter; species Acetobacter indonesiensis. The sequence goes on along the minus strand of NZ_BAMW01000006.1, from coordinate 189,343 downwards.
CTTACCTGTTCGGCATGGCTTATGCGGCATCTTTTCTTGCGTATCATATCACCCGACTAATCGGCGGATAACAGGAGGACTCCTGTGACACAGATTATCGTTGTTAGCCTGATTGTCGTTTTATGCGGCGGCTACTGGCTTCAGAAACTGGCCCCCACAGCCATGATTCCGTTCTGGCGAACCCTTGCGGGTCTGTTGCGCAAGACCAGCACATTTACGGGGCTGCGCAGCAAGGCCGAGCGACTGGCCACGCCCAACGGTGCCAGCACCGGTTGCGGGGGATGCAAAGGGTGTGACTCAAAAGGCGGGGGCTGCCATTAGGCTTCTGGCTTGACGCCTGCGGTTATCTTGCCGCTGCCTAGCCGACTGGTTGCTTGAAGGGTAAGACTTACCTCATGCAAGCTTCCGCCTCATCCCCTACGCATACTTCCACGCCAATGCGTTTTCTGCCTGTTGGCACCCTTATGGCTGTCGGGATGATTTTTGGCCTGACCTATGGCCTAAGCGCTCCGCTTTTCACATTGGAACTGGTGGCGCGCGGGTATGGGGCACAGTTCATTGCCGCAAATGCCATGATGCATGCCATAGGCGTGCTAGGCATAGCCCCTTTTCTGCCACGGATTGCAGCCCATTTCGGCCCGCGCCGCCCTTTGGCATTGGCGCTTGCGGTCATCACCGCTGTCCTGCTGCTTTTACCGCTTGTGCCGTCCATATGGTTCTGGTTTCCGCTACGGCTTGCATTGGGTGCAGCAACCGAAATCCTGCTTATTCTGTCTGAAAGCTGGCTGAATCAGATTACTGATGACCGTACCCGTACGCGCACCATGGGGCTTTATAGCGCCATGCTGTCACTGGGGTTTGCGCTTGGCCCGCTTATTCTTGCGGTTGCCGGGCGGCAAGGCTTTGTTCCTTACGTCCTGAGTGCCAGCCTTGTTCTGGCAGCGCTTTTTCTGGTCTGTATGCCCTGGATGCATGCACCAAAGCTGGAACGCGCAACACATTCTGGCCTGTGGCGTTACATCATGCTGGCCCCCATCGCAATCGGTATCACGCTTCTTATGGCCATGCTGGAAGCCGCAGGGTCGTCCTTCCTGACCCTCTATGCCCTCCGCAACGGCTGGAGCGAGCAAGCGGCCACCCTACTGCTGTCCGTCATGCTGCTAGGTGCCATTACTCTGCAATTTCCGCTTGGCTGGCTGGGGGACCGGATGAACCGCCGCCATGTCATGATTGGTCTGGGCACAGCATCCTGTCTGGGGGCTTTGCTCTGGCCATGGGGGATTACCCATCAACCGTGGGCCTATGCCCTGCTGTTTGTGTGGGACGGCCTGTTTGCCGCCATGTACACCCTCGCCATGTCCGTGGTGGGCAGTCGTTTTTCAGGCGGAAATCTGGTTTCTATCTACGCCGCGACTTCTCTGGCATGGGGGGTTGGGGCTTTCATTGGGCCAGAAGCGGCAGGCACAGCCATAGATTTAACCCCCCACGGCCTGCCCTACTTCGTCTCACTAGCGTGTGGTCTGTTTACGCTTCTGCCCTTTTTTCTGAAAAAAAGTGCTTAAGACATGCGTTCTTTGGTAGCTCCCCACTTTTGGAGTCACCCTTACGACGTGTGATCCAGATGCAGCTGCGAGCACGAGGAGACAGAGCCGCTTCAGGCCGTCTATCGTGGTTTCGCTAACGCTTACCCCGAGCATTACTGAACCTGAATATACCAGTTACTTGTCCAGAATCGGCCTTGTGGTGTGCTGACCTGAAGTTTGATCACATCCAACCCGCGATACCCTTTGGCCGGTTGGTAAACCAGCTTCACCCCATCTGCCGGGTGCATGTTGCAGGCATAAACCTGTGATCCTTTGGGGTAGCGCGGATAAACCTGCGCCTGCTGCACGCTGGCCTTTCCATGCGTCGGGCCTGAAAGCAGGCTGATGCGATAGAACCCCCTGACAGAGCAATCAGGGTTCAGATCAACCCAGTTATTCAACTCGTTCGGTGCATCAGCTTTGGCACTGTATTCGACAACAAAATGAGTGCCATTGGCACTGTGTGGATTATTACCTTGCACAATCATGGTGCGGTTTGTGGTGCATCCAGCCAAGGCCAGAACAGCTACGCCACCACACACTATCTGCCGTATCATACCACCCTCCGCGCTGCGGTTATGCTGATGCAGGCTAGACAGACTATTTCGGCATCAGCAACGCACGTCTGCATGAGCATAACCAGACTACGGGCGTCGCATTCAGCATCGACAGGCCAGAGCTATTCTGAAAACAACAGCAGAAACCTGTTCTGGTTAATATCGCCTTACGCCGGGCCTGCGCCCTGCGTGTTGACCTGTAGCCTGTAAAGGGATTCGCCTGCGCACATGAACAGCCAGTTCCGTTTTGGGCCACCAAAAGCGAGGTTTGAGACACCGTGCGGCAGACGGATACGGCCTATCAGATGCCCTTCTGGGTTAAAGACAAACACCCCACACAGCCCCAACGGGCCGCCTGCACCGCACCACAGATTACCGTAGATGTCGGCCTTCATCCCGTCTGGCCCCATCTGCACGCCTTGAAAGCGCATATTGGTCAACAGTCGGGGGTTAGCCAGAGTGGTGTCTTTCTGCACATCAAACACATGAATGGCCTGATCGCCCTCATGCCCGTTGGCACCCACCTGACGCCCTGACGAAATTGCATAAAGTTTTTTATGGTCAGGCGAAAAACACAGCCCGTTCGGGTTGGGAAGCTGAGCCTGCGTCAGCACCGCCTCAATCCGGCCTGACGGGTCTACACGGAACGTATGGTCAGCCTGACGCTTGTTGCCGCCAATCTCTCCAATCAGTTCCTCACCAATGCGCCAGCGGATCTTGCCATCCGGATTACCTTCACCGCCCGGTTCATCTGCATGGCCTTCAGTAAAGCTGGCCCCGTAGCCGGGGTCTGTAAACCAGATGCTGCCATCGGGGTGCACCACAACATCGTTCGGGGAATTCAGCGGACGGCCTTCATACCGATCAGCCACAACATGCACCGATCCGTCATGTTCCCACCGGATAACCCGACGCAGAAAATGTTCGCAGGAGAGTTGCCGACCCTGATAATCAAAGGTGTTGCCGTTCGAGTGGTAGGATTCCGGGCGAAAAACCGTGATTTCTCCCGTTTCCCACAAATAGCGATATTGGCGGCTAGTTACTGTATCGCTGAATAGCAGATACCGGCCTTCAGCAGACCAAGCTGGGCCTTCCAGCCACGTTCCTTTGTCCCAGACACGGTGCACTGTGGCCGCACTGAACAACAGGTCCCGAAAAGACCGATCAATAATCAGCACATCCGGGTCAGGCGTGAAAGATGGCGGCGCGCCAGGCCCCCATTGGCGTGGCGGATTTGTCGTAACATCTGGTGGCCGCACGGTTTCTGCCACATCAGGCGCGGGGGCCGCGCCCGTTACGGCTAACCCCACAGAAAGCCCACCCAGCCCCTGCAATAGTCTGCGGCGCGGCATATATCCGGGGGCTGGCTTCATCCGTTCGTCTCCTGCCTTCTGCCATCTCATTCTGGCGGGGAAATACCGTGCCATGCAGCCTGTGTCACCCGACAGTTCCGCACCGCGCCCCAGACAATAAGGCATGAAGCGCGGCACAGGTTGGGGTTGGTTTAGGGAATTTTTGCCACACGCAACAAGTTGGTTGATCCCGCAACACCAAAGGGCACACCCGCTGCAATGACAATCGAATTGCCTGCGCTGCCTACTTTGGCATGCGCCACAACGTCCTGCGCGGTTTCAACCATTTCTTCCACGCTGGTGACTTTCTTGCGCTCGTCGCTCACAAAAGCCCGGACACCCCAGACCAACGCCATACGGCGTGCGGCCTCATGGGTGGGGGTGACACCCAGAACCGGGCAAAGCGGGCGTTCGCGTGCAATGCGGAAGGCTGTCGCCCCACGATGCGTGTAGGCAACAATGGCAGCGGCCTTAATGGTGTCAGCCACCTGCTGGGCAGCGCTGGCAATCGCATCTGCCACGTAGTCTTCAGGGGCAAGGCGAGCAATGGCCATGGAGGCCTGCCATTCCGGGTCCTGCTCAATGCGCCAGATAATCCGATTCATAATCTGCACAGCTTCGCGCGGGTATTGCCCGGCAGCTGATTCAGCAGACAGCATGACGGCATCCGCCCCATCAAACACCGCTGTGGCTACGTCTGATGCCTCGGCGCGGGTTGGGGTTGGGGCTGAAATCATGCTTTCCAACATCTGGGTGGCCACCACCACCGGTTTGCCCAGCTTGCGCGCCATGCGGATAATCCGCTTCTGGGCCAGTGGCACGTTTTCTGGCGGTAATTCGACCCCTAGATCCCCACGCGCCACCATAACGGCATCTGTCAGTTCCAGAATGGCCGCCAGATTATCCATCGCCTGCGGTTTTTCCAGCTTCACCAACAGATTGGCGCGTTCTCCAATCAGGCTGCGGGCTTCGCTGACATCTTCCGGGCGCTGCACGAAGGAAAGGGCCACATAATCAACCCCCAGACCCAGTGCGAAATCGAGATCTCGCCGGTCCTTGGCCGTCAGGGCGGGAATGGGCAGCGTTACGTCAGGGACATTAACCCCCTTATGGTTGGAGAGAACGCCACCCACTTCAACACGCGTTTCAAGCCAGTCTGGCCCCACTTTTTCAACCACAACCGCCAGCTTGCCGTCATCCATCAACAGACGGCTGCCCGGCTTTGCGACACTGATAATTTCAGGGTGCGGCAGACGAACGCGGGTTTCATCTCCCGGTTCTTCTGACAGATCAAACCGGAAGGATGCTCCCGGCTTCAACGTCACCTTGCCATCTGCAAACGGGCCAACCCGCAGCTTTGGCCCCTGCATATCTGCCAGAATACCAATCGGTTCACCCAGTTCGGCCTCTACGCGGCGTACAATGGCATGACGTGCAGCATGGTCTTCATGCGTGCCGTGGGAAAAATTGAATCGAAACACATCGGCCCCTGCCAGAGCCAGATCACGGATTGTCTCGTAATCGGATGATACCGGGCCGAGCGTTGCCACAATCTTGGTTCGGCAGTGTAACGCGTGAGTTGTTGGCATGATCTGTTCTGTTCCTTTCAGCCCGCCGCCGGTCTTCAGGAGGGGGAGATCGCTTCCTCCGCGTCCACACCCCAGATCGCACGACGGGAAATCCAGCCGTTATATTGTTTGACTGACACCTTGCACCAGTCAGACCCGGCCGCACATTCCTTAACTGACCCGACTGTACCCGGTTTCAGAATAGCGACAACAGCCGCGTCCGTGCTGGCGCTGGCATAAAGCGGCACTGCACCCACAACGTTTTTGGCATCAGCTGCTGTCGCGACCGTCCCAAGCACGCGGGTATCCATATGCCCGGACGGCGGAATTTTAACGCCGTTTTTGTCTGTTTTCTCCGGGATCGGGGTTTCATCACCCGGTGGTTCCCCCGGTATCAGGAAGTCACGCCCGCCAGAAATTGTGGCCTGCTGCACCCACCCTTTCTGGCCGGTCGGGTCCTCCACCAGACGCCACACATCAAATTCGCGTTCAATGCGCATCGGCATGCCACGACGATGGTACACCCACAGGATGGGGAACCGACGGCCCGGCCCAGCCCGCATGTTTACTTCATCAGCCCGCAGGGACGCATAGCGCGGCAAGGGCAGACCCGTCACCGTGCCTTTCGGTGGTTCGGGCGGCGTTGCTGCGGGGGCAGCAGCCGCATCTGTTGGTGCAGCAGCCGCAGCACCGGCGGCGGCTGCCCCGGCAGCGGTCCCCGCGGCCGCAGTTGCCGCTTTATGTTTGTCTATATGGTGTGCAGCCCCATGTGTGGCTGCGGCATGATGTGCTTTACCTTTTGCATCATGCGTCTTGGCATCATGATGGGCATGCTTGCCTGACGCTTCTTTCTGGCTTGCGCTGTCCTTTGCCGCTTTTTTGGTAGCAGCCTTTTTCTTGGCTGCTACGTCGTGGGTCGCGGCACCAGAATGAGCGTGGTGTTTATGCGCATCGGACTTCTTATCCGCCGCCATGGCACCAGACAGGACAAACACGCAGCCTGCAACGCAGGACAACAACTGAAACCGGAAGGTTGAAGGCAATCTGAACATCATGGCTGCATCCCTGCCAAGAGAGGGCTGTCACGGCAAGAGGTTTGCAGATATCAGCCAGTTGCCCGCCACCATAAACCCATGTGCTTCCTTAGAAAACAGCCAGACGCGCTTCAGCCGAACTCTCCAGAAATGTTGGCAGGCCGACTACGGCCACACCCGGTAACAGCGCATCTTCCGCAACGCGCATGGCTTTCAAACCGGAGTCGCAGACCATCAGGGTCACGTCCTCCATCTCCGTCAAAGCGGTACGAAGGGTCTCTACCCCTGCCACGCCAGCTTCCTGCCGCCCAACATCACGTTCCGGTTGCTCCAACCCGTCCCATTTCTCACAAAAAGCCGTAACCCCGGCCCCCATGCCAAACAGCAACACCTGCTGCCCAAGGGCACTGGCTGTCACTGCCAGCATCAGGGCAGCATGAACCCGTTCATACCCTGCCTCAACCATCATAATCGCAAGGTCATACGGCCCACCTTCTGCATGTGCCGCAGCCGCTGAGAGACCTGACACACCCGATAAAGGGCCAATAGACGCCTGATGATGTGACGTGCGTGGCGGCGTGTGAGAACCGGTAGAAGATGTGCTCATGCGGATAGGTCCTGCTGGGCACCACAGACGGAACAAGTCGGGTCCCGTCGCAGCGCGATGGTGGTGAAACGCGTGGCCAGAGCATCCCACATCAGCAATCGCCCGGCCAGTGACGTTCCGATGTCGAGCAATTCTTTCAGGGCTTCCGTGGCCTGTAAGGTCCCCATCACGCCGGTAACAGCACCAAAGACACCGGCCTCACCACAACTCAGTCCGTCCGCCACACCATCGGTTTCGGGGTAGAGACAATGATAACAAGGTCCGCCTTCTGCGGGCTTGAAGGTTGAAAGCTGTCCCTCAAACCGCTGAACAGCAGCAGAAACCAGTGGCTTTCCCGCCCTGACACACGCGGCATTCACCAGATAGCGTGTGCTGAAATTATCGCAGCCGTCACACACCAGATCATAGCGTTGCACCAGATTATCGACGGTTTCGGCTCCCAAGCGCATGGGCCATGTTTCGATGGTTACTTCGGGATTCAGTGCTTCCAGCCGTGTGCGGGCGGAGTCAACTTTCAACGCTCCTACAGCATCAGTGACATGCACAATCTGTCGCTGAAGGTTGGAAAGTTCGACGACATCATCATCAACAAGCCCGATCCGCCCGACCCCGGCAGCAGCCAGATACAGCGCAACTGGCGCACCCAGCCCCCCTGCACCAATAATCAGCACGGAAGAAGCTCGTAGTTTCGCCTGCCCGGTTCCCCCTACTTCAGGCAACAGGATGTGGCGGGAATAGCGTTGAATTTCGTCTTCAGTGAACTCTAGCGCCATGTGTCATATCCTTTTCGGCAAGAGCCGAGCCAAAACGCCCGATTTTGCCTGCGTTTTAAGCACTCGGCAGCGCACTGTCATATCTTGAAATAAATATGACAAATTGGTCATGAAACTATGCATGGGTGCCATGCGTCTGCTATGAGTAAATTACCATTCGAGCATACGAGGATTGCATAATATGATTGCCCTTCCCACACCCGGACGCTTTGCCCGGCCAGCCAGTCTGCCCCCGCGCCAGACCGCGCGGAAAGTGTGTGTTGGAGCATCAGCCCTTGCTTTTGGCCTCTATCTTGCCTCCCCTTTTGTAACGCTCTGGACAGTTGGGGCCTCACTTCAGTCTCATGATATGACCACGCTTGGGAGTGTCATTAACTGGGGGTCGCTTGATGCGTCCATCAAGCAGCAGGCTTTGTCCGGCATGCATCTGTTACAGCCCGCAGCGGAGGATTTGCCAGAATTTGGTACGTCCTTTGCTAGCACTGCCGTGTCTAACGCTGTTGATGTCAACGTGACGCAGGCAAATCTTGGCACGCTGGTTGATGAAGCCATGCCTGTAACCTTGCCCGCCCATCAGCCTGCGCCCTCTTTTTCCTCCCTGATTAGCAAGGCGTCGTTCCGATTTGCCCGGATTGATCAATTTGAAGCTGACCTACCTCTCCCGGGGCATGAAGCCGAAACACCGCTGAAAATTGAAATGCGCATTCAGGGTTGGCGCTGGAAAGTGACGAAAGTGACCTTCCCGACCCAACGTCAGCCAACACTTACAGCCTCGGTCAGCCCCTCTAACGCCTGACGCTGCTCAAATAGCTCACAGCACGCTTTCGCTGTTGAGCGATTTAGACTTTCATCTACCGTCTTCAAGAAAAAAGGCTGCCCAGCACTTAGCCGGACAGCCTTTTTCATTTTAGGCCTATCTCTGCTGGCAGCAGTTATAGACCTTATTTTTCTGCGGGCAGATCTTCTTCCAGCAGCACCATATTGATGGCGTAGGAAACCTCGCCTTCATCATCGTCACGGTGAATCGTGCCGATCACTTCACCATTCACAGCCAGTTCGACAGACATGCCAGCACGCGGGGGCGGGTTGACCGTCAGGCCAGCAGAACCAAGCAGGCGACGCAGCGCTGTCTGCAGGCGGGTAATTTCAGAAGGAGAAGGGGTGCTTCCGCTCATGGGGACTCAATCCTCGGGGGTATGGTTTTACTATCAGAGCCAGAACGCAGGCTGCATCTGGCAAACGCCCACCCCTGTGTTTTTCACCCGGGCGGACTGTCCTGTTCCCTGACCAATCGCGCCCGCTATAGGCTACCTATTGGCTCCGCCGCAACCTTTCCGTGTGATTGCCTTCTGCGCGCCATTTTCTGCCGGATAGTATAACGCCAGCGTTACTCCAACCTCGTAAAAGCACCGAACCACGCTTTGTGTGGTTCATAACCGCACATCACAGCGTTTTACCAGAAAGGAGACCGACCCCATGCGCCTTGCTCGTCTTTCGGCCCTCTTTCTTCTTCTGGCCGGTGCTGGGGGAGCCTTTTCCCTAACGCTGCGTGACCAACCGCTGGAAGCCGTCCCGCATGAGGCTGCCGAATCTCCGTCTTCCCATCTGCTGCATATGATTGAGACAGATGGTGCCCGTCAGACAGCAGAGACACTGAACAAAACCCACAAATGGTCAGAAGTGCGTCTGGCTGTTGCTAGCGGGCAGCCAGATACGGCCCGTGTCGTGCCTGCGTTGATGCCATTGGCAGATGCAACCACAGCCCGTTCGCTTCAGCAGGCCATGCGCCATGCGTTGCCGCTTTATCCTGCCGTTGTTCTGGCTTCTACATCGCAGAACAAAGGCTCTTATTTTACAACGCAGGCTGTATGCTCAGCCAAGGGCATGTCACGCTCCTGGCAGATACGGGCCAGAAATGCCGTCACGGCCCTGCACGATATTCACCTTTCCGTGCGTGCAGACACCTGTCTGAAGGCTCTAACTGGCCAAAACGCACCCTAAAATTTCTATACGGCTTCCATTGTTACAACAAAAATGAGGAAATCCCTGTGTGTCGCAGTTTTCTGCGACATTCCGTCATGTGCGTGAATGACGCAGTTCCCGTTAAATCGTATTTTAAAATTTTTTTTCTACACGCAAAAGCGAGATGACATTTCGGCAAGATAGACATACGCATGGTGCAGACCAGAAAAAACCACAGAGCATAGCCGGTGATTTTTTACCTAACTATGCCACCAACCAAGGTCCCTGATCTGATGCACCGTATTTCTGCCAAGACCGAGCCTGTTGTTCAGTCAGTTACCTCTGCATTTCTGTCAGCCAGAGCCCACTCTGTCTGCGGCGTCGCCCGACTTACACCCGTCAGGCCAAGGTTTTCCTTCGCCTCCGTCTGAACCTGCCTTCAGGTTTTTCAGACAGCAGACAGTCTCCGGCACCGGCCCCAGAAATCCGGACGGAAAACTCTCTTTCCCAAACATGACTGTTCAAAGCTACGAACCATGGAAAATACCCGTACATCCATTTCCTGCCGTAATGCTCAGGGATATTTCTCATCCGCACTCACGCCTCTGGCGCTTGGCTCATTCAGTGTGCTGGCGCTCATGCTTTGCGCAGGCGCAGCGCGGGCTGAAACGTCGCCTAATACGTCGGTTATCCAACACCCCAGCGCCCCTGTTAATCATCCCAAGGCCGCATCTGTTCTGGTTGATCCGCATGGTGCGGCTCCCGCCCACCCGGAACCCATGAAACAGCCGGGCTTCTGGGATAACATGATGCTGCCACCACTCAGCAGCCGTCCGGAAGCCTATGGTCAGCCACAGTCTCTGGAACTAAAGCCGCTTCCTGCTGCTCTGCTGCATCAGGGGCCGTGGGGTATTTTCAACGCCAACACGGGGGCTGCTGCTGGTTTTGGTACCGTAGGTTACTATGCGGTGTCCCGCTGGGCAGAAGACTGGTCTAACCTGCGCGACAAACGTAACCGCATCGACTGGGCTGACCCACTGAAATATATTCCGTTCAATAATAGCGGGTCTATTTACCTGACATTGAGCGGCAACTTCCGTCATCACGGCTTCTATGATCAGCGCGCTGGTTTTGGGGCCACCAAAAAAGACCCGTCATACCGGTCTAACCTACGCTGGAATGCAGGGGCAGATTTGCATCTGGGCGAACATGTCCGTCTATATGGCGAGCTGATGAGCGCTCAGGCTGGTGGTATAAATTACTACGGCTACGCTGGCGGCAGATGGCGCAGCAAACTGGACGCCCAGCAGGCTTTCCTTGAAGTACGTGGACATGTGCTTGGTGCAACGGTGGGCGGCATGGTCGGGCGTATGACCTTCCTTGACGCTCCCCCTTACGTTACGGCAGGCAGCGTGTATCCGACTGTTCCTTATTCATGGAACGGTTTCCGAGGCTACGCTTTCTGGAAACGCTTCCGTATTGACGCTTTCGATCTGACGCTGACCAACAACGCCCCGACAACCGCGTTCCATGACCAGGTAGGTTGGCGCACACGCCTGTTTGGGGCTTATACGTCGTATGCTGTGCCCAATTTCACATTCATGGGCCGCAACAGTCAGGTTTTTGTTGATACCTTCTATCTGGGTTACATTCTGGCCAGCAACCCGATCCCAAGCCTGACGGGTACAGGCTCTATCGCGGGGTCCACACATCGTGACACGCCCGGAATGCGTATCTGGGGCAATACAGGACCACTTGAATTTTCACTGGGTGGCATGTGGCAGGGCGGTGAATTCCGTCCCGCAAAAAATGGCCCTACGCGCCCTGTATCCGCCTACTCTTTCAACGCACAGGTTTCATGGCGTTTTGCCAAATGGTGGGGACGTCCAGCCATCGGTATTCAGGCTGATGACATTTCCGGCGGTAATATGAACAAAAGCCAGACCGGTAGCTGGGGCAATTTCCTGTCACCCTTCGTGCCCTCTGCCTACTATCTGGATATGAGCACCTATATCGGCAACTCGAATATTATTGACGTTGGTCCTATCGCAACCATCGCCCCAACCCCCAATACCACCCTGCTGATGAAGGTTCCCGTCATCTGGCGTAACAGTGTGAATGACGCCATTTATGCCAACCCGACGGCCTTCTATAAATTCAGGCCACAGGGCGGTTACACTGCCACCATGCCACAGGCCAGCTTCACCTGGCGTGCCACACGCCACGTCACGCTCAGTATTGACGGAGAATACATTTTTGCCTCCAAGGCTATGATTAAGTCTGGTGCATCCTCAGGGGCCTATGTGCAAAGCAACCTTGAATTGACGTTCTGAAACGCTACGGCAGCCTGCATTAAAAAAGGTGCCCCTTCCTCCTTTCTGACTGCTCAAAGTAGGCATCCGGTTTTCAGGCCGGATGCCTTTTTCATATTGGTCGTCGCGTCACTCTCAGACTTTTCATTGTGTTCCTGCTCGCTCCCCTTCCCGCAATATCGTTACACCGTTGCATTTGCGGTTCATTCAGGGGCAGACAAGCCGCTGCGGGCATCGTATCCAAGAACATTCTGACCCTGCTGGCATCGGCCCTGCACCTGTTTGGCACTGGCCTGTGCCGGCTTTCACCGGTTCCTGTTTTATAACGACCACACATCGAGGCCTTTCGCGTATGACGCATTCCCTCTCCCCGCGAGAACTCACCCTGCGTGGGCTTATTCTCGGGGCTTTGATTACCGTCGTCTTCACGGCGTCAAATGTGTATCTGGGCCTGCGTATCGGGCTGACTTTTGCTTCGTCCATTCCCGCTGCCGTTATCTCAATGGCGGTGTTACGGGCTTTGGGTAATGGCACCATTCTTGAAAACAATATGGTGCAAAGTCAGGCTTCAGCTGCTGGCACCCTGTCTTGTGTATTCGCCACATTCCCCGGCCTGATTATGACGGGGTTATGGAGCAATTTTCCCTTCTGGCAGACCGCTGGTATTTCCCTGGCTGGCGGTATTGCCGGGGTGTTGTTTACCATTCCCTTGCGCCGCGCACTGGTCACAGAAAGTGCCCTGCCTTACCCGGAAGGCGTCGCCGCAGCTGAAATTCTGCGCGCTGGGGCTGATAAGGAAAACAGCAAAAGCCTGACCGCCCTGATTAGCGGTAGCGTGGTCGCGGCGCTGTTCACCTTTGCCAGCAACGGTCTGCGTTTGCTGGCAGACAGTGTCAGTGTCACAGCCAGCGCCGGAGCCGCCGTGTTTCAGGCTACAGGTGGCCTATCTCTTGCTTTGATCGGGGCTGGCTATCTGGTTGGGCTGGCTGGTGGATTAGCGATGTTGCTTGGGTGTATTCTGGCCTGGGGTTTTGGTGTGCCGTGGTTGACGGCCCATGTTCCGAACACGGACCATCTGACTGTCAGCGCATTTGCGCAATCCATGTGGCTGCATAAAGTTCGATTTATCGGAGCCGGTGCAATTGCCATGGCATCTGTGTGGACCCTTATTGAACTGATGGGCCCCGTGGCCCGTGGTTTACGCACCATGTTACGGGCCAGCCGTGACCCGTTAACGACTGAAAGTGACCGGGACCTCTCCCCGCGCGCCTTGATCGCCCTGTTGGTAGTAACTGTTCTTCTGTTGGGCGTGTTTTTTGCGGTATTTCTCTGGCCCGTAGCACATGGCATTTGGCCAGCCGTTACCGCTGCCGTTCTGTTCTGCATCGTGTTCGGGTTCATCATGGCGGCAGCGTGCGGCTATATGGCGGGTATTGTGGGGTCTTCCTCTTCCCCTATCTCCGGCATTGTGATTATCGCGGCCGTGCTTTCGGCTTTGATGATTCTGGGGCTGGAAGCACTTGGCCTGATGCCCGCTGAAATGATGGTTAACAACCAGACTTTGGCGACGGGTTTTACCATTCTGTTGCTGTCAGCCATTACTGCTATTGCCGCCATTTCCAATGATAACCTTCAGGATCTAAAAACAGGTCAGCTTGTTGGCGCATCCCCATGGAAACAGCAGGTCGCTTTGATTGCGGGCTGTGTTGTCGGCGCTGCTGTTATTCCCCCCGTGCTGAACATTCTGTATCAGGCTTATGGTTTTGCCGGTGCCATGCCACGCCCTGGTATGGACCCATCCCATGCCTTGTCAGCCCCGCAACCCGCGCTGATTTCGCTGATTGCAAAAGGTATTTTCACGGGCTCACTTGACTGGAGCATGCTGTCTCTTGGCATCGGACTAGGGGCTGCGCTGATTGTTGTGGATCTGCTGCTCCGCCGCCGCAAACTGTCTCTGCCGCCTCTGGGGGTTGCTGTCGGTATTTATCTGCCACCGTCTGTCAGTGTAACCTTGGCGGTCGGGGCCATCATGGGCTGGTTGCTGAAACGCCATTTGAACACCAAAAGAGCCAGCATTTCCACCACCACAGCGACAAGCGAGCATGATGCCTCCATCGGCACCATGCTGGCATCCGGTTTCATTGTCGGGGAAAGCCTGACCGGTGTTGCCCTTGCCATTCTTTCAGGCGCGTTGGGCAAGGACGATGCTTTGTCTTTGGCATCATGGCTGCCGGCACCAGTTACGTCTCTGCTTGGGTTTATTATCTTCTGTCTTATCTGCGTCTGGTTCTGCCGGAGTGTTTTAAAAACAGACCAGACAACCTGACGCCTTAATGCTTTCAAAACTGCTCCCCTTATCCGCGCAACCTTTATTGCGCGAATAAGGCCGTCAGCAGATCATCGGTCCCCTATAGAAAAAGCGCCGGAGCATAAGCACCGGCGCTTTTTTTCAATTCAATGCCTAACAGTCAACTGTCAGGCTAATTGCCAAGTTTAGTAGCTGGCTGACAACTGGAACAGGAACGCACGCCCTATAGACGGGGTCACGCGGTTGCTGAACAGGTTGCCGTAATTCAGACGGTTGGCCAGATTGTAACCATTCATAGCCACGCGCCAATGTGGACCAAACTGATGGGACACGACAGCATCAAATTCGACGTTAGCCGGAACGCGTGCTGTGTTCGCAGGGTCAAGAAACACACCTTCGCGCCATGTGACACCACCACCAACAGTCATGTTGTAGGGCGTCTTTGGTGCAATTTCATAAGTGCTCCAAACCGTTGCCTGATTACGGGGGACATACTGAATCTGCTTACCAATATCCGCCGCCGTACCGCCTGTGGTTTTGCTGTCATACCGGGCATAGGTTGCAATGACGTTCCAGTTTTTCAAAATCTGACCGGAAACACTCAACTCAATCCCTTGGTTCCGCTGTGTATCACCTGAATTGGTAACGGCTCCTGAACTAGGGTCCGTCAGGATAGAGTTGCCTTTCTCCAACCGGAAGATGGACGCAGTAAAACCAACCCGATCATGAAATGCTGAATATTTTGCCCCCAGTTCGTAAAGTCTGCTGCGTTCAGGCTCAAACTTTGAATTTTTGGGCGAAAGTGGTTCAGAACTGTTGGTGACATACAGCCCCAACGGCGTTGTTGACTCTGCCCAGTTGAAATAAACCATTGTGTGGTCATTCGGCGTGTACATCAGGCTGACATTCGGGTTGAATGTATCCTGCTTCTGGCCCAGATGCGTATCAGCCGTGGTCGCCACACCGCCAGTTGCACTGTAGTTACTGCTCCAGTGATCCCAACGGAACCCGGCTTTAACTGAAAACCATGGAGCTAGCCAAGCCTGTTCCGAAAAGAACGCCCCGACATCTGTGGCGGCGCTGGTTTTCCATTCCTTGCGCCCAACCCCGTTTGGAATATTCACAAGGTTATTCGGATGTAACGACCCGACACCAACATCCAGCCCCGGAATATAGGAAACCGGATTCAGCAAGCTGGCATATTGGCGAATAGCAGGATTATTGTAGGCATAGTTCTGACGACGATCATAAATATGTTCAATGTCAAAACCACCAATCATCTGATGTTTGATGGTACCTGTTGTAAAGTTAGCAACAGCAGAAGCCACGTTCTGGACGGACCAGTCATCCTGCTGATAAGGGTTTGGTCCCCCTACCCCACCAATACGGGAAACCTGCGCCGTCTGTGGATGCGAGGAAAACAAAGCGGCCGTACAGGTTGCATTACACGCTTCCTGAGACGAGGAGAAATAACGGCTGTAAAGACCGCCACGCGTATCATTATAAATCGTGAGGTATTTGCTCAACTCCCACTGCAACCGGCCCGTCAGCATGTCAACATTTGAGGCATCCTGATCAAACGTGGTGCCATACCAATTGGTGCGGCGTACGCCGTATTCGGTTACAGGCTTGCCGTACCGTGTCCCCGGTTTGGTCACAACAGGCACACCATAGTCTGGAATACGGTTATCTGTCTGATGGAAATACTCGATGGTATAATTAACTTTCTTTCCCAGACCAAAAATAATGGATGGTGCAATACCCCACCGATGGGAATACACAGCATCACGCCCCACCATGTTGCTTTCATTGCCCATCCCGGTAATGCGGAAGGCTATGCTGTCTGTAATCTTACGGTTAAAATCAAGCGTTCCCCGGTAATATGCACCGCTACCGCCAGAAAAGCTGGCCCCGACATGATTGGTGGCCGTCGGCGTTTTGGTGGTAATATTAATTGCGCCACCCGTCGTGCCATTCCCAAACACCTGTGACGATGGCCCTTTGATAACCGTCACATGGTCATAATCAAAGCTATCGCGTGTATAAACACCGAAGTCACGCAAGCCATTTTCGTAAATATCGTTCTGTGCGGCAAAACCACGGATCAAGAACTGATCCCCGGCCATACCGCCTTCGCCTTCACCCACAGACGCCGTAATACCGGGTACGTTCTTCAGTGCCTCATCCAGAGACTTCACGTTCTGCTGTTGCATCAGAATTTGCGGCACAACATCAATGGTCTGCGGCGTGTGCAGAACATCCTGCGGCATCCGGCTGATGCCAATAGGTGTCCGCAGCGTGTTCATGGGCGACGCCACAACGGTCCATTCTTCAGCTTGCGTACCATCTTTGGTACCAACCAGCGCAGGGCCGTGCCCTTTCGCATTGGCTAAGGTTGCATGGCCCGTTTCAGGCGGCACAGCAGGAGAAGAAACAGTGGGGGATGTTGGTTGAGCCGCTTTATGAGCTTTGCCGCCATGCTTCTTATGCGCATGCGCCCCGGTGGCAGTGGCCGCTGTCGCCTGTTCATCAAGCAGACCCGACGCGGCGGAACACCCTAACGCCAGACCAACAGCTAATGGCGCCGGACGCAAACGCCGACGAACACTTGAATTACGCATAAAGCACACCTGCACAACGGAGAGACACTATCCGTGCCTCTTATCCAGTAATGATAATTACTCGCAACCCTTATTGCAGATTAGTGCAAACGATTCTCCCTCTCATTAAACTATAAAATTTTTTTAAATATTATGGAAAAGTGCCTTATTTCCAGGACTTC
This sequence comes from Acetobacter indonesiensis, assembly GCF_000963945.1. GTDB lineage: Bacteria > Pseudomonadota > Alphaproteobacteria > Acetobacterales > Acetobacteraceae > Acetobacter > Acetobacter indonesiensis. The sequence continues at coordinate 172,505 of NZ_BAMW01000006.1, read as the reverse complement.
TTGTCTTTTTTGACATTCCATGGCCCCCGGAAAAGACTAACAGACAAACATATTTTGCATGGCTATTTATAAAAAAAGAGGCACCTTTCGGTGCCTCTTTAACGATTACTGCGATTAAGGACGAACTTATCCAGCCCGCTTCTGCACCTGATACACCTTCATTTTCTGCTCAAGTGCTGACTGCAATGCGCTCTCGACAACTTTGGATGCATTGTGCTCACGCACGTAAGTCCATGCCGCCCGAGCCAAATGTTTCTGGTTTTCCGCATTGTTATGGATACGCACGATGCTGTCAGCCAGTTCCTGCGCATTTCGACCTACGAGCTGGGATAGATCATTGTTCAGCCCAAGGCCCTCTGCTGCAACCTCGGTCATGACACATGGTAAAGCCGCAGCGAACGAGTCAAGAACCTTGCCTTTTATCCCTGCACCAAACCGAAGCGGCGCAACACTTAACCGTGCGGTATCAAACACACTTGTCAGATCAGCTACGTGGCCACGGACAGTCACACCTTTGCGTGCCAGAGACGCTACCTCCTCCGTCATCCCGGCACCCACAAGCGTGCAGCCAATGCTGCTATCCTGCGCCCACACTAATGGCATGATTTCTTCTACCAACCAGCGGGCTGCATCCACATTGGGCGTGTGCGTATAATTACCTACAAACACAACCCCATGCCGCTTGGCAAAGCCCGGAACGCGTTTACGGGGCTCAACCGCCCATGGCACAACATGCACCTTCACACCCGCAGCATCCCGCCGCAGAAGTGCCGCTTCATCAATTGAATGGGTAATAACCGCATCTGCCTGTCGTGCTGCTGCACATTCGGCCTGCTGCACTGACTGAGCTTTAGCCAGTAACGCCGGTTCACTTAAAACCTGAGCCTGGCGCGCCAGTCGGACAAAATGCAGATCTGCAACACTATACACCACACGGGCCCGCCGCTGGTAGCGGCGTACCAGCGCGATATAACGCGACGCAATATCCTGCCTGTGCAGGTACACCACATCAAAGCTATCTGCCTGCTTCCGCAACAGATCTTCCAACGACACGTAGAATGGTGCGGCCATAACGGTAACGCCAGAAAGGACCGGTCCCCGGCCAGTATCCGCCATCTGGTCCGCAGCAACAAAGCTGACATCATATCCCAGCTTCTGAAATGCCTTCATATGAGAAACAATAGCACAGGACCCAGCATCATGGTCTGTCCGAGGACGCAACGCATCCACCACCAGCACCCGTTTTGTTACTTTAGAAGGTTCCACTTTCAGGCCACGCCGACGACGTGACGCTGCCAGTTCACGGTCAGCTTTACCGCTTTCCTTTTGTGCATGCGCCTGAGAGAGTTTTTCAACCTGCCCCATCAAGAAAGACAAGATATGTTCTTGCCCTTTCTGATCTGTTGCCGCGGCAACAGCACGACTTACCGCCTGTTCAAACGTATCATCAAAAACCGTAACAGGCTCAATCACAGTCGGAGCTGCCAGCAATGTGCCATCTGATTCACCACGCACTTCAATAACGTGGCGCGTGAACGGAGAAAGGCCTCCGGGAAGCAGAATATCAAATCCACACCGTACATTCCGTCCGGTTGCTTTCACATCCGGGCGCAAGCCGTTGGCAAGGACAGATGCAATAAGCTGACCATTATCCAGAATTTGCAACGCCACGGGTTCATCTGGTGTTTTAGGATTCCAAGCCCAGCCAGCCACACGGTCCCGTGTCACTTCATCCAGACAACCGTCTAGTGGCTTGCCCGCACCTGATACGACAACGGCTTGCACAGGTGCCTGTGGCAACTGGTCAAGCATCCACGGCACGTTACCTACAGAAGTGTGGTCTTCTACGCGCCGAACTTCCAGAACATGACGTTCCAAGGGCGAAAGACCAGCAGGCACATCGAACACGAACCCACATTCCGTACCAACATCTGGCCGGGGTTTATTGGCCACAACCTCACCAATTACGCGGCCACAATCCAGAATTTGCAAACGCACCGGCGCACTGTCTTTGGGGTTTCTGGCCCAACCAGACAAACGACTACGCGTAACAGTATCCAAAAAGCCTTCCAAAGGCGCATCTTTTATGGGCGCAGCAGCATACAAACCAGCAAGCGTTTTGCGGATATTCTCAAGTTGTGCACCTTCTTCTACACGAGGTGCACAATAAACAGCAGGTTGTTTCACTGCATTTGGATAAAGTGCTGCATATTCATCCGCATTATGGAACATACCGCGAGAATCATCATCAACAAATGTTTCTGAATACGCACCATTGGCAAAAACGATGTCATGACTTTCCAACTCGATATGGAAATAAGACACCTCGTCCATTTTTTCCGCCTGCACAATGCTGGTTCCGTTTACCAGCAAGACAGCGGGTATCAACACACCATCCAGATACATGGCATGTAACGGGGAAACCGAAAGGTCCTGTCTCGGCAAACCGTTTCCGAGTGATCCCCTACGGAAAACAACTGGCAGAACATCCCGGTTTCCGTTTGCAAACTGCCCGGAATAACTGCGCCGACCAATCCAGCGAACGGGCCGATAACCGTTGGTAGCGGTTGCAACCTGATCCCCAATACGTAGTGCTTCTACCGGGATGTCACCACGCGCTGTCGCAATCAGCGTACCACGACAATAACAGGGCGTCCCTTCTTCAAGGGTAAAGATACCATCCTCACCTGCTACAGGTTGCAGGAAAAATTCGTCTCCATTTCCGTTGATTGTGAGTGTCTGGGAACCGTTACTGCCCTGAATAATGAGCTTATTTCCGGCAAACATTGTGGTAACACCAACGTCCACCCCGACACCAACCTTTGCCCCGATATCAATCGTATCGTTGAGGAAGCTTGCTGGCGATTGAATGATTAGTTCTGTACCTGATGCAATTTCCGTATTTTTAAGAACTGCATTCTGTCCCACAATAATTAGGGAATCACCGCTCAGATGGGCAGTATCAACAGTGCCACCGCTAACAAGGTTAATCTCTGCACCATTGATCTGAATATCAGACGCGCTTCCCCCAACGTCAACACGTAGCGCTGCACTGCTTAGAAAAGTCTCGTGACTGACAGTGCCACCACTTTGCACCCATTCACCCTGCTGGCTGCTAGAGTAATCGACATCACTGCCAACAAAAATATTGTTACTCGCTAATCCACCTGGCCCAATCTCCAACTGGCCACCGGATAAAGAATTACCATCTGCAACACCGCCGTTTTTCGCAGCAAGAATGCCACCTTTCGAAACCGTGGCTCCTTCTATACGACTTCCTGAGTCCAGCGCCTTAACATTGGCACCATCCAAAACAGTTTCACCACGCGCAATCGAGGAAACAGTTAAATTTTCATAAGAGCCACTATTCAGTGTATTCCCGTAAGAAAATGATCCTGACTCAATCTGTAAACTTGCTCCAGAATACAAAATATTCCCTGAAAGAACACCCCCACTCCCTGCCCAGAGAATACCGCCAGATGCTATTGTGCCACTTACAAAAGCACCACTTCCACGCGCATCAATCTCTGCGCCAGCGTAAATAGTCTCGCCGACGGCAACACCGCCGCTCGAAACAATTTCAGATGTCCCAGAATCACGTAAAATATCCCCTGAAGCCTTTGCATTGGCAAAGACTTGCAACTGTGCGCCCGAAAGCAATGTTTCGTGGGCGACAGTTCCACCGCTATAGGCAAATTCCAGCGTATTTGAGCCAATAATTGTATCGTTTTCAGCATACCCACCGGCAGAAACCTGAAGCTGCCCGGTTGAAACAACCGTAGCCCCCACAGCAGATCCGCCAGAGAAAACCACTTCTATTGCCAAGCTGCCGCTTATAAAATTATCCGATGCAAAGCCGCCTGAAACAACCTGTAATTGACCACCCGGTCCGGCAGTATTGCCAGAAAGAGTGCCCCCGCTATTTGCAGTAATAATAGCGCTATCGGTCGCTGTGTTTGAAATAAGCAAGCCATTGGCTGAGGCGTGCATCTGGCCGCCCTGACTAACAGTCGTTGCCGACACGACACTTCCATCAGCGACAAAAACTCTACCTTCGCCAAGCACAGTATTTGAAATCGCATGCGCTTCATTTTGAAGGTAAACAAGGCCCCCGCTCACAAGAATCTGGCTTAAAACTGCCCCTGAGCCGCGAGCATCAAGCTCCCCTCCGCCACCAACTGTTTCGCCCCTGGCAGAACCACCAGCTGAAACAACTTCGCCTCCACCAAATGTGATATTATTTCCAGAAGCCAAAGACCCCGACAGAACAAGGCCACGGCCGCTGCCATTTATCGTATTACTAAGAGTGGTGCCTCCACTAACTGCTACAATAACCCCTCCAACAACAGTATTGTTGGTTGCAATCCCTGAACTGCCCGTCGCATCTATCTCGTTGGTGGGAGTAAGAATTGCATTTAATTGAGTACCAGAAGCAACCACACCACCAGAAACACCAAAGAGTTCTGATGACGCACTTCCTCCTGCAAGTATATTCTCAATGCTACCCGAACCAAAAATTGTGCCTTCGGCTGAAGCACCATTTTCAATAATCAGATGATCTCCGTCCGAAAGTCTAACATTGCTAACATGCTGGCCGGACGAAACAGTGTAATTTAAAGGCATGAAACAGCACCACTCTTCTCAGACTCAAAAAGAGAGTCTTTCCTTTGAATGGGTTATCATTAACGCCACTACACAATTCTGTTAAATTTTTTCTTTTTTGACACATTATTCGTGGCGTGAAAGCGACCAACCTCACAATGTAATCAATGCTTATTTTTATTATTTCATGACTAAATTCACGGAACACCAAATAAATACTTCATATTCATGCATAAATCTTTTATGTTTGTATTTTAAGAACTTTTTCGGCTTAATGTTGCAAAAGCACAGGCACCAACGGGTGCTGGAGGATATAGTCCGTCGCACTTCCCATAATGCGATTATACAGCATGCCGTGCTGATAGCCGCCCATAACAATCAGATCGGCCTCCTGTATCATGGCCGTATCCAGAATGGCTTGGCCGACTTCCGCAGGCGAGTGTTGCGCGGGTAGCGCTATTTTATGCAGAGTTACTTCGGGTAGAATATCCTGCGGCCAGTGCTCGCCTTTCTGCATAAGCACCTGCACCGTCTGGGCGGCGGGCAAAATATGTCGGGCAGACGCGAAAGCTCGCCGCGCGCACCCTGCATCTTTCCATGCCAGCAAGACAGACTCGCCTGTTCCTCTATCCCAATAACGGGGCACAAGCAGCACTGGACGATCTGTTTCAAAAATGGCCGCTTTCAGACCACGCTGTTTCTGTTGGCTATCCTGTTTGTCAGGAAACAAAGTGATAATCAGATCTGCATTACGTCCCATCATAGGGATAACACTGGCGGCATCACCTTCTGGGTCAAGCCAGTTAATTTCTGTGGTTTCCAGCATATCATGGGGCTGGATATATTCATTTTGTAACCAGTGACAGAATGCCTTGTGCAAAGACAGAGCCCATTCTTTCTGATCTTCTTCCAGAAGAAACACACCTTCAGCCGTCAGGCCAAATGGCTGGCCTGTGCCACTTGGTTCGCGCAAAGCCAGCACGTCTATGCGGCGCAGGTTGATCTTGCTGACAAGATGGGCTGCCATATCCAACAGCACCTTCACTTGATCTTCTCGGTTCAGAATAACCAGGCACCGTTGCATGCTCATTCCTTTTTCCTGCTAAGTCAGGCCTCACACAGCCATATGCTGTTGTTTTTTGACAGACGGCTTTTGAAATCTGCTGATAAAAACTCGCAAACAGCACAAGAGTTGCCTCGCAGGCAACAAGCTCGGTAATCCTGATTGAAAGCGGGCTTAAAACGTCTGCGTCTCTCCACAAGGTGAAGAAAAACAAGCGCTTGCCCCCTCGCCTTTCTGGGCCGGATAGGCAAAAGTCCCGCTTGCAGGTGCGTGGCTATTGCACCCACACCATGAAAGGATCGACAGAACCGTGCTGCTGAACGTGATTGAACGAGGACCGGATACACAGGATGCCAACCCGGACCTGCCGCCAGTCGTGCTGCTGCACGGAATGTTTGGCCGCGCCCGTAATCTTGGTTTCGTGCAAAGACGTCTGGCAACCACACGTCGCACGTTGGCTCTAGACCTTCGCAACCATGGTGAAAGCCCGCATGGCCCCGCCAGCTATCCGACCATGGCAGATGATGTGCGGGAAACGCTTGCTTATTATAATGCCTCCCCCGCCATGCTGCTTGGGCATTCAATGGGGGGCAAAACCGCCATGATGCTGGCTTTAACCCACCCCGAACTGGTGCATAGCCTGCTGGTCGCCGATATTGCCCCGGCTGAGGGCGGCTTCACCCGCATGGATATTCCAACCGGACTAGAAAATCTGGAATTTCCGGCAACGCTTGATCGCGCCGGGGCGGATGCCCTGCTTCACCCGCTTATTCCCAACGAAGCTGTGCGGCAGCTTATGATTCAGAATATGCGTCTGGGTGACAATCCGGGCTGGGAAATCGGGCTAAAGGAAATCATGGACGGACTGCCCGCCATTATGGGGTGGCCTGACTTCCCGGAAGGGACAGTCTATAACGGCCCCACCCTGTTTATTCGGGGCGAGATTTCACCGTATATCCAACCCAAGAACTACCCAGCCATGCGGGCACTCTTCCCACATTATACACTTGAGACCATTAGTGGTGCAGGGCATTGGGTGCATGTTGATGCCCCCAAACGCTTTGCCGAACTGGTTGAGGACTTTGCAAAACTGTAAGGCTTCGAAGCCTTACAGCCCCAACCCTTCAGCGGGACGCCCCGCCATATTCAATGCAACGGCTTCGGCAATGCGGATACCATCTATCCCGGCGGACAGAATCCCCCCAGCATATCCGGCCCCTTCCCCCGCAGGATAAAGACCCGGCGTGCCGATAGAATGCCCGTCTGCCGCGCGGGGCAGGCGCAAGGGAGAGGATGTGCGTGTTTCAACACCCGTCATCACCGCGTCTTCCATGGCAAAACCACGCAGTTTCCGGTCAAACCGTGGTAATGCTTCACGTAAGGCCTCGACAGCAAATGCGGGCAGGCATTTTGACAGGTCCGTGGGCGTTACACCCGGCTTGTAAGACGGAACAACCGCCCCAAGAGTGGTCGATGGACGACCAGCCAGAAAATCTCCGACCCTTTGGGCTGGTGCATTGTAATTGCTGCCACCAGCCAGAAAGGCCTGTCGCTCCCAATGCCGCTGGAACTCAATACCAGCCAGTGGCTCATCGGGGTAATCCTCACCGGGACGCAGATCAACCACCATACCTGAATTGGCGTTACGCTCGGCGCGCGAATACTGGCTCATGCCATTGGTCACGACCTGCCCAACTTCGGATGTTGCCGCGACCACAGTGCCCCCGGGGCACATGCAGAAGGAGTAAACACCCCGTCCGTTGCTGGCATGATGCACTAGACGATATTCAGCAGCACCCAGCAGGTCATTGCCCGCACTGGGGCCAAACTGCGCCGTATCAATAACGGATTGAGGATGTTCAATACGCACGCCTATTGAAAACGGCTTGGTCTGCATCTGCACACCGGCTGCATGCAGCATGGCAAACGTATCACGCGCGCTATGGCCAACAGCCATCACAACATGGTCTGCGGCAATGACCTCACCACTCGCCGTACGGACCCCCGTAATACGCCGCGTACCGGCTTCCATCTCCAGCCCGTCAACACGGGTGCCGAAGCGATACTCACCACCGGCCGCCTCAATTTCCGCCCGGATATGCTCAACCATGGAGACAAGGCGGAAGGTACCAATATGAGGGTGCGCCAGATACAGAATTTCCTCCGGCGCGCCTGCTTTCACAAACTCCTCCAGCACACGCCGCCCCAGAAAACGGGGGTCACGTACCTGACTATAAAGCTTGCCGTCAGAAAATGTGCCTGCTCCACCTTCACCAAATTGCACGTTACTTTCAGGCGTCAGCTCTGCCCGACGCCAGAGGGCAAACGTATCCACCGTCCGCTCGCGCACAACTTTACCGCGCTCAAGCAGCAATGGACGCAGCCCCATGCGCGCCAGCATTAACGCCGCCATGAAGCCACACGGCCCTGCCCCGATAACAACAGGCCGCCGATACTCTGGCTGGCTGGCCAGCCGTGCCCCTTCCGCTTGCGTTACTGGCGGCTGCCAGGACATATCGGGGGCTATTGTCACATGCGGGTTGTTTGGATGTTCTGCCCGGAAGCGTGCCAGAACCGCTGCTTCCTCTTTCACCACACAGTCAACCGTATAGACCAGCTTGATAGCGCTGCGTCGCCGCGCATCATGACCGCGGCGGAACACACTGAAACTTTCCAACGCATCCGGGGCCAGAGACAGGCGTTCGCGTACAGTCTCCTCAAGTGCCTGAGGGGGATGATCGAGAGGAAGCCGCAGTTCGGTCAGTCGGAGCATGGCGTGACCTTTGTCAGATGTGATAGACAGAAAATCAGTAAAGGGAGCTCGGGCTTCCTATGCCGGACAGCGCCGAAGCGCAACGGCATGGTGGCACTCCAGCCCGTAAGGATGCAGCGTTTTATGGCCGACACCACCCCACCGCACCCGCATGATCCCACAACGCAGGCAAATACCCAGCCTTCAACAAACGACCATGATCTCCATGACCATCATGCAGACCATGCCTCCCCGACGGCCATATCGTCGCAGCCCTCTGCCCATGACCATACGGGGTGTTCAGGGCATGATCATGCTGATACCGCCTATGCCCATCCGACCAGTGAAGCCCACCCCAGCCAATGCGACCATGATCATGACCATCACCATGACGCGCATGATCACAGCCATGATGGGCATGACCACCATCATCATGGATTCGGCCATCACCATGTCCATACCCCGGCATCATTCGGGTCAGCCTTCGCTATCGGGATTGCACTGAACACAGTTTATCTTGGCGCTGAAGCACTCTGGGGCGTTCTGTCACACTCCCTCGCTCTTCTGGCTGACGCCGGGCACAATCTGTCAGATGTGCTGGCACTGGCAGCTGCATGGCTTGCGGAAAAACTATCCAAACGTTCGCCCTCCGCCCGCTTCACCTATGGGTTGCGTCGGTCTTCAATTCTTGCGGCCCTTTCCAACGCTGTCATTCTTCTGGTTGTCACAGGTGGGGTTGCATGGGAGTCGATAACCCGGCTGTTTGAACCCGGCCCGGTCGCAGGCAAGACCGTCATGATTGTGGCGGCTATTGGTATCCTGGTGAATGGTGGCACCGCCATGCTGTTTGCCTCTGGCCAAAAGCACGATCTCAATATCCGTGGGGCTTTCATGCATATGATGGCTGATGCCGTTACCTCTCTAGCTGTTGTGATTGCAGGCGGGCTGGTACTGCTAACTGGCCTGACATGGATTGACCCTGCCATCAGTCTGGTAATCTCGGCGCTGGTCGTGCTGACCACATGGGGGCTGCTACGTGATTCGCTGGATATGGCACTTGATGCCGTGCCCCGCACCATTGACCACAGCGCGGTGGATGCTTTTCTACGCACCATCCCCGGTGTAGCCGACCTGCATGACCTGCACATCTGGCCAATCAGCACAACGGAAACCGCTTTGACCGTGCATCTGGTGCGGTCTTCAACCACGCCACTCCCCACACCAGAACAGACTCTTCTGCTTCAGAGCATTGTTGACGGGCTACGCACACGCTTCAACATTGCCCATCCGACGGTGCAGATAGAAGAAGCCTGTTACGCTCCGTCCTGCCATCTGATAGACCCACACACGGTCTAGGCCGCGATGCAGCCTTCAGACTGTATGATTCTTTCCTTCTACAAAGGGCACAGCCAGTTTTGACCGTGCGTCTTCCCCTTCCCGAAAGCAACAAAGGCATTGCCGCGTGCAGCCTTGTTATCAGTCTGGTGGCCCTGGGGCTGAAATATGCAGCATGGGCCGTAACCGGAAGTGTGGCCCTGTATTCTGATGCAGTCGAAACCATTATCAATGTGGTCGCAGCCCTTGGCGGCCTGTGGGCATTAACCATTGCCGAACGCCCTGCTGACCACAACCACACATATGGCCATTACAAAGCCGAATACCTCTCCGCCGTAGCGGAGGGCACGCTGGTTTTGGTGACGGCCTTCGTCATTGGGCAGGAAGCTGTTGAAGGGTGGTTACACCCGCACCCCTCCCTTGCGCCGTACCCCGGCATTGCGTTGAACGGGGTTGCAACGCTGATCAATCTGGTATGGGGGCTGACCATGCTTCAGGCGGGCCGTGCCCGTCGATCTCCCGCGCTGGTGGCGGGTGGTCAGCATGTGCTTTCGGATGTCTGGACGGGTGTCGGGCTGGTGATCGGTATGCTCCTGATCCCTCTGACCGGCTGGGTCAGGCTGGATTCCGTTCTGGCCGGCCTTATAGCCCTGAATGTGCTGCGGGTCGGATGGGGCGTCATGAAAGACTCCATCGCTGGATTGATGGATCAGGCGCCCTCACCTGAAACGCTTGACCAGATCCGTGATGTTATTGCCGATAATGGGCGGGGCGCGATTGAAGCGCATGATATCCGCACACGCATTGTCGGAGCGATGACGTTCCTTGATTTCCATCTGGTTGTACCCGGCAGCATGAGCGTGCATGACGCCCATGAAATCTGTGACCGGATTGAAGCTGGGCTGCGGGCGCAGATGGGCAACACGCTGGTCCATATTCATGTTGAACCGGATGATAAGGCGAAACATGAAGGCATTGTGTTCTGGCCTCGCCCCGACATGCCGACTGCTTCCTGACGCATTTCTGCACCTATTGTAGGAACATCGTCCTTCCTTAATTTTTTCGGGAGAGGCGCGGTTTTGCATCCCTCTGCAAGCATGGCACAGGGCTTGCTATGCATTTTCTTTATGAAAAGCCATTATAAGCAAAGAGTTTGCTTTCTTCATAAGAAGAGCGTGTTACAAGGCCGTAGCATTTTCTCAGAATATTCAGGATTTTCTCATGCCTGCCAGCGTGACCGCAGCTTCTGCTCAGCTTCGCCATATCCGGGAGCAAGCCAAAGCGGGAACCGTCAACTGGCGCCGTAAGATCATATACTGGTCGGGCGCCATTATGGTGGGCATTGTTGCGGTCTCCTTCGCTGCACTGGCGGATAAAGCCGCAGCCCTGCGGACACATATTCTGACCATCAGTCCGTGGCTGATGCTGGTTGTCACCCCCGGGGGGCTGGCCCTTTCCACCTGGCTGACACGCAAATGGTTCAAAGGCGCACAGGGTAGCGGTATTCCCCAGGCAATCGCCTGCATGCATTTGCATGATTTCCGGGTAGTTGATCGCGTTCTTTCGTTAAAAATTGCTATTGCGAAAATTTTTCTGACCTCGCTTGGCCTGCTGTCCGGTGCATCCATTGGCCGTGAAGGCCCTACTGTGCAGGTTGGGGCGTCCATCATGCACACGGTTGGCCGCTTTATGGGAATTAATGACCCCACGCGGCAGCATGCGCTGATCAAAGCCGGTGGGGCCGCTGGGGTGGCTGCGGCTTTCAATACGCCTTTGGCCGGAATTGTCTTTGGCATTGAAGAACTGGCCCATTCCTACGAGCAACGCACCAGCGGGACCATGTTGACCTGTGTTGTGCTGGCGGGGGTCACAGCCATCGCGCTGGTCGGAAACTATACCTATTTTGGCCATACCGATTCCGTCGTCCCCGTAGGCGTTAGCTGGTTGGCGGTTCTGGCCTGCGGTATTCTGGGCGGCCTGAGTGGCGGTATGTTTTCGGCTCTCCTCATCCGTATTTCACGCGGCATTCCGGGGAAGATGGGCGCTTTTATTGCCAATCATCCTATTTCATTTGCCGCATTGTGTGGGCTGGTCCTGGCTATTATCGGTCTGATTTCAGGCGGCATGACCTATGGCACCGGCTATGTGCAGGCCCGTGACATCATCATGGGGTCAGAGCACTATCCGGTATCTTATTTTGTGCTGAAATGTCTTGCGACCATTGTGTCCTACTGTTCAGGGATCCCCGGCGGCCTGTTTGCCCCCTCCCTTTCTGTTGGCGCGGGAATGGGGGGCTGGGTGGCACAGTTTCTGCCGCACACAACCCCCGGCGCTGTCGTGCTTCTGGGCACTGTCGCCTATTTTGCCGCTGTAACGCAGGCGCCGCTAACGGCTACCGTCATTGTTATGGAAATGTGCGACAACCAGCAGGTTACGCTCGCCCTGCTGGCCAGCGCGTTTCTGGCTTTTGGTGTTTCCCGCGCTTTGTGTAGCCACGCCCTGTATGGCGCATTGGCCGTCAAGTTCCTGCGGTCGGCCAATCCTCGACCCGGGATGTCTACACGGCCGTCAACAGCGACAGACACAGCCCGGTAATCGGGGTTGTTCTCATAAAAAAAGCTGGTGCCAAAACACCAGCTTTTTCATGGTTATGCTTTGAAATAGTACGATGCCTTAAATCAGGCGCTCACCGCCATGTCCTGTTGGGTCACAGGCTTGATCAGATATGGTCCGCCCGCAAGTACTTCCACGCAAAGCAAAGCCATTTTACCTGCCAGACGGTCACCTAGCGGTATTTCAGCGTGCCCGGTGGTCCAGCGCATTGTCGCGCCTGCTTCGACATTATGCCAGCCAGATAATCCCGTAGCTTCGTGTGTGGCTGGATGAATTTTCTGCACAGACCCACTTCCCTGTTGCAGGGTAATGTCTCCTACCAGCACACCTAATGTGCGCCGGTCATCAACAAAGGGGCCGATGCTATCAAAAAGACGTCCGGCACGCGAGGTCAGCCACACGCGGTCAATACCACTCGGCAGCATGAAAAAGAGTTTGTTTTTATGTTGACGCGCTTTACGTATAATCGTGCCGTTTGCGGTAACAAGATGAATGTCAGCATCATCTGTCACAAGCGGTTTGGTTGCATCCGAGCATGTCTTGTCTGCGCGTGCATCTAACGCACAATACAAAGGTTCTACATCCTCACGCGCTACAGAAAGCGGTGCGGCAGCATCTTCGGCCCATGTGCGCACAGATATTGAGGGCGGGCTGACTCTTACCACTGTGCCCTCCTGTTGAAAGGAGGCCCTGTTACCAGTGTCAAGATAGCTTTCAGTCATCATACCGTCGGCCATAATGATGGAATGCTGCTCTGTCTCAACATGATAATAATCGTATGTTGTAATCGTACGATCATAAATAATTGTCCGCCCATTTACCAGCATACGGGCAGGAATAAACTTCCCATCAAAGAACAGGCAATGCTCGGGCGTAATCAGCATATCCTTAAAGGGTACGCCGTCTGCAATTGCATCCTTGAGAATACGGACAGGATAGCCTGCCTCATCATCCGGCAGAGCGGGATTAACCGTTGCCGTGGCCTTACCTGCCCATGTGACAGAACGGCTGATTTCTTTCCCGTTTTCGTAAGCAATAATTGTATCGCCAATGCGCAAATCCTGAACAGGCACGTCCCCGTTTTCCGTACGGATCATGGAGTTTTTCAGGAAGCAGATCAGGATGCCTCCTGTACCATCAGGATTAGAGGTGCTGGTCCATTCTTTTACTCCCAACCCCAGACCAAAGGGGTTTCCACTAATGACTATGCTTGGGCCAAGACCAACATTAATGAGCCCTAAAATATTCAGATCTAACCCAATGGTTGTCTGATTGGTAAGTAAGTCATAATACCCATAAATTGTCGTTGACTGTGGGAAGTCGACCGCAAAATTTTTCGGAACAGTTGTGGTTGACTTACCACTAGAATCAATAAAAGACACAGGAAAAGACAAGACACCAGCACTAATCCCTGTGGCATTCACCTTAATCATACCGCCATCGGGGCCAACTGTTATGCTATTCAAAGCATTGATATTGGCAATTGATGTACTCAACTGCAAAATACCGCCGTTGAGCGTGACCCCTGAAAGCGCCTTGATGGAGGCCAGGCCACCGCTCATGATAGCAGTGGCACCATTTTCGACCACAATCGTGCTTAAGGCCTGCACATCCGCCAACTGACTTAGGTTGACCACAACCGGATCACCTGTTGGCGTATTCGCATCCCGCGTTATGAGGATATTGCCGCCAACATTCAGATTGAGGGGCTGATCGACAGAATAATCAATTACCTGATTATAGAGGAGATTAAGGGCCATGATGCTGGTCAACCTTCATCAAGATATTAAAAGTGTCTCGAATCCTCCTTGTTATGTAATTTCAAAATCTTAATTTAAGGTTATCGAAATCCTAAGAATATCTTGATGAATTAACGGTTTTTTAGATCTTAAATACCAAGGCTCTCTTTGCTGAAACATTTGGGTTTTTATTAGGCAGGAAATTCTGGCATCTCCTTCAGCTGCCGAGCATCAGTCTGTCCCGTATAAAGTCCCTGAACCTGTCTCTGGCATGATACGCGCCCGCCCCCTATATGAAAGGCACCTGTCTTTCTTTAACGGAGGCTTTTGCTTCATGTCTGATGCGCCCCTTCCTGCTGACCAGCAGAATGCGCTGGTTCCTGTCACCGTGCTCACCGGTTTTCTGGGTGCTGGCAAAACCACGCTGCTGAACCATATTCTAACAGCAGAACACGGCCGCAAATACGCGGTTGTGATTAATGAATATGGCGAACTCGGCGTCGATAATGATCTTGTCGTCGATGCAGATGAAGAAGTGTTCGAAATGAACAACGGCTGCATCTGCTGTACGGTACGGGGCGACCTGATCCGTATTCTGGGTGGGTTAATGAAACGCCGTGGCAAGTTTGACGGCATTATTATTGAAACCACAGGTCTGGCCGACCCGGCCCCTGTTGCCCAGACTTTCTTCGCCGATGAAGATGTGCGCGCCAAAACACGGCTTGATGCCGTTGTTACGGTGGTAGATGCGCTGAACATTCAGCAGACCCTGAAGGAAAGCCCGGAAGCACATCAGCAGATTGCCTTTGCTGACGTCATGATCCTGAACAAGACGGATCTGGTTGATGAGGCAAAGCTGAAAGAGGTTGAAGACACACTTCGCACCATTAACGCCTTTGCCCCGATTCATCGCGCCCGCAAAAGCGATGTAAAACTAACGGATGTGCTCGACCGCGGCGGTTTCGACCTTCAGCGCGTTCTGGAGCATATGCCAGATTTCCTTGAAAATCCGGCCCACCACCATGAAGAAGACCTCAGCAGCGTATCCCTGACGGTCAAGACCCCGCTGGATGCGGGCAAATTCCAGATGTGGATCAGCGCCCTGCTGCAGGAAAAAGGGGCCGATATTCTGCGCACAAAAGGCATTCTGAATTTTGAAGGCCAGCCTGACCGCTTCGCATTTCAGGCCGTGCACATGATGGCAGATGGCAACAACATCGGTCCATGGAAAGACGATGAGCCCCGTGAGTCTCGCTTGGTGTTTATTGGCCGTAACCTCAATCGTCCGCAGCTTCGCCGTGGGCTTGAAAGCTGTGCTGTAGCATGAGCCAGACCCTGAATCTGCGTGGCCTGATCGAAAAGCGTGGTGCGTCGCGTGTGATTGACGGCCATATTACGGGCTGCGCCGCATCGCGCGATAACCAGCGCTTTGCCTTCACCACCGCCGAAGGTGATGTGATTGTTGCCCACCGGGGCGATCTGACAGACGCCGCCAGCTGGCCGACTTATGCGGTGCATGACGGGTCTGCCCTGACCATTGCGCCTGATACTGACCCCCACGGTTTTCTGACTGGGGGTGATGATGGTCGCCTCTGCCGTATTGATATGCATGGCGAGATTGAAGAACTCGGCAAAACTCGCCGGTGGGTTGAACACGTTATCAGCTATGTTGACCCCAAAAACGCCTATATTGCCGCATCATCCGGCAAGCAGGTTGAATTACGGGATGCGACAGGCCGCACAGTGCTAAAGACACTGGAGCATCCATCGTCCGTTACAGGCATCGTGTTCGATGGCAAAGGCAAACGGATTGCGGCATCGCACTATAACGGCACATCGATGTGGTACACGCAGTCAAAAAGCGACAGTGTGCGGTCTCTGGAGTGGAAAGGCAGCCATATTGGCATTGCCATTCATCCGCAGGGGGAAGCCCTGATCACGGCCATGCAGGATAATGACCTGCATGGCTGGCGGTTATCGGATGGCCATAATATCCGCATGAGTGGCTACCCCACCAAAGTGCGGTCCATGTCTTTTTCTAGCAACGGAAAGTGGCTGGCCACCAGTGGGGCGGACGTTGTGGTGATGTGGCCATTTTTTGGGGGCGGCCCGATGGGCAAACCCCCGACCGAACTTCCGGGGGCAGGTGGGGCTCTGTGCACCAGTGTCGCATTTCACCCCCAGCAAGAGGTTGTTGCCGCCGGTTTTGCCGATGGTACGGTGCTTCTGATTGAAACACCTACCCAGCGAGTGCTACCAGTCTCTCTGGGCGGTAACGGTCCCGTGAGTGCTCTGGCCTATAGCGCAGATGGCTGCATGCTTGGTTTCGGCACGGAAGAAGGGCTGATCGGTCTGGTTGATCTCGCCGCTGCGTGACGCAGGTCTGCCAGACCCTGTGCGTCTGGCAGACGACAATTGCGTGACCTCAACAAGCAGTGTGTTGCGTCTATCCGCGTCCCACCGAATAGGTGGGATGCAACGGAGGGTAATTTTGGTATGAGCGATCAGTTTCGGTTGGTGATTGTGGGTGGCGGTATTGCCGGCCTTGCACTGGCAACGCGTCTGGGCAACAGCCTTGGCCGTGCAGGCAAGCTGGATATTACGCTGGTGGACAAAGGCTTTGCCCATGTCTGGAAACCCATGCTCCATTGCTTTGCCGCAGGCACAGCCCGGAACGAAAACGACCGCATTACCTTTATTTCTCATGCAGCGGGGCACGGTTTCCGGTTCTGCTATGGCGAGATTTCAGGCCTTGACCGGACCAACCGCCGCATCACCCTTGCCCCGTTGGTGGAGCAGGATGAAGACGAGGTTATTCTGGAAGAACGGTATCTTGATTATGATGCCGTGATTTTTGCCATTGGCAGCCGTGCAAATGATTTCGGCACACCAGGTGTTGCAGAGCACTGCATTTTTCTGGACAACGTGGTCGAAGCCAATAACTTTAATGAACGCTTCCGCCACGCGTTGCTACAATCTTACGGACGTGGCACGCCGCTTGATATTGCCATTGTCGGCGGTGGGGCCACTGGCGTGCAGTTGGCGGCTGAACTGCACAAAGCGCTTGATATGGGGTCGCTCTATAACTTTACCCCACAGACACCCGAAATGCGTGTGACATTGCTTGAAGCTGGCCCTCGCATTTTACCATCTTTCCCTGAAGACGTTTCAGAAGGGGCACATAAGCAACTGGAAGCCCTGAATATTTCTGTCCGCACAGGGGCAATGGTCAGTGGGGTAGATGAAACCGGCTTTATTCTAAAAGACGGTACACGCGTTGATGCCCAGTTCCGTGTCTGGGCAGCCGGGGTAAAAGCACCGGATGTGACCCGCGCCATGGATGGTCTGGACTACGCCCGTGGCGGCCAACTGGTTGTGAAGCCCAATTTGCAAACCACACAGGATGACCGCATTTTTGCTGTTGGCGACTGCTCCTACATTCCTGATGGCCCGTTGCCACCCACAGCGCAGGTTGCACGGCAGGAAGCGCATCATCTGGCCAAATATCTGCCAGACTGGATTTTGCATCAAAAACCAATCCCGCCGTTCAAGTTCCACAACAAAGGTGCCATTGTTGCCCTTGGCAGCTATAATGGATGGGGCGCTTTTGCAGACGGCAAGACCTTTGGTGGGGGGGCGCTAAACGGTCTAAGCGCCCGTCTGGGTCACACGGCACTTTATCGTCAACATCAGATTGAGCTTTACGGCGTAACACGCGGGCTGATTGCCTGCTTTACGGACTGGCTGGATGGTTTTGTTCGCCCCTCGGTGCGGATGGACTGACTTTCGCGACCCAGTCAGGCTTACAGTTTAAGAAAAACCCTGCCTGTATCCGGCAGGGTTTTTCTTTTTTAACCAGAAGTACTTAGTCGATATATTTTGTGGTGCCTTTATTCAGGCCCTCAATAAAATCTTCACACAGCATATCAACTGCCTGCCCTTTGGCGTTTTTCAGGCGCACTTTACAATCACCATCATTCACGGTGCCCAACATTTCAAACTGATGCCCACTAATTTCAACTTTCCGGTGAGTCGTCATATCTTCTGCTCCTGTTCGCCTGACGGGCTGACTTATTTGGCCGTCCCATCTACAAAATTTTTGGTGAGGCAATCGTTTCCTGTTTCTGGCTTTCTGCCTTTGACCTGCATCAAGCAATGATAGAAAATGTAGAAAGACAAAAATAGAGTAAACGCATAATAAAAATCAGAATGCTTTTTCTTAACAAACAAAAACTTTGTGCGAACTACATAATAAAAGCGGCAAACCCTGTGGTCTGCCGCTTTGCCCTAAAACTATAACTAACCCAGTCCGATGATACAGCGCTTTTGCGCTAAAAACCTGTATCTTTCTTCACGCGTGTTTCTGTAAAAAAGCCTCTGTGGTTTTGTTAACCTCACTTGCCTTTTCCATTTGCGGCAGATGCCCAACACCCGGAAAGAGATGCTTTTCAACTGAATCAGGCACATTGTCTGCCCCAGCCACTGGCAAGACTTCGTCCGCTTCCCCCCAGAATAGCTGTACGGGAATGCTTGCAGCCTCCAGCACCGGCCGCAAATCATCCCCTTGTTCTCCATTCGGGAAGCAGGCTGCCGCGATAGTACGAAGCGCATCGCGTGCACCATCCAGACGACGGGCCCGCATTACGCTATCCACCATCTTGCGGCCAATCAGCCCTTTGTCATGCACCAGCTTTTCCAGTTCCTGCTGCATGGCACGGTTACGGTCTGCTTCGGTAAAGCCTGTGATGAACTCCATATTCACGGCTTTTTCAAACCCTGCCGGAGCCAGAAGTGACAGAGAAGCCACTTTATCCGCATGATTTTTCAAAAGAGTAATCGCAACACCACCACCCAAAGAATGACCCATGATGTGCGCTTTGGAAATTGAAAGCGCATCCAGCAGAGCATTCACAGCGCTTGCCAGCCCAGCCAGAGATCCGTCTTTAACTGTTTTTGACGATGCACCATGCCCGGGCAGATCAAAAGCAATCACTCGCCGACCAGAAGCCAACGCTTCCTGCGTCAGCATCCAGTTGCTGATATCGCCCCCAAACCCGTGAATAAGAAGGAGTGGTGTCCCATCCCCATCTCCTACTTCACGCACGTTCAGGCTGTATTCGCCAGCTTCAACCTGATGTGGTTCCGTATTGCGGGTTGACGCCGTATCCTCTGTTTCATCTGTGGTCTGTTCAGACTGAAATTTGGCAATAAACGCGTCTATATCAGCATCTGACACGCTGGCATCAGCAAGAACACCAATCAGAGCCCCTACCGCCAATGTTTCACCCGCCTGCGCGACTTGTTTGCGCAGGGTGCCAGCCGCAGGGCTTTCATAGCCACTGGTAATTTTACTGGTTTCAATATCAGCCAGTTCATCACCCTGTTTCACACTTTGGCCAGCCTGCACCGTCCAGGAGGCAAGTTTGCCTTCTGTCATGGCCAGACCAAATTTCGGCATTGTCAGCGGTATCACGTCTTGTGTCATGGTTCAGGCAACCTCACGCGCATGCTGTTTCATGACTGTTTTAACAGCAGCTTCAATTTTATCGGCACTGGGCATGTAAAGTTTTTCAAGCGGGGTAGAGAACGGTACCGGCGTATGCGGTGGCACAACGCGCAAAATAGGGGCTTTAAGCGCACCAAAGGCCCGTTCTGCCACTAACGCTGAAATGTCACATGCCATGTTACAGCGTGGACTTGATTCATCCACCACAATCAAACGACCTGTTTCTTCCACACATTCCAGAATAGTATCTTCATCAAACGGGGACGTTGTGCGTGGGTCAATCACGGTACAGGTAATGCCCTGTTTTTCTAACCTGTCAGCCGCTTCGTTTGCCATGCCAACCATGCGGCCAATCGCCACGATGGTCACATCTTCACCCTCGCGCGTCAGGTTCGCTTCGCCGAATGGGATGGTGTAGGATTCATCAGGAACATCTTCCTCATCATCATACATCACCTTGTTTTCAAGAAAGATCACCGGGTCATCATCACGGATTGCCTCAATCAGCAACCCTTTTGCTTCGTAAGGCGATGACGGAATAACAACCTTTAGCCCCGGAATGTGGGTAAACAACGGATAGAGTGATTGGCTATGCTGTGCAGCAGCATTGAACCCTGCTCCATACATAGCCCGAATAACCATTGGGGTGCGGGCCTTACCACCAAACATATAACGGAACTTGGCAGCCTGATTCAGCACCTGATCCAGACATGACCCAATAAAATCAACAAACATCAGTTCCGCCACTGGGCGCAGGCCTGTAGCCGCAGCACCTGCCGCAGCACCAATGTAGGAGGCTTCTGAAATAGGAGTATCCCACACACGCTCTTCACCAAATTCGGTCAAAAGTCCCTTGGTCACGCCGAGCACGCCACCCCACGCATCCTGCACGCCTGATGTACCACCACGGCCACCGGCTACGTCTTCACCCATCAGAATAACGCGGGGGTCACGGCGCATTTCCTGTCGCAGGGCTTCATTAATAGCCTGACGAAAACTCTTTTTGCTCATTGTCTTTTCGTCCTTTCACACCTGCTGTGCCTGCTCTGTGTCATCATGTGATGTGACAATAGATCAGACAGATCGGCAGGGTTTATCTGTTGTGTCGGGTGGCTCAGTATTTCACGTACACATCGGCCATCAGGGCTGCATCTTCGGGCCATGGAGCAGCCTTTGCTGCAATCACGGCACTTTCGATTTCGTCATTTACAGCGGAATCAATATCATCAAGGGCACTGGCATCCAGCAGACCGGCTGACGTTACGCGGTCACGGAAATGCTTCAGGCAGTCACGATTTTCTTTCTCCGCAGCGACTTCACCAGCCTTGCGGTATGTCATGGAATCACCCTCAAAGTGACCATACCAGCGGCTAAGGTGCACGTGCAGCATCACCGGACCTTTGCCAGAACGCGCATGGTCTATGGCTTCGCGTGCTGTTTCGTGCACGGCAAAAAAGTCCGTGCCGTCACATTCCATATAGGGCATGCCAAACCCGGCGGCGCGATCTTTCTGGGTGCCCGCGCAGGCGTAAGATGCGCCTGTTGCTTCGCCATAGCCGTTATCTTCAACGACAAATACGGCTGGCAACTGCCAGACACTGGCCAGATTGAGGCTTTCAAGCGTGAAGCCTTCGTTTGAGGCACCATCACCATAAAAAGCAATGGCAACGCCATTATCTTTCAAAACCTTGTGTGACAGTGCTGCACCGCAGATCAACGGCGGGCCACCGCCCACAATCCCGTTCGCCCCTAGCATCCCTTTTGACAGGTCCGCAATATGCATGGAGCCACCTTTACCCCGACACACACCTGTCTGACGGCCATAAATTTCGGCCATCATGCCACCCACATCCACGCCTTTGGCAATACAATGGCCGTGACCACGGTGGGTGCTGGCGATTGTGTCATTGTCGTTCAGATGCGCACACACGCCAACGGCTGATGCTTCCTCGCCGCAGTAAAGATGCACAAAACCCGGAATCTCGCCGGTAGCAAATTCAACATGCAGCCGTTCTTCAAACACGCGGATAGTACGCATAGCACGATAAGACTGAAGCAGTGTTTCTCTGGCAATCTGCATGGAAGCAATCCTTCCTGTTTTTTTGATTGTTGCGATTGAAAAGTAGAATGCCAACGCCGCAATCTTACCCATTGAAACGCATACGTCAGTTCACTTTATGCGATTCACGCATATGTGAATTTCTTATTTTTTAATTAACAGAAGAACTAAGCGGCTTGGGCCTCTTTGTTGACTGCCCGGTTTTCCCCCGTTTTTGCCCTACATCTGATACGTGTATAATGCGCCGCGCCAACCCATAGACCGATCTTTGGCCGACCTGCGCGCCTTTGGAGCCCACGCCATGCAGCAGCCCTTACCCCGCATCCCCGACGCCACGCTGAAAAACCTGATTGCTGTGTTCTATACCCGCGTACGGAAGGACCCTGTAATTGGTCCTGTTTTTAATGATGCGATTACTGACTGGGAGGCCCATCTGGAAACACTGTTTCTGTTCTGGACGTCCCTGCTCTATGGCAACACCGGGTATAATGGCCGCCCAGTCCCAGCCCATTTCAAGCATCGCGAGCATATGACACCCGCCGCCTTTACGCGCTGGCTGGAATTATGGGCGCAGACAACAGACGACCTTCTCCCGCCAGAAATTGCCGCCCTGTTACAAGACCGCGCTGCCTGTATTGGCACCAGTTTTCAACGGGCAATGGCGTTTCAGGGCGCACGATAGACCAGACATCTGTCTGCCTTCCCTCAACAGGTCAGCACCAAATCCGAATCTAACAGGTGTAACAGCGCAGAGAAACCACGCTTCCATGGTGCCTTCCGGCACACTTATCAGGCAGTATAGCCGTATTTCCACCATCAACGGGCTTTACGGCTGTTCGGCACATACTTCAGCCGGACACCTTCATGCATACACTCAATTCAGGCATCCCGACTGCCATAACGGGTCAACGTAACCGACGAATTGACCTTATGCGAGGCATTGCTGTTCTGCTGGTGTTGTTTCACCATTTCTGTATTGCCTATCCGCTGGGTCATTCATGGTTGGCAACCCTTCTCACCCCCGAAGGCGTCCGCGCCGTTGCCCGCAACGGAAATTATGGCGTCACGATATTTTTCGTTATTTCAGGCTTTTTAATAACCCGTAACGCTTTGGCACGATGGGGTGACCTTTCTAACCTTAACGTACGTGTTTTTTATGCCTATCGCTTTGCCCGTATCATCCCCTGTCTGCTGCTGCTGCTCGTGCTTGTAAACGGATTGGCGTTAACGGGGATTTCCATTTTTACCACACATGTCACCGGCCTTTCCCCTTTGGTGGCCATGATACGGGCCAATATTGCGGCCCTGACGTTCAGTATGAATGTGTTTATTGCCCATTATGGTTGGGTCAATTATGCCTTAGGCGTTCTGTGGTCCCTTTCAGTTGAGGAAGTTTTTTACCTTACCTTCCCCATGGTTGGTCTGCTCTTACGGCGGCAATCTCTTATTCTGATGTTCTGGAGCCTCATTGTTCTGATTGGCCCGTTTTATCGAATGGCGCATCAGGATGATGAATCCGGGTTTCTATTTGCTTATTTTGCCTCTTTTGACGGCATTGCCATTGGCTGCATGGCGGCTGTTCTGGCATCCCGCCTTAGCGTCAATAGTAGCATATTGCGGTACCTACAGCCTGTAACAATCGTCGGAATGGTGTCCTTATATCTCTACCGTTCCATAGGGGGCACCAACATATGGGGGGTCACCGCCATGGCGCTTGGAGCTGCAATTCTGCTTGTGGGTTCAGTCCATCATGCTAATGGACCCGTTATCTCCCGCTTTCGTCTTCTCCGTGGTGTGGAATGGACTGGCCGCCTCAGCTACGAACTTTATCTGTTTCACCTGATTATTCTTGGTCTTTTACGTACAGTTCTTCCAGCCAGCACAATCGCCGCCACTGGGGCAGAGCGCTTGGGGCTATTGGGGGTGTTTCTGGCAGGCTCTTTTCTTATTGCCAGTTTAATCGGGCGGTATTTTGCCGAACCGCTCAATAGAAAACTCCGCAAAGCCTTGGCCAAACCTTGCCCGCGCACACTCCCAAAACGGGCTGCCTTGTAGCAGCCCTACTTTTTCCAATCTTTTACAATTACATAAAATATTTCGGGAGTTATCCCAGTATTTTAGCTTTTTTAAGATGGCATCAAAGGTTCAATCGGCCAATCAACACGCGCCAGCGCTCTCGGGCCAAGCCAAGCCATGACCAGCGAAAATGGTACACTTGCCAACAAAATACCCCACAACCAGACTGGCACCGAGTGTTCACTTAACAGCAGGGTGAATCCCATCTGCACATAAACAAAACTCCCCAGCATATTTAAGACATGAATAATAGCAGGGCGCGTTTTACGGGGTGTCAGCAACAACCCTACGCTAGGAAGATAACTGCTACCCACAATCAGCACGAAAAGAGCCAGCATTGTGATTGGAAGGCGGCTCCATGCCAGACCGGCCATTTCAATACCTAATGGCGCACAGAGCAACGCAGCCAGGGCCGCACTTTGCACCGCCCGTTTTGCATGTGTTGCATAAAGTGCGTACGCAAAATCAGCCCGTGTGCCATAGCCAGCCAGATTAAGCAGAAATGGCCAGTCTGCCCGCATCAATATCCATGTTGTCAGACCATTGGCAGAGATCATGCAGATCATTTGCGCTACGGTGATCATGCTTTTTCTGATCGCGGCCCATTCTGGCCAATGACCAGCATGCACAGTTTCAACCACAAAATTAATGCAGAAAAACACACCCACCAATGCAATGCTGGTTACCAGAAACCCCGCCGGGCCGGGGGTAATCATTGTATTCGGCACAGGTGGTTTCCGCAGCCATGGAAACTGCCGCATCATAATGCGCGTAAATTGCCCACTGCCACGTGTGTTTTGAGAAGGAAAGGAGGCTCCCCTGTTTTCGACGTCAGATAGGGTTTGGTCTTTAACCGTCACCGACACCGTATGGGGTTCAACCGCAGGTAAATGAAACCCTGCGTTTATTGGAGGCGATGCACGTTTATTTTGCCCAGGCCCTTTCATGGCCTGCATCATCTGGCCTATTTCACGGGCACCCAGCCTGACCTTAATTTTGCCTGACTGTCCCTCCTGCGCAGCACCGGGAACACGTCCCTGCACCGGTGCAGGAATATGCTGCAATTCTATCAGGGTAAGCGTGACCCCAATCAGCAATAATGCAGCCCCGACATACCAAGGTGCCGATAAAACGCGCTCCTGCGCCTGCGGAAACAGGAAAACAAAAAACATGCCCACCATCAGCACCATACGCAACCATCTGATCGGGCCGCTGCGCAGGGCTTTTGGTGTGGTCATGTCAGAATTTACGACCATGCACAGGGAAAGTGCTTCCAATGCCAGAATATTCAGTAATGGTGCGCCCAGATGCCATATCGGTATCGCCATGACCACGGTAACAAACACCAGAACACAATGTACCGCCCTGTATTCTGCCGTAATCATCCCCGGCGTCATTCTGGCTAAGGGGCTACGCACCTGACGCCAATAGTGTACGGAAACAGACGTGATAAGCCCCTGCAGGCCAAGCCACCACCATGTTGACAAGGAAGACGGCAGCTTAAAAAGGCCATCCTGCCAGTGTGTTGCCTCATGGTCGGTAAAGGCTATGAAATACGCGACACACAACCATACTATACCGGTAAGAAGCGAGTAGTTTTCACGCACAAACACGGGCGAGACGTACAGCCTTAAAGCATGAAGCATATTTTTCATCGGGACAGATCCAGAAACAGGTTTTCTACATCTGGCATTTGCACAGACAAACTGCTCTGGCACGCTGCATTATCAAGTTCGGGCAACCAGCCAGACACCCACACGCCACCATCTTCCGCCGGAGCAAGCGTCTGCACGCCCCAGCTTTCTGGTGGAGGCGCAGAAAGATGCCTTACCTGTCCCTGCAACACCAACTTGGTCACGTCTAAAACGACCTGACCACGCCGCATAATTACGAAACGATCACAGATATTTTCAAGATCCGAGATAATATGAGATGAAATTAGAACCGTTGCACCATGATGATGCGCGTAATCTGGCAACAGCCGCATGAAGTCACGGCGTGCCTGCGGATCAAGGCTGGCAACGGGTTCATCAAGCACAATCAGATCTGGCCGAAAACGCAATGCCAGCACAATGGCCAGACGCTGCCTTTCCCCCCCCGATAGCGACTTGATACGCGCTCGGGGGTCAAGCCCTGCCCAGTCAAGCCACCGGTTATCTTGTGGGGCATTGGCTGGTCGATACTCCGCAAGATAGGATAATAGCTCACCCACCCGGAACCAGGTAAACCCTGTCATGGTCTGGGGCACAAAGCCGATCCGGTTTCGGGTATGTGGTGTCAGCTTGTTTACGTCTTCCCCAAAAAGACGGATGCTACCTTCATCAGTTGAAAGAAAGCCCAGCAGACAGCCTATTAACGTGGTTTTACCCGCCCCATTAGGCCCTAGCAGAGCAGCGATTTCGCCCTGTGCCAACGTCAGATTAAAATCATCCAGTGCGCGTTTGGTGGTAAAGTCTTTAACAAGCTGGGTAATCTGTAGCGGGAAAACAGGCTCTGACACGCTTCTGGCTCCGTTGCGGAATGGATACTCCATCGTGACGGTAAGAGCCAAAAAGCGTCAAGGAAATAAACCCCCGCGTATTTTACAAAATAACTTTAGCCCTCAACCCCATTTACAAGAACACGCGGCAGAAGCAGACCGACCCCAGCGATGCAGCACAGCAACCCGCCAACCATGGCTAACGCAACAG
This sequence comes from Acetobacter indonesiensis, assembly GCF_000963945.1. Taxonomy (GTDB): domain Bacteria; phylum Pseudomonadota; class Alphaproteobacteria; order Acetobacterales; family Acetobacteraceae; genus Acetobacter; species Acetobacter indonesiensis. The sequence continues at coordinate 146,070 of NZ_BAMW01000006.1, read as the reverse complement.
ACAGTGTCAGGCTGCCAGCAATAAAGCCCAGAACCGCAGGGCCAAGCAAAATGCCCGCATAGCCCAGTGTGGTGACCGCAGAAACAGCCAGATGTTCCGGCATACGGTGTTGGCGACCTATAGCTGAATAAAGAACTGGCACAATATTGGCGCACCCTGTGCCCACTATGGCATAGCCTGCCAGCGTCACGGGCCAGAACGGTATAAAAGCAACCAACCCCATGCCGCCCGCAGCCAGAAGACTACCGCCAACAACTAAAACCCGCCCCGCAATACGGTTTACAAGCCAGTCTCCTGCCAGCCTGCCGATGGTCATGGTACAGGCGAAGGCAGCGTATCCTAGTCCGGTATAGCGCACATCCATATGTCGTGTGGCTGCCAGAAAAACGGCACTCCAATCTATGGCCGCCCCTTCTGCCAAAAACACAACAAAACACATAAGACCAATGGCAAGAACCACCCCATGCGGCAGCGCAAAGGATGCCCCTTCCGCAGAACTGGTACGACCGGTTAGCAAGCCCGGTATCGCAGCAATAGCCGCTACAGCAATCAAGCCGATACCAACCCCGACAGCCTGTAAGGGTGAAAACCCAATACCAAGAAGCGCGCTAACGCCCGTTGCGCCAAGCAGTCCACCAACGCTGAACAACCCATGAAAACCAGACATCATGGCTTTGCCACAGGCACGTTCAACAATCACAGCCTGTACATTCACAAGGCAGTCAATTGACCCGACCCCGGCACCGAACAGAATAAGCGCCGGAGCCAGCAGGAAAAGGATGCTGGATGACGCAAGCACAGGAAGAGTGCAGCACGCCAGAACAACTGCGATTGTAATAATCCACCGGCACCCGAAACGCCCCGCTAAGGCCCCTGCTACCGGCATGGCAACTATGGATCCCATACCCAGACACAGCAGCAACAGGCCCAGATGCGCATCATTTAAGCCGCATCTGAGTTTCACATAGGGGATAATCGGTGCCCATGCAGCCCCCGCAAAACCCGCAATAAGAAAAGCAAGACGCGTTGATCTTTGTGCCTGAGCAGATGCCGGGGGCGGGTTGCCCAGTAAAAGCATTAGAAAAAACCTGTGCCTATGATTGTTTTGACCAGAGGGTCCTAGTCGCTTGATTTGACAGGATGAGGGCGCATCAATCAACCCGTTGGTTTGACGTCAACCAGACAAAAACCATTATCTAAATGCTTTTCTAAAGTATGCTTTGGCATTTAGTTAACGAAAACACCCTTCTTTTTATTGCCTAATTGCAACAATATAAATTGCTTGATCTCCATTCTTATCAGTGCGGGAATATACAGATGCGCCATCTCTCTTTTATTGTTGGGTTGGGCGCTATGGTGTGTGCCAGCACAGCCCATGCTGCGGCCCCAGACGTGAGCACTGCTGCAGATACGGTTTTTACCAACGGCTTTATTTATACGGTAGATGCCAAAAATTCCATCGCGCAGGCCGTCGCCATAAAAAACGGTAAAATCCTGTATGTGGGATCAAGTGCGGGGGCAAAGCGTTATGCGGGCACCCAGACGCAAAAAATCGACCTGCATGGCACTATGCTTATGCCCGGAGTGGTTGATGGGCATATGCACCCCATGAGCGGGGGTGAACGTCTTCTGTCATGCTCGCTCAAATATATGCCTCTCACAAAGCAGGAATTTTCCGATCGTATTAAAGCCTGTCAGGCTGACCCTGCCGTCCCCAAAAGAAAAAATTGGCTCCTTGTGACCTCCTGGTTTCAGGAGGCCATGCGCCCCAAAGGGACAATTCTAGATAAAACTATCCTTGATGAAATTGATAATAAAAACCCCATTGTCGTGTATTCTTCGTTTGGTCATTCTGCTTTGCTGAATACACCGGCACTTGAAGCCGCGCATATTACAGCCAGCACGAAATCAGAACCGGGTGGTGAGATTATTCATGATGCCAACGGCCAGCCCACGGGCCTGCTGGAAGACACAGCCTTAAACCTGATTTTTGCCGCACAACCTGCCGCAAGTGATGAACAGAAAGTTGCCGCAGCCAGAGCCGCACTGGCTGCGCTACGGGCACAGGGTGTTACCTCGTTTCTTGATGCCCTCGCCCCGGAAGTCGATATCAAAGCCTTTAGCACCCTTCAACAGAACGGAGAACTGACTGCCCGCGCACATTTCGCGCCGCTTATCACTCCGGAGATGGGGCCGGATGTTAAAAAATCTGTTGATTATGTCAAAGGATTAGCAACCAGATATGATCAGGGTCGCATCACACAACAGCCAACCCTTACCGTGCGCCATGCCAAGATGTTTATGGATGGTGTCATCTCTGCCCCAGCCCTGACGGGTATTCTCACCCTTCCGTATCGTGTCAACAAAGGCACGACTGACCATCCTGACTGGCAGCCGGGCTCTTCTACCGGGCCTGCGCCCTATTTCCCTGTGCCTGTGCTTTCAAAACTTCTGCAAGGCCTGGTGCAGGCTGGTATTGACCCGCATATGCACGCTGACGGCGATGGAGCCGTGCGCATAGCGCTTGATGCCGTTGAGGCAACGCGCAAAGCCCTGCCTCAGTCAGACTTCCGACCGGGACTGGAACATGATGAACTTGTGGCACCGGCAGATCTACCCCGTTTCAAACAACTGGGGGCTATCCCGGTCATGTCTTTCCAATGGGGGAAACGAGCACCCGACACAACCGGCCAGACTGCCGATGCGTTGGGCGAAGATCGTTCAAACGCGATGGAACCAGCCTACCAACTTGAAAAAGCCGGAACACGGATTGCTTACGGGTCTGATTGGCCAGTTGACCCGCTAAATGAGTGGTTTGCGCTACAGGTTGGCATTACACGCCAGAATACACCTGACGCTGAACCCCAATATCGCGACAGACTGGGTAACATGCCCGGCCTCTCCCGCGCATCTGTCTTACGCGCCATTACCATGAATTCAGCTTATGAACTACGTCAGGACACCGTAACCGGATCAGTCGAGCAGGGGAAAATAGCCGACCTTATTGTTCTTGATAGAAACATCACCACTGTTCCGGTTAATGAAATTGGACAAACAAAAGTTCTCTTGACCATGGTTGGTGGAAAGGTTGTTTACAGTCGAGGAGATTTTCTGCCGGAAACACCATAAATACGAAATAATTAAAGTGGGGATTACTATACGAAAACGCAGTACTCTCCATTTTTTATGAACTACCCGCTGTTTCGAGATTTAACAGACAGAAAACCGTTTCTAAACAAATAAAAAACATATATTTAAATAGTATTTTATTATTTATTGAATTCTTATTTAATTTATTAGAAAATCACATTTTATTGACTTAAAAATACTCAATAATTACACCTCTATCTTATTCGTGATCTCTCCACCCGATAGAATATGCCTTTCGTTCGTGACACACAGATTTGTGCAAGAAACGGATTGTAAGCTCATGACCCATCCCGCGTCTTCAACAGAGACATCCTCCCTCCCCTCTGACCAATTGACCGCACAGGAAAAAGCGACAGCCCGGCATGTTGTTGCGGCGTCTTTTCTGGCGTGGATGCTTGATGCATGTGATTTTTTTCTTGTTCTCTTTACGCTCGACAATGTTGCCAAGAGCTTCAATACATCGCTTGAAAGCGTTCTGCTTGCCCCCACGCTAACACTAATAACCCGCCCCATAGGCGCGTATCTGTGCGGCCGTGCGGCCGACAGATATGGTCGCAAGCCCGTCATGATTATTACCATTCTGGTTTATTCCGTCATTGAAGTCCTATCCGCATTTTCGCCAACACTCTGGATGTTTCTTGTGCTGCGAACCCTGTTTGGCATTGCCTTGGGCGGCGAATGGGGCGTTGGTACCTCTCTTATTATGGAAAGTGTTCCGGCGTCATGGAAAGGCACCGCATCCGGGATTTTACAGGCAGGATATCCGGCAGGATATCTGCTGGCCTCTATCGTGTTTTTAACACTGCCGATTGTGGGGTGGCGCGGGTTGTTCATACTGGGCGGAAGTGCTGTATTTTCCGCCCTGTATATCTGGCTACGCGTGCCTGAAAGCCCCGACTGGCTGGCCCGGCAGAAAGCGCCGAAAAACCCTACCCAGCCCCAGCAAGGGCTATGGAGTGTGGTGCGCCAGAATATCGCCTTGTGTGTGTTTACCGTCACCCTAATGGCGGCTTTCAATTTCATGAGTCACGGGTCACAGGATTTATACCCGAAAGTGTTTCTTGCACTTGAGCGCCATATCCCGGCCCCCTCTATTACCTTGATTGTCGTGTTGTATAATGTGGCGGCCATTGCGGGTGGATTGTTTTTTGGCGTGCTGTCTCAACGGATTGGAAGGCAATATGCCATTGCTGTGGCAGCACTTTTAACCATTCCCCTTCTACCCTTATGGACCCTTCCACAATCAGCTATCTGGCTGACCGTTGGCGCTGTGTGCATCCAGTTCTGTATTCAGGGTGCATGGGGTGTTGTCCCGGCCTATTTAAGCGAATTATCTCCTGCATCCGTCAGGGCCACGTTTCCGGGCTTGGCGTACCAATGCGGTAATCTGCTGGCAGCCAGCAACGCACTTTTGCAAACGGAAATTGGGCGTGTTCTAGGCCGTGGTCTTGCTCCAGCCCTTATGCTGACAGTAGGGCTTGCTGCTGTAACTGTGCTGGTGCTGGCCTTGCTTAATGCCAGACTTCACCCACAAACACGCGGGGAAATGTGAGATCGACCGTCATGGTACCGAGCCACAAAACGGTCCGCACCACACCATGTGGGCAGCCTTATCCTGTTTTAAAAGCCGCAGGAAATCCGGCCACCAATAAAGCGTGGCTCGCCGGGAATGTAGAAATAGGTCGTCGTGGCCTGCCCTCCACTTTCTGCATACCGGCGGTCAAGGATATTGCGGGCATAGAGCGTTGCTTCCCATTTTCCTGATGCTGGCCGGAATGTCACATGCGCCCCTAGCAGGAAGTAGGGTGGCAAGCGATAAAACCCTGTTCCACCCGGCGTAATGGCCTGACTTCCCCGATACAGCCAGTCCGGCCCAAAATCGAGCGAGTAAGCATGAGCAATCGGCTGCCGCCAGTCTGCTGACCCATTCAATGTCAGTTTGGGTTGCCCATTATCTACCCCGGCAAAGTTATCATTAATGGCTTTCCATACACCATGCTGCGCATAATATGCGTTGGTCTTTGCGCGGTTAACGGTAGGAAAGTTCTGAAAATTACCGCGCTGCCAGCCAATATTTTGCGTCAAGAACAAATGGCTGAACGGATGCGCCTCTATGGTGCCTTCAAACCCCCAGCTTTCAGACTTCGGCGCGTTGGTAATCTCACTCAGTGGCCCGTAATTGGGGATAAGTACAGTGCCAAGGATCTGCTGGTTATGGAAATCATTGTAAAATGCTGCACCGTTGAGACGCAAGCGGTTTGGAAAAGGATCAGCCTTAAAACCGGCTTCATATGTCAACACAGTTTCCGGTTTAAACGGATCAAGCTGGGCCTGAATCTGCGTATTGTTGGCTGTAAAGCCGCCGGGTTTAAACCCTTTGCTCATTTTGTAATACACCAACGCATGCTGCGTCATTTGCCATGACACACCGACCTGCCCGGCAAACTGGTTTGATGCTGTGCTTTCCGCATGGAAATTCTGTGTCGCACCACCAAATATCTGTGATTGCAACCCGGTTATGGAACGGTCATCCAGTTCATGCAGCAGCCCGGCCCAGATGGTCACGCCATGCGGCAGGCGATAGCTTAAATGCCCAAATTCAGAAACGCTTTCCTGATTCATGCCAAAGCTGGTAGCCATCATGTAGCGGCGGGCTGAATAGTCCGTATAATCAAAAAAGAACCGCTGGTTCATGCGGGTACGTTGGTAATAGGCCCCCACAACCCATTGCAGCCTGTCATCCGGATGAGAATTGCTTAGCCGCACTTCCTGCGTAAAACTGTTAGCATCAATGGTGCGATAGGTATCCGCCTGAGACTGCGCCGTACCGTCCTGATCCGTATATTCGCCTTCACGTTCGGTCTCAAAGGCACTGATGGCTGTAAAGGTCACAGGCCCGAAATCATGAACAATGTGAAGATCAGCCCCCCAGAACTGATTATGCTCACTGGGTTTAATCCCTGCTTTACGGCCAATCAGTTTTGCAAATGCTGGACGGGAAGACCATTCAGCCTCTTTCCACGATTGCATATGTGGCAGAGGTTGTGTGCCGATCAGCCTGTGCACTGGCACACTGGTAACAACCTGACTGTTATCCTGCGTGAAATGACCACCCAGCAGAATGGTTGTGTGACTATCCGGCTTCCATTGCAGCTTGCCGCGCAATGCCCAGAGATCAGCATCACCCAGATGATCCCCGTTCAGCGGATTGGTCTGCCAGCCGCCGCCATGACGGGTCTGCCCCGCCAGCCGGAAACTCAGACCTTTGGCTAATGGGCCAGAAACATAGGCTTCGCTGCGACTGCGGGCGTAAGACGCAATATCCTGCGATGCCCCATAGTGCCAGACATCCGTCGGGTTGTTGGTGTGCAGATGCACTTCCCCGCCTGTATCAGACTGGCCATGTTCTGTACCCACTGGGCCGGGAGTGACGGTTGCCCCGGCCAGATCAAACATCTGCCCGTCAGACATGGTGGAATAGGGGTAAGCCACATCATCAATATAGGTCAGAACTGGCCCCATATTGTTCTGGGTAAAGTCATTGAATCCGGCCCCACGCAGATAAAAATTGCTGGATGCCGTGCCGTTAATGCTTTGCATGGTCAGGTTGGGGGCCACCCGTTCCAACCCACGGAGCGTGACAATATCCCGCTCTTTCAAACGCTCGGCCGTAATGCGCGTTGTGGCATCAGGCAGATGCTGTGCGTCAGGGTAGGCAAAATCATGCCGACGGGCACTGACATCCACATCTGTTGCGTGCCGAGACACGACTGGGCCACCCTTACCATGCACACGCTGGGCGGGATGTGCTGCTACGACAGACGAAGAATGACGCGCAGGCAAAACAGTTGTGGCAGAGCCTTTTGCGGGCAAACTTTCTTTGGCGGGGGCCGCCATCAAGCCAGAAGGAACAAATGCCGCTATAGTCAACGCCGTACTAACCACCCACGCGCTACGGAATGATCGTACGCCAACTTTGCCTTTCAGCTTCTGAACCCGGTAAAAAATCTGCCTGCTCCCCCAAGACCTGCCAAGCCGGGAAGCAGATGCCCCGCGCTATGCTTCATCCGCCATCACGATTGGCTGAATAGGCCCCCTATGAAGGGGAACAGACAGACGTTGCAACCCTGAACGGCAGGGTTAAGGCATTTTTCTGCATGAACGTGCGGCACATCACACACTTTCTGCATAAACAGCGTCGAAGGCACTCTCAGACAGGCAGAATGGCTCTGTCTATCAGTATCCGCGCTCTGGATCATACCGGAGTGCTACCGCCTTCCCACTCTCCAAGGCAGTAATAGTCTCGACAACGTAGCGGGCACGCGCCCTGCGGGACGCTTCAGATGCAATGTGGGGGGTTATCAGCAGCCCGGCCTGATCCCACAGCGGCGAAGACGCAGGCAGAGGCTCTGTTGGGAAAACATCCAGCACAGCGCCATGGAGTGTTTCATCCTGCAACGCGCGAAGCAGATCGGCCTCGACAACCAGAGAACCGCGCCCAACATTGATAAAGCCGGAGGGCTTTTTAAGCTGGCTTAAGACCTCATACGTCACAATACCGCGCGTTTGCGGTGTTTCGGGTAAGAGGCAGACCACCATATTACATTCCTGCAAAAAAGCCGGAAGCGCCTCAACTCCGGCATGGCATTCCACTCCAATGCAGTGTTTTGGGGTTCGCGCCCATCCGGAAACCTGAAAGCCTGCGCGGGCAAGACATTGGGCCACAGCCGCGCCAAGATGCCCCAGCCCCATAATCCCGACCCGTGTTTCGGATGCAAGCCGCACAGGCGGCATACCGCGCCTGACCCATTGTCTGTCTTTTTGCGCAACATGCCAGCGGGGGGCTTCTCGCAACAGGGAAAAAACCGCCCACTGGACATAATCCGCCATCTGGGCCGCGGTTTCTTCTCCCCCCATGCGAATAATCGGCACATGGCGTGGCCATGTTGGGTCTGACGTAATGTGGTCGACCCCGGCTGCCGCACTTAAAATCGCTTTTAAATTAGGCATTTGCGCCAAGCGTCCGGCATCTGGTTCCCATACCAGAACATAGTTGACGGCGGGCAGATCAAGGGCTGGGTCATACCAATCCCGCACATCCAGATCCGGCATCAGGGTGGCAAAAAGAGACTTCCACTCCCCAAACGCAGAACGACCGCCAGATTTAACCGCCAGACAGACCATAACGCCCCCGTTTTAATAATGTGAGAAAGCCACAACACTCTTGCATACGGTGCACCCCGAAGACTTATGCCGCACCGCAAATCACACTCATAACTGAAAGGTATCTTGAAAAAGGATGCGCCGCAGGGACACTCACATTCCCGTATTTTGTCCCCCGTTCTGTCTGGCACCCCGAACAGGAAGTGACGGCGTGAACACGCCCTCACCATCGGCAGGGGTAGGCATACGCGCCCGTCCATGCTTTAGCTTATGCACCTAAATACAGGCAGTTGGACGGCACGGGGGTGGTCGTTCTGTGTGTTTTACACCCCCACCATAAAGATTACGGAGAGACATCGACTGATGTTGAAACGGTCTACAAAACTTTCGCGCAGGCTGGCCCTGTTGCTGTCAGCCGGAATTGGTCTGGGCAGCGTTGCTGTCACTGCCCATGCAGAAGATGCTGCACAAACCACCACGCCAGCCGTCCAGCCGGCCTCTTTCGGGGCATGGGGCGTTGACCTTGCTGGGCGCGACACCGCTGAAAAGCCCGGTAACAACTTCTTCAAATACGCTAACGGCACGTATCTGGATCATCTGACCATCCCGTCAGACATGACAAGCTATGGCCCGTTCAATGCTCTGGCTGAACTCTCTCGCCAGCGCGTGCAGACCATTCTGAATGAACTGTCTGCCCACCCGGTCAAGCACCCTGCCAGCATCGAAGAAAAGCTGGGCACGTTCTATGCGTCTTTCATGGATGAAAAATCCGTTGAGAAGCAGGGCACCAAGCCAATGCAGGCTGATCTGGATGCCATTCTGAAAATGAAGGATGCGGCTGCGTTTGCTACGCTGGCTGGGAGTGCCACAACCGGCTTTGCAACATCGCCGTTCTCTCTGGCCATCAACCCCGATGCCAAAGACCCCACCCATTACGCCCTGAATGTTGATCAGGACGGATTGGGGCTGCCAGACCGTGACTATTACCTGAAGCCGGAATTCGCAGCCAAAAAGACTGCATATCAGACCTACATCACTAAGGTTCTGACGCTGATCAAATGGCCCGAACCGGCACAGGCAGCAGCAGCCATTGTCGCGTTTGAAACCAAACTGGCTGAAACGCACTGGGCGCGTGCAGACCTGCGCAACCCGGAAAAAACCTACAACCCCATGACGGTAGCAGACCTTGCCAAGGCAGCACCGGGCTTTGACTGGGTTGGCTGGCTGACGGCTGCGGGCCTGCCCAAGGAAGGGCTTGAAAACCGCACTGTGATTGTGGGCGAACCCTCCGCCATTACAGGCGGCGCTGCCGAACTGGCAAAGGCCGATATTGGCCTGCTTCAGGCATGGGAAGCCTTCCACACGGTAGAAAACGCCACAAGCTATCTGCCTGACGCATTTGTTCAGGCCCGCTTTGAATTCTCCAAGGCTCTGACGGGCCAGCCTGCTCTGCCAGCACGCTGGAAACGCGGCGTTCAGGCGACAAGCTCGGCCATGGGTATGGCGCTGGGCAAGGTTTATGTGGAACGCTACTTTCCCGCAGAAAACCGCACAGCCATGCAGAAGCTGACAAATGATCTGAAAGATGCCTTCCGCATCCGGCTGCAGCACAACACATGGATGAGCAAACCCACACGCGAAGCCGCCCTGCGCAAGCTGGAAAACTTTGAAGTGCAGGTTGGTTACCCCAACGAATGGCGCGACTATTCAGACCTGGCCGTGAAGAAGGGTGATGTCTATGGCAACGCCAAAAACGGCATTGCCTTTGAATGGCATTACTGGGTTGCCCGTCTGGACAAGCCGGTAAACCGCAACGAATGGGATATGACACCCCAGACGGTAAACGCCTACAACAACCCGCTGTTTGATCAGGTTGTGTTCCCGGCCGCCATTCTGCAGCCGCCGTTCTTCAATGCCAAAGCAGATGCCGCCGTCAATTACGGAGCCATTGGCGGTGTTATCGGCCATGAAATGACCCATTCATTTGATGACGAAGGCCGCAAATTTGACGAACATGGCCGCCTGCGTGACTGGTGGACCAAAGCCGATGCCGACCGCTTCCAGAAGCTGGCCGACCGTCTGGGCGCGCAGTACGATGCTTTTGAAGTACTGCCCGGCGTGCATGTAAACGGCAAACTGACCATGGGCGAAAACATTGCCGACCTTGGCGGTCTGACACTGGCGCTTGATGCCTACCATGCGTCCCTGAAGGGTCAGCCCGCCCCGGTCATTGATGGCCTGACGGGTGACCAGCGCGTGTTCCTCGGATGGGCACAGGTCTGGCGCGAAAAGCTGCGTGACGACACCGTCAAGCAGTTGGTGGTGACAGACCCGCATTCCCCACCGCAGGCACGCGTCAATATCCCCATGCATAATATCGATGCATGGTACAAGGCATGGGACGTCAGGGCTGGCGACAAGCTGTACCTGACACCCAAGGAACGGGTTAAAATCTGGTAATAAAACCGGTTTTACAGTCCGGTTCTGCCGGGGCTTCAACGTAAGGGAAGCCCCCACTTCTGGTCCGGAACACGCGCTTTACAGCGCCTTTCATGGCTCGCCTTCGGGCGGGCCATGCTTGCTTTGGCCCTCCTTCGTCGGTTAACCAAGGCAGCCATGCCCCGGCCCCAGTGCAACTAAGGCCGGGTCCGGACCGCTATGTGGTCGCCCCTCAGCCCACGGAAACGAGCCCTGATGACCACCGCGCCACGCCCCCCTCGACACAGCCCCCCGTCAAAAGCTGCCTCGGTCCCTCCAGAAGACCAGAGCTATGCTGCGCAGAGCGTGTCCTCTCAGAATGAAACATCCGCGCCTCTACTGACTGCGGTTTCCACGCCTCGGCGGAAGGTCATGCAGGGAATTGGGGCTGGGGCTGCCGCTTTGTCATGGGGCACGTTGCATCCTCATTCCGCTCGGGCCGAACAGGCGTCCGCCACAGCACAAAATCAGGCACCGCAGACGCCTCGGCCCCCGACACGCTTTTTCACAGCAGCCGAACTGGCGTTTCTGACAGCCGCCTGTGAACGGTTATTTCCGGAAGATGATATGGGGCCGGGAGCAACCGCACTGGGTGTGCCAAATTTTATTGACGGCCAGATGAATACCCCTTGGGGGCGAGGAGAAAAATGGTTCATGGCAGCCCCTCATCGCAGCGGGCCAGCTAATCTGGGCTACCAGCTTCCCTACAGCCCGCAGCAGATTTACCGTAAAGGGATCACGGCTGTGCAGGCATGGGTCATGCAAAACCATCACGCCGCGTTTGAAAACCTGCCTGCCGCCACGCAAGATGCTATCCTGAGTGCGCTGGAACACAACGTCACACAGTTTGACGACCTACCAGCCAGTGCATTTTTTGAACAACTCCGTTCAGACACGATTGAAGGCGCATTTTCTGACCCCATTCATCTGGGCAACCGACACATGGGGGGCTGGAAAATGATGGGCTTCCCCGGCGCACGGGCCGACTACATGGATTGGGTTGACCGTTACGAAACGCCTTATCCATACGGCCCGGTTTCCATTAACGGCGAGACGGCCTGACCCATGGCTGAAAAAACACTTCCTCCGGTTGATGCTGTTGTTGTGGGCGCGGGCTGGGCTGGCAGCATCATGGCCAAAGAACTGTGTGAAGCTGGCCTGTCAGTGGTCATGCTTGAACGCGGCGGCCGACGCTCTACCGCAAAAGACGGCGCTTATCCGTCTTCCATTGATGAACTGGAAGGGGCCACCCGGTACAAGCTGTTCCAGAACCCGGCGCAGACAACAGTAACCGTGCGAAACAGGCTTGATCAGGAAGCCCTGCCCTACCGTCGTTTAGCGGCTTTTCTCCCCGGTGAAGGCGTTGGTGGCGCAGGCCTGCACTGGACGGGTGTGCACTTCCGCGCCATGCCGCAAGACCTCCGCCTACGCAGCCATGTGATAGAGCGCTACGGGCGCAACTTTATACCGGAAGGCATGAACCTTCAGGATTATGGCGTCACCTATGAAGAACTTGAACCCTTCTTTGACCGGGCCGAAAAAGTCTTCGGCACATCCGGGCAGGCCTATACGGTAGGTGGCAAAGTTGTCGGAAAGGGTAACCCGTTCGCGCCTGATCGTTCAGACGATTTTCCGCTACCCCCCTTGCGTGATGTCTATACCGCGCACCTTTTCCGCAAAGCGGCGACAGAGGCCGGGTTTCACCCGTACGCCATGCCCGCGGCCAATGCGTCCCACCCCTATACCAACCCGTATGGGGCGCAGATGGGGCCATGCAATTTCTGCGGCTATTGCTCGGACTATGCCTGCTACATGTATGCCAAGGCATCGCCCAATGTGAATATTCTGCCAGCCTTGAAGCGCCATGCTTCCTTTACGCTACGCAGCAACGCCCACGTGCTAAAAGTTCTGCTTGATTCTACAGGCAAGAAAGCCACTGGCGTGGTCTATCAGGATGCTGAGGGCAATCATATAACTCAGCCTGCCGGGCTGGTTATTCTGGCGGCCTTCCAGTTTCATAATGTGCATCTGATGCTGCTTTCAGGTATTGGCAAAGCCTATGATCCGCACAGCAACACCGGGACGGTCGGGCGCAACTTTACGTATCAGAACATTACCAACACCACAGTGCTGATGCCCCCAACCCGCAGCACGGACCAGTTCATTGGGTCCGCAGGGGGCGTTGCGATAGATGATTTTAATTGCGACAATTTTGACCACGGGCCGCTTGGTTTTATCGGTGGTTCTCCCTTGTGGGTCAATCAGGCGGGTGTCAAACCTATTGCCGGGGCGAAGGGCGCTTTTCCCGGTGGCCCACGCTGGGGCAGCGCTTGGAAAAAGCAGGCGGTTGATACCTATCGCCACAGCTTTACCATCAATGCGCAAGGCTCCAACATGGCCTATCGGGACGTGTATCTGGACCTAGACCCGACATGGACAAATGTGTACGGGCAGCCCCTGCTGCGCATGACGTTTGACTGGAAAGATAACGACATTCGCATGAACCGTTATGTTGTCAGCAAACTTGACGGCGTGGTGAAGGCGCTGGGCGCGCGTGACGTGCATTACGGAATGCGAGACCCGAACACCCCGTTTGATGTGCGTGATTACCAGACAACCCATCTGTGCGGTGGCGCTGTTATGGGGGATGCCCCCAAAACATCTGCCCTGAACCGCTATCTGCAAAGCTGGGATGTACCCAACGTGTTTGTTGTCGGAGCCAATGCCTTTCCGCAAGGGATGGGCTATAACCCGACCGGGTTGGTCGCCGCACTCGCCTACTGGTCCGCACACCATATCCGCACACAGTGGTTAAGGGGCAATGGCGGCCCGTTGGTGACACCATGACACATCGTCAGCCACCTATTCCAAAGAGCGTTAATTCACACAGGAAAAGCGGAATACATTCTTCGCTGGGCGTAATTCATAATCCGCTGAAAACGGTTACGCATGTTCTACTGCCGGCTGTTGCCTTAAGCTTTGCTGCGGGGGGCATTTCTCCTTCATGGGCTCAGAGATTACCTTCACACTCTGACGGCCTATCGGCTTCCGGCACCGCACAGCCTGAAGACCAGTTGACGCCATCCGATGCGGCACCCCCTCCCCTAACACAAGACCATACACCACAAGGGGCCGTCCATATATCGCCGGAAGCCGGTGCAACAAATTCGCTGGGTACATCAGGCAAAGACGCAGGGGGAAATGCTGCGCCACAAACGCAGCAGAAGTGGATCAAACGCGGGCAATATGTTGCTGCGGCCGCAGATTGCGCAGCGTGCCATACCGTCAAAGAAAGTGCTCCTTATGCGGGTGGCTACGCTTTTGAACTGCCGATAGGCACACTTTACGCATCGAATATCACGCCAGACAAAACACATGGAATTGGCGCATGGACCGAAGCCCAGTTCATACGGGCAATACGTGAAGGTATCCGCCCTGATGGAGCCAGCCTTTACCCGGCCATGCCCTATCCATCTTACGCACGCATGACGGAGACAGACCTGCACGCGCTGTATGTATATTTCATGCAGGCTGTAAAACCTGTCGCGCAGCCGGTGCAGGCCAATGATATTCCGTGGCCACTGTCCATGCGGTTTCCGCTGACGGTATGGCGATGGATGTTTGCTCCCTCACCACAGAACGCACGTCAGGCAACGCAACGACCATTTGCAGACGCACAACTGGCACGCGGCGCTTATCTGGTTGAAGGGCCGGGACATTGTGGAGCCTGCCACACTGAACGCGGCATCGCCATGCAGGAAAAAGCCCTGACGGCAGAAAATGGCGCGGCCTATCTGGCTGGCGGCAAAGCGGTCGATGGCTGGACGCCACCTTCCCTCCGCGCTGAACCGTTGACCGGGCTGGGCGCATGGAGTGTGGCTGACATTACCACTTTCCTGAAAACGGGCCGTAACCAGCGGGGAAGTGCTTTTGGTAATATGGATAGCGCCGTACATCACGGCACACAGTATCTGACCGAAGCGGACCTGACCGCCATGGCCCGCTATCTGAAAAGCCTGCCTGCGGCACAGCCGCACCAAGCCACCTGGCAGCCCGATGCAGCGGCAACCAAAGCCCTTCGTTCTGGCGGGCCGCTGACACAGGGGCAACGTCTTTATCTGGATAATTGTGCCGCCTGCCATCGGTCTAACGGCGCAGGTTATCCCAGTGTCTTTCCACCGTTGGCCAATAACCCGGTTGTTGTGAACCCGGCTACGGATTCGGTCATTCACATCATTCTGGAAGGTTCAACCGTGCATGGGACGCAGGATGCCCCGTCTGCCTTCACCATGCCCGGCTTTGCCGGCCGCCTGACTGATGAACAGATTGCCAGCGTTGCAAGCTTTATCCGCCATGCGTGGGGCAATCAGGCTTCGGTTGTCACGGATGTGGACGTACGGCATATGCGGGCACGTCTTAGCCCTGCCAAAACCCAGACGGCCCCGCCCTCGCCAGCGTTACCACCGGAAAAACAAGCTCCTCTGCCTACACCTCATGTCAGGCCGGAAAGCGAAAACGGGGCTGAACCACCGGCGGCGCAGAGCCCTCAACAGGCTCCGTCCCCGCATGTGGGCACGTCAGAAACGACACATTCCGGCCCAACCGGACCGGAATAGAAAGTTCAGACTGGAATCAATGCGCAAGCAATGGCACACTCAGCCAAATAACTGGCCCAAGCGTTGCCCGATAGGGGCGGAGGAGAGAACGGGCACTTCATGAAGGCTATGCTCAGTCGCTCTTCACGCAGACCGGACGCGCAGGAACCACGGCTGGTTCCGCCTGCCCCCATAGGGACGTCCGCTGCGCTATCAGCACACTCTTCTTCATTGTCGTCTGATGAGCGGGAGAGCCTGAAACCCTCAGCCACGCCCGTTGGTCGTCCTGCCAATTATAAACGGGTCAAAGGCACAGCGACCCCCCTTATCCGCAAGGAAGTTTATGCAGAGCCGACGCTGGGGCCTGTTCTCACCGGGTCGCTCTTCGCGCATTTTGCGCTGTTGACGGCCCTGTTGTGGCAGGCAGCCCACCATCAGCAACATGGCACGCCTGATGGCGCACAGCCATCACCTGTTGAAATGGTCTTTGCACAGCCACAAGCCACCAGCGGGATGGTTGGCCCTCAGTCACCTGATTCCGGTGCAGGCAATTCAGGCAAAAACCCCAGCACAGCCGGACAAGCGGAGCCTACCCCGGCAGATGCAGCCCCCGGCCCAGCTGTTCCGTCTGAAGACACGCCAACCGCACCTGAACTGCCAAAATCAGATGACGGGCTCCCCAAGCCGACGCCTGAAGAACATAAGACCGTCAAACCGGCCCATCCGCCTTCTGGCCATAAGCCGCAGGCCGCCGCCAAACCGCGCCCTGTGCCTCGCCCCAAATCGCCCACCAACGCCAACCGGCACGCGGCGTCACCGTTTGATAATCCGATGGACCTGTCATTCAACGAAGCCCCGGCCCCCCGCCGACACAGGCACGGCAGACCGGGTGGTTCTGGTGGCCCGATTGATCTGTCCGTTGGGCCGGTTGTCGAAAACGGGGCTATCAACGCGCATTATACTTCCCGCGCGTCCGTACGTGGCGTGAGTGATGATTACGGGCAGGAAATCAACGCCTGGATCATGCGCCATATGTACTACCCTGAAGAAGCCGCCCGAAATGGTGAAGAAGGCGCATCATCAGTGCATGTGGTGCTGGACCGCACGGGGCGGGTGAAATCCGTTTACCAGACAGGGTCTGCCGGGTCGTATTATCTGGATGCCGCAACATCCGGGATGTTCCACGGTGCGCAACTGCCGCCTGTGCCGCCCGATATGAAGGGCAACCACTTCGATATTGACCTGACAATCAATTATATCCTGATCCGCCACTAAATCTGGCGGATCAGGTCTTTCGTTCGCGTCTATTTAAAAGGCTTACTTTGATTTACCGCGATAACGTAACGCGTATGCCCAACAGAGAAGCGGTGGGCAAAAAGCTGACCAACGAAACGCCATACCTTTCAAGCAGAGACTGCCCCCAAACCACCTTTTTTCAGAGCAGTGGTAAACGTGCTCCAATCTTTATGAGTTTGGGCCGCATAAGCGGTTGAAAAATCCGCTATCCCATCAGCAAACGCGCTTCCTTTGCCGATATATCCTGCAATAGCCGCAACATCGCCTGACCGCGCATGAGCACGCGCCAACACCCGACCACATAGCCGGGCATAATCTGCAAGCCCTTCCTGCGCGAAGTCAGCCCCGATGGCCGCGAGCCGTTGATCTTTCACGCGCCGCACATAGAACTGCCGATCTGTGCCACTTAAATCAGCCACACTTACTTTGGGCGTAGAAGATGCCTCATGCGAAAGGGACGCTTGGGCCGTAGTTGCCGCAGATGCCCCAACATCAGGCGATACACCGGATGCCGCAGTGCCATCGCTATGCGTCCAGCCCAGAAAAGCATCTGAAACAGCCTGCATCATACGTTGGCCAGTCACCACGCGTTCACCCTGATTGATGTAATGCGGCGCAGCAGGCACAAAAGGAGCCAGAACAGATGTCTGGGCTTCCTTAATCTGCAACAGCAGAACGTCCCCATCGGGCGTGGCAAACAGCCCAATGGCACAGAAAGTCCCGACGCTGCCCACCCCCACAACTTTGAAAATTACATCCCGCAGACGATACCGGTTCAGCAACGCCAGCCGTTCAGCCGGTTGGGTCTCACAATATCGGGCAAAAGCATGCCGAATGGCGTCTTCCTGTGCGGGCAAACGGACAACCAGAGGGGGGTGTTCGCGCAGGCTGGGGGCTTCGATATCATCCGCCACCAGACCAAAATGTTTACTGGCACTATCCAGTCTTTTGGCTAAGGCGGCCTCAATCCGCGCCCGCACTTTCTTGTCCCCAAAATGGGCAATCGCGTCCATCAGATCGACCCGGTCAAGCCACACCTGCAACGGTGTCAGGGCGGCAAGCCGCGTCATCTGGCTGCCATATGTCAGGGCCATTTCTTCAGCCAGAGCACGGGTCGCCTTGGCAGAAAGCCCTGTTTCTTCCCCCGCCAGCACCAGTGACGTCCCCAGACGTTTGACGTCCCATTCAAATGGGGCGCGGTACGTTTCATCAAAATCATTAATATCAAAAACAGGCAGCCCTTCCGGCGAGGCATAACTGCCAAAGTTCGCCAGATGACAATCACCACAGGCCTGCACAGTCAGCCCTGTTGTTGGTGTGTGCGCCAGATCGGCAGCCATGACAGCGGCTGCACCGCGTAAAAACGCAAAAGGCGAAGCCTTCATGCGTTCGTAGCGCACTGGCAACAGACTGGCGATGCGATGCTGCCCCTGCTCCACCAAAATGGAAACCGGATCAACCCGATTGGTGGGCACCGTCCAATCCGCCTGCATCGCCCGACGCACACTGCGCCGTAGATCTGCACCTTTGGCGTAGCGTTCGGCCCTAGTCAGAAAGTGCGGGTCACGTGTGGGTGCGGGGGTAGCCCCTACGGGCTGCACGGTAGGATGCGTTGTCATAAGCGCCAGTATGCGCGTGAATGCCGCATTTGTCAGTCATGACACTGCGCACACGCCATGCATCTGGTGCGTTACTCCCCGATTAAAGAGCAGGCCCTGTTCTCAGCGCCGCTTTCAGATTTTCCATCCGGCTTGCCCCTTCACGGTAGTTCAGGGCTTTTTCAACATGACGCAGATGCTCATCCATCAGACGGGCGGCCTCGGTTGCATCATTCGCTTCAAGGGCATCAATAATCTGGCTGTGTTCGGCACAGGATTCATGCGCATCATGTGTGGACTGATAAAGCGCAGCAATCAGCACGGTACGGGTTGTCAGATCCTGAAGGATGGAGCCCAGAACAGGGTTGCCAATCGTCTCGGCCAGACACACATGAAAATGCCCTAACAGATAACTCCGCCTTGCCCTGTCATCTTCTGCAAGCGCCTGTTCTTCCGCCTGAACATGCTGACGTAAAATCGCGATTTTCTCGGGCGTCACTTTGTCCAAGGTCGCGATCATACCGACCTCAAGCGCACGGCGCGCGTTGATGGTATCACGCGCTTCTTCAACGGTCGGTTCGATCACAAACCAGCCCCGGCGCGACATGACTTCTACAATGCCGCGCGCCTGTAGCCTGATCATCGCCTCACGCACCAAAGTGCGTGACACATTGAAAATCTCTGACAGTTCCTTTTCACCCAGCCGTTCACCGGGGGCAATATAGCCAGACAGAGCCGCATAGATGATGCGGTCTTCAATCACATTCGGCTGATGCTGTGAAACGGGTTCTAACGACTTGGTCATGCCGATTTATGGACCGCTTTCTTCATGCAAGACAAGCCTGATACCGTGCTTTTATAAGAGCATCCCCTAAAAAATTATAGCAGCATACCGTACGGCTATCGTTAATTTTTCCTGTGTTATGAACCAGTTAGAAATCGTGGACTGACTGGAAGGATACAGAAGGGCTGTCACGTATTACCTTGTTGCGGAAACAGATCATTTTTTCCTTGTATGCAAGAAATAATTTCAGTTATGTTACGTTTTATAAGGTTCTTGTATGCAAGGCGTTCCCATGACCAAGACTGACATACTCCCCATGTTGCGCCACACCGTCAGTGGTCGTCGTCTGCCAGTTGTCCGCCCGCAATGAGATCTGTCCTGTCACCACGTTCTCTGTTCATGCAGATTGTGCTCATGACGCTTCTGGGCATTATGGCAGGCGTTTTCGTGCCTCACGCGTCTGAACACTTCAAGATTCTAAGCGATATTTTTCTTAAACTGATTTCCATGATTGTCGCACCTTTGGTGTTTTGCGTCATTGTGCAGGGCATGCAGGGGGCAGGCAACATCCGCACAGTGGGGCGGCTGGGGGCCAAAGCACTTCTGTATTTTGAAATCATGACATCGGTTGCGCTGGGGTTCGGGTTGCTGGCTGCCGTTATAGTGCATCCCGGCACCGGCCTTGCCCTGCCCCCGCAGGAAAGTGCGCAGGCAACACAGGTTTTTCACCAACAAGCCTCCTCCCTCAAAACTGGAGGGGTAGAGGCCTTTATCCTGCACCTCATCCCCAAAAACCCAATGGATGCGTTTGCCCATAATGACGTAATGCAGGTTCTGGTCTTTGCCCTTATTTTCGGGTGTGCCTTGCTGCTGGCTGGCGAGCAGGCTGCCCCGGTTTCTCGCCTGATAGATGGATTAAGCACTGTATTTTTCCGTGTCATGGGCATTATTGTACGGTTTGCACCGTTGGGCGTATTTGGCGGCATCAGCTACACCATTAGCCATTACGGCATTGGGTCTATTGAACCGCTGCTGCGCTTCCTGTTCGTCTATTTTCTGGCTGTCATTCTGTTTGTTTTTGTTATTCTAGGTGGCCTGTTACGCTGGTACTGCAAAATCAACATCATCACGCTGCTGCTTTATCTGCGTGAAGAAATGAGCATTGTGCTGGCCACAACATCATCCGACGCCGTGCTTCCCCAGATTATGCAAAAACTGATTGATATGGGGGTCGGGCGCAAAACCGTGGGGATTGTGATCCCGGCAGGTTACTCCTTCAATCTGGATGCGCTTTCCATTTATCTTGGTCTGTCCATCGTGTTTTTAGCGCAGGTCGCGCATGTCAGCCTAAGCTGGCCGCAACTGCTGCTGGTTATCGGCATGGCTCTTCTGACGTCTAAGGGGGCACATGGGGTACCCGGGGTCGCCATTGTTATTCTTGCGGCAACCCTGTCTCTTGTTCCCGATATTCCGACTGTGGGGCTTGTGCTTCTTGTTTCTGTTGACTGGTTTGTCGGCATTGCCCGCGCTTTTGGCAATATTGTCGGAAACTGTGCCGCGGCAGTCGTGGTGGCAACATGGGAAAAAGACATCAACCAGACACAGGTTCTCGCAACGCTTTCAAACGTCACAACAAAAACTGCCCGCACAAATAACGCACCTGAAATCCTGACTAGACCAATCCAAGACGAAACCGCGGGTGAATAACATGTAGCCCCGCCGTTTAACCCACACTCTCCTCCATACCTTCCCTTTCTCCCCGAGGTTTACGATGTCCTTTCGTGCGCCAACGCCCAAGCTATGCCTGAAACTTGTCCTATCCTGTTCCTGCCTGATCAGCGCACCTGTGTTTGACAGTCTGGCCGCAACGGCCCCGGCGCACTCCTCTGCATCACATCATGCGCCTTCGCATTCTAAAAAGGCTGCTGTTCAAGGTGTGAAAAAAACAAGCCGTTCGCGGCGCAGCACCGGGCCACTGACATCCTCTCAGGGGGAGGATGTGCAGGTTAGCATCCGGCGTGATCCCTTTCGCAACCAGCAACATATGCCAGATTCCGCAACGCGCCTGACCGGTAAGGATCTTCAGGAAAAAAATGTGCGGCAGATGACAGATCTGATCCGTGTTGCACCCAGCCTGACGGTGCAGCCATCCAATGGCTCCGCCGGGTTAAACTTCGCGCTGCGTGGGGTGGGCATGGCCGACCTGACGCAAAACAACCTCCCCTCCGTCATGCCGTATGTTGATGACGTTGCAATGCCTGTCAGCATCATGACAACCGGCATCCTGTTTGACATGGATAGTGTCACTGTCAGCCCCGGCCAGTCCGGGTTGAGCCATGGACAGGTGACCACAGGTGGCGAAATCAACTTCCGCACAGCCGACCCCACACGCACATTCCATGCCGGGCTGACGGAAGATATTGCCAGCTATGGCCGCAACCGTGTTGAAGGCTATATTTCCGGCCCCATTGGCAAATCCTTATCCTACCGTCTTTCCGGGCAATCCCTGACAGGCGGGGGTTTTCAGCACAACAGTCAGGGCAAAGGTTTTGGCAACGCGGATCTGGGCGCTTTACGCGGCAAACTGCGTTGGCAGATTGACGACACAACCCGGCTGGATATTGGTGGCCACTGGACAACAGATCAATCTGACGCACCTGCCGGTGCGATCATGACAAACAGCTACGGTATTGCGAACAACAGAAACGATATCATGGCAACCAACTGGGGCCTAAGCCAACAGTTTGCCGATGCGATTGGTCTTAACGCCAAAAACCAGAAACCACGGGAAGACAACCTGTTCTGGGGCGCGAATGTGCGTTTCACAAAAGATTTTTCATGGGCCAGACTGACCAGCGTCAGCGCCTATGAAATGATTGACGAACATGAACTGTCGAACCAGACCAACACCGTTGGTGCGTATGGCAATATGTATCGTAACAATCAGACAAACTTCTTTTCTCAGGAAGTCAAACTCGGCTCCAATAATGCTTCTGACCGTTTGCAATGGACTGTGGGCCTTTATTACAATCGGGGGCGCACCAACTCCAATTTCTGGTACGACATGTCAGACCGCTATGCCGCTACCGACAAAGGCAAATATTTCTACGAAACAGCTTATGGGCAGAATCAGCAAACCTTTAACCAGTATGCGCATCTTTCTTACCGCCTGATTAAGGGATTGCGGATTATCGGGGCCATAAGCCACGAATCAGATGACCGGCAACTGATCAATCTGGTGGGGACAACCTATAGCGGTGCCCAGCCCACAACCTCCAAATTTTTTGGCTCCAGCGGTGCTCTTGGTAATCAGTTTTCTGGTCGTGTCGGGCTTGAATATCAGGTTACCCCCAACATCCTGACCTATGTTGACTTCCGCCGGGGATTCAAACCGGGCGGTTTCTCGGCCAACATGACCAGCGTGTCAGACCAGTTGAAGCCCTTCAAACCAGAACAGGTTCTGACATATGAAGGCGGCTTCAAAACATCTTTCCTGCACGATAAAATCCGCTTTAATGCCGCCGGTTATTATTATGACTATCGTGACCAGCAATTACTGGGCAGCATTGTTGTGCCGCTTTACGGTGTGCAGGGAGCCTACGTCAACGCGCCACGCTCCTCCATTTATGGAGCAGAATTCAACGCTCTTATCCGGCCGTTTCGTGGTCTGACACTCAGCCAGAATTTCGGCTACCAGCATGGTGTTTACAACCAGTTTCAGGGAGTTGACCGTTCAGCCACCACGGCCAATTACAACCGCACCGGGCAATGGACGGCCTTTTACACAAACTATAACGGCGTTGATATGGGGCTGGCGAACCTGACACTCAGCGGTTCTGCCATGTATACATGGAGCGTGTTCCGCAACTATCAGATGACCTTTGATGTTGATTACAGCTATCGCGGTGCACAAACGCAACCCCAGTATATTGGGCTGGGCGGCTATTATCGCGCGCCGGCCTATTTTCTGGTCAACAGCTTCCTGACCTTTGCGGCACCCAAACAATATTGGTCTGTTACCGTCTATGGGCAAAATCTGGCAGACCGTCGTTACTGGTTGTCGGGTGGCACCCAATCGACCTTCTATTCCGTCATTCCGGGCAACCCACGCTTTGTCGGAGCAAAAATCAATTTCACATACTGATTGAGCTGAAAATTGGTAAAAAACCTATACTAGACCGTTCTTTTATGGGACGGCCTAGTATAGAAAAAATGCCTTGTTCCAAAGAAATTGCCTCACCTTCGCGTCTTTAATATCAAGACAGCACAGGAGCTTACACACTTTCCTGCCAGAATTTGTAAACCGCTTCTGGCAGATAAAGCTGACCACTGGCCCGTGTGCAGGCGACGTATAACAGATTGATTTCCTGATCACATTCCTCCATCCGCCGCGTAAATTTTTCTTTCTGACGGGCGAGCGTTTTTTCGGGCTGGCCGTCCTGCTCATTCAGCTTCAGAAGTCTGGCCAAGGCCCGTTCCCGTCTTACCGCCCATTCAGCCGGGGATTGAAAATCATCCAGCATAATCACAGTTTCGAATTCGCGCCCTTTGGCCTTGTGGGCCGTTGAACAGACAAGGCTAACGTCTTCCGGGTTTTCCCGATGCAGGGCCTGAATGGCCTTTATTTTTCCGTCCAGATC
The DNA here is from genome assembly GCF_000963945.1 of Acetobacter indonesiensis. GTDB lineage: Bacteria > Pseudomonadota > Alphaproteobacteria > Acetobacterales > Acetobacteraceae > Acetobacter > Acetobacter indonesiensis. The sequence continues at coordinate 122,366 of NZ_BAMW01000006.1, read as the reverse complement.
ATGGCTGTGCTTATCAACAATCGTGAATAACCGCTTGGCCGTTGGGTCAGCATTTTCACCATCTTTGGCGGCCAGCAGTTCTTTCCATGACCCAAAGGGCAAAGCTCCCTCAACCCCTTTGGCTACGGGGTTGGTATGTCGCCTGAACAGTGTCAGTGCCGCCCGGATTTCGTGCATCATATCCTGCACGCCCCCCAAAACATGGAAAGGTGTCTGAATATTGACCAGACTTTCAAACAGTCGTGCATTGGTGCGGGCTAGAACCAGTGTATTGCTGGTGGGTCGTATTTTCCCATTATAAAGCCGAATGAGACTGTTTCTGGCAGGGTTACCATGCAGCCTATGCCGTGCCGGTTTGGAGTGTTGCGCCAACGTGGCGTTTGAAAGACGGGCTATGTCCTCACCAAATCGCCAGCTTTGCGTTAGCGGCAATTCCTGCACTTTCAGGGCCGCCATGGCATCCATTGCCCCCCGGAACGCATAAATGGACTGGTGCGGGTCCCCCACGGCAACGACAGGCAGCCCCGATTTTTCCAGAATGGAAAATAGCACAGGGTTAAGATCCTGTGCTTCATCCACCATGATGTAATCATACCCCGCAATTTTACGGTCCAATTCAAACCGTTTCAGGTAAACATCATGCGTTATGGGAAAACTGTTTTTTTCAAAGCGAATAATGTATTTAAACGCCGCAGCGACAAAGGTGCGAATAGCCCTGTTACGCTTGGCATCTTTTTCCGGGCAATGGGCCTGTGTCAGCTTTGACCCTGCGCTAATCAGAAACGCCGTCAGTGTTTTTAACGCGACCTCTGCACAGCCCGATGGCACTGACACGCCCAGTTCTTTTTCCAGCTCCCTGATATGCCGCAGAGTGTAACGGGGGATTAACCGCTCGCGCTCCAATGCGCGGATATTCAGATCTTGATACGCGTAACTATGGGCAGTTCGTGCTTCTATCTGGCGTGGAAAACGACCACGTGCCTCGCGGGCAATGGCCGTGTTAAAGGCCAGATACAGGCCTTTATGTCGGCTCCACGTTTCACTGAACAGTACAAGCGTTGTTGTTTTACCGCACCCTGCACCTGCCACAACCTTGAAACTGTCGGTTGGTTTTTTACCCAGAATTGCCAACTGCTCAGGCGTACAGGCGCTCATTCATCCTACTCATCTCTGTTGCAAACTCGGGCGCGTTGTAACCCAGATTGCAGCAAACAGATACGGTCGCAGGCCCAAACATGCGCACAGGGCTTGCGCGGACTTCTCTCGTAGGTCTTACTGGTCTGTAATAGAGAAAGCCAACAGCACCATAAGGAGCAGAATGGTTCACACAGACATGACCGCCCTGCGTGATGCCGCAGGCACCAATTTCAAAGCTTTTACCGTCGCTGAAGAGGCTGTTGCGCATCTGTGCACACTTTATAAAAACAGCACCCACCGTCTGCACACCGCCTTCGCGGCACGGCAGGGCTGCCCCCCGCATGAAGCCACCTATCCGTGCCTGGCGCTTGAACTTCCGCCCGGCACCCCCATACAGGGGAGGCCGCCCTTTGATGTCATGCTGGAACCCGGTTTCTACTGTTCCACCATTACACGGCCCGCGTTGTTTCGTGACTACCTGCGGGAACAGATTGCCCTGCTGCTGCACCATTATGGCCAGCCAGTGCTGGTGGGGTGCTCCCATCGCCCTATTCCGTTGCCCTACGTTATGGAAGAAGCCGTCACAGGGCTGACAGAAGCTGACTTGCGGCTGTTGCAGGAACAGTTTGTACTGCCTGATCTTCATTCAACGGATGACAGTATCGCCAACTGCGAGACCCTGCCTGACCCTAACCGCTCACGCCCTTTGGCCCTGTTTACGGCCGAGCGAACGGATTACTCTCTGGCGCGCCTGCACCATTACACAGGCACAAAACCCCGCCACTTTCAGCGCTTTATTCTGCTGACCAACTACCAGCGGTATGTTGACACCTTCCGCGATTATGCCCGCGCGCAGGTTGATAACCCTGAAAGCCCCTACACCGCTTACGTAGAACCCGGCGAACAGATTTATACCGGCCCAGAAAGTGCCGAGGCCTTTTCTCCCCTGACCAGCTTGCCGCAGATGCCCGCCTACCATCTGTGCCGCCCGGATGGAGACGGTATTACACTCGTCAATATCGGGGTTGGACCATCAAACGCCAAAACCATTACCGACCATCTGGCCGTGCTGCGTCCCCATTGCTGGATTATGGTGGGGCATTGCGCGGGTCTTCGCCGATCGCAGATTTTGGGCGACTATGTTCTGGCACATGGGTATGTGCGTGATGATCATGTTCTGGATGACGACCTGCCCCCCTGGGTGCCCGTCCCCCCGATTGCGGAAGTGCAGGTCGCCATGCAGGAAGCAACGGCGCGGATTACCGGACTACACGAATCGGAAATCAAGACACGCCTGCGCACCGGCACTGTCATGACAACGGATAACCGCAACTGGGAACTACGACTGCGCCAGTTGTTTACTCAGATTAACATGAGCCGAGCCATAGCGGTTGATATGGAATCTGCCACAATTGCGGCCAATGGCTTCCGTTTCCGTGTGCCTTACGGCACGTTGCTGTGTGTCTCTGACAAACCACTTCACGGAGAACTGAAGCTACGCGGCATGGCAAATGCCTTTTATCGTGAGAGAGTAAGCCAGCACCTGATGGTAGGGATTGAAACCATGCATATGCTGCGCGAAGAAGGGGTGGGCCGCCTGCATTCCCGCAAGTTGCGTGGGTTTGATGAACCTCCCTTCCGGTAACGGACCATACCAACAAACTGCCTAACGAGCCTGGAAAGGGCCAGATCAGTATGCCGAAATCAGATACCGCCACCATTCCTGAAGGCGTGCCCACCATCCGTGTTGTCGCCATGCCAACCGACACCAACCCGGCAGGGGACGTCTTTGGCGGCTGGATTATCTCCCAGATGGATCTTGCAGCTGGCACCACGGCAGCCTTCCGCGCCAATGGCCGCGCCGCCACAGTAGCCATCAACGGACTGGTGTTTCTGGAGCCGGTTGCCGTGGGGGATGAAGTCAGCATTTACACGGAAATTACCCGTGAAGGCCGTACGTCCATGACCATTCATGTGCAGACCTGGCGGCGTGCCCGCCATACGCACCTGACCTCTAAAGTGACTGAAGGCGACTTCACCTTCGTGGCTCTGGACGCAAACCGTCGCCCACGCGCCCTGCCAGAAATCAAACCGGGCGATGCTCCGGTTAATCCACAAATCTGATCAGCGCCCCTGCCTGTGCCATACTCTGCGCTGCAATGATGTCACAGGCAGTCTTCTATGGGGAGCCAGCAGCACCGGCACCAATTCTGGTTCCCAAAAATACGCATCAGTGGCGTTATAACGGATACCTCTGATAGAGTAAGACTGGCGTCATTGGCTTTTATTTCCGTTTTATTTCCAAACCTTAACGCACTCCGCCTTGTTTCCACCCGACTGCGTGTGTTTCTTTTTTGTTTCACGGCATTCCGTCTGGAGGGCATTTGGGCTAGAGGCATAAGCGTTCTAACAGGCCAATAGTGGCTTGTTCGTGCCATCAGGCACGCATCTTCCTGCTTCTCCTTGCGTTAAGGGAAGGCTTCTGCCGCAAGGCAGACCCGTAACGGACCCAGCCGTTATCGGGGTGGGAAGCGCAGAGCGACGAGGAAATAGTAGCCTTGCAAGCAGGCCTTGCAGGGCGGTTTGGTGTGGCCAGCTTTCCAGGTATGGCAGCACAAACCGGAAATGTAGGCAGTCAGGACGGGAGACCCGGCGCATATGAAACATTGGCAGATTGACCAGTTACCGTGGGACAGCTTTGACCCATCAAAAGTCGATCCGGAACTGGTAAAAGCGGTCAAGGCGGCATCTGTCGTTGAGCGTAACAGCGTGGATTACGCTGTCTATCTTAATAACGTGTTTCATGATGACCCGGATTTTCAGCAGGCCGCAGACCATTGGGCTGTGGAAGAAATTCAGCATGGGGATGCACTGGGCCGCTGGGCCATGCTGGCAGACCCGCAGTGGGATTATCAGGACGCATTTCAGCGTTATCGTGATTTCTACAAAATTCAGCTTGATGTCGATCAGTCCATCCGTGGCTCCCGCACGGGTGAACTGATTGCGCGCTGCATGGTCGAAACTGGCACGTCTTCGTTCTACACCGCTCTGGCCGACGCCACGGATGAACCCGTGCTCAAGGCGTTGTGCAAACAGATTGCAGCCGACGAGTTTCGTCATTTCAAGCTGTTTTATGACCACATGCACCGCTATCTGAAGCGCGAGAAAATCAGCACGCTGCAACGCGCCCGCATTGCCCTAGGCCGTGTGACAGAAAGCGAGGACGATGAGCTGGCATCGGCCTATCACACCACCAATGAACCGGCAGATATGCCGTATGACCATAATCGCTGCATTGCCAACTATATGGCGCGCGCCATGAAAACCTATCAGCCCAAACACCTGAAACGGGTTACAGGGATGATCTTCAAGACCATTGGTCTGACACCCCATAGCAAATTGCAGGATCTGGCATTCTATATTGCTGAAAAACTGTTTTTCAGCCGCCAGAAGAAATTTGCCCGCATGGTGGGTCTGGGCTGAGCCCTACCCTCCCCTGATTTTTGCCGCGAGCGGTCTTTTTGAGTATAGCCAGCAGCCAGACTGTATTCGGCCCACTGTGCTGACGTAACAGCGCAGAACTGGCCGGTGCTCAAAACGCTATACCATTCCTGACAAGGCAACAGGGTAAGGAGAACCAGCCGTGACTCATGATGTACTTCTGGCCGAAGCCACGCGCGGCAACCGGGTTGAATCCCGCCATTATGGTGCAGCCATTGTTGTAGACGGGCAGGGTAAAACTGTTTTTTCTGCGGGAGATGTCGAAACCGCCATCTTTCCGCGCTCGACAGTCAAAGCGCTGCAAGCCCTGCCGCTCCTGACTACAGGTGCGGCAGATAAATACAGTCTGGAGCAAGACGCACTGGCTCTGGCTTGTGCATCCCATCAGGGTGAACCTGCTCATATTGCTGTTGCAACCTCCATGCTGGCGCGCACAGGACATGATGCGACCGTTCTGGAATGTGGTACCCACTGGCCCTTAGATAGCCGTGCAACCCGTGCGTTAGCCGCAAGCGGCGAGCAAGCCTGCGCCCTGCATAACTGCTGCTCTGGCAAGCACGCAGGCTTTGTCTGTCTGTCGTGTGCTACAAACACCAACCCGGAACATTACAGCCGCCCAGATCATCCCGTCATGCAGCAGGTCAGACAAGCGCTTGAGGCCGTAACGGGGGTTGCACATACGGACGATAACCGTGGGACAGACGGGTGCGCTATCCCGACATGGGCCATTCCGCTTCAGGCTCTGGGCTTGGCTTATGCCCGCTTTGCCAGTGGTGAGGGATTAAGCGGCGATCATCAGGATGCTGCTACACGTCTGCGCGCAGCCATCGCAGCACATCCGTTCATGATAGCTGGCACCAGTCAGTTTGACACAGTGGTGATGCAGGATCTTGCACCCCGGGTCTTAACCAAAATGGGCGCAGAAGGGGTCATGATTGCCATGCTGCCGGAAAAAGGGCTTGGCATTGCCGTAAAATGTCGGGACGGCGGCGTACGGGCTGCCGAGGCCGCGGCAGCGGCCCTCATTGCACGGTTTGGGCAGGAAAGCAGTCCTTCGCTGAACCATTTCATGCGCCGCACCCTTAAAAACTGGAATGGACAAGTTGTTGGGGAATTCCGCGCTTCTGCGGATCTGGCAGCCGAACATCTGCCAGCATCAACAAGTTGATACGGACTTTTTGCGTCTGAGACACATCCGATAAACCTGAAAAGCTGACGATTTTTAAAATAGTGTCGGCTTTTGTGTCTAAATAGAAAAAAAGGCAGCACCCTGTTGTAGGTGCTGCCTTTTTACTATTGCCCCTTTAGATAGAGAGCAAAAGCTATTCTCAAGCCTTAGGCTTTAGAAGCACGACGTCCACCAGCCTTGCGGCCACGGGTGCTTTTGGTTGCTGCCTGTTCGGCTTCTTCTGCCAGGCGGTCATAACGCTTCTGACGGCGTGTTTCCTGCACGATACGCAGTTTTTCAACAGCAGACAGACGCACTTTAGCTTCTGCCGGAGCAGCCTTTGCCCGTGTCTTTACCGGAGCAGGAGCAGGAGCGGCAGCGGCAGCTTTTGTGCTCTTACGAGCAGGCTTTGCTGGCACCACAATCTCTTCAACCGCCTTGGTGCGACGACCGCGACGAGCAGGTGCTTCTACAACCGGAGCTGGTGCAGCCTTGCGACGTGTCGTTTTTGCAACCGGAGCAGCCTCTACAACTTCAGCCGTTTTACGTGTGGCACGGGTTGTTTTGGGTTTTGCTTCAGCCGTCTTTGTTGCTTTTTTAGCAACTGTTTCTGCTTTAGCAGCCTTTGGGGCACGCACCGGTTTTTCCGGGGCTGCTACCTTGGCTGCACTACGGCGTGTTTTACGGGGGGCAGCAACTTCTTCCTCTACCACTTCTTTTTTAACAGCAGCAGCGCGGGGACGGCGCGTTGTCGGTGCTGCGGCGCGGGGGGAAGCTGCTTTTGCTCGGGTTGCGGCACCGCGTTTTTTCGTATCGCTCATAAAAACTCCTGAAACCTAAACTTACAAAAAACAAGAACAGAAAAGCATCTTTCTGGAAATAGCGTCTGCGGTTTCAGCCCAAACAACTTTACAGAACTGGCTTCTGTGCTTGAAATGTAATCCCTTCATAACAAAAACTGTGGAAAATGCAAAAAATACTTTCAGGTTTCAAGAATAGGTGCTTCCGCCCCAGAAGAACAAAACACGTCCAACAGTAGCGTGGACACCAAAAATCCGCTATTATCCTTCAACCTTCACTGACCCAGCCAGAGGCTTCTCCGCATGAAAATTAACGGCACCCCGTATCGCAGCGTCTGGATAAATGAAAAAGATGGGTGGTCTGTCCATATTTTTGACCAGACGCGCTTACCTTTTTCTCTGGATATTTTGCAACTTACGTCTGCGCAGGACGTTGCACATGCAATTCGCACAATGCAGGTGCGTGGTGCGCCCCTTATTGGGGCGGTTGCTGCTTACGGTCTGGCACTTGCCCTTCGCCATGAGAGTTCTGATACTGCCATGGAAGAACAGGCTGTTATGCTGGCCGCAACGCGCCCCACAGCCATTAACCTGCGCTGGGCGATTGACCGGATGCTGGCTCACCTGCGCCCCCTTCCCGCTGACAAACGCGTTGCTGCTGCTTATGCTGAAGCAGGGCGCATCTGTGACGAGGATGCGGCTCAGAATGAAGCCATTGGCCGTCATGGACTTTCCCTGATCCGCGATATTGCGAAAACCAAGCCGGCAGGCAGCCAGATTAATCTGCTGACACATTGCAATGCGGGCTGGATTGCAACGGTTGATTGGGGAACAGCGTTAGCCCCTATCTACATGGCGCATGATGAAGGCCTGAATGTTCATGTGTGGGTTGATGAAACACGCCCAAGAAATCAGGGGGCTGCCCTAACGGCATGGGAACTGGGGAGCCACGGCGTGCCCCATACTGTCATTGCCGACAACGCAGGTGGACACCTGATGCAGCATGGTCAGGTTGATATGGTTATTGTGGGCACAGACCGCGTCACACGCACCGGCGATGTCGCCAATAAAATTGGCACTTATCTGAAAGCACTTGCCGCGCAAGATAACGCTGTACCGTTCTGGGTGGCGCTCCCTTCCACAACAATCGACTGGACTGTTGCAAACGGGGTAACGGAAATTCCCATTGAAGAACGGTCTGGATCAGAAATCACCCATATTTCCGGACGCGATGAAAGGGGTACTCTATCAAAAGTGCAGATTACACCTGACGGTAGCAAAGCCGCCAATCCGGCCTTTGATGTGACGCCTGCCCGACTGGTCACGGGTCTGATTACGGAACGTGGCTGCTGTGCAGCAACGGAAGATGGTTTGAAAAGCCTTTTCCCGGAACAGTAAAATACCGTTCTGCACTCTCTGATATAGTATTACAGAGTGCAGAACGCTTCTGAAAATAAGAACATTTTAAGAACATTTGTTTTTGAAACATACTTTTCATTTATAATAGAAGCACCAAAATAGCCTGCGCCATAAGAGCAGGTGTGCTCAAAAACCAGAGTTTCAGAACGCATACGCCTATGCACAGCTCTTTTCTTGACGGGAACCAGAAAGCAGACCGATAAGCAGACCGTGATTTTTCACGGTTACGCACCGTCAAACCGTTCTGAAAGGGCTGCGCCATGTCACAGACACATATTGATACCCCCTCGACCCGTTTTCTGACCGCACATGGCATTCCCTATACGGTACACGACTATGAATATGTGTCAGACTCAGGAAAAATCGGTATTCAGGCTGCTGCTGGCATCGGCATTGATCAGGAAAAAGTCTTCAAGACCCTGATGGTTGAAATTGATAAGAAGCAGATCGTGTGTGCCGTCATCCCCGTCCACCAGAAGATGAACCTGAAAAAGGTAGCCGCCCTGTTTGGTGGTAAAAATGCCCGCATGCTGAATGCTGAAAAAGCCGAAGCCCTGACAGGTTTTCAGGTTGGTGGCATCAGCCCTTTTGGGGCGCGCACCCAAGTGCCCGTCGTGTTTGAAAATGCGGCACTGAAACAGGACGTCATGTATATTAATGGTGGCGGTCGTGGCATTGTCATTGGCCTAGACCCACAACAGGCCATTGCCAGCGTGCAGGGCCAAACGGCGGATCTGACGGTCGAAGCGGCCTGAACAGGGCAAAAAGGAAACAGGCACGGAGGAAAATTTCGTGCCCTCTTTTCCCTGACAGCAGAGCAGCTTATGCATAGCTTTGAGGTTTCTGATGGCAGAAGCCTCTGACACTTCGGGCAACCCGGAGTAACGTGTCTGGATGGAGACGAGATGTCACGCAAGCTCTCTGTTGCCCTGTTTGCGCCGCTATGCCTTGCGGCCTGCGCGTCACAGCCTACCCCCGGCGCACCGCCTACCGCCACGGGTCAGACGGGTGCGACGGCATCTTACGGTTACAGCAGCCATGTGCCTGATTTTGCGACCCGCAATTACGAACCCTTCAACCGGCAGGATCTAGTCGCCATAGCCATGCGTGAATGGCGGTTATTCGGCAGCCCGGTGAATGATGATGACCCGGAAGACCGGCCAGAACCCCAGACCGCAGCAGTTAAACCTGAACGCGCGCCCGGTCTGTGGGAACGTGTTGGGGAATATTGGTGGATTGGGATGGAACCCAGCATGACCGAGGCGTCATGGACGGGCAAACATGATGCCAACGGTCAATTGACCGACTTCGTGCATGACGGCAATTACGCATGGTCAGCCGCCTTCATTTCTTACGTTATGCGGGTATCTGGGGCGAACAGTCGCTTCCCGTATTCACCCAACCATTCCACATACATCAATGCGGCAGCCTCGGGCCAATCCCCTATTCTGCGTGCGCAGAACCCGGCAAATTACACCCCCAAACTGGGCGACCTGATTTGCGTGGGCCGTGGCCGCGCCAAAACGACTGTTAATTTCTCCAGCCTGCCAACATCTTACGGTTTCCCGGCCCATTGCGGTTATGTTGTGGCTGTTAATCAGAACGGCCAGCCTTTTGGTCGGCAGTTGAGCATTATTGGCGGCAACATTGACGATGCCGTTGCCCTAACCCATGTGCCAACCGACCCGCAGGGCCGCATTTCCTCGCCCTCCGGCCAGAGCTATGACACACGTTACCCTTGGTGCGCCGTGCTTGAAGTTCTGTTTGACGCAGAATCTGAACCTGACGCCGGTATGTAAACCGGCGCTTTGACTGCCCCGTAGACTCTTGAAATTGCGGCCGGGCTGGTATCAGTTCTGCCGCCACGGCAGGCCTGATACTTTCCAACCAGCAACCGTACCCCGGTGCCCCTGCGGGTCTAGCGGGCCTTCAAATCCATCAGCCACATTATAAACGCGCGCATAACCGGCCTGCTTTGCGGCCTCGGCTGCCGAGCGGCTGCGTGCGCCTGACCGGCAGATGAAATAGACTGGCACGTCTTTTCTGACGCCAACCTGTTCCAGGTCTTCAGCAAAATGCGTGTTGGGGGTACCATCCAGTTCCTGCCAACTGACCAGAACCAACCGCCGGCCAAGCGATGCCAGATCAGATACGCCGATAAGCTGCCATTCTGGCATGGTGCGGACATCCACCAGCACGGCGCGGTCGTTTTTTTCAAGTTCTGCCCACACATGCTGGGGAGAGACATCTTCAATCATCGTGGTATCCTGCTGGTTAGTATGACAGAGTCTACACCTGTAAGACGCTGGCGCGTAACGTGAGAGGCACATCACAACGCGCCAGGTCCTGTGACGTGCAAGGCCTGCCTGAGTAAAGAGAAGGTGCAACTGGATGACTGAAAGCGCAACTCCCGCCCTGCTTCCCGGCTGGGCCTCGACCTCGGCTGATATGCCTGCGGCCGTCGGCGGCACACCGCTGGTGCGTCTGCGCAAGGCGTCGGAAGCCACTGGGTGCGAGATCTACGGCAAGGCCGAATTCATGAACCCCGGTGGTTCCGTCAAGGACCGTGCTGCTTTGGCGATTATTGAAGATGCTGAACGGCGTGGTGTGTTGAAACCCGGTGGCACTCTGGTTGAAGGCACAGCAGGCAATACAGGTATTGGCCTGACCTTGGTTGCGAATGCCCGTGGTTATCGGTGCATTATTGTCATGCCGGAAACCCAGAGCCGCGAGAAAATTGATTTTCTGCGCATGATTGGCGCGGACCTGCGTCTGGTGCCTGCAAAGCCGTATAAAGACCCCGGCAACTATGTACATGTGTCCCGCCGGTTGGCTGAAGAAGGGGGATATGTGTGGGCAAACCAGTTTGACAATCTGGCCAACCGCGAAGGCCACCGCACCACAACAGCCCCTGAAATCTGGCAGCAGCTTGATGGCAAAATCGATGCCTTCACCTGCGCCTGCGGCACCGGCGGAACACTGGCGGGTACTGCCATTGGTCTTCATGAGGCCGCAAAAAAAGCAGGCGTAAAGGCACCCCATATTGTTCTCGCCGACCCTGAGGGCTCCGGCCTGTATGGATGGGTGAAAAGCAATGACCTGTCCGTTGCCGGATCCTCCATCACCGAAGGGATCGGGCAGTCGCGCGTCACTGGCAATCTGGAAGGGGCCCCCATTGACGACGCCGAACGTATTCCTGACCCGGAAGCCCTTGAGATCATCTACAGTCTGTTGATTGACGAAGGGCTGTCTGTTGGGGGCTCTTCCGGCATCAATGTGGCATCTGCCATTCGAACAGCCCGCAAACTGGGACCGGGACACCGTATTGTGACCATCCTTTGCGATGGCGGGGCGCGTTACCAGTCAAAACTGTTCAACCCGGAGTTTCTGCGTGGCAAAGACCTGCCTGTTGCGCCGTGGCTTGATAAATAAGGGATCTGCCGTGCCTGTAAGACGTGTTGCCTCACCCCTATTCGGTGTTCTGGCTGGGTTTGGCGTAGTCATGGTGAGTGGCTGCGGAACCCATACAGACGTGACAAGCGCGTCTGATGGCATACACCATACGGCGCACCATAACATCTCGGCACTTCTTGGCGGAAAAACCTCACCAACACCCCACAGTGCGGGCGAGGACGATACGATCCTGACAGATACGTCAGGGTCGTCTCTCACGCTGGAAAGTGACAGTGGGTTTTGCCAAAAATTGGGTACAACTCCCATGCTGAACATTACCCTGATGTTTGGCATGAAGCGCCCTCATGGAGCCGATATTACCAGCACTGAATGGCAGAATTTTCTCCGCACAACCATAACGCCCCGCTTTCCGGCCGGGCTTTCCGTTCTGCCCAGCGACGGCCAGTGGCAGGATAGAATAACGGGGAAAGTGCAGCAGGAACCATCGCGCCTGGTGCTGGTCACTGTGCCAGAAAACACCCCACAACTGGCGGCCAATCTGGCCTTTGTTCGCACCACTTATAAAAGCCAGTTTTCGCAGCAGGCTGTTGGCCTGACAGTGACCCGCGCCTGCGCCTCTTTCTGATTAGTTTAGACTCTGTTGCTGTTTACTTCAGGAAATTGAGAACCGGGACGAACAGCTTTTCATTCCGTTTCGATATTTTATCAAATAATCTTCCCTAAATCCTCAGGCCAATAGTACCTGACGAAGAAACGGGAAGATCACGTGTCGATAGTCGCATCATCCAGCTTCCGGAAAGCTTTTTTCGCCACCCTGCGTGCCTGTTTTGTGGTGGGAGCGACCTGCCCGGCAATACTGCCTTTCACAGCATATGCGGCCCCAGCAGAACAAAGCCTTCTACACGCCGAGGATCATCCGGCTGACTGGCTGACACACGGTCGCACCTATTCCGAACAACGCTACAGTCCGCTTGCACAGATAACGCCGCAAACCATTAGCCGACTGCATCTGGCATGGCATTATGATCTGGCTTCCAACCGCGGACAGGAAGCCACACCGTTGGTTAAAGACGGTGTTCTTTACACCTCTACCGCATGGAGCCGCGTCAAAGCGCTTGATGCCGCCACCGGAAAGGTTCTCTGGGCATTTGACCCCAAAGTTGACGGCACTTACGGCGTTCGGGGCTGTTGCGATGTGGTTAATCGGGGGTTGGCTTACTGGAACGGTAAACTTTACCTCGGCACCTTTGATAATCGGCTGATTGCGCTGGACGCCAAAACCGGAAAACCCGTCTGGTCTGTCAACACCATTCCTGCAGATGCGGATCTGGGCAAGCAGAAGGCTTACACAATAACGGGTGCGCCCCGTGTTGCAAAAGGCCGGGTTCTGATTGGCAATGGCGGTGCAGAATTTGGCGCGCGTGGGTTTCTGAGCGCATACGACGCAGAAACAGGCAAGCTGGACTGGCGCTTTTTCACAGTCCCCAACCCGCAGAATAAACCCGATAATGCACCATCAGACGCAGTTCTGATGAAAACGGCCTATAAAACATGGGGGGCAAAAGGCGCATGGGTCCGTCAGGGCGGCGGCGGCACTGTGTGGGATTCCATTGTTTATGACCCAGTGACAGATCTTGTTTACTTTGGGACAGGCAATGGATCGCCGTGGAACTATGGTCTGCGGTCAGAGGGGAAAGGCGATAATCTATTTTTAAACAGCATTATCGCTGTTCGGCCTGAAACTGGCGATTATGTCTGGCACTTTCAAGAAACCCCTAAAGACCATTGGGATTACACCGCCACGCAGCAGATCATGACGCTTGATCTCCCCATTGAAGGGCAGATGCGGCATGTGATTGTGCATGCACCGAAAAACGGTTTTTTCTATGTGCTGGATGCCAAAACGGGTGCATTTCTGTCTGGCAAAAATTTTGTGTACGTTAACTGGGCGTCAGGGCTTGACCCTAAAACGGGGTATCCGCTGTTTAACCCAGATGCACTTTACTCCCAGACTGGCAAAATGTTTCATATTTTTCCGGGTGATATGGGGGCGCATGGCATCGCCGCAATGGCCTACAGTCCGCGCACCAAGCTTGTCTATCTGCCCGTGCAACAGGTTCCTGATTTTCTGAAGGCCGCCAAAACATTTGAACCACACCCCGATGGCTGGAATCTGGGGCTGGATGTTGAAGCGAACGATAAAATGCCCACCCTGAAGGAACAGCAGGATCAAGCCAAGGATCTGGCGGGCTGGCTGGTGGCATGGGACCCGGTGCAGCAGAAAGAAATCTGGCGTATTCCCCAGCCGGGGCCAGCCAATGGCGGTGTTGTCGCTACAGCGGGTGATCTGGTTTTTCAGGGACTGACAAACGGCTTTTTCCATGCTTACCGCGCGCAAGATGGCAAAGACCTGTTCAGTTTCGATGCGCAAACCGGCATTATTGCCTCCCCCATCAGTTACATGGCGCACGGACGGCAATATATTGCTGTTCTGGCTGGCTGGGGTGGCTCTTACGGTCTGAACGCTTCCGGGCTGGCGAGACAAAAAACGGGCTCCATCAACCGGTCGCGCGTGCTGGCTTTTGCGCTTGATGGAACAGACACGCTGCCCCCTGCTGTTGACCCGCCCACACCTGCCCTACCGCCACCCGCCACGTTTGATCAGAAACAGGCTTTGGCAGGAAGCCGCCAGTTTGCCATCTATTGTCAATTCTGCCACGGCGCGAATGTGGAAGGCACCGGCGTATTACCCGACCTACGCCATTCTGCCGCCATTCAGGATAAAGACGCTTTTTATTCTATTGTTGGCGAAGGGGCTTTAAGCCAGTTTGGGATGGACCGTTTCGACAAATCCATGACACCGGCTGAAATTGAAACGCTACGGCACTTTATTATTGAGCGTGCCCATCAAACACTTCCAGCCCAGACACCGGCTCACGCTCCGTAGACGAAAGACCAACAATATAAAAACGAAAACACCCCGGTTTATCGGCCTACTGATGGCCAAACCGGGGTGAAAAACAGTAATTACCATAGGCAACTAAGGCAGCATCCGGGAAAGGAGACAGACTTTCCCGAAAGGCTACATACTGACGGATAACGCGAGGCGAAACTCCGTCAGTAGCCGTTGCGAACGCTCCGACGCGGGATCATTCCCACTCAATCGTGCCGGGTGGCTTGGATGTGATGTCATAGGTTACGCGGTTAATCCCACGCACTTCGTTCACAATCCGGCTTGAAACACGGTTCAGGAAGCTCATGTCAAAAGGATAGACGTCTGCTGTCATGCCGTCTGTGCTGGTCACAGCACGTAAAGCACAGGCTTGATCATAGGTGCGGCCATCGCCCATCACACCTACGGTGCGGACGGGCAGAAGCACGGCAAAAGCCTGCCAGATGGCATCATACAGACCTGCTGCACGAATTTCCTCAAGGAAAACCGTATCAACCCGACGCAGCAGATCCAGCTTTTCACGGGTGATATTGCCCGGAATACGGATAGCCAAACCCGGCCCCGGAAATGGGTGACGCCCCACAATGTTTTCAGGGATATCAAGTTCACGGCCCAGATCGCGCACTTCGTCTTTAAACAGTTCGCGCAGAGGCTCGACCAGCTTCATGTTCATGCGGTCTGGCAAACCGCCCACATTGTGGTGCGATTTGATGGTAACGGACGGACCACCTGTAAAACTGACGCTCTCAATTACGTCCGGATACAGGGTGCCCTGCGCAAGGAACTGGGCACCGCCAAGCTTGGTTGCCTCTTCCTCAAACACTTCCACAAACAGGCGACCAATGGTCTTGCGTTTGATTTCAGGGTCGGTCACGCCTTCCAGTTCACGCAGGAACAGTTCAGACGCATCACGATGCACCAGTTGAATGTTGAAGCGGCCACGGAAGGTTTCCACAACCTCCTCCGCCTCACCAGCGCGCATCATGCCGTGGTCAACAAAAATGCAGGTCAGTTGATCGCCAATGGCTTCGTGAATCAGCACCGCTGCCACAGAAGAATCGACACCGCCAGACAGACCACAAATCACGCGACCCGTGCCGACCTGTTCACGGATGCGGGCAATTTCCATGTCACGGAAACCCGCCATGGTCCATGTGCCGGTGCAGCCCGCAACATTATGCGTGAAGTTTTTCAGCAATGCCGCACCGTGGGGAGTATGCACAACTTCCGGATGGAACTGCACGCCATACAGGCGGCGGCCTTCATCAGCAATCACGGCATATGGGGCACCTTCACTGACAGCCACAATGCGGAAGCCGGGTGGCAGTTCGGTAACGCGATCCCCGTGGCTCATCCAGACCTGTTCACGCCCGCCACGAGCCCACGCCCCACGGAATAAAGAGCAATCTTCAAGAATATCAACAAAAGCACGACCAAATTCGCGATGGTCAGAACTTTCCACGCGACCGCCCAGTTGCAGGCACATGGCCTGCTGGCCGTAGCAGATACCTAAAACCGGAATAGCCATTTCAAACACGACTTCCGGTATGCGCGGAGAATCCGGGCTGGTGACGCTTGCCGGACCACCCGACAGAATAATACCGCGCGGGGCAAAAGCGCGAATACGCTCGGCATCAGCAGTAAAAGGCCAGATTTCGCAATAGACACCGCTTTCACGCACACGGCGGGCAATAAGCTGTGTCACCTGGCTGCCAAAATCCAGGATCAGAATACGGTCTTGATGCAGGGTTTCATCCAGTGGAGTGGAGGCAGCGGGCATGAGCTACTGGTCTTTCTGGTCAGCGCCTGAGCGGCATTCAGGTAAAAAGCAACCACCACAGCAAGAGGCAGTCACGTGCTAAACTGCGGATATAAAGCGGCGCGCCCGTGGCGTCACCCTAATAATCTGCATTCTTCCCCCTATCCGGCTATAGCGTTGCCTTTCTGCCCTGCCTTGCGCCTACGGTGCTTCCGTCTCACATCTAGGGACAACAGGAGTGTGTTTATCAATGACTGATACGTTCAAACGTCGTTTTTCGCTGCTTCGTCCTTTTCACGGCGCGGCATCCTGCGCGGCGCTGGCCGTTGCTGGCCTGTTATGCGGGGCGGCCGGGTCTGCTGCGGATGACCCTTATGGAGATTGGATTGGCACCCTGGTGGCTGATCAGGGTCACAACTGCCCGGTTAACGGCGTGTCGCTGATGCAAATTGAACCCAAGCGGATTATTTTTGCGCCTGAAACCGGCTCTCTGGTGTTGCGGGGCAAGCCTAACAAGGAAACCCAGCATTACCACGCCCAACTGCTCATGCAGGATGCCAACCATAAGCCCCTGCCCATGGTTTTTGAGGCTCATCCGGTAGGAGACACCTTTGAAGGTGTGTACGGCACGCCGGAATGTCGGGCGCACATCACGCTAAAACGGCCGGAAAACCGCACCTGGAAAAACTTTCTGGGGAACGAGTGACAAAAAAATGAAAAAATCTGCAAAAGGGGGGTTGCCAGCCCCCCTCTGTCAGACTAGAAACCGCCTCACGGCGCACCCGTAGCTCAATTGGATAGAGCACCAGACTACGAATCTGGGGGTTAGGAGTTCGAGTCTCTTCGGGTGCACCACATTTCTCCTAAAATAAAAATCATCTTGAGAACACAAAGATTTTCTTTGTTTTTTCCATTTCTGCATTTCCTGCACATGCGGGATGGCTTTACCTAACAGCGTCTGTTTGCGTCCCCCCTCCTTCAGTGTCAAAAATTTTTTATGACGGCGAAATAGCCTTTTCGAAAAACCCTCAAAGACCATCACTACAAAAATGGTCTTTTGAATCTGGCACGCAGTGCCATGTCACAAACGACACTATGGCACAGTGGACGTGATAGCTCCTGTTCATGCTGCACGGTTCTGACCCACCCTAAACTGGTGTATGTTACCGGCATGAAAGAAAAAGCCTTACTTTTTGCTTCGGGCGTCCTGCTGTTGTCTGGGTGTAAAAGTGCCGCCCAACATGCGCGCCATGATCTGGTGGGTTTGACACGACCTGAATTGATTTCCTGCGCGGGCGTGCCCGATGCCCGTGAAGACCGTGACGGTCAGGAGGTTCTTGTCTGGAAGCAGGACCAGAACGTGGATGGTGGCGTTTCCGTCAGCACACCGTTTCTGATTGGCCTTTCAATCGCGGGGCGTGGAACCTGCCACTTCGTTGCCACCATACGCGATGGAAAAGTGAGGAGAATCTCTTATACCGGCCCATCGCAAACGCTTTATGGCCCTCTTGCAGCGTGCGAGCCCTTGGTCAGAGATTGTGAAGCATACATCCGCACAGAACGGACACAAACACAGCCCACCGTAGCACCATCAGGCTAAATACTTAAATTTATTCTCTTTTTTTCAAACTTTCAGTCCGAAAATATCACAAATAATAAGATATAGTTAATAACAAATTATTCTATTATATTTCTTATTTGTGCGTATTTTATTTACAGAACTCCATTCAAAAACACACGTCTGAGGCGGCTTATTTGTGCCATTTTTGTGGTCTGTATTTATCTGAACGCATATTATTTGCGGCTGATAATAAGGAGTTCCCATGAACCCAATTAAACTGAGCCTCATTGCCCTCTGTCTTGCTACCCCTGCCATGGCGCAGGATGGACCTTACACAGCAGACATGGCGCAGAAGCCCAAATTCGCCAAAGCTTACCAGAACATGACGCAGCTTCCGACATGGGTGAAAGCCACGGAGTCAGTTTCCGTTCCGACAAAGCCTGTCACGGTTTCAGGTAAAGCCTATACTGTCGGGCATCTTTGCAAACCGCATGATTGTGGCGATAACCAGTTAGATGTGATTTTCTCTAACGATGGCAAAGCATCCTGGGGCCTGCTGTCACGCAAGTTTGGGAAAACCCTATACCAGATGCCTCTGGGGGAACCGGATGACGCCATGCTGACCGCTCTGAGCGCGTCTTATCGCAGCAATAATCCAGAATAAGTTAATAAAAGCGGATTTTATCTAATACTATGGCAGGCTTTTCGAAGCCTGCCATAGTATTTTATCTTTGTTCACTCTTCTAAACTTTTGACTTTCTCTGCTCTGACAATATGGAAATTTCTAAATTAGAATTTTCAAAAGAGCTTTCCTTTACCCATTTTTTACAGGAATACAGGGAACAGACTGCGCATGGAGAATCTGGCAAACACCGCTTGCCTGTGTTCCATTTTCCGCCACAAGTTGTGCCCTGTAAAAAGACTTTCCTGAAACAGAGACCGATGTGATGGCTGGTGTTGCCTGCAAGGATCGGGACGCGAGAACCCGAGTGCTTTTTTCAGCAACCCGTTGTGCTTCCGCATAAGACGCAAAAGCACCCACCTGCACGCGCCCTCCGGCTCTCTGCCCTGCCTTACCCAAAAACACCGGTCTGGCAGAAGGCAGAGACAATGTATGGGCTGTCCGTATAGGCTCCCCACCCTGACGGCCTCCGAAAGGTACAACTACAGCCGCAGGTTGAATTGACGCGTTTTTAGCGTTATTTTGCCAATTTGAAGCACTTTTTGCCGCATAATGCCCATCTGGTGCGTATGCCGCAGTATTCTCAACGGGCGTTGTAATCACTGCGCGTACGGGCTGCACGGCAGCATCACTCACAGACGTATCCGCCTGTGCAAGCGCCATGGGCGCGGAAGATGACGTGTCTGGCACAGGGTCAGGATGGGGAATGTCCCTATCCATCAGGCACGGGCCACTGGGGTCATAGGCCGCGTTAGGGTCGCGCAAACACCCGTCCGCCGTACGGGTTAAGTCAGCACGGGCGTAATAGGCATCTGGTTCCGTACTTGTTGCCCCGGTCATGGCAACTGCCACAGGAGCCCATTTACCCCGCACGGCAACACCCCCACCCAGATTAGGTGTAATGGCTGCAACATAATTTACCGTTTCATCTGGTAATGGCCGCCCATTATTCAGGTAGGCATCAACCCGGTCCGGGCCAGCATTATAAGCTGCCAGAAAGCCAGGCGCACCATAGCGGTCATACATCAGCCGAATATAAGCAGTGCCTGCCTGAATATTGTCGTGCGGATCATACGGGTCTGAGCCTAAGCCATATTGGCTCTGCATATCGGCATAGGTTGCGGGCATAAGCTGCATCAGCCCCATAGCCCCGGCACCAGAGGTTGTCAGGTCTCCGTTCAGATATTGTTTGCCCCCTGACTCCTGATGCATGACAGCGCGAATCCATGTTTCGGGAATGGCAAACCGTCGGGCAGATTCCTTGATATATGGCCCCCACGGATCATCCGTTGAACCGGGAGCACGATAAGTGGGCGAAGATGGCCGCGCCGCAAACCCACGAGCGGCCCACGCCTGAGACACCGATTGGTACAAACGATAAGACGCAGCATAGCTGATGCTGGGCACGGACGGTCCCAGTCCAATCGCAATGGTCGCAACCGTGCTGACCATCAAAGCCCGACCAGATCGGCGCATGGTCTGTTTCCGTGTGTCTGCACCCCGCAGGGCCACCCGATCATCCATATCTGTGTGCCTCATGTTTGCGGTCTGTCTGCCCCTGCATTTCGGCAAATTTTCGGCACGGTGTTTGTAATGGTGGATAAAGGCCACTGTTTTACTCTGCCACCAGACAGAAAATTGCGGCTTTCTTTGCTCTCTCTTTTGTTGCCGCTAGTCGTATTCTGTTAGTTTTACCGCACTCGTCAGCCATTGATGAAGCGACAGAGCGTTTCAGAGCCAAAAATCACACAGGAAAGTGACATTTCCTTTAATGCATAGCAGCCATTATATAGCTGACCTTCCTTTTACAGGAAGCAACGTTGTTCTGAAGAGTTGCGTATGTTTACCCAGCCTCTTGTGCCTGTCGGGAACAATCTTGTTCTCTCTTTCGTGCTTGCTGCCTCTCCCATTATTGTCACGCTCATTCTTATGGGTGTACTGCGCCGTCCGGCCTGGCAGGCCACGCTGGGTGGGCTGATTATTGGGCTTGTCATGGCTATTGGTGTGTGGGGGTTACCTGCACAGCTTGCTTTTGCCAGTGTTAGCAACGGCATGGTCTTTTCCGTGCTGCCGGTGATGTGGATTGCCCTTAGCGCGCTGTTTCTGTTCAACATCGCCATGCAGACTGGCCGGTTTGATGCCTTCCGCATGTGGATTATCACGCATCTGCCCAATGACCGGCGCGTCATGCTGGTTGTGCTGGGGTTCTGCTTTAGTGCAGCACTTGAAGGTGTGGCTGGCTTTGGTACACCAGTAGCCATTACCAGCGCGCTGTTAATCATGCTCGGTTTCCCGGCGCTAGAAGCCCTGACCTATGTGCTGATTTTCAACTCTGCCCCGGTGGCGTTTGGTGGTCTGGGTATTCCTGTTACCGTTCTGGCCTCCATCACGGGGCTGCCTGCCAACACACTGGGCAGCACTATCAGCCTTCAGCTTGCTCCTTTTGCCTGTCTGATTCCCTTCTACGTCATGGTGCTTTATGCAGGCTGGCGTTCGGTAAAGCAGCTCTGGCCCGTTCTGCTAGTAGCTGGCGGCAGCTTTGCGCTGACCATGGTCACCGTCGCAACATTCATAACCTACAGCCTGAGCAACGTGCTTTCTTCCAGCATTTCTCTCATCGCAACCATTCTGTTCCTGAAAGTCTGGAAACCTGCGGCTGACCCGGCTTACGCCATTGATGACAAACATCTGGCACAAGCTCCCACCAAAGCAGGTGACTGGAATGGCCCGCACTGGCAGGGCTGGATTCCGTGGATCATTGTCATTGTTGTTGTCATTGCATGGGATTCCCTGCACATCGCCAAAATTGGTGCCACGCCGGTGCATTGGCCCGGACTGGACAAGCAGGTCTTCATCTCCCTGTATCAGAAGCCCTATGCAGCCGTATGGAACTTTGAACCACTGGGCACCGGCACGGCCATTCTGGTCTCTGCCTTGCTGACGGCGCTTGCCACCGGCATTTCCGGCCAGAAATTTATGGCTGCCGTTAAAATTACCGCCAAACAGGGCTGGCTGGCAGTCATTACTGTGGCGCTGACCATCGGTCTGGCATTCCTGATGAACTATTCCGGCATGACCTACACACTGGGGTATGTTGTCGCATCCACAGGCGTCATGTTCCCGCTGGTATCCGTCTTCTTGGGGTGGATTGCCGTGTTCCTCACCGGCAGTGACACATCGGGCAATGCGCTGTTCGGTAACCTTCAGGTTGCCGCCGCACACCAGCTTTCCCTTGACCCTGTGCTGTTTGCCTCAGCCAACTCTGCAGGGGGTGTCATGGGTAAAATGATTTCTCCCCAGAACATCACAACCGGTGTAGCCGTGACCTCCCTGAAGGGGCAGGAAGGCACCGTACTGGCCCGCACGTTCAAGCACAGTATTTTCCTGACATTGCTGATGGGCCTGCTGGTCGTCTTTCAGCAATATGTTCTGCACTGACCTTTAAGAGTGATGCGGGGTAACGTCACCCTGCATCACCCAAGGCTGATTATAAAAAACGGGGCGATACCATTTTCAGGTATCGCCCCGTTTTTCTTTTCCAGCCGGTCTTAACGCCAAGACGTCGCAGACGGATGCTTGTTCAGGCCACCAGAGGCTGGAGAATATGCACGGCCAAAGGCTCTGCCACGCTGTCTTTCAGCGTGTCGGCCAGCACCTTGAAATGCGGTGTGTCCATATGGTCTTGCAGAGCCTGACGGCTGGTCCATTTTTCTACAAAAATGAACGTCTGCGGATCATCCAGATCACGGTTGGGAACATACTGAATATTGGTGGATTCAGCGCGAGACTCTGGCACGCAGGCCGCCATGGCTTGAGCCACTTCCTGTTCATGCCCTTTTTTGGCCTTCACAATCGCGACGACCGTAATTTCCTCACTCATAAGCTTTCCTTCCTCATTCAACGTTCACACCTTCTGAATACGGGAAAGCGCGTGCTGTGGCCACCTTACCAGCTTCCGCGTGCGCCACCGCCGCCGGAATCCCCGCCACCGGAATTGAACGGATCAGACGGGCCTCGCCCTCCACCGCCGCCGCGTCGGCCACCGCCCTGTGCCAAGGCAGAAAGGATATTTAGGCCCACATTCAGCAGAATATCCCACCATGGGTTGGGGGCTCGTGCTTCAGGGGGCATGTAGCCGCCAGGGTAACGCATGGTCCGCTTTTTGGCCCTGCGCATCAGGATAATGGGCAGAACCACAAACAGCCCCACGGCCACCACCAGCCCGACTATTCCCTCAATCGCGTCCGTAGAGGGGTCAACCTGCTTTACCGCCTGATGAAACGCACCATCAACCGGTTCGGCATGCTGCACGAGGTCCGCTATTGCATCGACAATACCATTAAGCGCCTGCGCGTAATGGCCTGCCCGCAGATCTGGCTGCGCCGCAGTCAGAATGTCGGAACTCTGAAGGTCGGTCAGTGTGCCTTCCAGCCCATACCCGGCCTCGATCCGGGACTGCCTGTCTGGAATATCCAGAACAATCAGCACACCGTTATCTTCACCCTTACGGCCAAGACCGGTGTTGTGAAACGCCGTGTTGGCGTAGCTATCAATATCATCCACATGACCGGGCAGCGCGATAGCAATCTGCGGGTTACCCGGCAAAGTCTGGGACAATGTGTAAAGTTTATGCGTCAGTGCTGCGGCATCCTGTGCGGACAGCACCTGTTCCGGGTCATTGACCCATTGGGTCAACACCGGGCCGTCAACTTGGGCGCCAAACGCTGCCGGCAGGCGGACACACAGACTGACGCAAAATAGCGTAGAAATGGCTATGCACGCAGCCAATACGCCCCGCAGACCGCGCGACTGCCGGAAGAAAACGGACTGAATGCCAGAAAGCTGCTGCATAGCCTGTGCCCTGTAAAACCGCACGTCTTAGTGCTTGGAGAAATCAACCACTGGCGGGGTCTGCGCTGCCGGGGAGGCTTCGTAATAGACGCGCGTATGGTACCCCAGAATACCAGCCACCAGATTGCCCGGAAAATGCGCAACCGTCTGGTTGTAAGCCAGAATGGCTTTCTGCAGACGCTGACGGGCAACCGTAATACGGTTCTGTGATCCTTCAAGCTGCACCATCAGGCGGGTAAAATCCTGATTGGCCTGCAACTGGGGGGACTGTTCAACCACGGCGTTAATTGCCTTGATTTCCTGCGCGTTGCGGGTCTGGGCTTCCAGAATTTTTTCCTGAAGCGTTTTGTCATCCACAGTGCGAGGGTCAATTTTGTTCAGGGCTGTTTCACCCGTACGGGCATTGGCATAATCGGTCAGGGTATCATGCTCGTGCGTGGCATAGCCCTTCACCGTGTTTACCAGATTGGGAATCAGGTCAGACTGGCGCTGCACTTCGTTCTGCAACTGGCCCATCTGTTCCTGCACCTGCTGGTCAGCCGTCATGAACCGGTTGTAGCTTGAACCAAATATAAAAATCAGACCAACGATGACAATCGCCGGAATAAGAAGCTTCTTCATCAAGAAATCCTTATAGAATCACATGCAGGGCCCCAATACAGGGCACGGGCGTCTATAAGTGGCCCCCTGTTGCCTCTACTATTACGCGAAAAGCAGGTAAAAATATCCCAATAATTCTGACGCGGCTTTATTCTGTGCCGGATTGTGGCATCCCATAAAGAAAAACCGCCACACAAGACGCAAAGCCATCTTGGAGCCAGCGGTTACGCCCCTTATACTGCCTGCCATGATTATCATCACCGGTGGCGCCGGTTTCATTGGCTCATGCCTTCAGGCGGCTCTCGCACAGCGGGGGCTGGATACTCTTGTGGTGGACTGGCTGGGTTCTGACCTGAAATGGCGGAATCTGGGGCAGCATGCCCCCGCACGCATCATCGCGCCTGAAGAACTTGATGCCTTTCTTGAAACCCGGCCCGATATCGATGCCGTGTTCCATATGGGCGCTATCAGTGAAACAACGGCGCGGGATGCTGACCTTGTCTGGCGTACCAACGTCGCCCTATCCCAACGCCTGTGGGAGTGGTGCGCACAAAATGACACGCGCTTTATTTATGCCTCGTCCGCCGCAACCTATGGCGCAGCCGACAAACCTGACCTGTTTGTGGATGACCCGTCCCGCCTGAACACGCTTGAACCGCTAAACCTGTATGGCTGGTCCAAGCATGTGTTTGACCAGCATGTTATGGCGGGCCTGAAGCAGGGCAAATCCAAGCCGCCACAATGGGCCGGATTGAAGTTTTTCAATGTTTACGGCCCGAATGAATACCACAAAGGCAAAATGATCTCTGTGGTGAAGGTAAAATATGACGAGGTCAGAGCAGGCAAACCTGCGCGCCTGTTCCGGTCTGATCGCCCCGATATTGCGGATGGCGCACAGGCACGGGATTTTGTGTGGGTCGGTGATGTCGTGGACGTCATGCTCTGGCTGTATGACAACCCGACGGTCTCTGGCCTGTTCAACTGCGGAAGCGGCACAGCCCGCACGTATCTTGATCTGGCCCACGCCGTCTGTGATGCAGCAGGCGCGCCCCGGCAGGTCGAATTCATTGACATGCCAGACAGTCTGCGCGGGCAGTATCAGTCTTACACGCAAGCAGACCTTACGCGGCTGCGGGCAGCGGGCTATACGGGGGCGTTCACATCGCTTGAAGACGGCATCCGCCAGTATGTTCAGACCTATCTGGCAACCGAAAACCCCTATCTGTAACCCGCCTTCCCTTACTGGATCATAGCCTGCATGCTGCCTGTTCTTCTTTTTCCGCAATTTGACCCGGTACTGGTGCATCTGGGGCCGCTGACCATCCGTTGGTATGCCCTGTCCTACATTGTGGGGATTGTGCTGGGCATTGCCCTGTTGCGGCGGCTGGTCACACTTGCCCCCCGTGCCGCAACACCCGAACAGGCTGATGATTTTCTGGGGTGGGTAACGCTGGGCGTTTTACTGGGTGGCCGCTTGGGTTACGTCCTGTTTTATCAGCCGGGCTATTATCTGACCCATCCGCTGGCCATGCTGGAAGTCTGGCACGGCGGCATGTCGTTCCATGGCGGCGCACTGGGCGTCATTGTGGCCATGGCGCTGTTTTCCTGGCGGAATGGCATTAACTTTCTGGCGTTTGCAGACCGTGCAACGGTCGCTGTGCCCATCGGGTTGGGGCTGGGCCGTATCGCAAACTTCATCAATGGGGAATTATGGGGGCGCGAAGCCCCTGCCAGCCTGCCATGGGCCATGATCTTCCCCGACGCAGGCGGTATTCCACGCCACCCGTCTGAACTGTATGAAGCCCTGACGGAAGGCTTGCTGCTGTTTCTGGTTCTGTTTGCGGCATCCCGCAAACAGAGCATTCGTGAACGCCCCGGTTTTCTGGCAGGTATGTTTCTGGTTGGATATGGATGCGCCCGCAGCTTCTGCGAATTTTTCCGCGAGCCAGACGCCTTTCTGGGCTTCTTGCCCGGCGGCCTGACCATGGGTCAGCTTCTGTGCATCCCCATGATCATCGCGGGCATCGGACTTATTGTGAACGCCCGCAGTAAACCCGTGTATGCGGGCCTGCCCCTTACAGCCACCGAGGCGGCGGAATCCTGACCGAACCGGTTATGGTACTTCCTCCCCCCGGTGCAGAGCGGCTGGATGTGTTTATGGCACGGGCCAATGCGCAGTATTATGCCACGCATCCACTGCTGTCAGACTTTATTACAGCCCCCGAAATATCTCAGGTTTTTGGCGAGCTTCTGGGCGCATGGGCGGCCATGGTGTGGGTCAGCATGGGCCGACCCAGCCCCGTTATTCTGGCCGAAGCTGGCCCCGGCCGCGGCACCCTGATGGCTGATGCCCTGCGGGTGATCACCAGACAGGTGCCAGCCTTTGCACAGGCGTTAGATGTGCATTTTGTAGAAACATCTCCGCTCATGCGCGCCGCACAGGCGAAAGCGCTGGCCCCTTATGCACAGCCCATCTGGCATGATGCGGTAGAAGATTTACCGCCCGGCCCCATCATTCTTCTGGCCAATGAATTTCTGGATGCGCTGCCTATTCGTCAGTTCATCAACAGCCGTGAACAGGGATGGCAGGAACGCTATGTGCAGAACGGTGCTTTCTGTCTTGTACCCTCTGCAGCCCCTGCCCTGCCAGATGGCCGGATTTTGGAAGAAAATAGCGTTGTGGAAGTGTGTGAACCTGCACTCGCTGTTGCCAGACTGCTTGGGGAGCGCTTTCGCACGACACCGGGCGCAGCGCTTTTTCTCGATTATGGCCATTTCTCCACTCTTACTGGTGATTCCCTTCAGGCGTTGCGTCATGCCCAGCCAGCAGAACCCCTGCAAGCCGCAGGGGACGCTGATCTGACAGCCCATGTTGATTTCACGGCCTTTGCCGCAGCCGCACGTCAGGCAGGCGCTAAAATTTGCGATGCTGTCACACAAGGGGCGTTTTTGCGTGATTTAGGGCTTATGGAACGAACGGAACAGCTTGCCCTTCATGCCACAGCATCAGACGCCGCAATGCTGCGCAGCGGCGCACAGCGGTTGGCTGCACCAGAAAAAATGGGGCATCTTTTCCGTGTTTTGGCTGTCACCAGCCCCGCATTACCGACGCCACCCGGCTTCATGAAAGGACCGGCAGCATGACCTCTGGCCCACGCACTGATACGCCTGCCCCTGCCGCCACCCAACCCTCACCATTGACCAGCCCGTTACTCTCTGCGGCGCGCCACGGCTTTTTCACACGTGAAGGCGGTGTTTCAAGCGGCCCTTACGCCAGCCTGAACTGCTCCACCCGGTCAGGGGATGACCCGGCTCATCTGTCCGAAAATCGGCGGCGCGTTGCACACTGGATTGGGGTGCCCACAGACAGACTGGTTGGCGTGACGCAGGTTCATGGCAAGCGGGTCATAACCGTCACAGAGCCCTGGCCTGTGGGCGCGGGTGAAGAAGCTGACGCTATGGTTACATCACAACCTCAGGTTGCATTAGGGACGATCACGGCCGATTGCGCCCCTGTGCTGTTTTCTTCCACCAACGGGCAGATTGTTGGAGCAGCCCACGCCGGGTGGCGAGGAGCTTTGGCTGGTGTGCTGGAAGCAACACTGGAGGCCATGCAGGCCCTTGGCGCACACCCTGCTGACGTACGGGCCGTCGTTGGCCCCTGCATTGCGCAGGAAAGCTATGAGACAGGCGAGGATATGCACCACGCCATTCTCTCTGCCGATCAGCAGGCGGCTCGCTTCTTTGCCCCCGGCCTACGGCCCGGGCATTATCAGTTTGATCTGGCCGGGTGGTGTGTGTTTCGTCTTGAACGGGCCGGTGTTGGCCACGCTGCGGCTTTGGGTGTTGACACCAAAGCTGACGAAAAACGCTTTTTCAGCCATCGCAGGCGTACTCTGGCCGGTGGCGGGCCCATTGGCCACCAGATTTCCGTGATTGCACCAGGAGTTCAGAACGGATGATATCTTTCCTCCGTCAGGCTGCCCTTCCCCTTTCCACGCTTTTGTTATTGGGCGGCTGTTTGGATGTACCGCATCCGTTTTCAAACCCCGGCAAGGAAGCCAAACAACTGGCGGCCAATGCGCCGCCATCACGCCTTGATATTCCAACACCTGCCAAGTCCCTGCTTCCGGGCGATACTGCACAGATCTGGGCAAAGGATGTAGCAGAGGAACTGTTACAGCAGACAATTCCCGCCATGGCGCAACCTGTACGCAAAGGCGACTGGTGGCTGGCCATGCACGCTGAACAGCGCGGTGATCAGATTGTGCCGCTTTATCAGGTCATGACGCCGAAAAACGAAATTCGCGCTACGCAGGAAGGTGCTCCTGTCCCAGCAGTGCAATGGAGCGCTGCGAATGCGGACCTGTTAAGCGCCGTAGCGGCTGATGCTGCGCCCCGTATTGCCTCTGTCCTGACTGGCATTCAGGCCGATGATATGGAAAAAGACCCGCACAGCCTGAAACACCGTGCCGCCCGCGTTTACTTTACAGGCGTGACAGGCGCACCTGGGGACGGTGATGTTTCCTTGGCCCGTGCGTTTGCGGCATCATTCCGCAACACCCCCGATACATTGCAGAACACAGCCACCAATGCCGACTTCACGGTAAATGGGAAGGTCAAACTGACACCCGGCCCTGCAGGCACCACCGGCCACCCGCAGGAGCACATAGAAATTGTCTGGCAAGTTCTGGACAAAAACGGAAAAGAGGCCGGAGCCGCCACCCAGCTTCATGACATTGATGCCCATTCACTTGACCATTACTGGGGCGATGTTGCGGTGGTTGCCGCACAGGAAGCAGCCGCCGCGGTTGACCAGATTCTTGATCGCTATTCCGGCCGGGAAAACGCACCACTGCCCGATGCGTCAAAAGCAACGGCAACCAAACAGAAAGAAAGCGACAAGAAATAAAGCCGCCGGTCTGGCCATTCTCTTTTGCTCCGTCAGGTCTTTCCAGAAGAAGCAAAAGAGAATTTTAGCCCCCATACATGGGGTGAAGCGGCCCGAATTATTGAAAAACACAAGGGGTCACGCCGCTCAAGCATGATAGACTAACCAGTGGCTTTTCAGTGACCACACGAAAGTGCGCCCAAAAAAACAATATTTCGGGACATGCAATACGCACCAGAGATGATCCCGCCATATTTTTGAAATCGTCTGGCAAACGCGTTTCAGGTTTTAGAAGCCCTCTCTGCCTGCGCCTGAAACCACGGGATCATCCGCGCAATGGCATCCTCAATTCTGTCTGTCGAGACAGCAAAACTGAAGCGCATAAAATGGGTGCCTTCTACAGGGTCAAAATCAACGCCCGGCGCAGTTGTCACTCCAGTCTCTAGCAGAAGCTGTTTGCAGAATGCCAAGCTGTCATTAGTCAGATGGCTGATATCGGCATAAATATAAAAAGCACCATCTGGTGGAGCAATATGGTTCAGCCCCAGTTGGGGCAAAGCCTTCAGCATCAGGTCCCGATTACGGCGGTAGGTCTGCACATGCCCTTCAAGTTCATCCTGACATTCAAACGCAGCAAGGCCTGCATGTTGGCTAAGGGACGAAGGTGTCAGGAACAAATTGCCCATCCGGGCACGGGCGGCATCCACTTTTTCAGGCGGTACAACCAGCCACCCCAAGCGCCACGGCGCCATACTGAAATATTTTGAGAAGCTGTTTACCACCAAAGCCGTAGCGTCATATTCCAACACACTATGAGCAGGCTCGCCATAACTCAGACCATGATAAATCTCGTCTGAAATAATGCAGATCTTGCGATCCTGACAGACACGCACAATCGCCTGCATTTCTGCCGCAGACAAAATGGTGCCTGTCGGGTTTGCGGGGCTGGCCAGAATCAGTCCCTGCGGCGCAGGGTCAAGAGCCGCTATCGCCTCCGCAGTCAGTTGAAATCGCTCTGCCTCTCCACAGGCAAGTTCAATGGGTTCCATATGCAAGGTCCGCAATACATTGCGGTACGCTACATACCCCGGTCGGGCCAGTGCCACTTTGGCTCCTGGCACAAAACTGACTGTCAGAGCCAGAACCAATGCGGGGGACGCGCCGCATGTCAGAATAATCTGATCGGCAGTAAGCGATACGCCATACGTATCCTGATAATGCTGGACAATCCGCTCTTTTAACGGCTGACTTTCCCAATAGCCCATCGGGTCCGTTGCCAACACATGCTGTGCTCGTTCTATGGCTTTCTGCGGCGCACCTGTAGAAGGCTGACCGAACTCCATATGAATAATGCTCCGCCCTTCCGCCGCCAGTTTGTGCGCAAGCGCACTGATGGTCATGGCATGAAACGGATCTATATGGGGAACAGTCATGAAGGCCTCGATGCTGAACGCTGGTGGGTTACGGGCAACTCACCAGAAAGACCTGAAAGCCCTAACATAGTCTGCATACCGCCCCAACCGGACTACGATAACGGAAGCGGTGGTTTAGGACGCATGGTCCTGATATCGGCACAAACAACCGATTTTCTTGGCGCTATACGAAGACTTTGTAGCAACGGCCTACGCTGCACCTCATGCCACTTCATACAAAAACGCAGGGACAGGCAGAAGCAGTGGCACGATCCATCGCGACCGGAACACCGCCAGAAAAACACAGAACAGCCTACAGAAATCGTCAGATCACCTGACGATTTTTTAAGTCTAACCGATCAGGAACGCGATGTGGGAGACACCACCACACAGCCGCTCAGACGTCGGCATGCCGCTACAGCGTCATCGTGCGACAAGTTGGTCAAACGCGCACGATAGAGACGGCTTTTCTTCACCTGCACGGCCGCAACCTGCGCTTTCGCACCAGAGAGAGAAGTATTGGCTTTGGTTCGGGCTTGACCGGTGGCCTGCTGCGCCATGGAAGCAGAACCAAACGCCCCAACCTGAATGGCCCAATCACGCGGTTCTGCTGCGCGGGCCTTGCGCGTCAGGAGCGGTGCTGGCTCGGCCATGGCGGGGCTCACAATGTGAAAACCACGGCCCTGCTGGGTGCGCGATACTGGTGTTACCGCCGCCACCCGCACAACATGCGCTGGTGCAACGGCTGGCTGCGTCGCTGGCGCTTCATCCTGAGCCGGGTCAGCCAGCGGGTTATCAACAGGTTCGGACGCATCAACCGCCTGTGCGACCTGAACAGGTTCCGAGGCAGACGCAGAAGAAGCCGCCCCCAACCGTTTTGCCCAGACAGAACTGACATCACTCCGTGCTGTCGCAGCCGCAATGCTTGAGCCTGCATGAGAAACCGGATGCCATTCAGAACCATAAGAGGGGGTGTCTGACCCACTCTCATTGCTCGCCGCTTCAGCAACTTGAACCGGCTGGCTACCAGCAACGCTGATGCCATCCTGTTTATGTGCCCACGCCGTCTGCACGGACGATGTTGTGGAATTGCTTTGAACTGGCTGATAGGCCAGAGCCATGGAATCGTGGCTGGCAACCAGAATATCTGCCTGAGACCGATTTGACGGAGAGATACCCACAATCTTGCGCCCGATGGCCGCAACATAGTTACGTGTTTCACGCGGCAGGGTGCGGTTACGGGTCAGAAAATCTTCAAGCCGCCCTGGGCCGGCATTGTAGGCCGCCAGAAAGCCGGGGGAGCCATAAATATCGTACATCTGACGCAGATATGCTGTGCCGGCCAGAATGTTATCGTGCGGATCAAACGGATCATCGCCCAGATTATAGGCGTAACGCATTTCATCATAGGTTGGCGGCATAAGCTGCATCAGCCCCATAGCGCCGGGTGCCGAGGTCACAAACTGGCCGTTATGAAACAGCCGACCGCCAGATTCCTGCTGCATGACTGCGCGTACCCATGCGTCGGGCACGTCAAAGCGTTTTGCGGCTTCCTGAATATACGGCCCCCACGGGTCTTCCGGCGGACCGGGCGGGGCGTAATATGACCGGGCATGGGCCCGATAATGGGCTGCTTCTTCTGCAACCGGCATGGATGGAGAATCACCCGGCCGGGGTTGTCCGGCACAGGCTGCCAGAAGCGCCAGCAGACCAAGGGCTGGGGAGGATTTGAGAACCCGTCGAACCAGTTGGGAACCACGCCGGGCGTTGTGAGTGCCAGAATAGGAAGTTGGCGTGGATGTCATGGATTATATCCGCCCTGTCTGGAAGACGAGGAACACCGGCTATCCCGGAAATCCTCCTGAGAGTATGTGGAAAGAATCTTGTCTAAAGGTTTATATCGACAGCTTCTGCCATGCAACACGTCATGCATGGACACTGTCCAAAACGGAAACCGGGAGTTGCAGGCAGAAGCCTGATCGGATAGGCGAGAAAGCATGATGGTCACCGCATCTTCCCCCGAACAGACAGTAAATGCAGATTTTTCTGCACCATCCGTCATACCACCGGCTGGGCAGACGCCGCCGCCAGCACGCAGTGCCAGAAAGTCACGCCTGTCTTTGGCATGGCAGGATATCATGGAAGCATGCGGCCTGTGGCGGCTAGCTGTTACATTGGGCTGGCTGGATGTACGGCTGCAGTATAGCGGCTCAACCTTGGGACCGTTCTGGCTGACACTGACGACGGCCGTGATGGTTGGTGCCATGGGGGGCATTTATTCTCAACTATTTCATCTGAAACTGCAGGATTACCTCCCCTACATCTCAATTTCGCTGATTCTGTGGCAAAATGGGCTGTCAACACTCATTCAAGAAAGTTGCGGCACATTTACCCGTGCGACTGATACCCTGCGCTCGGTCACAATGCCCTACACCGTGCAAGCACTCCGAACCACCATCCGCTGCGGCGTCATGTTCAGCTATACCGTGATTGTGCCGGTGGTCGTCTTTATCATTATGGGAAAATGGCCAGGGGTAACCATGCTCTTGGCGCTCCCGGCTCTTGCACTGTGGCTGATTGATTGTGTGGCATTCTGCCTGTTGCTGGGGTCAGTCTGCGCCCGTTTTCGCGATATACCGCCTATTGTTGGCAGTCTTTTGCAGATTTTCTTTTACGTAACACCCGTTATCTGGGAAGCAAAACAGCTTGGCCCAACCGCAACGTGGCTTTACCTCAACCCATTTTACTCCATGCTTGATATTGTCCGCATGCCTTTTCTTGGCCACGTTCCGTCTGGCTTGTCCTGGGGGATTGCTTTGGGCACCAGTCTGGTTCTGTGCCTTCTCTCACTCTTCACATTCTCCCGCTCACGCAGCAAACTGGCGTTCTGGGTATGAATGAAACGCTGATACACGCCCGACGGGTGCCAGAAGGCACGTCCCATATTATCATTGACAAGCTGTCGCTGAATTTCCCCATTTTCCATGGTGGTGCGCGCTCGCTCAAGAAAATGCTGCTGAAACGCGGTAAATCTGTGCTGACAAACGCGCGCACCCTGCGCACAGGCGGTCAGGTTCAGCTTGAACCCGGCGAAAGCGGGACGGTACAGGTTCAAGCGCTTGATAATGTTTCCCTTTCTATCAAAGCGGGAGAACGTGTTGGCCTGATTGGCCACAATGGTGCGGGCAAATCCACCCTGCTGCGTGTCATGGCGGGCATCTATATGCCTGATGCGCCCAATGTTGATATTTATGGTCAGGTTGCCTCCTTGCTGGACGTCAATTCCGGCATGAATCAGGAACTGACAGGGCGGGAGAACATCACCCTGATGGGCCGCCACAAGGGTATGACCACCCCCCAGATCCGCCAGCTTGAAGAAAATGTTGAAAGCTTTGCCCAGCTTGAGACCTTCCTTGACCTCCCCGTACGGCTTTACTCCACCGGCATGCGCATCAGGCTTGGATTTGGCATTGCCACAACCATGACACCCCAGATTTTGCTGATGGATGAATGGTTCATGGCTGGCGACTTCCATTTTCAGGAACGTGCGGAAAAACGTCTGGCCTCGGTCGTCAACGGTACGGATATTCTGGTCATCACGTCCCATGCCTTGGATGTTCTGGAAAAATGGTGCACGCGGCTTATCTGGATGGAAGCTGGCCAAATTCATATGGATGGACCGACCAAAGAGGTAATGCTGGCATATAAGGCTTCAACAGCCACTCCCGCAGCATCTTAAGGAACACAGACAATGATGGCATTTGTGAAAACCTTTGCCATTTATCTTGGTGCTGGTTTTGCGGAAATTGCAGGCTGTTTTGCTGTCTGGCTCTGGCTGAAAGAAGGCCGGTCAGCCTTTCTGCTTGTCCCCGGCCTGATAAGTCTGATCGTGTTTGCTTTTCTGCTCACACGTATTGATACCGACAGTGCTGGCCGCGCCTACGCCGCCTATGGTGGCGTTTATATTACGGCATCTTTGCTCTGGATGCGTCTGGTAGAAGGCCGCTCGCCCGATAAATGGGAATTGGTGGGAGCCGCCATTTGCCTTCTGGGTGCTTTTCTCATTCTTCTAGCCCCCAGAGCTGGCGCGTAAAGCCGCACCTCACTCCATCTGTCATCCAGCTAAAAAGAAACCCCGCCTGTATGAAACAGGCGGGGCTTTTCAGTCATATATGCCAGTAATCAGCAGATTACATGCTCATGACGTAAAACAGGGTAGCCGCAATCGCGATGGTGATTGGCAGGGTGAAAATCCAGGCCAGTGCAATTTTGGTCAGCATCTTCGGATTGATGCCGCTGCCAGAGCCAATCATGGTGCCCGCAATACCTGCGGTGATGATGTGCGTCGTTGAAACAGGCAGACCTGTGTAGCCAGCCGTCGCAATCAGACCAGCGCCCACCAGTTCAGCCGATGCGCCCTGCGCCGGGGTCAGATGCGTATTACCGATCTTCTCGCCCAACGTATGCACAATGCGCTTGTACCCAATCATCGTGCCCAGACCCAAGCAAAGGGCACTAAGCAGACGCACCCACCATGGTGCATATTCTACTGTGGGACGCAGCGTGGCGCTGATATCCTTGGCTGTCTTCTTTTCAGCAGCAGACGCTGTTGCGTTGTTGCTGACTGCTTTCAGGCCAGCAATCACTTCGTAAATGTCGGCGCGCAGCATGGATGGCACGACTTTTTCCGGATCCGTATTCTGCAAACGGGCAGCAGACGCAATCGCTTCATCACGCAGACCATCGTGGTCATATTTCTCAATCAGCGGCGCGGCGATAACAGCCTGCGGGGCAATCTGGGCAATATGCGGCGCAGCATTGGGGCTAAGCGCAAAAGTTGCTGGCAGAATACCAATAATGGTCAGCATGATCAGACCAATGCTCTTCTGCCCGTCATTGCTACCATGGGAAAAGCTGACGCCGGTGCAGGTCAGAATAAGCAGGCCACGCACAAATTTATGGGGCGGTTTTTCACCCTGCGGTGGCACATACAGTTCAGGGTCCTTCACCACCAGTTTCATGACGGTATAGAGCAGCCCCGCACCGACCAGACCGAGAATAGGTGAGATAGCCAGTGCACGCAGCACTTTCCAGATTTGGGACCAGTCAACACTGTTGCCCAGACCACGGGCATGCAGAAACGCATCCCCAATCGCAACCCCGATCAATGCGCCGATGACGCAATGAGAACTGGAGTTCGGGATACCAAACCACCAGGTAAACAGGTTCCACGCCAACGCCGTTCCAAACAGCGCAATCAGCATGGGCACGGCAGGATCACCGTTAGGGGGAGAGAGAACATCTGCCGGCAACAGTTCAACAAGCCCGTAAGCCACACTGATACCGCCGGCCAGAACCCCGATGAAGTTCATCATGCCAGACCAGATCACCGCGACCTTGGGCTTGAGAGAATGGGTATAGATAACTGTTGCTACGGCGTTGGCCGTATCATGAAAGCCGTTAACAAATTCAAACACACACACCAGCAGAAAGCAGGTGGCCAGTGCCAGAATGGAAAGCGCCGAATACGGAGCAAAATGAAGCATGGGAACCACGATATGAGTTGCGATGCCCGTATTAAGCGCGGATTTTCCGGCTTTTCACCTACCCCCTGCGGGATTTCATAAAAGAGTCACTCAGGCTGTTCTATAGACCGACCCGGCTTTACCGGTTGTTTAAGAGAGAACTGACAAGAGTCAGCCATAGAAAATTCTAGGATTTCCGCAACGCTTCAAATTATTATATTATGTTTGAAATTAAATAACACTCATCGCGTTTGGATTTAATGATGTTACCTCCCACGCCAGAACATCCCGCCGGAAAAAGAGTATTAAGCTTTTCCGAAAGGATCTTCTTCCACCACAGTCCTGCCAGAATCCGTCAGGACAACCCAAACCTAAAGCAGCTTGGTCAGTTTCAGCACAAACCATGTGCCCAACATGATGATAAAGCACAGAACACCAGCCTCTACCGTGCCCCATGATCCATCTGTCAGAAACATGCCACCCGTATTCATCCCGAAGAAGCCGGTAATAAATGTGGCGGGAAGCATCAATGTGGTGCCGACAGAAACGATGTACAGACGTCTGTTGGTTTCTTCCGCCTGGTTGGAGGTCAGTTCGTCCTGCAATGAACGCGCACGGTCCTGCAACGCCAGAAGATCGTCCAGTGCGGCATGAACCTGACGTTGCGAGCGATCCCGCAGATCATCCTCGGCCCACTCTGGCAGTTCCAGTTCTTCATCCCGGAAAATACGGTCAACAGGTGACAGAACACGCCGTAACTCCGTAGAACGTCGGCGGACCACACCCAGCAGACTGCTCATACGGCCCAGATCCGTATCTCGATCAAGCATCAGCAGCACATCTTCCGCACGATCAAGCTGATCATCCAGACGCGCAAAATCACGGCGCAAGGTATCTGCAAATTCAAGAAGCGCACGGTCAACCAGATTGGCCGGAGACCGCGGCACCAACCCGCGCTGAAGTTCGTGAAACACAACACCCAAAGCCGGGATCGGATGCCGACGGGTTGTAATCAGCAGGTCAGGCTGAAGCGCAAACCGCCACGCTGTAACATTGCGATCATCATCCGTTGTCGTGTCATCAAAGGCAGGAAGAGCGCCGAAAACGGTATCTTCCTCACTATCCAGGCGGATACTGCGTTCAAGGTTGGTCAGGACTTGCCTGACTTCTTCAGGAAGAGAGGGTATGCTTTCTATCTGCGCGCGCGACAGCGTATGCACGATATCGAAGTGGAACCACGCCCACCCTTGCATGCTGGCATACTCCAGCGGGAAACTGCCGGTTTCAAGCCGTTGGCCAACAATA
Source organism: Acetobacter indonesiensis (assembly GCF_000963945.1). Classification (GTDB taxonomy): domain Bacteria; phylum Pseudomonadota; class Alphaproteobacteria; order Acetobacterales; family Acetobacteraceae; genus Acetobacter; species Acetobacter indonesiensis. Next base: position 85,388 of record NZ_BAMW01000006.1, on the reverse strand, counting down.
TCACGATCAAGTTCAATGGGGTCTTGGCCGGGACGGCAGAAAATGGCCCAGATCAGACCATCACGCAGCCGGGTGCCGCCTTCGGAAATCAGATCAGGCATAGCGGATGAGGTGGTTCCGGCCATCGCTCAACTCCCTGCTTCCCGCACTTATAGGCAATGCCTGACCGGCAGACGATCCGTAATCCCTACCTGACGCAAAAGCGCTGTTACGGTAGAGTCGCCCGCTACATATCACGAGGTCGCATGAGGGTAAAATGCGACCTCGTGTAAATTGTCCTGCTTACCGCGGGCGGACAGGACGACGAGCCTGTGTACCGGCTCCATTTCGGGCCGCGGCAGGTTTAGCGCGTGACTTCAACGCGGGTGCGGCCGCCACTTCGGCCTCAAGCTGTGCAATACGCTTGCGCACACTTTCCTTAAGCGCTGGAGAAGTATGAGACTTCATGGATGCCAGAGTTTCTTTCAGGTCACGCAGTTGCTTCTGCTTTTCAGCCAGATTGCGGCGGATGGGCTGATTATCAGAAAGCTGACCATGAAATGCACGCATGGGTTGAACTCCAATCCTCAAAAAACCACCAGACGGCATCACGCCGCACGGGGCATACAATCAATACACGCCTCCCTCCGCCCACAGACGGAGTGAGAAAAACTTATCCTGATAAAAAATGCAGAGAGCACACACGTTTTCTGCCCACAGAAAGCCGAAGGCAGAGAAAGCTTCTTCAGGTGTTGCGGCGCAGGATATCCCGCAGTGCTGAGAGCAACTTATCGCACTGCTGGTCGGTTCCGACCGTGATACGCAGCCACGACGCTGTGCGTGCCCCACGCAGATGCCGGACAATAATGGCGCGTTCCCGCAGGTTGGCCGCCAGTTCTGCCGCATCGCGATCAGCATGGTGAATATACACAAAATTGGCCTGCGAAGGCAAGACCTCAAACCCCAGAGCCTGCAAGCCAGACGCCAATGCCGTGCGGGACGCAATGACCTTCTGCACCGACTTCTGGAACCATTCCTCGTCCTCAACAGCGGCGGTGGCCCCTGCTTGGGCAATACGGTCTAACGGATAGGAATTAAAGCTGTCTTTTACCCGCACCAAGGCTTCAATCAGATCAGGCTGACCAAACGCAAACCCTACGCGCAAGCCAGCCAGCGCACGCGATTTGGAGAAAGTCTGCACCACCAGCAGATTGGGATAATCAGCCACCAGCGTGACCGCGCTGTCAGCCCCGAAATCCACATAGGCTTCATCCACCAGCACCACACGATCCGGGTGCATTTCCAGCAGACGTTTGATGTCGTCCAGACCGAGCGCAATACCGGTCGGTGCATTCGGGTTAGCCACCACCACACCGCTACAGGGGCCTGTGTAGTCTTCCACCTGAATACGCATATCCGGCGTCAGGGGCACTTGCCTGTAAGGCAGACCGTACAGACCGCAATAAACCGTATAGAAACTGTAGGTCACATCCGGGAAAAGGAGGGGATCACCATGCCCGAAAAGAGCCTGAAACGCATGGGCCAGCACTTCATCCGATCCGTTCCCGACAAAGACGCAATCAGGTGTTAACCCGACCCGCTTTGCCAGTGCAGCACGCAGGGCCGCCGCTTCCGGATCGGGGTACAGGCGCATGGTGTCATCTGCGGCATCACGCATAGCCTGAAGCGCCCGCGGTGATGGCCCGTACGGTGATTCATTTGTGTTCAGCTTGATCAGATTAGTCAGCTTTGGCTGCTCACCCGGCACATAGGGTGTCAGTGTATGAACAAGGGGGCTCCAGAAACGGCTCATGCTGACCTATCCGCAAAAAAAACAGGCGGCCCTCCATTCAGGCCGCCTTACTTTCCCTAACCGATGCACCAGCACCTGAAAACCCTGACTCACGGCATGGCTGGCTTTTCAACCACTCGCGCAGATTTCGTCCGCATCAGGATGCGGCGCGGGTGTCTTCCTTCATCAGGGCCGTCAGCACCGTGTTCCCCTGCCGATGCGCCAGATCAAGTGCGTTCAGGTTTTCCCCATCGCGGCGTGTTGGGCTTGCTCCGGCTTTCAGCAACAGTTTGGCCATATCGTCACGGCCAAACATCACTGCAAACATTAATGGCGTACGGCCAACACTGTTCGGCACATCAACCCCTGCCCCGGCATCCAGCAGCAGCCGAGCTATGGCAAGATTACCCTTGAACGCAACACCTGCGAGAGCCGTCGCCCCTTTTTCATCCTGTAGATCTGGCTGGGCACCGCGCGCCAGCAGAAGGGCAACCGCATCAACGTACCCATTATAGGACGCCAGAATAAGCGGCGTATAACCCTTTTCAGCACGCAGGTTAGGGTCCATTCCGGCATCCAGAAAACTGCTGAGCAGTTCCGCATCGCCCTCGCGCGCCGCATTAACAAACAGAGCTTCAATCTGCTGCTGCGTAAACCCACCAGCGGCTGCATCCGCGCCAGCAGGTGTGGCATCCTGAAAACGGGGGTCCTGAGAAGAAACCTCTGTCATGGCCAACCTCCGGAAAATATAATGGTTTACGACTTACGCAGCAGACCCATTCTGAGCAGTCCCGAAAGAACGGCCGCGCTATGTCTTTCAAACATCTATACCGCAAACGCCCGAACCTGTGCACCGTTTCCTTTGATTTAGCCTCTGACAATTCCGCCATATGGTCTAGCAATTCGCCAGTCACGAGGATGTGAAGGCTCTGTATCTGCGAGCTTTCAGAAGGGCCCACTCACTGTCTATCGCCTGAAAAACCAAGCCGAACCGTGCCTGTCCTTACATCTCGGTGTCGTTTGTAATCACAAACAGGGTGAACACCCCCTGATGGAATATCTGCCTGCCCCTATGCAGCCAAGCCGACTTTTCAGGCGTTAGACACGCGCCCCATTCTGCCTTTCTGGCATCCGGGGCGATCAGATTGTCTCTGCTCTCTTGCCGAGGAGCGCCGGACCGTGTGAATGTGCGGGACCTTGGCGGAGCCAGACGCAGCTTTCGATGGGAAAGCAGCCACTGGTTCCCGACTGTTTTCGGGCCGGAATACGCCCATTCTGGAGGATAGGTTAGCATGCGTGCCTCATTTCCCACCCCTCTCCGCGCACCATCTGGTGCGGAAGCCGGCGGGACGGCCAGTCTCGATAACCTGTGCATCAACACCATCCGCACCCTTTCCATGGATGGCGTACAGAAAGCGAATTCAGGCCACCCCGGCACGGCCATGGCGCTGGCACCTGTTGCCTACACCCTATGGCAGGATGTGCTGAACTACGACCCCGCAGACCCTCTATGGCCCAACCGTGACCGCTTTGTGCTGTCTATCGGCCATGCCTCCATGCTGATCTATTCCCTGATTTATCTGGCCGGTGTGCGTCAGGTAAAGAACGGTAAGGTTACGAACGAACCCGCCCTGACGCTGGAAGACCTGCAACAGTTCCGCCAGCTTGATTCCAAGACGCCGGGCCACCCGGAATACGGACACACCACAGGCGTTGAAACCACAACCGGCCCGTTGGGTCAGGGCTGTGGCAATTCCGTTGGTATGGCCATGGCTGAAAAGTGGCTGGCCGCACGGTATAACAAGCCGGGGTTCGATCTGTTCAGCCACCATGTCTACACTCTGTGTGGGGATGGAGACATGATGGAAGGTATTTCCAGCGAGGCTGCCTCTACCGCAGGGCATCTGAAGCTTGGTAATCTGATCTGGATGTATGATGCCAACCGCATCTCCATCGAAGGGTCAACAGACATTGCCCTGACCGAAAATGTGGCCGAACGGTTTGCCGCTTACGGCTGGCAGGTGCTTGAACTAAAAGATGCCAACGACACCGCTGCCCTGAAAGACCTGCTGGCGCAGGCCAAGGCAGAAACCACGCGGCCAACCTTTATTCTGGTTCATTCAGTCATTGCGTGGGGATCACCCAAGAAAGCTGGTACAGCCGCTGCGCATGGTGAACCGCTGGGTGCTGAAGAAATCTGCGCTACCAAAAAAGCCTATGGCTGGCCGGAAGATAAAAGCTTCTACGTGCCCGATGGTGTTCTTGACCACATGCAACAGGGCCTTGGCGCGCGCGGGGCAACTGCCCGTGCCACGTGGGAAAAACTGTTCGCCGACTACCGCAAAAGCTACCCTACAGAAGCAGCTGAACTGGATGCCATTTTTGCTGGCACACTGCCGGATGGTTGGGACGCCGATATTCCCACCTATGACGCCAGCGAAAAAGGCATTGCATCCCGTGCAAGCTCTGGCGAGGTGCTGAATGCTGTTGCGGGGCGTCTGCCTTGGCTGCTCGGCGGTTCTGCTGACCTTGCACCGTCCACCAAAACCCTTCTGAAAGGCGAAGAAAGCTTCCAGCCTAAAGAATGGAATGGGTCCTACGCGGGTCGTAATTTCCACTTCGGTGTGCGTGAACATGCCATGGGCGCGATTGTGAATGGCATGGCGCTGTATGGCCTGCGTCCGTTCTGCGCTGGCTTCCTGATTTTCTCTGATTACATGAAGGCCCCCATTCGTCTGGCTGCCCTTATGAATCAGCCTGTCACCTACGTGTTTACGCATGATTCCATTGGCGTGGGCGAAGACGGGCCAACCCACCAGCCTATTGAACAGCTTGTCCAGCTTCGCGCCACACCGGGTATGACCACCATTCGCCCCGGCGATGCAAACGAAGTAGCGGAAGCATGGCGGTTCCTGATTGCCAAGCAGGATGGGCCGGTGGCACTGGCACTCAGCCGTCAGAATCTGCCAACACTTGACCGCAGCCGCTATGCTTCTGCGGCAGGCGTTGCCAAGGGTGCTTATGTTCTGGCTGACAGTGCGGAAACGCCAAAAGTCATTCTGATTGCTTCAGGCAGTGAATTGTCTTTGGCTGTGTCTGCCTATGAAGCCCTTAGCAAGGACGGTATCCCGGCACGCGTTGTGTCCATGCCAAGCTGGGAACTGTTTGAAGCCCAGCCCAAGGACTACCGTGACAGCGTTCTGCCCCCATCCGTAACAGGCCGCGTGGCTATCGAAGCTGCCTCTGCCATCGGCTGGGACCGCTATACAGGGTTTACAGGTGAAATCATTGCCATGCGCGGATTTGGCGCCTCTGCCCCCGCGGACAAACTGATGACCAAATTTGGCTTCACACCAGAAGCCGTGCTGGAAGCTGCACGCCGTCAGGCACGCTGACCCTCAGCACACGTTACATCGTATCGGAATGTATTTTCAGGCTCCCCTTCCCGTCAAACGGAAGGGGGGCAGGTAGCAAAAGGACGTCAGCTATGACTGCTTCACACAGTAAAGAGGCCAACCCGCTAAGGGCGCTTGCCACGGTTCAACAGTCTCCATGGCTGGATTTTATCCGTCGCTCTTTTGTTGAAGACGGGTCTCTGGCGCGCCTTGTGCAGGATGATGACGTACGCGGTGTAACGTCCAACCCGGCCATTTTTCAGAAGGCCATGGGGGAAGGCACGGAATATGATGCGCAGATCAAATCTGTTCTGGCGCATGACATTGTCTCCCCCGGTGCGTTGTATGAAAAACTGGCGGTGCAGGATATCAAGAAAGCAGCGCACGTTCTGGCCCCGGTCTATGAGCAGACCAAACACCGTGACGGCTTTGTCAGCCTAGAGGTCTCCCCTTATCTGGCGCGAGACGAGAAAGGCACAGCGCACGAAGCACAACGTCTGTGGGCTGACGTGTCCGAACCGAATCTGATGATCAAGATTCCGGCTACACCTGAAAGTATTCCGGCTATTCGCCAGACCATTGCGGCTGGTATTAACGTTAACGTCACGCTGATTTTTGCGCTTTCTGCTTACAAGGCAGTAGTGGAAGCCTGGCTTTCCGGCCTTGAAGACCTGCACAAGACGGGTGGCGATCTGTCACGTGTGGCGTCTGTGGCTTCCTTCTTTGTCAGCCGGATTGACGGCAAGATTGATGCGGAAATTGATCGCCGTATCAAAGCTGGTGACAAGGACGCAGACGCGCTGAAAGCCCTGCGCGGAAAAGTTGCCATAGCAAACGCCAAGCTGGCCTATCTGTATTGGCAGGACGTAATTAAAACCCCACGCTGGAAAACGCTTGAAGCCGCTGGCGCGCAACCACAGCGCCTGTTGTGGGCGTCAACGGGTACCAAAGACAAAGCTTACAGCGACGTCCTCTATGTGGACAATCTGATTGGCCCGCATACCGTCAATACGCTGCCCCCGGCCACCATGGATGCCTTCCGTGACCACGGCACTGCCAAGGAAACATTGCTGGGTGGCATTGATGATGCCCGCCACGTTCTATCCGAAGTCGAGCGATTGGGTCTTAACCTGCAAGGTGTGACAGAAACGCTGGTTAATGAAGGCGTCACGTCTTTCGAAGAAGCATTTGACGCGCTTCTGGGGTCTGTGGCTGCCAAGCAGAAAACCCTGCTGGCCAACAAACTGACCGATATCAAGACGTCTCTCCCCGCAGACCTTGAAGCTGCCGTGCAGAAGGGGCTGGATGGCTGGCGTAAGGACGGCACTATCCGCAAGCTCTGGGCCAAGGACACTTCCGTCTGGACAGGCGGGGAAGAAGCTAAATGGCTTAAATGGCTTGATATTACCCAAGACCGTCTGGATCATGTTGCTGAACTGGAAAGTTTTCAGGCCGAAGTTAAAGCCCGTGGCTTCAAACAGGTTCTGCTTATGGGCATGGGCGGCTCAAGCCTTGGCCCGGAAGTACTGGCTGAAACATTTGGCAAGCATGAAGGCTTTGGCCATCTGTATGTGCTCGACAGCACCGACCCGCAGCAGGTTGCGACTTACGCCAAAAAGATAGACCCGGCGCAGACGTTGTTCATCGTTGCCTCCAAGTCAGGTGGCACGCTTGAGCCCAATATCATGCTGGCCTACTTCCATGATCTCGCAAAAAAAGCATTGGGGGATAAGGTTGGCAGCCATTTTGTAGCCATTACCGACCCCGGCTCCAAGCTGGAAGCTCTGGCAAAGAAAGAAGGCTTCTGGAAGATTTTTGCTGGTGAACCGCAGATTGGTGGGCGGTATTCCGTCCTTTCCAACTTCGGGTTGGTTCCTGCCGCCGCATCGGGCATTCCGGTCAAACTATTCCTTGAAGATGCTCTGCTAGGTGTCCGCCTGAGCGATGCCAGCGTGCCACCGGCGCAGAATGCCGCTGTTCTGCTGGGCACCATCATGGGCGTTGCGGCAACCCAGTTCGGACGGGATAAGCTGACTGTTGTGGCTACCCCGCAAATTGCTGACTTTGGTGCATGGCTTGAACAGCTTGTTGCTGAATCCACTGGCAAACACGGCAAGGGTATTATCCCCATTGATGACGAAACACTGGGCGGACCAAAACGCTATGGTTCGGACCGTCTGTTCGTTTATCTGCGTCTGGCCCCGGAACACCGGCATGAGCAGGATGAAGCCATTGCTACGCTGATTGATGCAGGCCAGCCGGTTATTACCATTACGCTGCACCATACACGGCAGATCGCGCAGGAATTTTTCCGTTGGGAACTGGCAACCGCTGTTTCTGGTGCATTTCTGGGAATTGATCCGTTCGATCAGCCGGATGTCGAAGCCAGCAAGATTGAAACCCGCAAACTGACTGACGCCTACAACAAAACTGGCAAATTGCCAGCCGAGCAGCCTTTTGCTGAACACGGACAGTTTGCCTTCTTTGCAGACAAAACCAACGCCGCTGCCCTGAAGGGTGACAGCGCTGAAACCATTCTGAAAGCCCATTTTGACCGTGTTAAAGCTGGCGATTATGTGGGGCTGCTGGCCTATATTGAACGGGATGCCGCAACACGGGAATGGATTCAGCACACCCGTTTGAAAATCCGGGATGCCAAAACAGTTGCCACGGCAGCAGAATTCGGACCGCGCTTCCTGCATTCAACCGGGCAAGCTTACAAAGGTGGGCCAGATAGCGGGGTTTTCCTGCAAATTACAGCTGATGATGCGCATGATCTGCCCGTACCCGGTGAAAACTACTCATTCGGTGTGGTCAAGGCCGCGCAGGCGCGTGGGGATTTTGATGTGCTGGCCGAACGGGGCCGCCGTGCCCTGCGCGTTCACATTCGCGGTGATCTGAAAACGGGGCTAGCTGATCTGGCAAAAGCCCTGCACAGCGCCGTCTAATATCTAGTCTAAGAAGGAATACAGCATGCAGATCGGCATCGTCGGGCTTGGAAGAATGGGCGGCAACATTGCTGTCCGCCTGACACGGCATGGGCATGACGTGGTGGTGTATGATCGTGACGCCGCCGCAGTTGAAAAAGTGGTTGCCCGCGCAGAAGCCGGGCGCGCCATTGGGGCCAGCACACTGGCCGATGTGGCGGACAAGCTGACGGGCCCCAGAAAAATTGTCTGGTCCATGCTGCCTGCTGGCCCCATCACGGAAGAAACCGTGATGTCTCTGGCAGGATTGCTTCAGCGTGGTGATATCGTGATTGATGGTGGCAACACCTATTACAAAGACGATATTCGCCGTGCCAAAGTTCTGGCCGAAAAAGGCATTGATTATATTGATGTCGGCACATCAGGCGGTGTGTGGGGGCTGGAGCGCGGCTACTGCATGATGTACGGCGGCACCAAGGAAGCGGCCGACCATATTGATCCCATTCTTGCAGCTTTAGCCCCCGGAATTGGCGATATCCCCCGCACACCGGGGCGCGATAAGGGCACGGACCTCGACCCGCGGGCAGAACAGGGGTACCTGTATTGTGGCCCGGCTGGGTCAGGCCATTTTGTAAAAATGGTCCATAACGGCATTGAATACGGTATGATGCAGGCCTTCGCTGAAGGTTTTGACGTGATGTACCGTAAGGATTCCCCCCTGCTGGCGGAAGAAGAACGGTTTTCGCTCAATATGGCGGACATTGCCGAAGTCTGGCGGCGTGGCAGCGTTGTGTCATCCTGGCTGCTAGATCTGACCGCACAGGCCATGACCAAAAATGGCGAACTGTCTGAATTCTCGGGCGAAGTAAATGATTCCGGTGAAGGCCGCTGGACCATTGAAGCCGCCATTGAAGAAGCCGTGCCAGTGCCGGTTATGACGGCTGCTCTGTTCACACGTTTCCGCTCACGCTCTGATAATACGTATGCTGAAAAAGTGCTTTCTGCCATGCGTTATGGCTTTGGTGGCCACGTTGAAACCAAAGAGTAAGTCAGACTTTTAAGTTCCCTACCGCCGATACGCCGCCCTTTTTGTTAGCGTATCGGCATCCAGATTTTTCAGGAGAGTAAAGCAAGCATGATGGTTAATGAAAGCGCCCGTCAGGCCGCTCTCTCTCCTCCAGCGTCCCGCATCAAACTTGTTGTCACGGACATGGACGGCACCCTGTTAACGCCTGAAAAGCAGGTTACCCGTCGCAGTCTTGCTGCCATTCAGACGTTGAAAGATGCCGGGGTTCCGGTGTGTCTGGTCAGCAGCCGGCCGCCCAACGGGATGGAAATGTATTTTGAGGTGCTGGGCCTCAATACTCCTTATGGGGCCTTGAATGGGGGCACCATTTTCAACGCAGACCGGACGGTACGCTCTGAGCTGGCACTAGATCCGGGTGCCGTGCGCGACGCGCTGGATATGCTGAAAGTGCATGATGTTGATGCGTGGTTGTTCCGTGGGCATGAATGGCTGGTTGAAAATGAAACCGGCGCGTATGTGGAGCCCGAAAAGCGGGCCATTCATATGCAGCCCCACGTTGTGTCTTCCTTCGCAGGGTCATTGAACGGTATTGGCAAAATAACCGGCTCCACTGCGGATTATGAGTTGCTGGAACGACAGGAAATCGAAATCGGTTCACTGCTTGAAGGCCGCGCCTGCGTTGCCCGTTCTGCCCAGTGGTTTCTGGACATCACACCGCTGGAAGCCAACAAAGGTCATGCCTTGCAACAGCTTGCGGCATTCTATGGCATTTCCCCAGCCGAGGTCGCCTGTATTGGGGATATGAACAACGATATTCCCATGCTGAAACTGGCCGGGTTAAGCATTGCTATGGGGCAGGCAAATGACCATGTGCGGTCCCACGCGCACTTCACCACAGACACGAATGAGCATGAAGGTTGGGCAAAAGCCATGGAAAGTCTGGTTCTGCCGCGGGTAGAACAACCCAACCCGGCTGCGGCCACACCACCGCAAGGCGCATAACTCATGACACTCTTCCAGCATGATATTCGTCTCGTGCTGGCGGATGTTGACGGCACGCTGGTCACGCGTGAGAAAATTCTGACTCCGCGTGCTATCCGTGCTGTCGAAGCCCTGAAACAGCAGGATATTCTCTTCACCATTACGTCTGGTCGCCCGCCCCGTGGTATGGCCATGCTGCTTCCCGCATTACAGTTGAACACCCCGTTTGCAGGGTTCAACGGCGGCATGATGGTGCAACCTGACCTTACATTGATTGAGGCGCTGCGCCTGCCTGCCGTAACAGCTGAAAAAACCCTCGCTATCCTCAAAAACCATCAGGTCCCGGCTTGGCTTTATACCAGCACGGAATGGCTGGTGCCTGATGCCCAAGGCCCCCATGTGGCGCGCGAGGAGTGGACCGTCAAATTCCCCCCACGTCAGACATCAGATTTTTCAGATGCCCTGAATGACGTGATCAAGATTACCGGTGTAAGCGATGATGCAGCACGTATGCAAAGCGTTGCCGCCACATTGCAGGCAGAACTTGGCGCAGATGCATCCGCTGCACTTTCCCAACCCTATTATGTTGACATCACACATCCCCATGCCAACAAGGGCGGCGTTGTTCACACCCTTGAGCGTCTTTTGAACATTCCGGCTTCCTGCATGTTAACATTGGGGGATCAGCCCAATGACACGCTGATGTTTCAGGTCAGCGGTTTTTCAATCGCGATGGGACAGGCCACGGAAGATGTAAAATCAGCCGCAACATGGGTAACAGCGTCATCTGAAGAAGACGGATTTGCCAAAGGCATTGAGCGTTTTGTGTTTGGAAAGGAATAAAAATATGGCCGGACAGGATACCCGCACAGGCAGCGTCTCTGTTTTTGCAAATCGTGAGGACGCAACGCGGAATCTGGCTGACTGGCTGCTTGATCTGGCCACACGCAAAAGCGACGGTCCTTTCAGCATTGCGTTATCTGGTGGCAGCACCCCCCAAAGTCTGTACAGCCTGATGGCGACTGAACCCTATGCCAGCCGGTTTCCCTGGGGACGGATGCAGTTTTTCCTGGGTGATGACCGTTTCCTGCCGCATGACCATGAAGACAGCAATTTTGGCATGATGCAGCGGCTACTCTTTTCCCGTGTGCCAGTACCGGCTGAAAATCTGCACCCCATGCCCGGCGTTGGGTCAGCAGAAGATGCGGCCAAGGCTTATGAAACACGGCTGAAACAGTTTTACGGTGCAGATACGCTTCAGGCTGACCGTCCATTGTTTGACGTCAATCTGCTTGGGCTGGGCGCAGATGGACACACGGCATCCCTGTTCCCGGGTCAACCTGTGCTGAAAGAACGCACGGCATGGGTTGCAACCTGTGTGCCGCCTGTCGCCCCTTATACGCGCCTTACGCTGACATACCCCGCCATTCATGCCAGCCGTCATGTTGTGTTTCTGGTCGAAGGGGCCAGCAAGAAAGACACGGTTGCAAAGGTTCGGGCACAAGACCCCTCCTGCCCTGCCAGTGCGATTACTGCTATGGGGGACCTGCTCTGGGTTCTAGACCAAGCCGCCGCACCTGACGCATAACGTGACGCTGAAGAACAAGAACGAGGAAAACCGCCATGACCGGACCGCAACTTGATCCTGCCGCACAGTTCAAACAGCAGGCTGCCGTAAAGGCCGCGTCTCTGGTGCGGGACGGTATGGCCGTTGGCTTGGGCACCGGATCTACCGCTGTCTTTGTGGTGGCAGAACTGGGCCGCCGCGTGCGGGAAGAAGGCTTACGTATCTGTGCAATCCCCACATCAGACGCAACAGAAGCGCAAGCCCGGGAAGAGGGTATCCCCATTACCGGCTTTGCTGAACATCCTGATCTGGATATTGCGATTGACGGGGCGGACGAAATTGAACCCGGCACGCTTAATCTGGTCAAAGGCCGTGGCGGGGCGCTTCTGCGTGAGAAAATTGTTGCCTCCGCCGCACGGCAGTTTGTCGTGGTGGCAGATAACAGCAAGTATGTTGACCATCTTGGCACCCTCTGCCCCGTGCCGGTGGAAGTTGTTCCTTTTGGTTGGGAAAGTGCGGCCGCACGGCTGGCACGGCTGGGTGCCCACGTTGCACCACGAAAAAACCGTGACGGGTCTTTTTATCTGACCGATGAAAAAAACCTGATCATGGATTGTGTGTTTGGCCGGATTGAAGACCCGGACACGCTCAGTCAGAACATTTATAATATTGTGGGCGTGATTGAACATGGCCTGTTTCTGCACATGGCCACGCAGACCATTACCGCAGGACCGGAAGGTATCCGTATTCTGCACCCCGGCAACCGATCTGCCGCGCAGTTAAGCAGCGAAGTTATGGGCAGCAAGCAAACTCTGCCCAGCCAGCCCGCGGCAGAGGGAATTGGCAAACATCTGCTGGTTATCATGGGTGTTTCGGGCTGCGGCAAAACCACAATCGCTGAAGGCCTGCGGAACGAACTGGGCTGGCCTTTTCAGGAAGGGGATGACCTGCACCCCTCTGCCAACGTGCAGAAAATGGCAGCCGGTATTCCCTTGAACGATGAAGACCGCTGGCCTTGGCTGGAACGGTGCCATGAATGGCTGGCTGAATGTGAAAAAAGCGGTTCGGGCGCTATTCTGACATGCTCTGCATTAAAGCGTTCCTATCGCGATGTGTTGCGGCGTGACGGGCTGAACCCTGTTTTCATTTACCTGCACGTTGATGAAACCGTCCTGATCAAGCGGCTTCAGACGCGCAAAGGCCACTATATGCCGGCCAGCCTGCTGCCCAGCCAGCTCCAGACACTGGAGCCCCCAACCGATGATGAGCACGCGATGACCATTTCCGTCGCAAGCCCGCCGCCGCAAACAATCGCAACCATTCTGACAAAACTGAAAAGCCTGTAAACCACCGAACTGTTCTATCAGCCACCCGCCGGTTAGCGCTTTCCCTGCGGGTGGCACCATGCATAATCCGTGCGTCAAAGGGCAGTAAGCGTTTCATCTGAAACGGGCCTGCCTTATTTTAAGTGTCTTGTTTACGACACAGCGAACAAACGGGATGAATGCGATGGGCCACAATTACGCAAAACCGCTGACATCGGGCCAGAAAATTGAACGGCTTTTGACCCGCATCCCTCCGTCATGGGTTATCAAACTTGAACGCCTGCCGGGAACGGCACAATGGCGTGCGCTGGCTCATGCTCCCGATACAGACGGCGCGTGGAGTGAAACCCACATGGACCCGGCCGATGCCCTAGAAGAAACGTGGCGGCGCAATCGCACTGTGGTTGTTTGACACTACAAACTCTGGTCATTTCTGTAACCAGAATGCTTATGCTCGCGCCAATGCCCGCTATTTTTCTGGTTTTTTATACGGTTTTCCAGTGAGCCGATTAATCCGCACCGCTCTGGGCTGTCGCGGGGTGGTATCTGGCACAACGTGACAGGCCACACCTTCTGCCTGACGCGCACTGGCAAACCGCTGCGCATGGGAAAGCTGTGCGGCCTGATACAACACCTTCTCCCCCAGCATCACTTTATGCTGCCGCATCGCCTTTCCTTGTGCTGACTGTGATATGCGCCATGTTGCGCGCTCCGTTTCTATATTCTAACGTATATACTCTCATTTCTTCCGAGGTCCGTATGCGCGCGCTTCCTGCTTCAGCCTGCACCAAAAGTCGTCGTTCCCTTCTGCTGGCAGCCCTGCTCGGCACGGCGATGATGTTTAGTCCGTTTGCATCAAAAGCAGCCGAAGCCCGCACTGTTGTCGATATGAGCGGCACACCCGTCGAGATCAAGGATACCCCAACCGCCATTGCGGATTTATGGTTTGCCCATAACGAAGTTCTGGTCATGCTGGGTGCTGCTGACAAGATAAAGGTCTCGGCTGAAAAGCCATCAACGCGCCCGTGGCTGTTCAAGGTCGCCCCCGTTCTGCTGAAGGCTGAAACGGGCGTGACGCCTGATACCGTCAACCCGGAAGATCTGCTGGCCCGTCACATTGATCTGGTCATTGTGCCCCAGCGCGCGCAGGCCGAAAATCTGCGCAAAGTGGGGTTACCGACCCTGCATGCCCAATACACCACCATACCCAACATGCTGCGTACGATTGATATGACAGCCGATGCACTCGGCACCCAACAGGCCCACGACGTCGCGGCACTTTATCGGCAGAAAATGGATGCGTTGACGACTCTGCTGCAAACTCGCGTGGCTAAAATACCCGCCTCTGCCCGTCCGCGTGTTTTGCATATCGCTACTCTGAACCCGCTTCAGATTGACGGGAAAGACACCATGATCGACACATGGATTCAGACAGCGGGCGGCATAAACGCAGCCACGGTGTCAGGCAATCATCGCCCCACCACGTTTGAACAGATTGCAGCATGGAATCCTGATATCATCGTCCTTGGCCCCACAGCCGGAGACATTGATGCGTCCTCTCCGTTTCAGGCGCTGCCAGCAGTGCAGAAAGGAAAATGGGCGCGGAATCCTCAAGGCGTCTTTCCGTGGGACCGTTACGGATGCGAGGAACTGCTGCAAATGGAGTGGGCAGCCAAGCTGTTCCACCCCACCGCCTTTGCTGACCTCAATCTGCCGCAGGATGTTCGTAATTTTTATCAGACTTTTTTCCACTATAATCTGACGGATGAAGACATTAGCCGTATTCTGGCAGCCAAGCCGCCTGCGACTACTCCCTGATGTGGCAACAGCTTTCAATCCTTCGCTCATTCCCGGTGTAGTGCCGTTGTAAAACGGCATTCCTCCTTAGCCTCTTTGATGCAGTTTTCTGTTTCTTAAAACTGTCATGGTTTGCCAGTGCCAGACATGGCATCTGGACCCCATGTGCAAAAAGCCTTTGCTCTTGCAGGCCGGAACAGGCACGTTCTGCCTTGTGACACACCACATCCCTGTCCACCCGCCGCACCCTTCGCACCCATGATGGGCTTGCTGGGCCATATGCGCACCCATGCCACGTTGCCGGGGTTTCTGGCTGCGCTCAGGGCTCTGGTGCGTACGGACACACTCTGGCTGGTGGCTCTGGCTGCCTTAGTAGGGTTGCTGGCCGGGGGGGCGGTCAGTCTTATGACTGAAGCCACTTTTCTGGCGCACCATCTGTTGGCACCGGAGTCCGGGCGTCTTTCGGGCCTGCCATCCATCGCGCCCATCAGGGCGTTGCTGGTGCCCGTCTCTGGTGGGCTCCTGCTTGGGGCCGCAGGATATTTTCTGGCCCGCACCGCACGCTTCCGTCCTGTTGACCCGGTAGAAGCCAACGCCCTGCATGGTGGCCGTATGTCCCTGCGCGATAGCCTTGTGGTGGCCGGACAAACCGTTATCTCAAACGGTTGTGGTGCATCGTTGGGGCTGGAGGCTGGATTCAGTCAGTTAGGCGCAGCGTTCGGTTCCCGCATTGGCCGCCAGCTTCGTATGCACCGGGCCGATGTACGGTTGCTGGTCGGGTGCGGGGCAGCTGGCGCAATCGGGGCTGCATTTGACGCACCGTTGGCAGGCGCATTCTATGCGTTTGAACTGATTATCGGCACCTATTCCTTCACCGCACTTGCGCCTGTTGCACTCTCCGCCGTGACCGCCATAGGGGTCGTGCATCTAACGGGCACTGTACTGCCTGCTGTCACTGTGCAGACCCCAGCCTCCATTCCCCCGCTCGCCTATCTGCCGATTGCTGTTCTGGGCGGGGTTTCCGCCTTGGTCGCCGTGGGATTAATGAAAGGCGTTACACTGACTGAACGCGCTTTTCACGCGCTTCCCCTTCCTGTGTGGATGCGGCCTGCATTAGGCGGACTTCTGGTCGGCCTGCTGGCCCTTATTTCCCCGTCGGTGCTGTCTTCCGGCCATATGGCTATGCGCGCCGGGTTGATTGATACGCCGCCACTGCTGCTGGCTCTTGGTCTGCTGGGATTAAAGGCGCTTGCATCCGCCATTTCCATTGGTTCAGGCTTCCGTGGTGGCCTGTTTTTTGCCTCGCTCTATCTGGGCGTGCTGACAGGGGCTGTTTTCGCAGGCGTTCTCTCCCCCCTCACGGTTCTGCCGGTTTCAGTCTGCGCTGTTGTTGGGATGTGCGCGTTGGCCGTTGCAGTCATCGGCGGCCCGATGACAATGGTGTTTCTGGCCCTTGAAACAACCGGCAGCCTGCCGTTGACCACGGCCGTCATGGTGTCCGCCATTGTCTCGTCCATTACCGTGCGGCGTACTTTTGGCTATTCATTCGCAACATGGCGGTTTCATCTGCGGGGCGAAAATATTCGCTCTGGTGTAGATGTCGGCTGGATGCGGAACCTGACGGTCGAGCGCATGATGCGCACGGAAATTGTCACTTTCCCTGCCACGGAAACGGTTGCTGGTGCCCGGGCCGAATTTCCAGGCACCGCGCCGCGCTATATCATTCTGCGGGATGAACACCGCCGCTATAAAGGACTGGTCGAAAACGTGACGTTCCATGCAGCACGTTATGCGGATTCCACCCCTTTGCTTGACCTTGTTCCCTCAGACGATGAAGCGTTGCTGCCCCAGACCTGCCTGTCTGATGCCTTGGCTTGCTTTGAACGCACAGGCAGGCCTGCCTGCGCTGTCATAAACGAAAACAATATGGTGCTTGGCTTGTTAAGCGAACGCTATGTTCTCCGCCGTTACGCTGAAGAACTGGAGCGCACCCGCCGCGAACTGGCAGGCGAGAAATATCGGGGGTAACATTCCGCCTTCTGTCACCGCGGCCCTACCCGAGACGTGAAGCCCTGTACCCTTTTGGTTTGCAACAAAATCGGGCTTGATGCGCTTCCTGCTCTGACAAACCTTTCCGGGCGTATGATGACAGACACCTCCAAAGCACCTTTTTCAGGCACCATGCAGGCCGTGTGCGTTACCGACCCCGGTGCCCCCGATGTCATGAAAATCGAGACACTGCCCATTCCCCAACCGGGCCGGGGTGAAGTTCTTGTCCGTGTCATGGCAGCAGGGGTCAACCGGCCAGACATCATGCAGCGTCAGGGTCTGTATCCCCCACCCCCGGGGGCAAACCCCCGCCTGGGGCTTGAAATTGCTGGGGAAATTGTGGCCTGTGGTGCGCCGTCAGTTGGCCAGATCATGCCTGCCATTGGCACCAAGGTCTGTGCCTTGGCCAATGGTGGCGGCTATGCAGAATACTGTTTGGTACCCGCCGGTCAGTGCCTACCATGGCCCACAGGATTTGATGCCGTGCAGGCTGCAGCCCTGCCCGAAACCTTTTTCACCGTCTGGTCAAACCTGTTCATGCCGTCTCCTATTACAGAGGGCGAGCGCGTTCTGATTCATGGTGGGTCAAGTGGAATCGGCACGACAGCCATTCAGCTTGTCAAAGCTTTTGGGGGTATTCCCTACGTCACAGCAGGCACGGCTGATAAATGCGCCCTGTGTGAGAAACTGGGTGCCATCGCCATTAACTACAAAGAGCAAGACTTTGCTGAACGGCTGCGCACACTGACCAAAGGCAAAGGCGTCAACCTTATTCTGGATATGATTGGCGGCGCATATCTTGACCGCAATCTGCGGTCGCTCGCCATGGATGGCAGATTGGTCATTATCGCCCTGCAAGGCGGGGCGAAGGCAGAAAAGGCTGACCTCGCCCGCATCATGACCCGAAGACTGGTGGTAACCGGCAGCACATTGCGCGCACGCGATACCACAACCAAAAGCCGGATAGCCAACCAGTTACAGGAAAAGGTCTGGCCCTTGTTGGCTAATGGCACCATCCGTCCCCTGATCCACGCGACGTTCCCGTTTACGCAGGTGGTACAGGCGCATCAGACCATGGAAGCAGGCGACCATTCAGGCAAAATCATTTTGACGCTGGATACCCCACCCCAGCAGAATAACTGATCTTAATACGCAGGCAGACAGGAAGGGTGCCCATTCAGCCCAATGTCGGGTAAAGTGGCATAAACAAGGCCATGTGTGGCTATATGCTCTGGCCCCCAAGCGGGAACACAGCATGCAGTCACACAAGGCCGCCCCCAGTGTTTGAGAAGCGTTATTGTGACAGCCCCATCTCCTCCCCTTGCGGACAGGCTTGCAGACGTCCGCGCCCGTATTGATGCTGCGGCCCACGCCGTTGGGCGAGACCCTGCCGCCGTCACATTGGTGGCTGTCTCCAAATTCCACCCAGCAAGCAGTGTGCAGCAGGCCATAGACGCGGGTCAGCGCATTTTTGGTGAAAACCGCGTACAGGAAGCCGCCGCAAAGTTCCCCGCCCTGCGTGAAACCACGCCTGACCTCCGTCTGCATCTGATTGGGGGGCTGCAAACAAACAAGGCGAAAGACGCCGTCAGGCTGGCCGATATGATCGAAAGTCTCGACCGTCCGGCTCTGGCTGATGCACTGGCCCATGCGGCAGAAAGCCTAGGCCGCCTGCCCGATCTTCTGATTGAAGTGAACACCGGAGATGAGCCCCAGAAATTTGGTGTCCCGCGTGAACAGGCCGATGACTTTATCCGCACCTGTCGCAATCGTTTTGGTGACAAATTACGGGGCCTGATGTGTATTCCGCCTGCGACCGAAGACCCCACACCCCACTTTCAGCTTTTGCGCAGCATGGCGCATGAACACGGTCTGCCGGTGCTGTCCATGGGGATGTCTGCCGACTATCCGCAGGCCATTGCGCAAGGAGCAACTCTTGTCCGCGTAGGCACGGCCATTTTTGGCCCGCGCCCTGCTTCAGCCTAAAGGAAGCCCTGTGATGACTTGCCTCCTGCTGCCTACACGCCTTATGCAAGCCGCCGGGACACTTTCCCCACACGCCACGTGGAGCCATAATTGACATGACCGACCCAACCAGCACGCCTGCCGGGGCCGATCCACATACAGCGGCACAGCCTAATACCGGGGAGCACACAAACACCCGGCATATTACGGAATTCGATGCCGACCAGCCCCAACACGCAGCCGCCCCTGTCGGGTTTGCGGCGCTGCTGGGTGTGCTGGGTGTGGTCTATGGCGATATCGGCACCAGTCCGCTTTACGCGTTCCGCTCTACCGTTGAAGTCATTTCTGGCCACCATACCGTTGCCCCGTGGGAAATACTGGGTGTCGCCAGTCTGATTTTCTGGACGCTGATCCTGATTGTCACGGTGAAATACGTGCTTCTGATCATGCGCGCCGACCATCACGGTGAAGGCGGGATTCTGGCAATCAGTTCCCTGGCACAACGGGTGGCCACCAGCCCCAAAACCCGATTATGGCTTGGTCTGGTCGGGATTGTGGGGGCTTGCCTGTTTTTTGGTGACGGGATTATCACCCCGGCTATCTCGGTATTGTCAGCCATTGAAGGGGTGGAGGTCAGCGTCCCCGCTGCCCATGATTTTGTTATTCCCATCGCCATTCTGGTCATTATCAGCCTGTTTAGCGTGCAATGGATAGGCACAGGCAAAGTGGGGGCCATTTTCGGGCCTGTCATGCTGCTCTGGTTTGGTACAATCGGCGTCTTGGGGCTGCTGCAAATCCTGCATCACCCTGCCATTCTGATGGCCCTTTCTCCCGTCTATGCGCTGGAGTTTGTCTTCTATCATGGCAAGCTGTCTTTTCTGGCGCTGGGTTCCGTCGTACTGTGCGTTACCGGGGCAGAAGCCCTGTATGCTGATATGGGGCATTTTGGTCGGGCCCCCATTCGCTATGCGTGGATTTTCTTTGTGCTGCCCATGCTGGTGCTGAATTATTTTGGGCAGGCCGCACTGGTTATTTCTGACCCCAAAACATTGGTAAATCCGTTCTTCCTGCTGTGCCCGCACTGGATGCAGGGACCGATGATTGTGTTGTCAACACTGGCCACAGTCATTGCCAGCCAGGCTGGCATTTCAGGTGGCTTCTCTATCTGCCGGCAGCTTATCCAGCTTGGCTACATGCCGCGCCTGCGTATTACCCACACCAATGCGGATGAAGAAGGCCAGATCTACCTTCCCGACTTCAATCGTTTCTTGTGCATTGGGGCTGTGCTTCTTGTGGTGGCGTTCCGTAGTTCTGATGCACTGGCATCTGCTTACGGCATTGCGGTTACAGGCACGTTTATCTGCACGTCCGTACTCGCCATTGTGGTGTTCAACCGTCACTTCAACTGGCCCCACTACAAGGTAGCGCTCATTTTCGGCAGCTTCCTGCTGCTTGATCTGATTTTCTTCTCCGCCAATGCGCTGAAAATTCCTGATGGCGGATGGGTGCCGGTTCTGCTGGGCTGTGTACTGACCCTAATGATGACAACGTGGAAAAAGGGCCGTGGCCTGATTGTCAGCCGCCAGCGTCAGGACAGCCTGCCGGTTGGTTCCTTTATTGCGCGTCTGCCACAGTCCCGCATCATCCGCGTGCCGGGTATGGCAGTGTTCATGACCAGCACGCCTGACTTTGTCTCTCCGTGTCTGCTGCATAACCTGCGTCACAACAAGATTCTGCATGACCACATGCTGTTCGTGACCGTGCAGAACCTTGACCAGCCCGAAGCCGACCGTGGGCACCGGGTATCCGTTGAAGAACTGGCCCCGAACATTTACCGGGTTATTCTGCGCTACGGCTTTATGGAAATGCCGAACATTCCACGCGCCCTTGAAGACCTGAAAGCAAACGGCGTTGATTTCGATGCCTTGCAGGCTTCCTACTTTACATCCCGCGAACTGATTACCCGTTCATCCGTGCCGCGCCTGTCACATTGGCGGATGTCGCTCTTTCTGTTCATGGCTCGTAATTCAACGTCCAGCATGGAGTTCTTCCGCATTCCGCCTGATCGCGTGGTGCAGTTGGGTGTGAAGGTGGCAATCTGAACACGCCCGAAGAACCACTTGCTCTCTACATCCACTGGCCATTCTGTCTGGCCAAATGCCCGTACTGTGACTTCAATTCACACGTGCGGGACAGGATGCCAGAGGCCCGCTTTGCCAAAGCCCTCCGTACGGAACTTGCCCATGATGCCGCACGGCTGGGCCGTCGAAAACTGGGGTCTATTTTCTTCGGGGGTGGCACACCATCCTTGATGGCACCCGAAAGTGTGGCGGCCCTGATTGAAGATGCCACTACGCTGTTTGACCCTCTGCCCGACCTTGAAATCACGTTGGAAGCCAACCCCTCAAGTGTGGAAGCAGGCCGCCTGAGCGGTTTTCGGCAAGCCGGGGTCAACCGCGTGTCTTTGGGCATACAGGCGCTGGATGATGCGGCCCTGACATTTCTGGGGCGCGAACATTCTGCAACACAGGCGCTTGCCGCGCTGGAAACCGCCCGTACCCTGTTTCCACGCATTACATTTGACCTGATCTACGCACGCCCCGGCCAATCCCTCGCGGATTGGAAAGCCGAGCTGAATAAGGCTCTCAGTCTGGTGGCCGACCATGTGTCGCTTTACCAACTGACCATTGAACCCGGTACAAAGTTTGAGGCCCTTTATCGCACAGGCACCTTCACCCTGCCCGATGAGGACGAAGCCGCTGCCCTGTATGAGGAAACATCCGCCATTACCGCCCAACATGGGTTAGCCGGATACGAGGTCTCGAACTACGCAAAACCCGGAAGCGAAAGCCGCCATAATCTGACCTATTGGCGCTACGGAGATTATCTGGGCATTGGCCCCGGGGCTCATGGGCGTCTTACGCAGGGCAACGCCCTGTTCGCCACGCGTCGTCATCGCGCACCGGAACCATGGGCTGATCTGGTTGAACGCATAGGCACCGGTCAAACATCCCAAGATGAACTTGTGCCTATGGAACGCGCCCGCGAAATGCTGCTGATGGGATTAAGAGTGACAGAGGGTCTAAACTTGGACCGCTTTGCAACCCGCACAGGCATGACGCTGACCGAGGCAACAGACGTAACAATTTTGGCCGCAGCCCTTGAAGAAGGATATCTGGAGCAAACTGCGACGAGGTTGTACGCCACCCCGGAAGGCCGACTACGACTAGAGGCTCTGCTGCGCGCCCTTGTGCTCTAAAACCCGCGGCGGCTCCTCGCCCTACTTTGCACTATGCTTTCTTTGATGGTTCGACGCTTCATTGCACGTTTCCCGTCCAGAAAAACCGTGCAGAATTACGCTAAAAAAGCACTCGATAGCCGGAGCATTTACGAACCATGATCAGGTTTTTAGCCGCTTCCTTTACTTATGTTATGATGACGCCCGACCATCCCTGATACAGGGGTTTAATGAACCTAAAGATTGCAGGCTTTGGTTCGCTTTAGATGCCACCTCAATCTAAGACCGAAACGCCGACATCCATCCCTAAAGCGCCTTTGCACCTAGTCCCCAACTGTGAGCAGAATGTATCGCCAAGGCTGCTATCGGTCGTAACAGGCCCTACAATGCGAGCATTTTTTTCCCGTCACAAGCAGAAGCATCTTTTTTTAGGCGTCAACATCTCTCTATAGTCCCAATTAGTTCCTTTACTGGAGCAGCCATTTTTCTCCTGCCCCGAGGCTCCCATGCGTCTGCCCATCTCTCTTTCCGCTTTACGCATCACCACCGCCGTTGCGTCAGTTCTTGCTCTCCTGTCCACACCTGTTTCGCGGGCTCAAGCAGAAGGCGCTTCAGAGCAGGCACTGGTTATTGAAGATAATGATTTCCTCGGTCCGGGCGGGTCTGACATTCAGTCTGTCATTCCGCTGCTGGCCAACCCGCATATCAAGGTTCTGGGGTTTACGGTCAGCACCGGCGATGACTGGGAAAATGCGGAATCTGCACATCTGCGTCGTTTTCTGGAAATCGCGCATAAATCTGATATCCCGGTGGCTGATGGGGCAGTCTATCCCCTGATCAATACTGTAGCCCTGATGAAACTGCGTGAGCAGGAATTTGGTCGTATCCCGTGGAAAGGGGCGTGGGGCGGGTTAGGCTCGATTGATAAGGCCGCAGAAACCCAGCCTGCCCTGCCGAAATTACCAGAGGGCGCACCTAAAACGGCCGCTGCGTCAGAATCCGCGGCCCTGTTCATGATCCGTATGGTCCATGAACACCCTCATCAGGTTACGATTTTTGAAGCCGGGCCAATGACCAATCTGGCCCTTGCCATCCGTCTTGACCCCACATTTGCAGCCACAGCCAAACAACTTGTCTTCATGGGGGGGCTGCTTGACACCAACATGATGTCCATTACCGGCAACGCGGATTTTGCCTCTGACTTCAACATGATTTTTGACCCCGAGGCCGCCCACATTACGCTGACAGCCCCGTGGGCTAACATTACCGTCGTTGGCAATATCTCAAACGATGTGATGATGACCAAAGACTACATGGCAAAAATCAATCAGAAACCCACAGCCGTCACCAGCTATCTGAGCAAATACTATTCACCGCTGCCCATGTGGGATGAAATGGCCGCAGCCATTACGGCTGACCCCTCTCTGATTCAGCAATCCGTCAAAGCCTATATGGATATTGATATCAGCAAAGGCATTCATTACGGCCACGCCCATGTCTGGCCCAAAGACCTTGCACCACGCGCCATGCATGTCCGTGAAGTAACTATCGTCCAGAAAATTGATGCCGACCGGTTCCTGACCAGCTTTGTTCAACAGGCACAATCTCTGTAATATCGCGCTTAGCTATGTGAAGCACGCAAGAATGCGTGCTTTCTTCCAGACTATCAACAAGAAGCAAAAACACGCTTTTCACACTTTGAAATGAAAAGCGTGTTCCAGGTCACAGCAGATTTTCCGCCATTACAGCGAACAGCCGCTTGCAAAAAATGGAATGTTCTCTGGTCTCATTTTGTTCTAACGTAGCCTTATGCTCAACCTGATCAAACTTGTTGTTGGCGTTACTTCTGTTGAAGAACTCAGCGAACGACAAAAACAGGCGACGAACTGCCGTAATCATAGCGAATATGGTGCGTTGCCTGTTGTACACACCCGATCCTTCCCCCGTCGATCAGAAGAAATTCTTGAAGGTGGGTCACTGTATCGCGTGATTGCCGGTTTGATTCAGTGCCGCCAACGCGTGCTAGACATCCAGACAGACACCCGAAGCGATGGCACACAAGGCACGCTCTTTCTGCTATCGCCCGAAATCATCCGAGTGGAACCCCGCGCCCTGCGCCCGTTTCAAGGCTGGCGTTATCTGGACAGTAAGGACGCACCGCCTGACCTGACCGGGTCAATGCTCACAAACCTTCCTCCACATTTACAGAAAGAACTGACCTTACTTGGGTTATAGGGCAACGAGGCAGAATATTATTTCCCACTCTATGTCGATATTAGGTATTTTTCCCGACCTTCGTAACGGTCTCTGGCTTTGACACTATTTCTGTCAAACCGCAGGTAGAATACTATTTTAAGAAAGAGATTACGCAAGACTGAGAAATTTAGCTTTTCAGATAGAAATATTTACTCGTCCACTGCCAGTCATATTTTTTATTTCTGGTTCCAGAAAATCATTCCTTACCAAGTCTATAAGCAATAAAAAAACTCCCGACCTTTCAGCCGGGAGTTTATCAGATAGTCGCTAAATTCTGTCTGTATCAGATCAGAAGTTCATACCTGCCTGCAACAGGAAAGTACGGCCAGCATACCAACCACTATAGGTAGAGTCGTTACTGTTGCTAGACGTATTCACCAGGAACGGAGGCTGTTTGTCAGTCAGGTTCTGAATTTCAAACTGGAAATTCCAGCGCTTCAGATTGTAGTTGAACGTCAGGTCCTGCATCACCATGGATGGCGTTTTAACACGGCCATAACCATCAGATTTATGAATGGTGTAGGTACCATCATTCCAGTGCATGCCGCTCATATACTGCATCATGTAAGTCACGCTGAAGTTGTTATGGTGCCAAGTCAGCGTTGCATAATCACGCACAGTCGGGTTGGAAGTACCACCAGACTGATAAGTGATGGAGCCCAGATAGTTATAGTGTGGGCCACCTGGAATCTGCTGCTGTTTGTAGCTTACAAGACGCTGGAAGTTGTTTTCGACCATGAACCAGTCAGCATCACTCACCCGGAAGCGATAGCTTAGATCCCAATCCACACCGCTGGTTGTTAAAGCACCCAAGTTAGCATTCAGGGCAGAAACGGTATTGATCTGTCCATTTGCAAGACGAGTTACATAATTACACATGGTCGGGCTGGAACCCGTGTAGCATCCGTCCAACACATACTGGGTGGAAAGAGCACCAATCGTATCGGAAACACGATAGTGCCAGAACGATGCACTCGTGGACAGGCCACGGATCCAATGCGGCGTGAAAGTGGCCCCAAACGTATAGGTACGGCCCACTTCAGGACGCAGGTTAGGATTACCACCAATCAGCGTTCCAACCTGACCAGAACCCGCCTGCTGGAAGGTCTTGGTGTTTATGCCCTTCTTCATGCAGTTCGCCATAACAGCAGCCTGACGCCCACCATAAGTGGTAATCTGTGTCATGTCACACGGATCGTTCGCGCCAAGATAGCTCATAACCGTGCCACCGTACATTTCGGACACGCTAGGCTGACGGAATGACGTACCAAGAGTGCCACGGAACGCTACATCACGTGTCGGTGCCCAGTTGATACCAGCCTTCCAGTTATAGGTGCTGCCAAAGGTGTTATAAGTAGAATAACGACCCTGACCATCAATGGAGAGGTTTTTTGCAAATGGGACGTTCTTCAGAAGGGTAAGGTTACCCTGAATGTAAGCTTCTGACACATTGAAGCCACCGCCAGTTGCTGCAACTGTATTGGTCAGAGAGCCGCCACTGGCGATAAGCGGGTCAGGGTGATAACTAAACTGCTCGCTACGGTGTTCCATACCCAGCGCAATACCCAGATCCCCACCGCCCTTATAAGGCATTTTCACAACATGGTCGTTGTGAATACGCATATTAGTATCGCGCATGGTGTACTGTGAATTATCGTGTTCGGTATAGTTTGCGTATCTTGCCGCTTCCGGAGAAAGCGCACCCAGCGCGCTTGACTGCACGCAACCAGCATACCCTACGCAAGAATTAGGGTTATAGACGAGAGCAGTAGCTGAATCACCTGGTGTTTCGGCATCAAGGCCCCATTCACGCAGCAGATTTGCATAATTCCCAACGCCAGAAGTCTGGAAGCTCGCCATCGTAGAACCATAAGTGAACGAGGCATCGTACATCCAGCCAGCAGCGATTTCGCCACTTGCACCCACTTTTGCCGTCAAGCTGTCAATAGCTGTTTCAGTTTTACGATTACCGAACTCTGACATACGGCGGTACATCTGCAGTTCTTCACCGCTGGTATTACCGGGATAATCGGTCGGGATCATAATTGCGCTTGGCAATGTTGAAGGCGCAACACTCCCCGTCGCAGGCATGGGGGCCATCTGCGTCCACGACGTTTTATGGCTGTACATCACGTTTGAATACAGCGTAAAATGCTTGTCAAAATCGTAATGGGCATCGCCCATTAAGCTGGCATTTTGCGTCTGATTCAGCAGCGATGAATCTTTGTTATAATTGTAACGGTTATCTTTGCTGTAAGGTATCAAAGATCCCTGATTATTGCTGTTATAGGTATCACTTCCAAAATACGTGCCTTTGGAAGAAATGATTGAACCATAGCTTACGCTGGCAGGGTTTGCAGGGTTATTTGCCTGCGGATAACGAGACCAGGCACGATCTTTCATCATGACACCACCCTGTGTGTCATACTGGCCCATTACAGTAATGTTGCCGCGATCATGGTCGAAGTTGAAGCCTTTGTAAGCAGAAATCAGGCCGGTACGGTTATCTCCACGCTGGGTAATATTCCCACGAAGGTTTACGCCACCGGTATTGATGTTGTGCTTCAGTTTGATGTTGATCACACCTGATACGGCATCAGCACCGTACAGTTCAGACCCACCATCTTTCAGAATTTCAATCGACTGAACAGCCATAACCGGAATGGTGTTCATATCAACGCAGGAACTGGTGCTGTCACCGCTTTGGGTCAAACGCTTGCCGTCGACCAGAACCAGAACACGGTTGGATCCCAGGTTACGCAGATCCGTACAGGAGATACCTGCCCCGCCATTGGTATCAGCGTTACCACGGCCGCTTGAACCGATAGACGGCATACGCTGCAAAAAATCACCCACATTGGTGATACCAGTTTGCTGGATATCTTTTGCGCTAATGATCTGAACCGGGTTCGGGCTGGTGTTGCGCCCCTGACGCAAGAAAGACCCCGTCACCAGCACAGATTCTGTGCCACCATCAGCCGTATCGGTTGCCCGAGCACGCTTGATGGTTGAAGAGGCTACAGGCGCTGACTGCACAACTGTTGGCGTCACCCCTGAGACAGGAGCCCCTGCACGGGGTGTCGTTGCTGTGTGAGCAACAGAAGCTTTTTTGACTGATTTAGAATGCACAGCCCGCGTAGCGTGCGAAGATGTTGCCTTGCTGGTTGCAGCATCGGCAACAACCGGAGCAGCCGCAGCCATCACAGGCAACGCGTAAAGCAGTGAAAAAGAAAGAGGCAGACGCTTCTTCCGGCGGTCTCTATGAGACATCCACTAAGTCCTCTTTGAAAAACCGTGAAACATTTGTGACATAATTTGGTGACATTGGGCTTAAGGAATGATTCCAGTATCTGTCGATGCTTAAATTTCGGTTCTGGAACCTTTTACAAATTAGTGCTGCATTTTCGTCACACCAGCGTTGCACATCTTTCGACAGCAGTCTGAGGAGCGACAAATTATTTATAAAAATTCCGCTAGAATCATCGTTTCGTTTCCAAAAAGAACTTTGTCGGTTTATCGCTATTTGCTGTGCTTCAAATGCCACACTCATTTCTTGACACCCCTACTCAGCACCTCATAACCGATAGAAATCACGCCTCCTCGACCATGTCGGGTTTGTGTCCATCATGGCCATACCGAGGCATTAGGGAGAAACAGTATGCGTTATCGTTCCTGGCTGTACGCCATTACAGCCGCCACCTGTTTGACCAGCGGTGCGACTGTTGCAACAGCGGCCAGCCTGCCAGCATCCAACCCCTTTGCTGCGGAAAGCACGCTGCCTTACCACGCACCGCCCTTCAATCTGATCAAGGATTCCGATTACCAACCTGCTTTCGAGCAAGGGATGGCCGATCAGAGCGCAGAAATTGATCGAATCGCGACCAACCCCGAAGCAGCGACCTTTGAAAACACGATCGCAGCCATGGAACGCTCGGGCCGCCTGCTTGACCGTGTCAACGAAACCTTCAGCGGTGTGTATTCTGCCAACACCAATCCTACACTTGATAAAGTGCAGGAAATCATTGGCCCGAAACTTTCGGCCCATCAGGACAGCATTTACCTGAACCCGAAGCTCTTCGCACGCGTACAGTATCTGCATGCTCGGCAGGATGCTTTGGGCTTGAATGCAGAACAAAAGCAGGTGCTTGATGTGTATTATCAAGCTTTTGTCCACGCAGGGGCACAGCTTTCAGATTCAGACAAAGCAAAGCTGCGCGATCTGAATACACGCATTTCCAAGCTTGAAACGCTCTTTCAGCAGAAACTGCTTGCTGCCACAAAAGCAGCTGCTCTGGTTGTTTCAGACAAAGCAAAGCTGGCAGGTCTGGATGACGCCGCCATTACCAATGCGTTCAACGCTGCAAAAGACCGTAAGCTGACAGACAAATGGCTTCTGCCACTTCAAAACACCACACAACAGCCCCTGCTATCGGCTCTGACTAACCGGGAAACACGGCAGGCGTTATTTGAGCAGTCCTGGAACCGCGCTGAAAAAGGCGGCGAGAACGACACACGCGACACGATTGCGACCCTCGCCCAACTGCGTGCCCAGAAAGCAGGTCTGTTTGGGTACAAAAATTACGCCAGCTACGTCCTGTATGATCAGATGGCTAAAACTCCCGAGGCAGTTCACGGCTTCATTGCCAAGATCGTCCCGGCTCTGGCAGCCGAGCAAAAGCGTGAAGTTGCAGAGCTTCAGAACCAGATCGACAAAGACAGCAAGAAAGGTGGAGCAGCCTTTCAGCTAAAACCGTGGGATTGGTCCTACTACGCAGATCAAGTGCGCAAGGAAAAATTCAACTTCGACGAAAATCAGGTCAAACCATACTTTGAACTCAATACCGTTTTGCAAGACGGTGTCTTCTTTGCCGCAAACCGGTTGTATGGCATCACGTTTAAACGCCGCACGGATATCCCGACCTACAACCCGGATGTGATGGTGTTTGAAGTCTTTGACAAAGACAAGTCACCACTTGGCCTGATCTATTTTGACTACTTCCAGCGCGACAACAAAAACGGTGGTGCCTGGATGTCAAACTTTGTTGGCCAGTCTTCACTGCTGGGCACCAAGCCTGTTGTCTATAACGTTGGTAACTTTGCCAAACCGGCAGAAGGGCAGCCTGCCCTTATCTCGTTTGATGATGTTACGACCATGTTCCATGAATTTGGACATGCGTTGCACGGTCTGTTTGCCAGCCAGACTTACCCCATTGTCTCTGGCACATCTGTCGCACGCGACTTTGTGGAATTCCCCTCACAGTTCAACGAGCACTGGGCGCTTGATGCCACGGTCCTGACCCATTACGCCCGCCACTATAAAACGGGTGCACCTATGCCCGGCAACCTGGTGTCGCAACTGAAAAAAGCGGCAACATTCAATCAGGGCTATAAATTTGGTGAAGTTGTCAGTGCAGCAGAGCTTGATATGGACTGGCACAGCCTGACTGCTGAAGACCCAAAACAGGATGTCGATACGTTTGAAAAAACGGCACTGAGCAAAATGGGGCTGGATACGGAAAACGTGCCCCCCCGTTACCGTTCAAGCTACTTCCTGCATATTTGGGCTAATGGCTATTCTGCTGGCTATTACGCCTATCTGTGGACCGAAATGCTGGACGACGACACGTTTGCCTGGTTCGAAAAGAATGGTGGCCTGACACGCCAGAATGGCCAGCGTTTCCGTGATATGATCCTTTCTCGCGGCCATACGCAGGACTATGGGCCAATGTTCCGCGCCTTCTATGGTAAGGATCCTGACATTGAACCGATGCTGGCATCCCGTGGTCTGACCGTAAAGAAAAACTAGTGTTTATAAAAACCACTTCTCAATACAGGGTCTAATCACCCTTTGCTTTGAGCAAAAAAAATAGGCGTTCACAGGGGTATCAATAATACGATACCCCCTGTGAACGCCATTTTTCTCTATGTAATTGTTGAATACATCGATCACGCTGTATTCAGCCCAATAAGATTTTCTAAAATATGCAGTTCTTTCCGCTTCCCGAAAGGATTGGTAAGCTTCCGGGAAATATTAAGTGTAGCAAACAATATTCTGTAGAACGAGCGAGGCTAACACAGCACTGAGTCAGCGCAGCTTTTCTCTATTCTATATAAATATTTCTTCTTATTGAACGCCATTCTCAAACTTTGACCAATTATCGACAATTTCATGAAGCGCCTTCGCAGCTACCTTATAGCCGTTCTCTAATGCCTCTGCCTCGCCCGAAAACGTATCATTCGCAGACTGGACAGCTGTTTGACCGGGGGCCTGCTCTGTATAATTAGATGCACTCCGTGAGATTAACACCCGGTTCATATCGGCTCGCCCTGACCGGGTCAGGCGTTTCATTGCTTCCATGATGCCTGCATCTTCCATATTGCTTTCAACAAAATTGCTCTGGTTCTGAGAAAGCATTTTCACCCAATCCCGTGCGAACTGCGTCATGATCTTACCATGCCAGAAGGCATCCGCAGCAAAATCACCCCCCACCACAACACTCGGCAATTGTTTTGCTGCTTTGGTCACGCGACGCTTCCGTTCCATCTGCAACGCAGGAGCATCAACGAGGGGTAGATCTTTTGTTAGGTCATAAGCCCACTTTACCAAAGCGGGATTAAGTTTGTACATCATAGCATGATCAATACTGCCATCCGGACCCTCTCCTCCGGATACGACATATTGGTTCGGCTTCTGCGCGGTAATCATATAATAACCATACGGCCAGTTTTTAGGGGCCTCTCTGGGGTCAATATACTTGCTGATGTCACTGACAACATAATCAGCCCACGATACAGAGCCGACGGACGCAACGTTCTGGTCAAAACCAGAAATTGCAGAAACAATCCAATACGCTTTGCTTAAATCAAACCGGGGATCAAACCCCAAAGCCATTACGGAAGATGCTGCTGGTGAAAGCGTGGTGCCTGTTACTACATAGAGAATATGGTGGGTAGATTCTGTATATATGTCATGTACACCGGCGGGAAATGGTAATTTCTCGCTTAGTTTTTCTCCCTCAACCCATGGCTGAAACTCTCCTGCCCGGTCTCCTGTGTCCTGCCCAATTTCGTATGTTGTCAGCACAACGGCCCGAATATCCCAAGGCTTTCCAGAACCCTGTTGAGATGATGAAGGCGTTGCACACCCGGCCAACAAGGCCGCCGCAAGCATGGGAGTAAAGGAACGCAGCAAATATTTCATGGTGCAATCTCCGAAACAGAGGGGATATGAGCGCGATAATAAGCCCAATGCGCAACAAGTTCCGCAATAACGGGAGCCCCCACGCGCTCATTATTATCAAAAGCAGCGACCTGCCCCGGTCCTTCATCCCCCATGGATTGGGTGATAGACATATGGGGCGCAGGCATGCTGAAATTACTGCCGGAACGCAAAACCATGATACGGTCAGGGTCAATGTAGCCCAAACGAGCCAATAACCGCATTTCGACCTGATTGGTCTGGCTTTCCTCATTCGTCATGACAAACTGGCCTTGGTTTCTGGTCCATAACCGAACCCAGTCCTCCGCCCATTGATTACGTTGCGCACCGTGCCAGTAGCGTAATGCCCCCAAGGTTTCACCCTCAAGGACAGCAGGAGGCTTCTGGGCATTGGGATAACCCGTCCATTGCGCCCGCCGTTCCGCCAGAACAGGATCATCACGCAAGGGCACGTTTCGGCTGATGGTATAAGCCCAATGCTCCAGTTTCTGATTAAGCGGATAAGCCTTTGTCAATTCAGCAACATCTGTCACTGACCCATAATGATTGGGATTATTGGGAAGCGTATTTGGTTTATCTGCTCCAATTGCATAAAGACCATATGGCCACCCATCAGGAATGGCTCGATCATCGATTTCCCGTAGTGCGTCTCCATCCACGACCCAGCGTGCCCATGCCACACTTCCTGCGGATGCCACATTCGGGTTAACACCTGAAATTCCTGTAAAAATCCAGTATGTGTGGCGAAGATCAAAGTGCGTATCCAGTGCCAAGGCAGCAAGGTCAGTCACACCATCTTTCAGCACAATGCCGTAAACCCCATCCTTATTACGCCGCATGATCTGTGTCGGGATACCAGCAACAGCCACACGTTTATCCAGATGTAAACGTTCGACCCAAAACTGATATTCACCCGGTGCGTCACCAACATCCGCTCCGTTCTCCCACCCGGCAACCACGATCACTTTTGGCTCCAGCTTGGGCGTTGCTGCGACGGCAGGATAGATTGTCAGGATACTTGCAATAGAAAAAACACTACACAACATAGGTTTTTTGGCAGAAAAATTTTTTCGATGCATAGACGTTTTTTCCAATATGCCAGTCAATTTCCATTATTGGTTAAGAAAAACATTTTCTCAAAAATATTAATCTTAACCGTTTCTTTACAGTACAGTGGCGTTTTTACTCCAAAAACACCACCTTGAAGCAATCAGAATGCGAGTGATACGGTACCTGTCATATTAAAGCGCGGGTAGAGATAATAGGTAGGAGAACCACTGGCAGAAATTGCACTGCCGTAAAGACCCGTTGCTGCATGAGCATTGTTGGTCAGACCATAGGCTCCCGTCCGAACAAAACTACCGGTAATATTATTGAAGTTGAGGCGGAATGTCGGTGCTTTGACAAAGCCAAAACTGGGGAAATGATATCCTACAGTAATAGAATCTGTAAAATATCCAGGAATTTTTTCATCATTCATAAAAGTGGTATATTGTGCAGACGTGTAATGCACTGCAAAATTACCAAAGAATTTACCGTCGTCATATGTCAACCCGATATTGGCCAGCACATGCGGTGCCATAACAGCCCTTTTCCCTTTGGTAGGAAGATAATCTGCAACTGTCGTGCCATTCAGCAAACCTGTTGTTGGCAGATTTGAATCCATCGTGGCGTTCAGATACTCAATAGACGCGTATGGGCTGAAATGATGAATGGGGTGAGCCGCAATCATGGCATCAAACCCACGGGCTGTCTGGTTACCGGCATTGATGGTGGTGCTGATAGCCTGATTGTTTACATACACACTGGTGGCAACCAAACGATTAGTAATAGAGTAGTTAAAAAGACTTAAATCAACCATCAGATATTTATTATCAAACCGCCAACCTAGCTCTTCCTTGATTAAATACTGAGGTTTTGCATTGTAAGGATTTCCAACATAACTGCCTGTCTGTGCGTCAAACACGGACGAAAGCGACCCTGGATCCGGCATGCGGTAATCACCTTCCGCATTGATATAGATCTGGTTATGGTTATCAATCTTGTAACCAATGCCCAGTTGCGGCAGTGGAACCACAGTGTTTTCAGCAGTTCGTGGCGCGGCACTTGCGTGATTCTGGCTCCAGCGATTGATCATGGATAGTTTAAAACCAGCGTTTACTTCCAACCTGTTGTCAAAATAACGAGCAACATCACGCACAAATAGGGAGTGGTTATACCATCCTGAATCGCCTTGGTACGGCATATAGCGAGAACCGTTTTGATAAAGCCCCGTCCCTTCTGCGTAAGGGAAATTCTTGGTGCCGCTTTCTGTTGCAATTGAATAAAGGTTGTTGACCTGATTATCCTGATAATCAAACCAGTATCCAAGAGAGACCGTATTGTGACGGTCAATCTTGTAGCTTAGCTCCGCCACTGCTCCGGCATGTGGGCGATAGACGCTGTAGTTGGATGTTGTCGGTACACTACCGCTAAGGGCTGCACCATCCGGTCCAAGCGTAACCGACGTTCGGTTCGCATTGAATAGAGACCCATTATAAGAGTAACCGCCATTGTAAACATAATAGGGTTTGAAATCGAACGTAAACTTCTTAGGCAACACAACATGCACCGGCGCAGTTATGAAAAACTGGTCCCACATATTGCCTACCAACCCAACATAACGGGACGGGTTCGCTGGGTCATATTCAGAACTGTAGGAAAAGGTCCCTCGGCCGTTTTTCTTATCAAAAAACTGCTGTGATGTGGGATATAGTGGCATAGACGTAAACTGATGATTCCAGCTAGCGAACAGATCTATAAAAGAGCCATTATCAAAATCTTTACGGGCTCCAAAATCCAGATGCCGCCTTTCATTTGTACCCGGCCCAATCCAGTTTCGGGCATGCTCGTGCGAGAAAGAGAGATAGCCGCGCACGCCACTGTTCCCAATATCGCCGCTGTTCACGCGCAAAAACTCACGGGACATATTATTTGTGCCATAAGAGAAATCCATCATTCCGCCAAACTTATGATCTGGCTTGATGGTTCCTGCATCCATAACACCGGCAGCGGCTGACGTTACGGGAAGATTGATTTCGGCAGACCCAGGGGTAATACTCACATGATCCAGATTTTCTGAATCAACATTCTGATTAAGATAATACGCTGTCGCGACAGGCACACCATTCAGAAGAATACCCATATCTGAATCGGTCAGACTGCGAATATTGATGGCTCCCCCTAGAATCCCAGAAGAATCATTGGTGGAAACGCTCACGCTGGGCAGGTTTTTTACCAGATCAAGTGCTGTGTTAGTTGGACTCTGCATGGCAATAAATCGTTTGGTCACAGTCTGAACAGCACGCGGCGCTGTTTCCCGACGCATCATGCCACCACCGCCTGCACGATTAACCGCCACGTCCACTTCTTCACCAACCCGACTGGCTACCGGCCCTGCTGCACGATGATGAGAAGGCTGCACAGATCGCCCCTGTCGCGCCTTATATGGAGACACAGAAGTATGCTTTTTTGCGACTGCATGAGGATGCGGCGCGGCGTAGCCATACTCATAGAACATAAAAGTACTACTAAGAATGGCAGCGACAAACCGACCATGACGTGTTTTAAGAGTAACCATTGTGCTGCCTTTGATCAGAAAATTCTGGTAAATTGAATCGTTTAGGAAACTATAGAGAAAAAAGCTTTTCTCAACCAGTCGCAGTGATAGCCGCGGCTCTCTTGCAAGGGCAAAAGCGGGTTTTGGTTCGATATCGCAATCATATTCATTATTGAATGTGCTCTATAGTCCTACACAAGAATAAATTTTGGAATTTATCATGCACAATTTTAGAGCGGCCTCAGAATTTACGATCTCTGCAAAAACAAGATCTCTGAGCAGACCATCTACCAATGTCATTTAAGAGTTCTGACTGTAATGTTTTACTTCCGTTATCAGAATTGAAAATGCTGAGGACAACAGTTCTTTTTCGATTAAAGCTGCCTCAGTTATCCGTCTAAAAAAGCGAAGACATGATCAGATACAAACCTGATGTCTCCGCTGCAAAAACTAATGATCTTGAGCTCTAGAAATCAGCCTGCGCACTGATGGAGAACGAGCGGGGTGCGCCCAGCAGAACCTGATTGGAATAGCTGGTGTCGGCCCACTGGATGAAGTGTTTGTTGCCGATATTATCAATGCGGCCATACACCGTTATGCCTTTGTAGGCATGCCATCCGGCAAAGACATTGACCAACGCGTAATCTTTCAGGGTCAGCGTGTTGGCGTAATCTCCCTTACGGGCCGACACGTAGCGTAAGCCTGCGCCCAGATCGAGCGGCAGACCGTACACCCGTGACCATACCCCCCATAGATTTGCGGTGACCTCAGGCACGTTTGGCGCCTGATTGCCCGACGCATCGACTGATGCGCTTGGATGAAAAGACCCATATCGTGAATACGTATACGCGACATTGCCGGACAGGGTAAAATTACGGGTAACAGCCAGATCCCCCTGCCATTCTAACCCGCGCGATTTCTGAACACCTGCGGTTGCAACCGTATCCGGGCCGGTTGTCACTAATATCCGTGTGCGGCGAATATCATACAACGCCAAAGACGTTGTAAAACGCCCATGCCACAGCGCGGCTTTCACGCCTATTTCACCCTGCCGGGTGTGACTTAGCCGTTCAAACTGGCCTTTGTTGGCAAGGAACAGGTTAGACCCCGGCGGGTCTTCACTGGTTGTGTAAACACCATACAGACTGACGTTTTTTGTCAGATCATAGACTGGGCCGATACGGAAGTTGTTGGGGTTATAGTGCCTCTTAAAGCTGGAGGACGCAGCAAACTGGCCATTCTGGTTATAGTTCTGCCGGTCAAGGGACAGCCAGTCGTACCGAAACCCGCCCACCAGACGCAGATCATCCCGGAACGTCACGACATCTTCCATAAAAACACCCGCCTGCACCATGGTGGTGGGGGATTTCTTGAACGGATATTCGCCGGGAAACGCGCCCAGTGCTGTTTTTTCAGGATCAGAAAGAGAAACACTGTCTGCATAATCCGCGCTGGGGAAACCGCGATTGCGGATAAAGCGGAGATAATAGGCATCCCCACCGACAATCAGGCGATTTTTGAAACCCAGCACCGAAAAATCAAACTGTGCATGCAGGGTGTCACCGACCTGATGCTGGTTCTGATAAACGTAAAACCGATCTCGCCCCACACGCCCGGCAGAAATGGGGGTGCCAGCAGCATCCGTTGCCCCTGCCGTGCTGATATAGCTTAACGACTCAGCGTTATTCCACCGTCGTTTGGAATACACAAAATAGCTGGCGTTATGCAGCAGCACATGGTCTGTCAGCCGCCAGTCAAGATGCAGTGTTGGCGTTGCATTGACTGACCCGGCCTTGGCATTGCGCACGTTATAATACTGCCACATGGAAGACCGTGTGACACCAAGGCCTTTTGAGGACGATAGCAGCCCGCCAACGCGGCCGCCTGTCTGCGACAGGTCAACCAGCGGCACACCGTAATCTGTTGATAGTTTGTCTGTCAGATAATCCATACTCAGGCGCGCGGTAAATTTCTCTGACGGTTTCCACAGCAGGGTAGTGGTAAAATCGTTTGAGTGTGGCGTAGCGCCTTTGACAAAACCGTCTGAAGATGTGCGGCTGAAATCTGCCCGCACCGCCAGCGTCTGCGTGATGGGAACAGACCCACCGACACCTGCATTCCATGTATTGAAACTTCCGTAAGATATCAGGGCATTCGCATGGGCGGCATCAAAACGCGGATCACGGGTGCGCATATCAACCGTGCCGCCCACCGCGCCCTGACCATACAGCACGGAAGACGGGCCTTTTATAATCTGCACGGATTCGAGATTAAACGTGTTTTGCGGGCGGTTTACCATTGTGGTCGGGCCGAAATAAATGCCGTCCCGCAAGGATAAAATCTGGTTTCCGGTAAAACCACGCATCATGAACTGCGCCGGGCTGCCGGGGCTGCCACCGGATGAGACGCCGGGCGCACTGTCAGCCGCGGCTTCTGTCTGGGCGTATCCGCGCTGCATCATCAGGTCATGCTGCACCACATGAATGGTGGCAGGGTTATGCTGGATGGAAAGTCCCAGTTTGCCACCCACCGCCGGAACCATCTTGAGGGGGGCCACAGTGCCATAGGCGGTAATATAATCAGGGTCAGATGCCCGCTTTGCGGGGGGATGTGACGCCCTGCGCTGCGCGGAAGCGGCGGGCTGCACTGGTTTGTCTTCTGCCCTGGCGACGTCGAAAGACAGACTGATAACGCCCAGGGCAAGAATAGTCTGGGTATAAAGAATGAACCGCACACGACTGCTCCATCAAACGTCACCGCAGTGGAGGGCCTGTGAGCTACGCAGTACCTCGCGACCATGTCACCCCGCATGGTTGCTTCTGTCCGTGACTTTCAGGCAATGGCAGGTCTCCTGGCTTGCTGGTCAACGATAGAAGGCCGCCTTCCCGGTGCCCGACGGGCCCCAGTGGCAGAATGGCCTGATATCTCTCAGCTTACAGTTGCGGGGGCAGCACCGGCTTGTACCGTTTTCCCTCTTAGCCCGCATGCCAGCCGACATGCAGGAACCATAGCGTAGGCGAGCGTAGACATGCTGGGTTTGACGCTGTCAATGCAGAAAGCGGCAGAAACACCTAAAAACAGCCGTTTTTGTGGCCTGTCAGTTGCCGTGCCCTAGTTTTTTCTGCATGGTGCCATGACTTGTCACCAGCCCCGTGCGAACGGGTTAAAAGGGAAGGCCGTGCCCCACACTGGTGTGGGAAGTCGGCCGCTGCGCCCGCAACTGTAGGCGGTAGGTGTGCGTCTGTCTGTTGTAATACAGGCCACTGACAGTGCATGTCGGGAAGGCAGGACGCACAGCGATAATCCGCAAGCCAGGAGACCTGCTGTTGTCGTCAGACCATGTCGCCGGGCGGGATGAACCGGAGGCAGGAGCGTGCGTGTGTTTGGACGACCTTTAAGCAGGCCCGTGGCCGAAGCTCTGCACCCGGCCATTGGGGCGCTTTCAGCATGCCTGCCAACGCGCAAACAGGTTTTGCAGGCGGCTTTTTTGATTGGCGAGCCCCCGCCGGAACCAGAAGACGTTATTTTCAGAAACGGGTATGATCTGTTCTGCCGCTTATGCCCCGCTCTGCCCGCAAACTATTGGGAACGGGGCGCTATGCTGGAAGAACTGTTCCGCCCCATTCTGGAAAATGCGCAGGATAAAAGCGGCGTCTTACCGGACGCTGCACACGGAATAACGGCCTCAACAGCGCCAGCAATGATACTGTCCTATCATGCCATCCATTGGGCGCTGGGGGCGCGGGCTGCGGCCATGGCGTTATATAGCGCACCGCCATGATCAGGAAAAAGCTGCTGCGTAGCCTGTATGTTAGTCATCGTTGGGTGGGCATCGCGTTGTGCCCGCTCATGCTGGGCTGGTGTGTGTCCGGTCTGGTCATGTTGTGGCACACGTGGCCCCAACCCGATGACTATGGGCAGGCAAACGCTCATGCGGTCCTTGCTCTGCCAGCGCAATTACCGCCATTACCTCCTCTTGCCGGGAAAACACGTTTTCAGGCTTTTCGGATAAGCATGGTGGGGCATACGCCGATGCTGGCCCTCTTCCCTGATTGGGAGAGTCCGTATGCCATCAACCTGACCACGGGCGCTGTCGGCCCAGCCTCTGTGGAGGATTTGGCAGACAATGCCCGCCGCTATGTGGTGGCAACCGGTGGTTCTGGGCTACCTGTTTTTACAGGCGTGACAACGGATGACCAATGGGTGTTGGACACCCATGGCCGCATGGAAGGGTTTGCACGCTTTGAGTTTGCAAACCGTGAGAAAACTGTTGTCTATGTCTCACAAACAACAGGGGACGTGGTACAGGCAACAACGGCGGCATCCCGATTATGGGCGTGGGTGGGGGCTATTCCGCACTGGCTTTACCCGGCAATCCTGCGTCGCCACCCGGCTGTGTGGAAAGAGGTGGTTATTCTTTTTTCTGGCGTGGGCGTGTTTTTAACGCTGACTGGTCTGTGGGTGGGTGTGCTTCGGCTTAAGCGGAAATGGCCTTATACCCCTTATACGCGCTGGCATTTTGTGCATCATCTGGGTGGAATGGTGTTTGGTCTGTTTGCGCTTTCCTGGATAACAACCGGATTACTGACCATGAATCCGGCAGGGTTGTTTGAAAGCCAGTCTGCAACCGCGCTTGCCCGACGTGTAACAGGCACGGTATCCGGGGCTGACATTCAGAATGTTCTCTATTCTTTGACGCAGCGAGGCACGCATGACGGAAAATCCGTTTACAGCGCGTTACTCAATGGCGAAATCTATAACGTTATTGAGGATACGCACGGACACATAACACGCCTGACAGAAGCCATGCAGTCAGCCCCGCTCACCCAGCCAGTTCTGGCGGCCACGTTAAAACAGGCAGGCATCATAACCGATACACGGGCTGTCGTTTTTCTGACAACGCCAGACCACTATTATTTTAGCAAGGAAACACGCAAACGGCAGTTTCCTGTGTGGCGCGTCAACGCATTGGACGGAACGTTTTTCTATCTGGAGGCCCGGAGTGGGCAGGTCATAGCCGCCATTGACCCGGTGGCCCAGAACGCCCGCTGGTTTGTCTATGGCCTGCACGATGGTGATTTCTGGCCGTGGCTGCGGGCACCATCAGGCCGATGGCTGGTTGTTGTGCCGTTGCTGGCCGGTGTTCTGGTCATTTTCCTGTCAGGCTGCATAGTCGGCTTCAGGCGGATGAAGCAGACTATGCGCTAGCACGGCGATTATTTAGCCTATGCAGGTTCGGAAATACCTTGAGACAGAAGCAGGTTTCGCAAGGCCAGAATAACAGGGAACACTTCAATATTGTGGTCTCCGCCCAGTTCTGTCCACGCTTTCTGTTCCAGTTCGACAATTTCCCGGTCTTCAAAAAACACGCGTTCAGTGAAGGCCACCAGCAGGGGCCATGCAATATCCAGCACCAGCGGTATTTTCAGACGACGAATTGAAAGCAGCCCAAACGTACGGTTGGTCAGTTCGTCCCGGTCTTGCGGGACATAGGAAATCCATAGATCCATAACCGGATCAGGCTTGCCCTGCGTTTCGATGGTCAGGCGCTGGTAGGGATAGTTTGTGCGGATTGTCATGACATCCCGATAGGCAAAATCGCGCCCATCACGCCGACGTTGCCCGTAAATCAGGGCTTCGCTCAAGGGTTGTTTGCCCCCGGTCCGGGCAAACGTATAGCGGGCTTCTACAAAATTTTCGCCACGTTCCATACCCAGAAAGCGCGGTTTCATTTTTCCGACCAGTTTGCTGTGCAGAACCTGATGGTTCATATCCATCAGGTTTTCATGCATGAAACTGTAGTGACAGTTGACCACACGCCCAAAACGGCGGGTGCGGTAATTGGGGTCTCTGACACGCGGGAAATCAGGCAGAGAGATTGTGTTTGCCAGAGCCTGCTGGCCCATGAAAACAAAAATCAGACCGTCTTTTTCCCGGCAGGCCCATGTTTTTGCGCGCAGGCTGGTTGTATCAGCCGCCAACCCGGATGACACACATTCACCATCGCGATTGAAGGTCAGACCATGACCGCGGCATTTCAGTGTGCCG
The DNA here is from genome assembly GCF_000963945.1 of Acetobacter indonesiensis. Taxonomy (GTDB): domain Bacteria; phylum Pseudomonadota; class Alphaproteobacteria; order Acetobacterales; family Acetobacteraceae; genus Acetobacter; species Acetobacter indonesiensis. The sequence continues at coordinate 44,225 of NZ_BAMW01000006.1, read as the reverse complement.
CTACAAACAGCGCCCTTGGCCAGCAACACCTGCCGGTGGGGGCAGAGGCCATCAAGCGCATAAGGCAGGCCATCTAAAGGCCGAACAACAACAATATGCCGCCCGGAAAACCGGACATCCAGTGCTTTTCCCGGCCCCACTTCGTGCGACCATGCGACGGGGTACCAGAAATCCGGGTGTGTTTTAACGCGCCTTAAATCTTTTTTCTTTGTATCAGGTTCTTTTAACGTGAGTAGAGAGGATTTATTCTGCATCTATTACGCTTACTCTATTGTTTTCAGTCTGGACAATAGGCAAGAAAAACAAACAATTACAGGTTATTTTCTACGCCTGTCAGTCTTTATCCAATCCTGTTAAGCAGCAGATTGTGGCATTTCAAAGAGAAAGTCCACCGTCATGAAGGTGGAAGCTGTCACCGAAGGGAAACACAGCGTCCGAATATTGGGGCTGGAATGTTCGTGCCTGTTCAGGGGCAACCATGTTCGGCGGCCTGTGTCCTGCTGCCCCTAAAGCAACAAAATCCCTGTGCCGTTATCTGGCACAGGGATTTGCTGAAACGATACCCAAATCACATTGTAATCGGTTTCAAGACCGCTTTTAGAATGTTGCGTTGACGCGACCGTAGTAATATCCGCCTGTCATTGGCACCTGTGCAGAAGACTGATCATAGATATAGGCACCCAGATAGTTCACGCTTTGTGGCACACGGCGGGGGCGAATGTTGAACAGGTTGTTTCCGCCGACAGCAATATGCCAGTTTTTGTTGACGCGATACCCGATTTCCAGATCAGTCAGCCAGCGAGGTGAGTTCTTGAACTGGTAGAAATCTGTCACGCTATACTGCAGCGCCTTTGGCCCCCAATCCTGATACTGGAGCATGTTGGTGGTTTCGCCATAACGGGTCTGGCGAATATTCACGTCCCAGCTTCCGATTGTATAGAACGCATTCAGGATGATCTTGCTGCGCGGATAGGCTGTGGTGATGTACCCGATATTCTGTGCGTTCAGCAGTTCCTGACCATCCGTGCCCAGCCCGTTATGGTGCAGGCGGGTGCGGTTGAGATCAAGCGCCATGGTTGTGGTCAGGTTGCCGTATTTTCCCATGCGGAAGGTGTAGTCGGCATTGATATCAAGCCCCTGTGTGCGGGTGCTGGCACCGTTGGACAGATAATAGGCCTGAATGTTGTCAAGTGAGGAGTCATTGACCGGCGGCGTAAAGCCCATGGACTGAATGGCAGAAACCGCTGACAACCCGCTGACTGTTCCGCCCTGCACAATGCGGTCACGAATGTTGATCTGGTAAACATCAACCTCCACATGGAAACCCCGAACAGGTTCGACAACAATGCCGCCAGAAACGTTGGTGGAGCGTTCAGGCTTCAGACCCGGCGCGCCCAGACTACGCGCCGCAGCGGAATCTGCGGCCAGAAGACCGGATGCCCCGTTGGGGGACACGTTCATGGCGCTGTAATGTTCTTCAGCCAGTGTTGGCGCACGGAACCCGGTGCTGATTGTGCCACGCAGGGCAATGCGTTTTGTAATATCGTAGCGGGTTGAGACCTTGCCGTTTTCGGCATTGCCCACGTCAGTATAATGTTCAAAACGCCCGGCAAAATCGACTTCCCAGTTCTTGAGGAAATGGAAATCGCCATCAACATAGCCAGCCCAGATATTACGATACCACTTGCCTGCGTTCTGCGGGGCCAGACCAGCAAAACCCTGTGTGCCGCCAAGTGCGTAAGAAGCCGGGTTCCCTGCCCAGATCTGGTAGGATTCCATACGATGTTCCGCACCAAATGCCAGAACCATTGGCACGGTATCAGCAATTTTGAAATTACGGCGCAGGTCGAGGTTGTTGGTCCACTGCGCCATGTTGAAGCTTTCAGCCCGCACATCGGTCGGGCTGCTGCCACACCCGGCCGGCGAGTAGTTTGCCCCTGCTGATGGGTCAGTTGAACAGGTGGACTGGAGAATACCCGTGTTTACAGTGTTCTTGTTACCAACCTTGTTATAGTCCGCCCCGTATGTTGAGGAAACATCCCACTGGAAGCCAAGGAAATGGTCGCCTTTGGCCCCGACTGTTGCCGCGTAATCGTTTTCTTCAGCCGTTTCCGTCGGGGTGAAGCCCCATGGCCAGTAAGGCAGCGCCACGCCACCGCCTACGTTGGGCACGCGGTAGTTCTGGTATGTTTCTGCATGACGGTGTGCGTAGGTAATGCTGCCATAGAACATGACGTTCTCATTCAGCGGCTTACCCCAATCCAGACCAAAATTTTCGCGGGTTTCTTCTGCCGTGCTCAAAACCTTGTTGGATGTTGCGGGAATATGCGCACCCGTGCTGACGTAGGATGCAACATCATGGTCAGCAGGCTGTTCACCCACCAGACGGTGGTCGCGCACATTTTTGGGCACCATATGGTCGGTATGGTACATCTGGCCGGACAGATGCAGATAGCCGTCATTGCCAAGTTTCAGGCCACCATCCGCATTGAACTGATACTGCCAGCCATCACCGTTATACGCATTGGCCCCGGTCTGGGCCGACATATTCAGGCCGTGATCCTGTTTTTTGGTAATAATGTTGATAACACCGGCAATGGCGTCAGACCCATACATGGCTGCCGCGCCATCTTCCAGCACTTCAATATGGTCAATCATGTTGGCCGGAATCATGTTCAGGTCAACGCCGGTGGTGCCAAAGTTGGGGCCAGAGGTGGCTGTGAACGTTGTTGTTGTATGACGGCGTTTTCCGTCAACAAGCACCAGAACCTGATTGGAGCTAAGCCCCCGCATGTGGATGGAGGACACCAGTGCTGCCGCATCTGTCCCCATTGCTTCGACGTTAACGGAAGCATAGGTTCGGGTCAGGGCGTCGGCCAGATTCATCTGGCCTGAACGGCGCAGGGTGGCACCACTGACAACTTTAACGGGGCTCATGCTCTGCCGGGCATGCCGGTTTTCTGCGTGTGTGCCGGTGACAATCACGTTTTCCCCGCTGTCAGCCATGCGATGGGATGGCCGGGGCAGAGACCGTGCAGGCACGGCAGCACGGGTGGCCGTGGCGGCACCCGCCGTGTGTGGGAGAGTATTTGCAGGAGTGGTGCTATGGGGCCGCTTATGGGCAACAACGTGTTTTGCTGTTGCGGCAAAGGCGTCTGGCGCTATTCCAAGAATGGGAACAGCAAGAATAGTCGCAGAAAAAAGCGTCTTCCGGGATGTCATGTGCGGCTAATCCCTACTGTCTTTGGGTCTGAGTTACCCTCTGATGGGATAGCAGATGAGAATTTTTTGCAATTCTAAAGTTACGATTCCGAATTGGTTTGATGGGTTTGTTGTGTTTTTGCAACAATATGCTGCGTGGACTATAGGCGCGGCGCAAGGCGCGGGCGACCTGTTTTTACTCATCTATTTCAAGAAATTTCTTATTTTATAAAAGACTAGTGAAATTCCATTGTGCAGGAAACCATCCGGTCAGTCAGGCTGTGCCATCTGCCGGGAAAAATGTGCTGCTGGGGTGTGTTTTATAACCACACACCCCATTGCAGAAGAAACAGGCTGGCTGGAAGAACCAGCCAGCCTTTCCTTAACGGCTAAATTTTAGAGCGTGTTACAATTTTCTTCAAAGGGTTTGCCCGCAAACCGGTCTTTGATCCATGCGATCTGATCTTGGGTGGAATTGATCATGGTGGGGTCATGATCCAGCCCCGGATAGAGGTGGAAGAACAGCTTGATGCCATTCTTACAGGCCTTATGCGCTGTTTTTTTAACCCCACCCGGCGGCACGGACACATCCCCACCGCCTGTTAATACCATCAGCGGGCCTTTTACGGGCTTTTCACCCATAATGTCTTCCTTCAGCATGGCCTGAACCGCGGGCACCTTGGTCCAGTTTGGCTTCATGATCTGCGCGCTGGATTTGCCCAGATAGGCCGCATAGCCAGTAAACCAGCAGGCCTTGGTGGCAATCAGGGGGTAATGCTCATACCCCTGCTTGGTCAGGACGGTTTTTACATCAAAGTCCGGGTAACGGGCCTTCAGCCCATAGGCCACCATAGGGAAGTAGAATGGCGCACCCACTTCCTCAGGTTTGGGGGCAATGAAATCAAGCATATCGACAGTGCCGGAAACAGACACAGTGCCCAGGTAGTCCGGGTTGTTCATCTGCTGTTCCATTTCGCCCACGCTCCAGGACGCCATACCGCCCTGTGAATGGCCGTCTGCAACCCATTGCTTGCTCAGAACGCCCGGCAGGGCCGCATGGGCTGCGGCAACGGAATAGATAACGTCATAACCCTGCGCCAGTTTGTTCATATACTGGTGCGCGCCGGGGGTGCCTTCTCCGTGGTAATCGGTGGCGACAACAGCCAGACCGGCTTTGGGGAAGTCAAACAGTCCTTCATCCCCGTAGTACAGATCTTTCATCAAAGACGGGGCGCAGGGTTGTGCCACACCGCTGGTGCCGTGCGCCCATGCGACTGTGGGCCATCCGCCTGCTGGCACTGGCCCGGCAGGCAACAGAACAAAAGCCGATGTCACGACATCATGCCGTTCAGCATCCAGCGAGTGATAAAGAATACGCCATGCCGTCATACCCGCCGGGATTGCGTAATCAGTCACTTTTTCAGCACGGATCAGCCCACCGGGCCAGGACGGGGCATCGGCCGGGGCGGCATCTGTATAGAAAGGCGTAATGGGCAGGGCCTGTTCGGCCTCCAGTTTCAGACCTTCCTCAATGGTTTTGGGCAGTGCCGTCTGGGCCGAGGCCGGATGAATAGCGCCCAGCGCCAGAGCAGCCGCACCCCCTGCCAGAGCAGCACGCGCGGCGCTAACCCCTGACCTGACTTTGGCCGTGACGAACGGCCGCATCATACGGCCCATTGGCAGAACACTGCTTGTTTCTGAAACTGTCTTTGTGTGCTTCACGACCATATCACGCGCCATTTCTGTTTTGAGGACGATATAAAACCACACCTGCCGGGCAAAAGGCAGCCCTGAGCGGAAAATAGGACCACAAGCCGGGAAAAACGCCGGTTTGTGGTCCCTGCCCTGTTATCGGTTGTAGGTCAGCAATACACCTGCATAACGCGGCCGCATGGTGGAGTTCAGTTGCAACAGAGAGCCCTGCACTTCGTTTGAACTGGTTACCATAGGGTGCAGGTTGGGCAGGTTATTTACATAGAATGACAGGTTCATGTTGTTATTGAACTTCGCGCCCACACGCAGAGTCAGGTAATGCTGCGCCTGTGTCAGATAATACCCTGAATTATACATCAGTGTTTCAGAATCACGGATGGGCGTGGTACCGCTGGGGCGGCTGATATACTGGTAATCTGTCCGCACATAAAGCTGCCCGTGCCCCAGGGAGAGAATATGCTTGGGAATGTTGTACTGAACACCCAGACTGTAGGTCCACCCCGGTGTGCCCAAGGTGTCTCCCTTACGGGCCAGCAGGCCGTTCTGGTTAGTGCCCACATAGGCGTTCTTTGTATAATGCGCGTCCGTATAACCCAGCGTGGTATCAATCGACAGACCATCAAACGGGTAAATGGTTGCCTGAAGATCAAACCCTTTGCTAACGGCCTCACCCAGGTTGGTGGTGTATTGCACACCGCACCCCGGAAGATACGCGTTCTGCTGAATATTGGACCAGTTGATGTAATAAAGACTGCCTGAAATTTGCAGACGATTATGGAAAAACTGGTTTTTAGACCCGATTTCCCAGCTTTTGACGGTATCTGATTTATATTTGCTGGGCGCTGATGTCATACCAAAATTTGTCAAATCACTCTGGCACAGCAACTGTGGCACCGGAGCATTCGCGCCCCCTACACGCCAGCCTTTGCCCCACCCCGCATACACCATGGAGTGACGGTCAATCTGGTAGCTAAGGGTGAATTTTGGCGTGACCGGGTTTTCCGTAATATGGCCATTCGCGGTGGTGCGGGCACCATTATGGCTGCCATCGGCAAAGTTGTTGAAATGGTAATTGGCGTTTGCATACCGCACACCGGCGTCAAACTTCAGGCCTTTGACAATTTCAACCGTGGCGTTGGCAAAAACGGCAACCTGTTCATCTGTTGCGCGGGTCTGGTTGATGTAGGCACTCTGCCCCACATTGGGCCAGCCACCCCAGAAATCTGCGGCTGACATATCAAACAACGCCTGTGTCAGCGCATTGGCATAGGGTTCCTGCAACTGTTCGGAACTCATTTGCTTGTCGTTCTGATAATAGACGCCAGCAACCCACATCAGCCGGTTGGCAACCGGGTTGCGGGACTGAACACGAAATTCCTCGGTAAAGTTGCGCTGCTGGTTCAGCACCCGTGACTGCCCGTAATAATAAGGCGTGTTGGGGTTGATGCCCTGCTGTGTCAGCAAGGGATAATACGGGCTGCTGCCATCCAGAAATTCGTTATAATAGGAAAGCTGATACAGCGTACCATTATACCCGGTAACGTTATTGCGGTGCAGGTAGGCTGTATTTGAAATCAGCGAGACATTGCCAATATCATATTTGATATTCAGCGACGGCAAATAAAACCGGTCTGAACTGGACTGATATTCTGGCGAATTGGTGCGATACTGGCTTTTGCCGGGGTTGGACAGGCCCGCAAAATAATTGTCCGTATCCCCCACAAGGCGCTGCTGATACATGATGGACGGGGTGATGGTCAGGTTTTCAACCGGTTTGACCAGCACGGCCCCGCGAAACACGTTTACGTCGTCACTATTGGTGTTTTTATCCACCTTTTTGCCGGTGCGATAATCCAGATGGTCAAGGTATCCGCCCTGCCCCTGCCGTTCTGCACTGACACGGAATGCCAGTTTGTCTTTAATGATCGGCCCGCCCAGAGCCAACCCCAGATCATACGTCGGTGCGCCGTACTGGGATGCCGATACATCCGCACGGGCGTAGGACGTATATTTGTGCAGGTTGGGCGCCGGGGTGATGTAGCGTACAGCGCCCCCTTCGGCCCCCGCGCCAAACAGGGTGCCCTGTGGCCCACGCAGAACCTCTACCCGTTCCATATCAAACAGTTGGGGCACCGTGTTTTCTGCACTGAAGCCAAGATTACGGATCTGGATAGGGGTATCATCCAGATAAATGCCCGTGGTTGCTGACCCAGCGCTGGAGGCCAGACCACGGACAACAGGGGTTTTGGATGTTGGGTCAAACGTCAGACCGGGCGTGAACCGCAGCACGTCCTGAATGGTTTTGGCCCCTTTCATGTCCAGATAAGCCTGATTATAGGCCGCCACACTGACGGGCACCCGCATGATGGATGTAGCGCGGCGGGTGGATGTAACCGTTACGGCCTCCATCGCGCCAGCAGCAGACTCTGCCTTCGCTTTTGCTTTTCTGCCTGTCGCCCCCTTTGCAGACGGGCTTTTGGTGGCCACATGCGGCTTGCCCGGTGTGCGTTTTTCAACGCTGTCGGCCGCGGCGGCAGACGCAAGACCGTCCCACCCCGCCATAACGGTCAGAGCCGTAAAAGCGCCGATCAGCGCGGGTGAGCCAAAAAGCACGGCACGCGCAGAAAGCTTGCGACAGACAAGGGGCGAAGAAGGAGGGCGCGCTTTTTTGCTCACGATAGGCTCTTTTTCCGGGGGTGGACGACGGCAGAATGGCGATAACAACAACATGCCAGCCAAAGGGCCAGAGGCTTTAGGTTTATCTCCGCCCCCTGTCCATATAGACAACGTGACACAGGGCGGTTTTGCGCCAGCAAACGCCTTTCTCTGGCGGCTGAAAGAAAACTCTGGTTGTGAAAACTGTTTTTCTGATCTTCAAAAAACAGTCCTGAATTTTCTGTAAGCAAGTCCTGATACTTATTCGCAACAGGTCAGCCTTTTTTTCAGACACCGTAAACATGACTGATACAGCCCTGACTGTTGCAGAACGGCGAGGAGTGGAGTGCTGAAAAACGGCCGTTCTGTATCGCTAGAAAAAACACCGCCGCTTCGGCAACAGTTTTTCGCTTTTGTCTCGATACTTTAACAAAGCGCCCGTTGCCCCTCTGCCAGACACTCCCTGCGTGCCTGCATTTGACGCTTGGCCGCAGGCGAGTAATCTGCCCGTCAGACTTCATGACAGGAAGGAAAAGCCGTTTCCATGTTTAGTCATATTGCGTTGGGCAGTAACGATCTTGCCCGGTCTAAAAAGTTTTATGATGCCACCCTAGGAGCACTGGGCTGCCCGCCAGCCACACCGAATGACAAGGGCCGCCTGACTTACAGCCACGCTGGCGGCAAGCTGATTATTACCAAACCGCTGGACGGCAAACCGGCAACCTATGCCAACGGCGGCACCATTGGCTTTACAATGGACAGCAGCGCGCAGGTGGATGCCTGGCACAAGGCTGGCGTGGAAAATGGTGGGGAAGCCATAGAAAATCCACCCGGCATACGCCACACCGCAATGGGCGATTTGTATCTGGCCTATCTGCGGGACCCGGATGGCAACAAACTGTGCGCGCTTTATAAAGCGTAACAGCACAGGCCAGATTTAAGTGTTACCCTGCCCGCCTGATGGCAGGGTGACATCCAACAGGATTTTACGAAAAAACCACCGTGCGGCGGCCATTGAGCATAACCCGTTGTTCAACGTGCAGTTTGACAGCCCGCGCCAGCACTTGCGATTCAACACCCCGCCCGGTCGCAATATAATCTTCCGGGGACAGGTTATGCGTTACGCGTGCTGTTTCCTGTTCAATAATCGGGCCTTCATCCAGATCAGCCGTGACGTAGTGCGCGGTGGCACCAATCAGCTTCACACCCCGTGCATAGGCCTGATGATACGGGCGCGCCCCTTTGAACGATGGCAGGAAAGAGTGGTGAATATTGATGATACGGCCGCTCATTTCCGCAGAAAGACTGTCAGACAACACCTGCATGTAGCGGGCCAGTACGACAAGGGCGGCCCCGGTCTCTTTCACCAGCGCCCGTAGTTTGTCTTCCTGTTCGGTTTTGTTGTCCTTGTTTACGGGCCAGTAATAATACGGAATACCCGCCTGTGCCGCTGTCTGCGCGCTGTCCTGATGGTTGGAGACAATCGCGACAATCTCTGCCCGTAGCCAGTTGACGCGCACCTGATAAAGCAGGTTCAGCAACGCATGGTCAAAGCGTGACACCATGATGATGATACGCGGCAGCACATTGGCATCATGCAGCCGCAAGGTCATGTCGAACTCTGCCGCCACGGGGTTCAGGCAGTGCTCCATATGGGCAAGGCTGTTGGTGTTCGGGGCAACAAATGCCAGCCGCATGAACAGACGCCCGGTATCCGGGTCACTGAACTGGTGCGTTTCAGAAATATTGGCCCCTTTATCTGCCAGAACGGAGGAAATAGCCGCCACAATGCCGGGACGGTCCGGGCAGGAAAATGTCAGAATAAAATGCATTGGAGGCGTCTACTTGTCCTTACTGCGGGGGCCGCCACGATGTGGGCTGCTGGCTTACCATAAAGGAAGCGTCAGGCAGATCCAGACCGGGCGGTTTTCACGCCCCTTTGTGCCAACGCGTGCGCGGCTCTGCAACTGGTGTCACCGTGGGGCTGGCATGGGGGAAAAAACCACCAGACCAAAAATAGCATCGGGCGATGGTGTTTGCTCTTGACACACTTTCTGGCCGCCCATTGCACGGACAAGATGTGGATGAGTTGACGTCTGATCGACTCGTTAAAGTTTTATGTCGTCAAGGGAGAACATGACGGACTCCGGGTAAAAACTTACAAACCGCAGAAAACTGCCATTTTCCACCATCACAGACCTGTGAGTATGACGAATTTTATCCACAGAAACCGGGGATAGGGTGTGGGAAAACTCTGTGGATAAACTGCGCACAGCCAAGCCGGGCGGCACTTTTGCTCGGCTTTCGTGGTTTGTTCTGGTCCGTGCCGGATTACGCCGCCAGCAGGACGTTCAGACGCTGGAGCAGAACGACGGCCTCGTTGTGCTCGGTATCACGCGCACCATACAGCAGGGTCAGCTTTCCCCTACGGGCGAAGGCCAGAAGCTGCTGCACGGCATCCGGGTTGGCGTCCAGTTCAGCCCTGTAGCGTTTCTGGAACTCATCCCACCGGGCGGGGTCGTGCCCGAACCAGTGGCGTAACGCCGTACTGGGTGCAACGTCCTTAAGCCATAGGGTCAGGGCCGCGCGGTCCTTGCTGATGCCGCGTGGCCAAAGGCGGTCAACCAGAACGCGCGCGCCATCATCGGGCTGGGCATCGTCATAAATGCGGCGAATACAGATCGGCCCAACACCCGATGAAGCATGATGAGCTTGCGCCGATGAGGATGACGCGGACTGAGAACCGTGCGGCATAAGGACGTCTCCTGACACAAATGCGGGGCCACCCGATAGTTGGCGGCCCCTGTTTCCGTTCCCGGATTTCAGGCTGCGGACAGTGTATCTTCCATGGTGGTGGCAGAGCCAAACACTTCATGGTGCAGGCGGCTTTCCGGCACGCCAGCGGCTTTTAACCCCGTAATCATGTCCTGCATGAAGCCCTCCGGCCCGCAGATGTAATAGAGCGCATCTGCCGGCGTGTTGGCCCGCACCCATTCTGCCGTCACCCGGCCTTCATGCGCTGTGGTGCCTGCGTTCTGCGCCGTGTCCGGTTTGCCGTGGCTATAGAATACATCCGCCTTGACCTGCCCTTTTGCGGCCAGAGCACGAATATGCGGGCCAAAGGCTTCGGTCTGTGGGGAGTGGGTGCCGTGAACATAATGCAGGCTTGTGGCCACTGCGGGTTCAGCCGTCAGGGTATCCACCATGGACACAAACGGTGTCAGCCCCACGCCCGCACTTAGCAGCACAACCGGTGTTGCAATGGGGGATGGCAGCGTGAACGACCCTGCTGGCGCAGACACCAGAAGCTCCGTCCCTTCAACCGCGCTGCTGTGCAGCCAGTTTGACACTACGCCTTCGGGCTGGCGGCGCACGCTGATCCGGTAGCCTTTGTCACTCGGCGCGGACGAAATGCTGTAGTTGCGGCGCTGTGACCCCTGCCCCGGCACAGTAATGTTGAAGCTGAGATACTGACCCGGCTTGTGACGCAACACAGGTTTGCCGTCTGTTGGCTCCAGATCGAAGGACATCACGATGTCACTTTCCACCACGCGATTCCGGATGGTGAAAGGCCGCCAGCCTGTCCAGCCACCGGGGGTGTTGGCATTGGCAGTGTAAAGCTGGCTTTCACGGTTAATCAGCACATCTGCCAGAAACTGATAGCCCTTGGCCCACGCATCCATGATTTCAGGCGTGGCGGCATCCCCCAGCACATGCTTGATGGCCCCCAGCAGCGCGGTGCCCACATGAGGATAATGTTCTGGCAGAATGTTCAGGCCCACATGCTTTTCGGCAATGCGTTCAACCATGCCAGTCAGTTTGCCCAGATCATTGATGTTGCGGGCATATGTCAGCACCGCCAATGCCAGTGCTGTTGGCTGCTCCCCACTTTTCTGATGCGAGCGGTTGAACAGGGCGCTGATGGCTGGGTCTGCCAGCAGGCGGGAGTACATTTCACGCGTGATATCAAGCCCGTGGGCTTCAAGTGCGGGAACGCAGGCGGTGATGATGGCGCGGGTTTGATCGTCTAGCTGGGGAGCCATGGGAGTCGACCTCCTTAAAGGTGTATATTTCATGCACCTTATCGGACTCTGGAAAAAAGATGTCAAGCTGGTGTATCTTTAATCTTATGCGTCTGACCCTCTACACTGACTATGCCCTGCGCACGTTGCTCTATCTGGGCGTGCATGCTGACCGCCGCGTCTCCATCCGGGAGGTAGCGGAAGCGTACGGCATTTCTGAAAACCATCTGGTGAAGGTGATTCATCACCTTGGCCGTGGTGGGTTTGTTGACACATTGCGGGGCCGCGGGGGGGGGCTGATGCTGGCGCGCCCCGCAGACCAGATCAACGTGGGAGATGTGGTGCGCCACACCGAGGAGGATATGGCGCTTGTGGGCTGCATGGCCCCTGATGGTGCGGGGGTGGAGTGCCTGCTGGCCCGCGCCTGCCACCTGCGCGGTGTGCTGGGCGAAGCGTTGGGGGCCTTCATGGCCGTGCTGGATGGGCGCACTCTGGCAGATCTGCTCAAACCGTATGAGAGAAAAGTTTTACAGCAGGCGGCCCCCCACATGGCCGCACCGAACACGCTGAAAACTGCCGAAAATACGGGCTGACACTGACGCAATTTGGGGCACAGAATAGGACACACCGCCTAAGCTGTAGAGAAAAACCCAATTTAGTGGATTAAAATCAAGGCTTTCTTCCTCTATGCAACGGGCGGCTTAACACAGAAGGTCTGTCCGTTTCCTCATGCTGCATTTCACGCCTGATTCACCACTTTCCATCGTCATGCTGGTTTTATGTGGCATTCTGGTGTGCGTCTTTGAATTTGTGAACGGCTTTCACGACACTGCAAATGCGGTGGCAACGGTTATTTACACACGCTCCCTCCGGCCCGGTAAGGCGGTTATTCTTTCCGGTATCATGAATTTTCTGGGCGTTCTGGCGGGTGGGCTGAGTGTTGCCTATGCGCTGGTAGAATTACTGCCGCCCGATGTTCTGTCTCCCCCCGATGGGGCACCTGCTGTGCCCATGCTGCTGGCCCTGTTTGGCACGGCGCTGGCCTGGAACCTGTTTACCTGGCGGGCCGGGATTCCCAATTCAAGTTCGCATTGCGTCATTGGTGCCATTGTAGGGGTCGCCATAGGGGATGCCTTTGTGCACGGGCGGCATCTGGGGGATGGTGTAGACTGGCAGCAGGTTCTGAAAGTGCTGGAAGCACTGGCATTTTCCCCACTGCTTGGCCTGCTTGGGGCGGGGCTGCTTTATCAGGTGCTACGGGCGGTGGTAAAAAACGCAGCCCTGTTTCAGCCCCCGCCAGAAGGCGACGCGCCACCGCAAGGCTGGGTACGCTGGCTGTTGGTCGGCACCTGTAGTGCTGTCAGTTTTTCACACGGCAGTAATGATGGCCAGAAAAGCATCGGGCTGATCATGCTTACCGTGGTGGGGCTGTGGCCTACCCTGTATGCGTTAGACCCGCATCAGGCCCATCTGTTACCCATGCCCTCGGCACAGGCGGCCCATATGCAGCAGATCCTGACGGCGTATGATCATGACGGCCTGCGCACGGAGGCTCTGGCAGCAGCTGACCGGATGCAGACATGGAGCAACGCGGCGGCACTGCCACCCGGTTCTGGCGCGCTACAGAGCACAGACATCCCCTCACCCGTTGTGCAGCGCGGGGATGTGTTTCAGGTTGTGGCCGGGCTGAAGAAAGTTGAACGGAACGCGGACACACCGGCGCAAGTAAAAGCCGAAGCCAAGGCGTTACGAAACAGCCTGAAACCGGTGGTGGAATTTGCCCCGTGGTGGGTGCGTCTGCTGAGCGCCATGTGCCTAAGTCTGGGCACCATGATTGGATACCAGCGGATTGTGCGGACGTTGGGTGAGAAAATTGGCCGCACACACTTAACGCCAGCCCAGGGCGCGTCGGCTGAACTGGTCGGGGCCGGGCTTATTCTGACAGCGGGGTATACGGGGCTGCCCGTCAGCACCACCCATATTGTCACGGCGGGCATTGCGGGCAGCATGCTGGGGTCAGGCAGCGGCCTGCAACGCGGTATGGTGGGGCGCATTGTGCTGGCGTGGTTCGCCACGTTGCCCGTCACCATAGGTCTGGCTGCGGTGCTGTTTTACGGTCTGAGCCTGTAAGGAACCCTCTCCCTCAACTTGCCGCAGTGCCGCCCCCCTAGTCTCCTCGCCCGTTACAGGCCTGACCGCTTGTGCTGATGGTGGAATGACTGCATCCTGAACCACCCCAGCCACGGAAACAGGATAGAGGCGTGCTTTTTGGCATCATGATTCTGTTTTTTTGTGGGATTGCACTGCTGTGGCACCTTGACCCACAACCTGCCTCGGCCCCGGTTATAGAGGCCAGTTTTCTGCTGGGGTATGGGGCTTTTTTTCTTCTGTGCAGCCTGTTTTTTCTCTCCGCCCGCCCGGCACGCTATCCGTTCTGGGATGGGCGGTTTTTCATGTCCCTCCATTGGTGGCTGGCCCTGATATGTGTTGCGTTTACCGCTGCCCATATCGGGCTGTTTACGCTGGCGCAGCCCCTGGTGCTGGCGTATCTGCACTGGGGGGCCAGCCCGCCCATGCAGGCCGGGTTTCTGGGCGCGCTGGCAGTGCTGCTGTGTTGGCTGTTAAGCCTGACCCGTCCGTTGCGCGCAGTGTGCTACCAGAATGCACGCAGCTTTCGCGTGGTGCATGGTGTTCTAGCAGAAGCCGCCCTGTTGCTGGCCGCGTATCATGTGATAGCAACGCGGTTTCACGTGAATCATTTTCTGAAGGTTGCTCTTTTGCTGGCTGTAACCAGCATCTGCGCCATCACCCCGATTATCCGCCGTGTGGTGCTTGAGGCTCCGGTTGCCAGACGACCAGAACAGCCCCACGGTCAGAAACGCCGGAAAGTTTCTGTGCATCTTGCTTTGATCGTCTGCGCCGTGTTTCTGCTGATGTGCCTTGCCGCACTGGGCTTTGAAACGGAGGGCTGGTTTTCTCAAGGCCAGCCGCCCCCATGATGCGGGCACGGTTAAAATGGGTGCCCTACTGTTTTATAGGGCTACTTGGGCTATTGGCCGTAGGGATAGGCGTGCAGGCGCTGTTCCTGCCTGCGACACATCATGCCATACCAAGGACTTTTCCGCACACGCCGCATACGGGTGTAACCTGCGCGGTGTGTCATCATGACTTCGGGCAGGAGCGTTTTAGCCACTGGCCGCATAAACAGTGCGTGGCCTGCCATGTGCTGACACCTGAGATTTCAGCCGCCACAGAAACAACATTCCATCAGTTTTGTGAAAGCTGCCATATCACAACCCTGAAGGCCGGCCTGAAAAGCGGCCCGGTCAAAAACTGTGCCGGGTGCCACTACACCCACGTGCCGCGTAGCAAGGGAACCTTCATTTTGAAATGAGGATGCCTGACCACCCTAAGTAGACCAGCCAGCGGCCCCCAACCGCGCGATAAGCCTGCTGAAAACAGGGCAAAGGGTTGAACATCTGAAACAGCCGTGCAGTGATACGGCGCTTGGGCCTGCCGAGACACCGGGCCGCCACGCATTATGACGCAGGGAAAAACAGGGAGACCCCACACATGACACACCCTCTTAAAACCGTGCTGGTAACAGGGGCAACCGCCGGGTTTGGGCACGCCATTGCCTTACGGCTGGTCAAGGACGGCTTTCGCGTCATTGCCACAGGCCGCCGGTTGGAACGGCTTGACGCACTGGCAAAGGAAGCCGGTGAAAACCTACTGCCTTTCCAGCTTGATATGACCGACCTTGACGCCGTGAAGGCGCTGCCCGGCAGCCTGCCGCAGGGGTGGCAGCAGGTTGATGTGCTGATAAACAATGCCGGTTTGGCGCTGGGCCTTGAAAAAGCATGGGAAACAAAACCGGCTGACTGGGAGCAGATGATTGCGACCAACGTGACGGGTCTGGTGGAAATTACACGCGCGCTGTTGCCCGGCATGGTGGAACGCAATGCGGGGCATGTGATTTCACTGGGTAGCACGGCGGGCATTTACCCCTATCCCGGTGCGAATGTGTATGGGGCCACCAAAGCATTTGTTGACCAGTTCATGCGCAACCTGCGCAGTGATCTGCTGGGCAAGCAGGTGCGGGCCACCAACATTGCACCCGGCCTGTGCGGCGGGAGCGAGTTCAGCCAGGTCAGATTGGGGGATGATGCCAAGGCTGCTGCCTTTTATGACAAAACCAAGCCCCTTCTGCCCGAAGACATTGCAGAAACCGTCGCGTGGGTGCTGAAACTGCCCCCGCATGTGAACATCAACCAGATTGAAATGATGCCAACCTGTCAGGCCTCTGCCGGTCTGGCTGTTGACCGCAGCATGGCATAAACGCCCCCGCCGGTTGCGCCTGTTGTTGTGTATCAGGCGCAACCGGCACAGATTGATGGGCATGGCCCCGAGAGGCCTGCCTTATGGACCGTTGAGAGTTTGTTGGGCATGAGGCGACCTGAACAGACGGACTGTTGAAACGCTTCCGTCAGGAACAAGCCGATAGGTGCGGCTTATTGGCCGACGCCCAGCGCCTTCATTTTCCGGTATAATGTGGCGCGGCTAATGCCCAAACTCTGCGCCGTGGCCGTCACATTTCCCTGACAGCCCGCAAGGGCTGAACGCACCACACATTCTTCCGCCTTTTGCAGGCTGACTTCTGTGCCGGCTTCAAGCTCGGTCAGCAGATTGGGATGATCCTGAATCATGGTATCCGTCCACCCCATCAGGGTGCGGGCGGAATGGGTCGCCCCTGTGACCTCCCCGTCTGTGTTCAGTGCAACCAGCGGGGATGAACAGCCCTCCGCCGCACCCAATGTCAGAATTTTCTGCCCGGCATAGCGGCTACGGAAAAGCTGTTCCTCAATCCGTCGGCCAGATTGCAGCAGGGTTTCCATTACCAGTGCGGCATAGGGCCGTGTGGTATTGCCGCTGAGCGCCGCCAGATTCAGGGCCCCGGCCACGCGGCCCTGTGCATCAAACAGCGGTACGGCGTAACTTGCCAGCAGGGAAAAGCAGAAGCGCCAGTGTTCGCCCTGCCCCAGAAACACCGGGCACTGTTCTTTTATGCAGGTGCCGACACCGTTGGTCCCGGCTTCTGCCTCGCTCCAGATAGCGCCTTTGCGCAGGTGCAGTCTGCGGCACATGGACAGATGGGTTTCATCGACACAGCGCGCCAGGATGGTGGCGTCCGGGTCTGCCAGCAGCACCATAAGCCCCATGCCCTGCACCAGATCAAACAGACGCCGCATTTCATCCATAGCGGATTTCAGCAGGACGGCAGACCGACCGCTGACATGCCGGAACTCCGCGCCAGAAAGCACATCCGCCGTCCATCCTTGTGACGGATCAAGATGATAGGCAGACGCACAGCGTTCCCATGACTGTTCAACATACAAAGGACTGACTGGTTGAAGAGGCTGGCTGGAACGGCGCAGCAAAACATCATTTTCAACAGCCGGAACAGGACGTTCGTTACCGCTCATGCAGCGTTCACCAATTGACCTATTTTTATACCCATGAGTGCACGGGATGTTTGGTTCTTCAGGCTTCTTGGCGCGTGTGTACTATACCTTGCGGTATATTTTAAAGAGGATTCAGATTTCAGTTATGCAATATGTCAAAAATACCCCTGCATGCCCATTTACCACAGATAGACAAATTTCATGTAATAAGCGTTTGTTTCCGGTGTGTTACGCCCTTCAACCGAATGGGAATACCGTGCGGTAAAAGATACGTGTTTCGATATATTGAACATGACACCCGGACCCATGGCAATTTCCCGGCTGTTGGAATTATCAACATAGCGGTTGGCTGTATTGTCAAAGGTGCCCGTCACATTCTGCCAGTCAAACGCCAGAAATGGTTCTATTTTCTGCGTTGCTTTCCAGCTGAAGCGTAAATTGCTGTAAAACACGACACCGGGGAAATAGCTGTTCTGCCCCTTTACATGCTTTGTTGACCCGACAACTGTTCCGGCGTCACCATCAAAACTGAAATGCTTCCATTCATAGTCAAAAATGAAGCTGGAGATATTGGACCAGTAATTGGGTGACGTTGCGTCCCGCGTGCCAACAGGGGTCTGCATGAAGGTCTGGAAGCCGAACGTGCTATGGGCATTGGGCTTGAACCAGGCTGCCGGGCCAATAATGGTTGGCCCAAGGCCACCGTAATTGGTGCCGTTGGCCAGCACGTAGCTTTCACCCTGAATGACTTCAAACGCGAAGCCGACATGGGGGATGGCGTCAAAACTGCGGAAGTGAACGTATTTGGTCAAACCTGACCATGTATGGCTGCCGCCACGTGCCTCACGCTGACCAACACTGTTGTATGTGTTGCCCGCTGCATTCCCGTCCCCATACTGCACCAGCACGTTGAAGGGTTTGAAATCGACCGGCAGGTCATATTCGTGCGGGCCGATAATCCCCAGCGTAATGTCCGCAGCGCGTGAGGGCGCGGCATAGGCAAGCAAGGCACCGGGTATGACGATACGCAGCAGAGAGCGCAGCCGCTCCGGCTTTTCTGTCAGACGCATAAGGTTATTTCCGTAATTAAGAAACGGGGCCCCGAATTGTTTTTCGAGACCCCGCATTCAAGCCTGTTTAGTGGGCAGCGTCGCCTTGCGCACCAGTAGCCTGCGCACCGGCACCTTGGGCACCATCGAGCGTATAAGCAATGATGTAATCACCGCTTCTTGTCCCGAGGCCACCATGGCCACCCGCAGCAATAACAACGTACTGTTTGCCACCAGCTTCATAAGACATCGGCGTAGCCTGACCACCGGCGGGTAGACGATCACTCCAGATCACCTTGCCGCTGGAAAGATCAAAGGCGCGCAGATAGTCATCTGCTGTTGCCCCCATGAACACCACGCCACCTTTGGTCACAATGTTCCCGCCAATGTTATACATGCCTGTTGGCAGTGGCAGGTTGTTGTGCGTCCGGAAAGGCCCGGTGTCACGCGTTGTCCCGACCGGGTGCTGCCAGACAATTTTCTTTGTCACCAGATCAATAGCCGTCAGCGTGCCCCAGACTGGCCCTTTGCACGGAATCTGCAGCGGGTTCAGCCACGGGTTGGTGTAGGCAATGTACGGCGTGCCGTAGTCAGGCGAAACTGACAGAGCATCACCCTTGGCTGCCGGTTCTTCCCCTTTACCATCCCATTTTGGCAGAGTACCGGGGGCTTCAAGCGTTTCACGCTTTTCCAGACGGATGCGGAACGGCAGGTAGCTTGCATTGGCCAGCAGAAGTTTACGCTGCGGGTCAATGGTAATGCCCTGCCAGTCAACCACGCCATAGAATGCCGGATAGACAATGGTGGTCTGGCCAACATGCGGCGGTGTGAACTGACCTTCATACGCTGACTGACGATACTGGATACGGCAGATCATCTGATCAAGCAGGGTTGCGCCCCACATATCCGTTTCCTTCAGATCAGGCGGCGTCAGGGACGGCATACCAACCGGATAAGGCTGCGTGGGGGACACGCGGTCATCTGGTGCAATACCGGCGGTGGGAACAGGTTTTTCTTCTACAGGGTAACCGGGAACCGGCTGGCCGGTACGACGGTCAAGCACAAAGAATTCACCGCGTTTGGTGCTTTGCACCAGTGCGGGAACGCTTTCCCCATTCGGGCCGGGCAGATCAACCATGGACGGGCCGGATGGAATATCCATGTCCCACAGGTCGTGATGCACGGTCTGATACGTCCACCGACGTTCACCAGTTTCGATATCAAGTGCGATGGTGGCAGAAGAGGTTGCATCGTCAAACGGACGACGTGAGCCACCCCAGTTATCAGGCGGAGAGTTGCCTGTCGGGATGTAAACCAGACCCAGATTGAGGTCTGCCGTGTAAACGCCCCATGCGTTCGGGGTGTCACGCGTCAGCACGTCATCGGTGCCGGGTTTCCATGTTTCCGGTGTATGGCCGGCGTCCCACGCCCATTCAATTTCACCCGTGGTGGCATTGAAGGCACGGATTGCGCCAGACGGTTCAAAGTTGGCCTGGTTATCAAACACCCAGCCACCCGTAATCACGCGGTTTTTCGCCACCATCGGGGGGGATGTGACAAAGTGGAAACCGTGCGGCACGTGGCCCAGATACTGACGCAGGGAAATAAACCCGTGGTCACCGAAGTCATCACACGGTTTGCCGGTTTCCGCATTCACGGCCACCATGCGCACGTCTGCGACCGGAGAATAGATACGGTTGCGGCAGCTTGTCTGAATTTCATCCGGGATGTGGTAGTAAGACACACCGCGGCAGGCCAGATACACGTTCTTGGCCAGATCAGCCGTATCGGGCTTTGGGTCAAACTTCCATTTGACTTTACCTGTCGTGGCATCAACCGCCATGACCCAGCTATGGGGCGTGCACATATAAAGTGTGTCACCGACCTTGATAGGCGTCAGTTCAAGGTTGAACTCGTGCCCCTGGTCAGGCCCAGCCACCGTCCCTTCGCCATCCTGCTGCACGTCACCCGTACGGGTCATCCATGCGCGCTTCAGGTGGCTGATGTTGGCCGGTGTGATCTGCCCTACGGGAGAATAGCGGTCCCCCCCGACTGTGCGGCCATAGGCTGCCCAGTCTGAATCGGCCACGCCTTCGGCTGCATCATCTTTCTGGCCCTGCGCGGACATACGATCAGCCGGAACAGTGCCGTTGATGGAATAGGATGAGAAGCAGCTTGCCAGCACGACAAGGCAGGACACCACGACTGACCCCAGCACTTCGCGCTTGTCTGTCAGCCAGTTCTGGCCCGTGCGCCATACCCATGGCAGCAACAGCCAGACACCAAGGCCAATCAGCGTCATCAGGCGGACTTCAAGCCCCCAGATATTGAAGCCGACTTCAAAAAGGGACCAGACAGTGGCCACAAGCAGCAATGCTGCATACAGGCGGGCTGCCAGTTTGGGGTTTTTGAAGCCACTAATGGCTATGGCAAGCAGAACTGCGCCTGCCAGAATATAGAACCACGACCCGCCAAGGAAAAGCAGCTCCGCGCCGCCCAAAAACAGGAATAGTCCGATAAGAGCCAGTAAGGCTGAGGTTATGATTGTAAATAACCCCTTATTACTCTCTCGCATGCTGTGTTTCTCTCTGATGTGTTCAGTCGGCCGGAGCAATTTGTGAGGCTGTCAGGTCTCGTCTGTCAGCGGCCAGCCTGTCTGATCAACAGGAAGCGCCTAAAAATTGCCACTGTTCACACAAGGGGTTTCACACACGTTTGTAGTAAAGAGCCGGAACTGTTTCAGATTTGAGACACTCTGCCGATGAGGCAATCTACAGACCCTGGAGAGCAGCGATGCATGGCCTATATATTCCCAAGCCTTTCACGCGAAATCGAGGGGGGGACTGGTGCATTTCACTCCACAAAAGAGAGGCCTAACACCAATTGACACAAACGCCATCAAATCTATAAGTTAAAAATAAACACACGCGGTTTCTGCCGACATATGGACTTGATCGTATGCCTGTCTTTCGGGAATCGCTTTATCGCTTTGCGGTCCATATTCTCACTCTTCTTTTTGCCGATTTTCAGACAGAAAACGACTTCGTGAAATGGTGTGAGCTCAAGGCCCCGGTCTCCCACGAAACCCTTTATAAAACACTTCTTCACTATGAATATTTACAGCGCACTCATCCCAGTGACGGACGCATACAATGGCAATCGGGTGCTTGCGCCTTTTGCTTGATATCCCCACAGCTTCAGAACCCTTTGAATTTCTGAAAAATAGAGCTTCGTCACGCATATGCCACATGCTTCTGTTGTGCACGCGTATTCATTTCAAAAACTGGCATTTAGCAGAACAAGAGTTCACTGATTACTTAAAGCAATATTCCCCCTTCCCTCATTCTCTTTTTTCTATTCTTACTAAATTACTTATCGCGCAAACCCACCATGCAGGGTGGATCGGTTTTTCGCTAAGTGGAAAACTACAGATCAGAACCGTTAAGGAAATAGACAAGCAGAAAATAACAGTCCATTTGGATAAGGCTGTTTACTACTGGCCAGACCTTGTTACACGGCAGAACGAAGAACACACTGTCATCACGCTGCCTAAGGGGTGGCGAGAGACCCAAACAATTACCCTTCATCATCCAGAGCATAGTTTTTTTGGAAGCAGTTTAAACGTCAGGACAGTTCTACAAAATGACGGCTTTGTGGAACTTCGCGATGGTAAACTGCAAGGGTGGGCAAGATATCGGGCAGAACCGGAGAAGCCTGTCAAAATCTGCTTTTCTGGCATCGATCAGGCAGGCCACACTGTTCGGTATTATCAGACGACTGCCCCACAAGCACTTTTCAACATTAAAACTTTATCAGGTCAGGAGTGTGAACCTGAATTCTGCTTCTCTATCAAGAAACTTTCAAATTTAAAAGCATCTGTTTTTGTAAAAAGCGATGTCGGAACATCGTTATATGGTAGTCCTGTACCGCTAGATCTCTTTGCCGAACAAGCCACATTTTACGCACACCAAATAGCTGAACGCTTCCCCGCAACCTCATGTGAAAGAGAGCAAAATAAAAATAACAACTCGATAGAAAAACAGGCGGACTGCCTAACATCTTCTTATCCACCTGTTGCTGTAATTATCCCGGTTTATAATGGCTTTAAAGCAACGCAAGACTGTTTGCGCCTTGTACTTCTTCACAAAGATGAAAATACACGTCTCATTCTTGTCAACGACGCTTCACCGGATCCACAAATTCAAGCGTTACTGGCTGACATGGCCTTTCAGAATGATGTTTCTATCAGCCATAACAGGCATAATCTTGGCTTTCCAGCAACGGCAAACGCTGGTTTAAGGCAGCGAAAAACTGGCGAAGATGTCATTCTACTTAACAGTGACACACTTGTTTCTGCCAACTGGGTTTCACAGTTACAAAAGGCTGCTTATTCAAAAAATGATATTGGAACAGCAACAGCTTTATCAAACAATGCTACTATTTTCAGTTACCCTGATCCGCATGGGCGTTCCCCCATTCCCAATGAGACGCAATGCGCTGAATTAAGCCAGTTATGTGCTGATATATGGGGTGGTGAGGCACCTGAAGTCCCAACCGCTCATGGCTTCTGCATGTATATCAAGGCAACCTGCCTTGATCAGGTTGGCCTTCTGCGAGAGGATATTTTTGGACAAGGCTATGGAGAAGAAAATGATTTCTCCTGCCGCGCCACCGCATTAGGCTGGCGACACGTCGCGTGCCTTGGCACCTATGTTGGGCACGCAGAAAGCCAATCTTTCAAAGCCGTAAAAGTCGATCTCATACGACGCAACCTGTCCATTATAAACGACATCCATAAAGGCTATGACAGAAAAATTCGCTACTGGCAGGAACAAGATCCTTTAAGGTCTTTTCGTCAAAAACTTGATCTTGCCCGCTTTCACCAACGATACGGAAAGCAGCCATCCATCATTTTGATCATGCATGACCGGGACGGCGGGGTGCTGCGTCATGTGGGACGGCAGGCAGCTTATCACGTCGACCAAGGGTTAATTCCGTTTATCATGACGCCGGAAACACATCTTTCAGGCAAACGGATGTGGCGGTTGCAAACTATTCATCAAGCAGATTTTCCTAACCTGTCATTTCCCATCAGCGCATTTGCATTTCGCAAAATTGCCCGCGCACTGAATTGCATTAAATTAGAAATACATAGCTATATCGGCAGTGGACTAGAAAAAATAGTCCGTTTGTCTGATCTCCCTTTTCCTTACGATGTATATATTCATGATTACTCATGGTTTTGTCCGCAGATCACCCTAAGCCAGAAACAAGGACGCTATTGCGGTGAACCGTCTGTTGCTGGTTGCCAGCGTTGCCTGAACATTTATGGCAGCCGCACAGGTGAAAACATGCCCGTTGCCCGTTTAAGACTGTTAAGCCACGCACTGTTTCAAAAAGCAGATCAGATCATTGCACCGTCACGCGATGCTGCCAGACGTATTCAGCGACAGTTAGGCGTTGCTGTCACCCTCCGGCCATGGGAAAAAGTTGTTAAAAAAGGAGAACTTGCCTTTCCACACCTACCACCCACCCAAAAGCGAACCATCGGCGTTTTAGGCGCAATCGGGCTAGAGAAAGGCTACCATGCACTGCTCGCACTAGCAGAACTGGCGGAGCAAACTGATTACAACATCGAATTTGTTCTGATCGGCTTTAGTTGTGATGATAAACTGTTGACAGACACGGGGCGTGTAACAATTACTGGTCGCTACAAAGAGTTTGAAATCAGCCGATTTACAACACACCATGAAATTGACTGGTTTTTTCTTCCCTCGACATGGCCGGAAACATGGTCTTATGTTCTGACCCAAATCTGGATGACTGAAAAACCGGTCATTGCGTATGACATTGGGGCTCCGGCAGAGCGCATACGCGATATGGGAGGCGGAATGCTGGTTCCGCTGCATATCCCACCGGAAAAGCTGTTATCCATTCTGTTCCAGCCAGCCGCGTCCTAACTTCGGCGCGCGATGAAACCTACAAAACCAAGCTTTATTCGGTAGCCGCTTCAGGCATCAACGACTGTCAATGACCAAGCATCCTGCGTTGCGGCCCCCGGTTCTAGCCACAAGGGCGTTGCGTTTGGCAGGCGAACATTGGCAGGAAGATTCATGGCCGCCCGCAGCGCACGGAACAGAGCACCATGGGCAACAATCAGGGGCACCCCCCCGTGTTCCGTAGCCCGATTGATGGCTTCGACAGCTCTGGCACGCAAAACGGAAAAGGGCTCGGCCCCAGCTGGCGTATAATTACCCGCTATCCAGCTATCGTACCAGTCTCCCATAGGTTGGCCTTCCTGCTCACCAAAACAGACTTCTTCAAGCCCTTCATCGGTTTCCAGCGGAAAAGCCTCAAACCCTTTGGCAATCAGCCCTTCCCTTACAATGGCAGCCGTTTGAAAGGCACGATCAAGCGGGGAACTGACAATATGCGTGAAAGGCGTATGTTTGCTGACACACGTTTCAAACAGCTTGGCCGCCGCATCTGCCTGCGTAATGCCTGTTTCATTCAGGGGCACATCAGTGCGCCCCTGTGACAGACCATCACGATTCCAGTCTGTCTGACCGTGACGCAGATACCAGTAGGGACGGAGGCTAAGCTGTATCATTGAGTCTCAATCGAATAGGGAAGAAACGGAGCTTTCGTCAGACACGGCACGCATGGCGCGGGCCAGAAGGCCAGCAATGGTAATCTGACGAATGTTTTTGGCAGCGCTAACGGCTTCCGTTGCCTTGATGCTGTCTGTCAGGGTCAGCATTTCAATGCAGGAATTACCAATCCGCTCAACCGCACTACCGGTCAGAACACCGTGGGTCACATACGCCCCTACAGACGCTGCGCCGTTATTGGCAATCGCCTGCGCCGCATTGCAGAGTGAACCACCACTATCAACAATATCGTCCACCAGAAGGCAATGACGACCTTTGACATCGCCAATCACGTTCATGACTTCAGACACACCGGCTCGTTCACGCCGTTTATCAATAATAGCAAGGTCAGTATTCAGACGCTGTGCCAACTGACGGGCACGCACCACACCGCCAACATCAGGGGAAACAATCATCAGATCCCGGTCACCATACCGTTCCTTGATATCGCGCACGAACAGCGGTGCCGCGTACAGGTTATCCACCGGGATATCAAAGAAGCCCTGAATCTGCATGGCGTGCAGATCAAGCGTCAACACGCGATTGGCTCCGGCTTCTACCAACAGGTTGGCAACCAGTTTGGCGCTGATAGGCGTACGAGGACCAGATTTACGGTCCTGACGGGCATAACCGAAATACGGCATGACAGCCGTAATACGACGGGCCGACCCACGACGCAGCGCGTCGAGCATGACCAACAGTTCCATCAGATTGTCATTGGTAGGGGTGCAGGTGCTCTGCACCACAAAAACGTCTTCACCGCGGACGTTTTCATGAATTTCGACAAACACTTCCATGTCGGCAAACCGGCGCACGGTTACGTTGCACAGGGGCATGCCAAGTTCGGTGGCGACTGCATCGGCCAGCGGCAGGTTGCTGTTACAGGCGACGATCTTCATGGTAAGGACGGTTCCCGACATTGTCAGTGGTGGCAGAAGAGCGGTGAGTCGAGGGGGGTTTAGCAACCGTTGCCGCTGTTGTCATCCATCATAGCGCGCCCACAGGGCAGACGGTTTTATGGCGTGACAAAAAAGCCCGCGTCTGCTGTGGGCAACCCTTGCGTTGACTGGCACTGTTCTCTATCGCCCCTATGATATGGATACCATGCAGACTTCATCCTCAGCAGGCAGTATGCACTCCCCCTCTTCCGAACCGGTGCTGCATCTTGTTCCAGAAAAAGGCACGTCCTATTTTCGACATGCCCTGCGGGACCTTGCAGAGGGGCTGAAATTTGCAAAGCTGGGATGCACACTGGGGTGGCTGGATATCAAGCTCCGGTATCGCGGTTCCATTCTCGGCCCCTTCTGGCTGACAGCATCAACCACGGTCATGATTTCCGCCATGGGTGTGCTGTATGCATACCTGATGAACATGGATGTGCATAAATATCTGCCATTCCTGACTTTTTCTCTCATTCTATGGGGGTTTATTGGTGGCACATTGCAAGAAGGCTGCACCACTTTCACATCCGCTGCTGGCCTGATCCATTCCGCACGAATGCCCTACAGCATGCATGTACTGCGATCGACCGTGCGTAACTGGCTGACGGTAGCCCACAACATTCCTGTGATTGTGGGGGTGTTCCTGTGGTTTCATGTGGAGCCGTTATGGTCATGGACGCTGCTGCCAGCCCTGTTGCTGTGGGTGTTTGATAGTTTTGTCGCTACATTTCTGCTGGCGATTCTGGGGGCGCGCTTTCGCGATGTTCCACCTATTGTGGCCAGCGGCATACAGATTTTTTTCTTCATAACGCCAATCTTATGGACACCTGACCTCATGAAAGAGGGACAGGACTGGCTGTTGCTCAATCCATTTTTCCCTCTGATGGAAATTCTACGCACCCCATTATTGGGGGATACTGTTCAGGTCGCAGTCTGGCCCGCAGCACTAGGATGGTCTGCTTTTCTGGCCAGCGTAACCTTTGTTCTGTTTGCCCGGATGCGGGCCCGTCTGGCCTATTGGGTATAAGAAATGGTTAGTATCCGTGTTGAAAATCTAGCCGTTTCTTTCCCCCTGTATCACGGCACGACCCGCAGTCTGCGCAAGACAGTCAAAAGCAGTCTAGGCGGCCGCTTTACACAGGATAAACGGGAGCGCGTCGTTGTTCAGGCGCTTCAGAATATTAATTTTACCCTGCAGCCCGGTGACCGTCTGGGTTTGGTCGGCGGGAACGGTGCGGGCAAAACAACCCTGCTGCGTACACTGGCCGGTATTTATGAACCTGTTGAAGGCAGCGTAACGGTGCAGGGCCAGATTGGCACCCTGCTAGACCCATCGCTTGGGATGAATCTTGACCTGACAGGCCGCGAAAATATTCACCTGCGCGGCATGTATGCCGGGCTGTCAAAAGCGGCCATCCGCCAAGTGGAAGACGATGTGGAAGCCTTTGCCGACCTAGGATCATTTATGGACCTGCCGGTGCAGACTTACAGTTCGGGCATGATGGTCCGGCTTTCCTTCGGGCTGGCAACCGCCATCATGCCGAATGTCCTGCTGATGGATGAATGGTTCATGGCGGGTGATGCGTCCTTCCGGCAGCGCGCACGCTCACGTCTGGAAACACTGGTGTCAAAAGCCGATATTCTGGTGCTGTCCAGCCATATGGCCGATGTCATGGCTGACTGGTGCAACCGGCTGATCTGGATGGATAACGGCCATATTCGCATGGATGGGCCGACGGAAGACGTGCTGGAAGCCTATCTGGGCAAGCCGCTTGATACGGTTTTGTCAAAACGCAAAAACGATGAGTCTGACCCGCTTCTGTCCCTTACCCCCGAACCGATTGAAGCTGTCCCAAACCCTCACACTCTGTAACAGGTAAGGGCATCTGCCCGATTGCCCCATTCGCACATCCTTCCAAGCGTGACATAATAAAGATTCGCGACGGCTACCCCGTAGCCACTGGAACGGATGACGTATGACCCGGAAAGCCCCACAACCCAGACAAAAAGCCTGCTTTATTACAGGCAGCATCATGCGGCATGTTCTGGTTATGGCGGGCACGGGGGCTATTGGGCTAATGGCCGTTTTTGCCGTTGATATGCTCAACATGGTCTATATCGCCCATCTGGGCCAGACCGCCCTGACCGCCGCTATTGGCTTTGCAGGGGCCGTTATCGGGCTTCAGATTGCCGTGGCCATCGGGTTAACCATCGGTATCAGCGCCGCGACGGGGCGGGAAATCGGTGCCGGACGGCACGAGGACGCCCGGCAGATTGCCTCCTCCGCTTTAGCCGTCATGCTGGGCCTGACGACTGTGCTTGGCTTGGGCACCATGGTGGCTGCCCACCCCATTCTCCAGCTTTTTGGTGCACGCGGAGACGCACTGGCCCACGCCACAACTTATCTGCAAACGGTCAGTCCATTCCTGCCTCTTATCTGCATGGGCATGGGATGTTCGGCGCTAATGCGGGTTGTGGGCGACGCCAAAGGCTCCATGAACATCACACTGCTGGGCGCTGTGGTTGCCGCCATTCTCGACCCGATCATGATTTTCGGCCTGCATGAAGGCCTGACCGGGGCGGCCATCAGCACTGTGATTTCACGCCTTGTGGTTGCGAGTGCCGGTGTACGCGGTGCGCTGCGCCATGACATGATTATCTGGCCCACGCTTTCTCGCATTTCAGGTGATACGCGGCATGTTGCGTCAATCGCCATGCCAGCCATTCTGACCAACCTCGCTACACCGGTTGGCGGCGTTTATGTAACCCAGTCGATGGCCCATTTCGGGCTGGATGCCGTGGGTGGGCAGGCTTCTATTGAGCGCACTGTGCCCGTGCTGTTTTCACTGGTATTTGCCCTGACTGGCTCGGTTGGTCCTATCATGGCCCAGAATATGGGGGCCGGATTGTGCCATCGTGTGCGCGAAACACTGACGGCAGCCTTGAAACTGGTCATGATCAGTATTGGCCTGACATGGATTATTCTAGCTGCATTGCAGAACTATGTGGTGGCGGCCTTCAATGCACAGGGTGATGCGGCCATGCTCATTCACCTGTTCTGCTCACTGACCATTGGCAGTTATCTGTTTGTCGGCATGCTGTTTGTGGCCAATGCAGCCTTCAACAACCTCGGTTTTCCGCTTTACTCCACGGCCTTCAACTGGGGGCGCGCTACACTTGGCACCATACCGTTTGTAGGATTTGGCACACGCTTTGGGCCAGCAGGGGTGCAGATTGGGCAGGCGGCCGGCGTTATTGTGTTTGGGTCACTGGCTGTCTTGACCGCATTTCGCGTTACGCAGAAACTGACGGCACCGGTTGCTGCCAGCAAACCCGGCACGGCCCCTGCGTCAGACGTGCCGACCACAAGTGCTGAAGCCGCCATGGCAGAACTGGACGAACTGAACAACACACCAGAATTGTGTGAACCAGACGGGAGCCCGGACCATGTCCAAACTGACTACGGAAGAACGCAACGCCCTGCCGGATGATGCCTTTGCCCTACCCGGCCGCCGCTACCCGATTCCCGATGCGTCCCACGCGCGGGACGCCTTGGCCCGCGCCAGCGAAATGCTGCACAAGGGCACCCTGACGCAGGATGAATACGACACCATTCACCGCAAGGCTGAAGACGTGCTGCGCCGGGAACGCATGTAACCTTAGCAGCCTGACAAACCATGGCCCGCGGCCTCTGGCCTAATGGCTGTACTCATGGCATCTGTTGCCCATGCCTGATGTGACAGCCCCTGCCCGCCCTTCTTTACTCAACCGCCTGTATGCAGGTGTGCTGAAACATGCCGCCAGTCCGTACGCACCACTGTGGTTGGCATTGCTGGCATTTTCAGAAGCCAGTTTTTTCCCCCTTCCCCCTGAAACGCTGCTTGTGCCCATGGTGCTGGCGCAACGGCATAACGCCTGGCGTTACGCCGTAATCTGCACCGTGGCCAGCGTGGCGGGTGGCGTGCTTGGCTGGGTTATCGGGTCGATGCTGCTGGATTATCTGGCTATGCCCATTGTCCGTTTTTATCATGCTGAACATACCCTGATCAGCCTTCAGGAAAAATTTCGGCAATGGGGTGTCTGGATTATCCTGTTCAAAGGGTTAACCCCCATCCCCTACAAATTTGTGACCATTGCCAGTGGTATGGCTCATTTTGCGTTGGGTCCGTTCATGATTGCCAGCGCCGTGACCCGCGGGGTTCGGTTTTTTCTGGTTGCCGCCCTGCTACGCAAATTCGGCCCGCCGATTGAATCCTTTATTGAAACACGTCTGCCATTGATCATGGGTATATTTGCCGTGTTGCTGATTGGCGGCGTCTTGGCCCTCCGTTACCTGTAACGGGCGGCTTGCTACGGTGTTTAGCCTGCACGGCTGACACGCCGTGCCTGTGCTTGCAGATCAGCCAGCGGCAAGGCAAAACATCCGACACCATCTGACACCATCTGACCCACTCCACCAAGGCAGGGAGACCCCAGAATGCCATCGCAGATTGCCGTTGTTACCGGTGCCGGAGCCGGCATTGGCCGTGCTGCCGCCCGGGCGTTGGGCCGGGCCGGTTTTGATGTTGCCCTTCTCGGCCGCAACGAAGACCGCTTGCAGGAAACAGCCCGTGACCTTGCCAGCCACTCCGTCCGCACAGTGGTTATCCCTGTTGATGTGGCCGATTCAGATGCTGTTACAAAAGCGGCAGAACGTGTGGAAGCTGAATTGGGTCCCATTACCGTTTGGGCCAACTGTGCAGGGGCAACCGTTGTCGGGCAAGTGGCCACATTGGCCCCGCAGGATATCCGCCGCGCAACTGAAGTAACCTATCTGGGCAGTGTAAATGGCACGCTTGCTGCGCTGACACATATGCGCCGCCGTGGACATGGAGCCATCATCAATCTTGATCTGGCACCGTCGTTGCGCGGGTTGCCGCTGCAAGCTGTTGAAAACGGGGCGCGTGCTGCCCTGCGTGGCTTTTGTGAAAGCCTGCGCCCAGAACTGCTGCATGATGCCGATAATATTCGCGTGGTCATGGTTGACCTGCCATCCATCAACACACCGCGCTATGGCTGGACGCGGAATACTACAGGCAAGCGCCTGAAACCGATCGGCCCAGTTTATGAACCGGAAGTCGCAGCAGAAGCGATTTGCCGTGCCGCCTTTACCACCAGCCGTTCCATTTCCATCGGCCCTGCCACAACGCTGTCTGCAGCGTGGAATGTGATCGGGTCAGGGTTCCGGGAAAAACGTCTGGCTGAACACGGTTATAAGGCACAGCTTGAAAAAACCTGCGCCGATACCGATGCCAAGGATGATCTGTTTGAGACAGCACCGGGTGCTGTCTCTGCGCATGGCGCTTTTGACACGCAATCACGCAGGCTAGACAGCCCGCTGTCTTTCTTTGTGACATCAGGCGCACGCGCTGGCGTTATCGGGGCGATGGTCGCCGCAGGATTAACCGGCCTGATTTCGCATATACGCGCGGGTAAAAAGTAAACCCGTAGCCTCCGTCGATCCGATCCCCTTAACGAGAGGAAGGCACCCTTGCATCACGGGTGCCTCCTCAATCGATGAAGGTACTGGCGGTGTTGGAATCAAAGCTTACTCGTGGCTGCAAGTCGCTTTCCGCAGTATATTTCCCTCTTCTGCGTCTTATGCTGCTTACTAGTCAGGCCAGCATTGCTACTTGCCCTGTTTCTGTTCTGTGAAACTGGCAACCTGTTGGCCCGGCACGCGTTTTTCTCTTAACAATCACTCCCTTGCGCGCTTGATTTCGAGCAGAGAGGGAAAAGAAAAGCAGCAGAATTATCACTCTGTTTCTGCTGCAAGGAGTTTGACTGATGTTGCCATCCCCCCTCCGTCGCACTGTCATGATGGGTCTTCTGTGTGGATTGGGGGCAAGCGTGGCAGGTCAGGCTTCTGCACAAACGCCAAAAACAACTCTGCACGGCAGCGTTGTTTACCGGGAACGTATGGCAATACCGCCAGCCACCGTAGAACTCCGGATTGTGGATCTGACAGGCCACCCCACACAGCCGAAAACGATTGCGCGTTCCAGCTTTGCAACCACGCGGCAGGTTCCCATCCCGTTCCAGATCACTCTTGACAGAAACCTTCTGAAATCTGGCCGCACATACGGATTGACGGGCACCATACAGGTTAATGGGCAGCCATGGTTCAAAACCCCTATGCCTGCCCCTATTAACCTGACATCGGACGCCGATATCGTGCTGACGGTGCGCCGACACGGGGGCAAGCAATTGGCCCCGAGCCTGACAGGGTCATGGCATCTGGAAAAACTGGGCGACACCGCCCTAAAGGATGGGACACCAAGCCCCACGCTGGAACTGCATGACGATGGCAGCGTGGCAGGCACAACAATCTGTAATCAGATTAACAGCACAATGACTGTAGCCGGGCAGACCATTCAGTTTGCGCCCGTTGCGACAACCCGGCGCGCCTGTCTGGATACGACAACAGCCCAACGCGAACGTGCTTTTCTTGTGGGGCTGGAAAATACCCGAAACTGGCAAATAGCGCCGACTGGCGATGTGCTGGTTCTTTCAGATGGTCAGAACCAGCCTTTGATGGTGTTTCACCGCCAATCGCATCTCCCCGTCAAATAGGGAGCGGGGTGGGGTAAATCAGTCCACCCCGACCATGACATCTGATGCCTTGATGACAGCCGTGGCAGGTTGCCCGACTTCCAGACCAAGATCAGCCACGGCTTCATTTGTAATAGACGCCATAACAACAGCGCCACCCGTCAGTTCGATGCTTACGTGGGACGTTGTTGCCCCTTTCTGAATAGCAAGAACCTTACCTTTAAGCTGATTACGCGCGCTCAATTTCATCAAAATTCTCCGTATCTAAAAACAGACGATACATATTGCACATCAACCGGTCACAGCGAATACCTATGGCTGCCACTGTGCCTCATCAGATTGAACGCAGCTTCCCGATAAAGAGGCTTACGTTTTCGGCTTTTCAGTTCGGTTTGCCACGGCTGGCTTGCTGATGCGTACGCATTTCCTGATGCAGATGCAGCCCGTGCATCAGCTTCTCCGCATCCTGTGGGGTCAACACCAGCCCGACCGGGCCGAAGGCTGGATGCTGAAAAGCCAGCACGGATCCTTCGGTCAGGGCTTCAGGCTGCAATGCCCAGCGGGTACGGGTAACGGGGTTAAAGCGGGCCCCTTCAATGGGGGGAACATCCTGATCGCCCACCATGGTTTCCCGCACACGGCCCAGCACCGCTATCAACTGCGTCACCTGTTCAAGGGTCAGAGGGATTTCAGCCTTGGCCTCTGTCTCATCCGCGGACAGAGTCATTTGGGCCAGTTTATGATCTTCAGACAGCGTAAGGTCTATTTTTGAAGACATTGATCCCACCTTCTTCCTTATGGCCAAAACTATACTCACTCTTGAAAGCAAGAGTGTATTTTCAGTTATCAGGCCATAATGGTAAATTGTGTCACATTGCGTGAGAGACAACCCGTTATTACAGAAACGGGCAGCCCCAATTATAGTGATTACTGCCGGCTTTACCAGTCTTCAGACCAGGCCGCCGCCCCACACCCACCAGCTAGGCTGGGCAGCTGCCAAGGCACCCGCTGCGTTCTGGGCCGCTAAGGAAGACGGGAACAAGGCAAAACACGTTGCGCCGGACCCGCTCATACGGGCAAGCAAACACTCCGGTTGGTCTGCAAGAGAAGTCAGCACTGTTCTGACAGGTGGGCACACCATACAGGCTGGGACTTCCAGACTGTTATCCAGCTTAACCAGATCGGCCACCATGCTTTGGGCATCTGACCAGCCAGCAGGAAGAACGGCACGTTCACGAAACGCCCCGTCCCGCTTGCGAAAAACATCCGGGGTTGAAACAGCCTGCCCGCAATTGACCAGAACCATTCCACACGCTGGCAACATTGGTGCCGCTGACAGGTGCTCGCCGATGCCTTCCATCCGTGCGGCCTGACTGGCCATGCAGACTGGAACATCCGCACCCAGTTTTTCAGCAATCTGAAGCAGTGTTTCTTCTGGCACATTGGCCTGCCATGCGCGTGACAGTAAGCGCAAGGCAGCAGCGGCATCGGCTGAACCACCGCCAATTCCTGATGCCACGGGCAGTTCTTTTTCAAGCACCAGCCGGCCACCCTGAATGTGGGCCGTTGGGGCACTGGCAGCACGCAGCGCAGCAGCGGCCTTCATCACCAGATTATCTGGCCCGGCGGCATCTGCCCCCAAAGTCGCACCAAAACGGCCTGCAAGCTCAAGATGCAGCGGTTCAGGGCCCGGTTCGTAGCGCAGGCGGTCCCCTGCTCCGGCAAACACGACCAGACTATCCAGCAGATGGTATCCGTCGGCCCGTTTGCCGGTAACGTGCAAATAAAGGTTGATCTTGGCGTGCGCCGCTTCAGTCAGAAGCCGGGTTGACGGGTCCAATGTGGCTGACATCACGGCGTATGCTTTCCTTCTGCCTTTTCACTCCCCTCCGCAGCCGGGGCATGAGGAGCCTGTTCTATCTGTTCTGCTTTTTTGTCACCCGCAGCCGCCGCCCGTGCAAGGGCAGCCCTGATCA
Source organism: Acetobacter indonesiensis (assembly GCF_000963945.1). Taxonomy (GTDB): domain Bacteria; phylum Pseudomonadota; class Alphaproteobacteria; order Acetobacterales; family Acetobacteraceae; genus Acetobacter; species Acetobacter indonesiensis. The sequence continues at coordinate 9,965 of NZ_BAMW01000006.1, read as the reverse complement.
GGGCTTCATCTGCCGGTTCCGGCTTCAGGCCCAAGGCCACATTCCATTGGTCAACAGCTTCCGTTTTACGGCCAGACCGCCAGTAAGCCTCACCCAGATGGTAATTCACTTCGGGGTCTTCTGGGGTTTGTTCTGCCGCGCCTTCAAGCAGGATCAGACCTTCACGCAGGTCTCCCTGCTCAACACGGACCCATCCCAGACTATCGCGTATTGCTGCATCCTGCGGGTCAAGGGCTACAGCACGACGGAGAAGTTTTTCGGCTTCTGGCAAATCTTCTTTCCGCTCTGCCATTGAATACCCAAGGAAATTAAGCAGCACGGGTTCATCTGGTGCCAGTGCTAATGCGGCTTTCAAATCTTCCTTGGCATGGGGCCAGTCGCCTGCCTCATGATAGGCAGCAGCCCGCAGAAACAGCAGGGACCAGTCGAGTTTTTTCTGCGCTTTGGCCAAAGTGATTGCTTTGGAATAGGCCGCAACCGCGCCTTTCCAATCCTTCTGGGCCGAAAGGGTATTACCCAGAGCCCGTGCGGGCAGTTCCAGATTAGGGGAATCCTGCACAAGTTGACTGAGTTTGCTGCGGGCTTCATCCAGATGCCCCGTGGCGCCATCGGCCAAGGCAAGACGGAACGCCGCGACAGGGGCAAGCGGATCTGTTTCCGGGATGCGCAGCAGGGTTTCACGCGCTGCGGTCTGATGGCCTTCATCATCCTGTATTTCGGCCAGCATCAGGCGGGCCTCTGCCAGATGCGGGTCCAACCCCAGCGCGAACCCCAACATCAGGCGGGACGCTTCATCAAACTGATGGTCATCAGGCACATGCCGATTATGCGGAGCCGCGTTGTTCTGTCGGGCCTGCTGGCGTGATTGTTGTCGCAACAGAAACGCCGTTAACACATAGGCGCGCGCAAGCCCCTGTTGCGGTGTGGCAACCGGAAAGTGACTGATGGAGGCCTGTAACTGTGTCCCGGCCAATGCCAGAACGGGGTCCGAATCAATCATGCCGCGCAGCAACGCACGGGCTTTGCTCTGCTGGCCTTGAGACCAGTACCATGCGGCGTATGACCGTGTAAGCAGCAGATCAAATCCCGGCATCAACCGGGCAGATTGCGCGAACAGATCACCCGCCAAAGCTGGTTTCTGGCCGACCTGCGCCACCATGGCAGCGTGCAGAGTATAAAACGGCACCAGTACAGACCCTTGAATCTGGGTCAGGGACAATATGGCGTCATCCACCTGCCCCTGTGCCTGATGGCACCAGGCCTGCAACATGGGCATGATCAAATGCGCCATGGGGTCAGCTTCGGCCTGTTTGTAAAAGCGCGATGCTGCTGCCCAGTCACCATGCATGGCGGCGTCATTGCCTAACACCAGTGAGGAAATAATGGTCTGGCCACCCGGCAACCTGGTATTGATACGGGCCAGAGGCACCGCTTCAGGATCACCGGCCAGAACGCTGCGCACAAAAGCCTGCTTCAGCAATTCCTGACTGGCTGGGTCTGCCGCCGCAGCCGCACGAAAGGCACGGGCGGCTTCCAGATCATCCCCGTTATGGGTAGCGACCACCGCTGTCAGAAATGCGCCCGAATCGACATGCCCCTCAGAATGGTTCTGTGGCCCAGTCTGCCTGGGGGCTGTCTGTGCTGTTTTTGGTCCATCCGCCGCCTGTGCCGAAAGGGCGGGTGTCAGGACAGATACAGAAAGCAGCAGGAAAACCGTAGGCAGAAGGCGACAAAACAGCATAATGACCCTATCAGGAGCGGCTGAGGCCCGAAGGCCCGCTGGGCGCACCCCGTTCCGGCAACGACTGGGGAGAACGACATGAACGATGGACACCTCTCTACCCTGCCACCAGCCAAGCGCCAAATTATCCCGCAAGCAGTATGGTTTATCTGATGGACGGCGCGCTGTCTCTTCTTCACCTTTATACTGAATGGGGCATTGATTGCGCAGTGGGCGACACCGCGCTTGACCACCGGCTCGCCCAGCTTGCCCCGATGTCATCCCCCACACCGCCGCCGTCCTTCCGACAGACAGCCGCCACGCCTGCCCGGAAATCAGTCGAACCACCGTCTGTGCAGACCGGCCCAGACATCCGGCGGCCAACACCAGCCCTCTCGCTTCCTACAGCCCCTCCGTCTCTGGCAGAAAGCATTGCGCTGGCTCAGTCTGTTTCCAACGCGGCCACGACCTCCGACTCCCTGCGGACGGCGATTGACCAGTTTGATGCATGCTCGCTGCGCACGACAGCCATGCACACTCTTTTTCCACAGGGACCGCACCGCGCCCCGCTCATGATTATTGGCGAAGCCCCGGACGCCGATGAAGATAGAAGCGGCGCTGTTTTCTCCGGTCTCTGTGGGGATTTACTAAACCAGATGCTGGCCCCGATCGGGCTTGCCCGTGCAGACCTGCTGCTGGCAACCGCCCTGCCGTGGCGTCCCCCAGGCGGACGCCCCCCCACGGACGCTGAATTGCGGATATGCCAACCCTTCCTGACCCGCGCTATCGCCCTGTTCGAACCGCAATATCTGTTGCTATGCGGACGCCTGCCCGCACGCCTTTTAATGAAACAGCACAAGGTGTTACCGCGCCGGAAGTGGGTGCCCATCCCCATAGCCGGACACCCTGCTGACGTGCCGGCCCTGATCATGCGGCACCCCCTGCAACTACGCACCAGCCCGACCGCCCGGAAGGACATCTGGCAGGACCTGCTACTTGTTGCACAAACGCTACAGGAAAATGCTGGAAACCAGATTGTGACAGCAGGAACATGATCCTGCCACAAACAATAATTGTGACGGAATACAGTAAGAATTTCCTTATGAAATACAGTAAGTTCTCGCACTATTTTGCAGCTATTCACGGCAGACTATCTACCGTTTCCTAAAGCGGACCATGCTGTGCTTTACAAATAGTAAACTTGCTTTTTGAAGCAGAACGCAATAGACCCCGCCAGCCATGCGAGCGATAGGTCAAATATCTCACAATATCGCAGCGAGGGCCTTTATGGCCGGAGCAGCCCTGTTGGCTAGTGCAACCGTCGTAACGACGCGCGCCCATGCCAAGCCGCCTGAACCAGGGCTGGACCCGCACAGCGAAGAGCTGGCGATGGTTCTACCCAGGCAGGCCTTCCCGGAAGGGGATGATATTGCGCTACCCAAGCCACTATCCTCCGAACTGGATACCCAGATTCGTGCTATTTTCCGGCTTCAACGTCAGGGAGCCTTTGCCGAGGCCATCAACAGCACAACCCGGCTGACAGACTCTACCCTGTTGGGAGACATCGAAGCTGACCGCTATCTGAACCCCGCCTATCATCCAGGTGCCACAGAACTGCGTGAATGGCTCAAGACGTTCCCATCCTATGCGGATGCCGCAGCAATCTGGGCACGACTGTCTGCCCTGCCCCAACGCGGAGGCCCGCTGCCTCCTGTTCCGGCAGGGGAGCGTCTGGCACCCGATCACGCGACTATCCCGGCCGACCCGTTGACGCATGACTTCACGCGTAACCCCTTGCTTGACCGCACCCTGCGGGAACGCACAGGCTGGGGACTGAAAGGCGTCCATAGTGCGCTGAAGCTGATTACAGCCACCCCCGGCATGACCCCTGCCTACGCTGCCCAGCTTCAGGCAGAGACGGCTCAAGCCATGTTGAACGCGGGGGAGACAGATTTCGCGCTTGATATTGCCCGCACCGGGGTTGAAAGCTCCAAAGGCAATAATGCGCTGGCAGGCTTTGTTGCCGGGCTGGCCCTGTGGCAGCAGGAACAATATGCACAGGCCGCACCGTTCTTTGAGCGGGGCTCCCACGCCCGCAACGCAACACCGGAAATGCGCGCAGCCTGCGCATTCTGGGCTGCCCGTGCCCATGAAAAGCAGGGCAGCGACCGAGCCCGCCATCTGTGGCTGCAACACGCTGAAGCCTTCCCCAGCACCTTCTACGGGCTGCTGGCGGAACGTATTCTGCACCCGGCCTCTGGCACCACCCATACCAAAGATCACACGCACAAGATCAATTTCGCACCGCTTGAAGCCTCTTCCCAGCCTTCAGTTCCGGTGCTGACAGAAATTGACATTGAAGCTGTTGGCGCAACTGACGTCGGCCGCCGGGTGTTTGCCCTGCTACAGGTGGGCGAACAGGAACGTGCAGAAAACACCATTCGCCGCGCATGGCCTGACCTGCGCGATGTGACGCTTGCCCGCTCTTTCCAGTTGGTAGCGGAAACCGCAGGTCTGCACGATCTGGCGGCCGAGATGTCAGACGCACTGGCAGCCCATGAAGCTCATGGCAAGGAACATGATGACCTGCCGCTGCCCCTGCTGAAACCTCGCCACGGTTTCACGATGGATCCGGCGCTGGTTTATGCCCTGACCCGTCTGGAATCCAATTTTGATCCGCAGGCTGTCTCTGGCGCAGGCGCACACGGGCTGATGCAGATCCGCCCGCTGACGGCTGATTTTGTGACCAGTGCATCGGCTACCAACCTGAATCATCGCTTTGAAAACGCCGCTACGGCCTTGCATGACCCCAGCCTGAATCTGGAAATCGGGCAGCGCTATGTGCAATATCTGGCTGATCTGACACGCCACACCACGCATCTTTCCGTGCGCGGTGGTGACATGATCCGCCTGCTGGCCAGCTATAATGCAGGCCCCTCTGCCCTTGCACGGTGGGAAAAGGCAGCCGCATCGTCCGATGATCCTCTACTGTTTATGGAACTGATCCCCAATATGGAAACGCGGGACTACGTTCATCGCGCCCTGTCTTATCTGTGGATCTACGCCTCTAAGCTGAAACTGCCTACGCCGTCACTCACCACGCTGGCTCATAATGAATGGCCGGATTTTGCGGATGAACAGGCACTGGCCCACACCATCACTACGCGCGTCCTGCATTAAGCAGGAGCATCAGACAGACGACGTTCAAACGCGGTTCAGGCCGCGTTTTTGCGTTTTATACGTCCAGACTTTAACGCAAAATGTAAACCCGTCGCGGCCCCGTATCAGGACCGCAGGGCCTGCACTTCGCGGATAAGGGTGTGGATGTAAGACAGTTTTTTCACCACACCGTCGGTCAGCACAAACGGGTAGAAATCAGGCAAGCCCATAGACCGATTCAGGCTGTTGACCGCGTAGGTCAGCGGTAACCAGGACTGGATAATATCTTCAAACGATGTGTCCGTGTACGGATTACCGCGCTTGTCGGGCCATGAGCTATGGCTGCCCGCAACACCGGGGCTAATGGTCACACCATAGGCCCATGCGGTTTCAAGCGTGGAAACAATGTGCAGATAGTGGGCCCATGTCTCGGCAAAATCTTCCCATGGGTGAGATGTAGCATAAAGGCTGACATGCTGCTCGCGCCAGCCCTCCGGTGCGGGTTTGCTGTAGTGTTTTTTCAGGGCTTCCTGATAATCCTGCCTGTCATCACCAAACACGGCGCGGCACGACTCCAAGCGTCCTGCGTCACGCACCAGCAGATTCCAGTAGTAATGCCCAATCTCGTGCCGGAAGTGCCCCAGAAGCGTGCGGTAATACTCTCCCATCTCAACCCGCATACGTTCACGCCGGTCGTCATCCGCCTCTTTCACGGCAATGGTGATGATACCGTTATTATGGCCCGTCAGCACATTTTCGGACCCATTTGGTGGGTCATCCAGAAAATCAAAAGCCAGACCGTTTTCGGGGTCTTCCTGCCGGGTTTTCATGGGCAGTTTCAGCCGTTGCAAGGTGTAGAACAACCTGTGCTTGGCCACTTCCAGCTTACGCCAGCGCTCCAGATTATCCGGGTTATCCAGATTGGGAATCGTGCGGTTGAACTGACACGCCACACAGAAAGCAGGTTTGTCTGTATGGGTGGCCGCGGTCAGCCAGTTACAGACACCGTGAGCATGATTGGCGCAGAACGCCAGTTCGGCCCGGCGCACCTGTTGCGCCAGTGGCCGCCATAAGCCGTTTGGCAACGGGTCTAGCGCTGTCAGGGCAAACATGCCGGGCAGATAGCCCAAAGTATGGTGACAGCGTTCACAGACAGTATTTTCAAAAAACACGATCTGTTGGCAGGACTGACAGGTAAAAATCCTCATACGTCAGCACTGTCTGCGCCAAGACTAAAAAGAGCAACAGAAAAACGGTGCGTCAGCAGTCCGCATTTATAAATAAACGCTGTGCTTGCATACTAACGTCAAACACGGCCTGACACTGGTCAAGCAGGCCTGACACCGGGGCAGCGTGCTCGGGCTGGGGTGTTGCCGCTAACGGCACGTGCCCCTGCGCTGTCAGGAGGCCCGATGTTGTGTCAAACCCAACCCATCCAGCACTGGGCAGAAATGTTTCAGCCCATGCATGCAGATCACACGTCAGCACTTCCTCACCCACAGCATTACGGGTGGCTTGCACAAGGTAACCTGAGACAAAACGGGCGGCAAAACCCAGATGCCGCAAAATGGCAATCAACAGCCACGCACTATCCCGGCACGAGCCTGTGCCCCGAGACAAGGTTTCTTCCGGGCTCCAGATACCGGGCTCTAACCGGACCTGATAGCCAATCTGCGCGGCAATGGCCCGGTTCAGCGCCACCAGCATTTCAAGCGTATCTGCCGGGGCCTTCTGCGCCCACTCTTGCACAAAGGCTCGTACGGTCGGGCCGAGTGCTGCGCTCTGCCAGTAGTCTGACAACTCTGCGGCATCAGGCATGGCCTGATAGAACGGCTGCCTAAATGGCACGTTAGCGGCATGGGCCATCTTCATGCTTTGTGTCACCCCACCCAGACTCTGCTGCATGCCCGCACAACCACTCGCGCTATTTCGGTCAGCAGGAGAAACCCACTGGGCAACATCAGGTGTCAGAACAAAATCAAACGGGTTGCGGGGCGCGAGGTCGGCCTCAAGCTGCACCGTGATATCAAAATGCGTCACGCGTTCAGCGAACACGACCTGTGCCACATCATTCCCGTACACATCGCGCTGCCACGTCTGCTGCGAATAGGGTGGGGCAATACGCAGCGCATAGGCACGCACTGGCGTTTTGGACGTAGCCACCGGGCGCAGTCTGATGGTTTGCGGGCCGAGAAACACCGGGCGGTCATACTGATACCGGGTGTGATGACTCAGCATGACGTGTGAACTCATGATTGTAGGCCTGAATACCCCTTATATGCCTTGCGGTGCGTTTTCTGTGCCTTGTTGTTCGGAACGACGCAACAATCAGAAAAAGATGAAGGACGTTACGGTAACAGGATTATCTGGTACAGCAACACCCCTTCCTATTCTGATTCGAAAAAATAACGAATAGTGGTTTTGACGCTTGGCAAAGCTGCGAATTCTTGCTCCGTTAGTAATCAATCGTAACGAACTGGCGTGCTGCCTGTGTGGGTCTTGTCCATACACGCCGTCTGCCAGAAACAGGATCGGGAGGCAGGGATGACTGGCTCGCTTACACATGCACCCGCTCAGGCAGACGGCATTTTTTCTGACTACATAGTTCCAGATTTCTTTTGCGAACTGTTAAACCGCAAAGACACGGCCCCGCCCAGCCTGAACCAGATTTACAATCGGCTGAAAGGCTATGATCTGGCGGAACTGCGCCATAGAGCCGCAGCGGTCGAAGCCCAGCTTTACCGTTTGGGCATCACCTTCACCGTTTATTCGGACAAGGAAGCGATTGACCGTATTCTGCCGTTTGATGTCATTCCCCGCGTGTTGACCGCACAGGAATGGGACCATGTGGAACGCGGTGTGCAGCAGCGCGTCAAGGCAATCAACCTTTTCCTGCACGATATCTATCATGACCGCGCCATTCTGCGTGACGGCATTATCCCTGCTGATCTGGTGTTGAATAATCCCAATTACTGTTCAGCCATGGTGGGGTTGGATGTGCCGGGTGGCGTGTATGTGCATATCAATGGCACAGACCTGATCCGTGACCAGAATGGCCGCTTTCTGGTGCTTGAAGACAATGCCCGCACACCCTCTGGTGTCTCTTACGTCATTGAAAACAGGCATATGATGCTGCGTCTGATGCCTGATCTGGCATCAGGCATGGCGCTGAGGTCAGTCGATGAATACGGCCTGCGCCTGCACCAGAGCCTGTGTGATGTTGCGCCAGAAGGCGTAACAGACCCGCAAGTGGTTCTGCTTTCACCGGGCATTTATAATTCAGCGTATTTTGAACACGTCTTTCTGGCGCGTGAGATGGGTGTGCCTCTGGTAGAGGGCAAAGATCTGGTTGTTGAAAACCACCGGGTTTACATGCGCACCGTTGCGGGGTTGCGGCCTGTCCACGCCATATACCGTCGCCTGAATGATGATTTTCTCGATCCACTGGTGTTCAACCCCGAAAGCATGCTGGGTGTGCCCGGACTGGTAGAATCCTATCGGCGTGGCAACGTCACCATTGCCAACGCGCTGGGCACGGGTGTTGCGGATGATAAAGCCGTCTATGCCTATATGCCGCGCATCATTCGCTACTATCTGGGTGAAGACCCTATTCTGGACAGCGTTGAAACCCATATCTGCGCAGAGCCTGAAGGGCTGGCCTATACCTTAGCAAACATGGACAAACTGGTTATCAAACCCGTTGGGGAATCCGGTGGCTACGGCCTGCTGATTGGCCCCCATGCCAGCAAGGCTGAACTGGAAGATTTCAGAAACCGCCTGCAAGAAAACCCGACAAACTATATCAGCCAGCCAGTCATCAACCTTTCTGTATCTCCCACGCTGTGTGAAAACGGGGTGGAAGCACGTCACGTTGATTTACGCCCCTTTGCCCTGACCGGAAAATCAACCTGGGTGCTGCCTGGCGGCCTGTCGCGCGTCGCCTTGCGCAAGGGCTCTCTGGTGGTCAATTCCTCTCAGGGTGGTGGGTCTAAAGATACATGGGTGCTGACATCATGACGCAGGAAACCTTTACTCTTTCTTCCATGCTGCCGGGGCTGAACAACCTTCTGTCCCGTTATGCGGAAAGCATGATGTGGCTGGCTCGCTATATGGAGCGGATTGAAAATCTGGCCCGCCTGATGGAGGTGACCGAGGCCTTTGTACGCGGGCCTGACGGTCAGACTGGGTGGGATTCCATCATCCAGTTGAATTCGGATGAAGCCACATTTTTCAGCCTGCATGACAGCGCCACGGAAGAAGACGTTATTGCCTTCTATGTGACGGAACGCGCCAACCCGAACTCCATCAAGGCCATGGCACATGCGGTGCGGGAAAATGCCCGCAACGTCCGGCCGCTGATTTCCACTGAAATGTGGATGCATCTGAACGTCTTCACGCGTTGGGTGCTTGACCTGGAATTGGCTGACATTCGGTTGAACAGCCTTTCGAGCATCTGCAACCGCCTGAAGCAGGATTGCCAGACCCATTTTGGCATTACGGAGGGCACGCTCTATCGCGATCAGGCGTGGCTGTTTTATCTGCTGGGCAAGCATCTGGAACGAAGCGACCAGATTACGCGGCTGATTGATATTCGCTACCACACTCTTCTACCCCAGGGCGAAAAGGTCGGGTCTGATATTGATATCAGCCAATGGGCGTCGGTTCTGCGGTCTGCGGCAGCCTATCATGCCTTCCGCCGCCTTCAACCCGTAACCACCACCCCCGCAAATGTGGTGGGTTTCCTGTTGAAGAATGAGGGCTTTCCCCGCTCTCTGGCCATCAACTTGAGCCAGCTTGATGCCACAGTAGCGGCTCTTTCCGGCCATAGAAGCATGCGACGTCAATGCGGCCCTATTCAGGAGCGCATTGCAGAACTTCGCGTCACGTTACTGGAACAGACCGCCGATGAAATGATTATCCGTGGCCTGCACGAATATATGACGTGGATTCAGACTCAATTATCGCTCATTCACTCTGAAATTGCGGAAGCCTTCTGGCCTGCGGCTCCGGCAGCGGTTCAACAGTCACAACTTCAGACACAGAGTTAACCAGCCACTTTGTGTGGTAATGAAAAACGGCAAACAGC
>NZ_BAMW01000007.1 GCF_000963945.1 Acetobacter indonesiensis | reverse complement strand
TTCTTTACAGCAGCAGGTTACGAACCAGATTAAAGTGGAATTGCTCTAAAAGAAACTCTCATTGTTCCCATATTGGCAAGGAACGCCGTTTAGTGAACGCCCGCACAAAGGAGATTATTACTTCTTCCCGACAGGACCATCAGTCCAGTTTTGTTCTACAGAACGTTGTCTTCCCGAAGGTGTAATCGCTCATTCCTGAAGATATTTATTTCAGAACGCACAATGAAAAAGTTGAATTATCTCGGCCGAACCAGAAATCCTTTATTTTAAGGAGGAAGGCCGCGCATCTTTTGACACATATTTCAACGGCATTACCGTCGAACGCTGACGAGAATTGTGTTCTATTTTGGGGTCGAAGGCCTTGAAGATGGACATCTTTTAGGCGATAGAATTGTTACAGAACAAAAGTTATTACGCGCTGTTAATCTAACCGTTGTCATTACCGATTTTAACCGCAAACCCTATTTGCTTCCGTCCCAGCAAAAGCTCTCCAATGCATTGCAGGCTGCCTCAACTTGGGCTGATCGCTTAAGTGTGGTTGTCGCAGATAACTCACAAACCGTAACGGATGATGAAGCATGTGGCGCGAAGGTTATTCCTAATCTTAATTTAGGGGGCTCTGGTGGTTTCACCCGCGGCCTGCTATACGCAAAAGACAACCACTACACGCACTGTCTGTTCATGGATGATATAATTTCATATCAAAAATATCTATGGAAGGTGAAGACATATCCATACCACGGAGTGAAAAAGGAATCAGCTTTTACGATGTAATGAGTTTTTTGGGTTATTCTCTAAGGTAAATGAGTAAGCTATTTTATAGAACAACCATTTAATTGTTGCATCTCAAGCGTGATATACCCCCCCCCGATGAATTTAACAATTTTTTATTCAGGAGCAGATCGATAAAAATGGAAACTTATGAATTTAGTAATATTCCTTTAGAAAATTGCGAAGGCGTATTAATCGATCTTGACGATACTTTATATTCTTATGATGAACGGCATAATTTCGCCATAGAGAAAGTTCATTCGGAAATTTTTACTTCTGTTCCGAAAGATATTTTTTTTAAAAAATATCGGGATGCTCGTAATTTAGTTACTGCCCGACTTGCACCACAAGGACCATGCCGGTCGCGGCTTTTGGCGTTCTTACATATATATGAGAGCAATGACGTCGTAGCTTCTTATCAACGCGCCTATGAAGCAGACGCCTTGTATTGGGATAGCTTTATACAGGATATGCGGCTAGCCCCCGAAGCCGACCTATTTTTAACACGCTGTGCAAATGCAAACATACCAGTTTGCGTAGTAAGTGACATGACTACCCATATCCAAATTCGGAAGCTTGAAAAGTTGGGGCTTTTGGAAAAAATTCAGTATCTTGTCACCTCAGAAGAAGTCGGCGCAGAAAAACCGGATCCAAAAATGTTTCTCGCTGGCATGGAAAAGCTTGGAATAACTACTCCAAGTAAAACCCTTATGATTGGGGACAGCTATAGTAAAGATGTTTTAGGCGCGGAAAGCTTAGGCATTCCAGCATATCTAATTTCCTTGAAGAACAAATAAATGCTGTCTGGATTCTCACAAAAAAACGTACAACACTTGATCCGTTTTCTTTTTGTTGGCGGAGTTTGCACTGTTTTTAACTATGTAATTTTTTATTTTTTAATGAAAAATGGCATACAATACCAAATAGCGTCTTCAATTGGTTTTCTTTCCGGCGTCGCTATTGGTTTTCCGCTTAATAAAAAATGGACTTATCAAAGTGAATCGTCAATAAGCTCATTCCTTCTCTATAAATATGCCTTAGTCTACCTAATTTCTCTCGTTGTTAATTTTTTTACTCTTTTTATCTTGGTAGGAAAACTCAATATAGACCCCCAAATTGCAAATTTCATTTCAATAATAATAACAACAATAACCAACTTTCTTGGCACAAAAATCTGGGTTTTCCAGAAATAAACAGGGTATGATGACTATGTGGAAAACCTTCTGGTTTGATATCAATGGCAATCCCAAGCTAAAAGATATTTTACATAATCCTATATTCTGGGTTGTTGCATTATTAAAAGTTTTTTGTGGTGCTTTTTTAGCTTCAAATTATTTTAGTGATTTATTTTTTCCTTTTTTTGAGTATTTCAGTTCTCACCCTCTTCAAAATCCTTATGAGATTTTCTGGCAGTCTGGAAACACACGCGCCTTTCCCTATCCAGCCGTCATGTTATATTCGATGGTAGCATTACGGTTTTTGTTAATCCCCTTTGGGATAGAAAACTGGCCAGTTTTCGCAAAGTTTTTTATATACCATATTCCTTTATTTATAGCTGATTTTGCTATACTCGCCGTATTTGTGCGTTGGCTTTACGGTCGTACCAATCGTATTATAATTTTGCTTTGGTCTTCACCTGTACTTTTTTATATTAGCTATGTACATGGTCAACTTGATGTTCTCCCCATTGCATTTCTGACAATATCCCTTCACTTTTTGTTTAAAGATCGACTTCATGCCTCAGCTATTTTTCTTGGATTAGGCTGTGCCTGTAAAACACACTTATTACTAATTGCGCCATTTTTCCTTGTGTATATTTGGAGGAAAAATGAGAAAACAAAAGATTTATTTAATTATTTTTTAATAAGTATAGCAGCATTTTTAATACCAAATTTACCGTTCATATTTAGCCCCGCCTTTCAGCATATGGTCTTTCTAAACGCTGAACAGCAGAAAATTGGACTCGCGTCTCTTAAACTTTTATCAAACGGACCAGATTTTTATCTAATACCAGCATCTTATATGCTTCTTTTATTTTATGCTCTTTGCATCAAGATACAAAATCGCGATGTTTTCCTTATGTTTCTTGGCTTTACTTTTGGTATTCTTCTCCTTTTTATCCCCCCTATGCAAGGGTGGTATTTCTGGGTCATTCCTTTTTTAGTTTACTTTTTTGCCCGAGCTTCTTTAACGCAATCTCTTTTGTTTGTATTTTTACAGGTATCATATTTCTTATATTTTAGCTTGGGAGCATCCTCGGACTATCGTCAGGTATTGCACTTGGTCTTTCCTGAATTTTCTGCAGGGCCAAATTTATATACGTTTTTATCAAATAGAAATTTTAATGCGCCTTTATTCGAAAACGTCGCTTTTACAGCTATGCAAACGCTCCTTATCGCGAACTGTGCGTGGATATACTGGCGGGGGATCAAAGGGCTTCAATATAATAAATTGAGTTCTCATGCCTTTTTAATCGGCATAGCTGGAGATTCTGGAAGCGGCAAATCTACATTGACCAAGAATTTAGAACAGCTATTTACGCCACTTTATATGGCGGCCCTTTGTGGCGACGATATGCACAAATGGCAACGAGGTCACGCAAAATGGCAGGAATACACGCACCTTAACCCTAAAGGTAACGAGCTGCATAAAGAGATGCATTACATTGCAGCGATGCGGCAGCACGTTACAATATATAGACGCCATTATGACCACAACACCGGCAAGTTTACTGATGCTATCGCCATTCCGCCTAAACCATTAATGGTCATGGAAGGTCTTCATACCTTTTTTCTGAAACCTGCCCGCGAAATGCTGGATCTGAAAATTTTCATGCGTCCAGATGACAACTTACTTTTACACTGGAAAATCCAACGCGACATCGTCAAGCGTGGCTATAGCAAAGAGCAAGTGATTGCTTCAGTAGCCGCCCGACAAGCAGATGCTGAAAACTACGTGAAGGTACAGGCTAACACGGCGGATATTGTGTTTTCTTTCTTACCCTTGGTTCCTTTTGGCGACAACTTGGGCGAACTCAATTACACACCCGAGGTATCTCTCAGAGTTATGCTCGCCAACCGATTTTACCTTGATCCAATGCTGGATGATATTTCTGAACTATACCCGGACACGGTGAAGCACTATTACAGTGGCGATAACTGGCAGGTGATAGAGTTTGATCACCCCATCACGTTGGATGAAATTGAACAAATTGGAGAAAAGCATGTCTCAGGCCTCCAGGACTTCGGGCTTTATGCCCCCGCCTGGTGTGGCGGATGGGAAGGGCTCCTGCAACTCATCGTCGCCTATACCATCTTCCATGACAGCACCCGATTCCCAGAATTTTGATCTGATCAGACTAGCGGAAATCTCCAGACAACTTGGTCAAAACAAAGCATTTGTACAAGGCGGTGGTGGCAACACCTCCGTCAAAGATTCAAATGGCAAGATGTGGATAAAAGCATCTGGAGTTGAACTGGCTAATGTACAAGCTCAAGACGGCTTCGTTTGCGTTGACTATACCTCTATCTGTCAGAAATTAGCCACTTGTAAAAATGAATCAGAGTATACCAACCTCATAGTTTCTTCCATTCAAAGTAATGGAAAAGAAATAAAACCTCTGCGGCCATCTATTGAAACAGGGTTTCATGCTTTATTAGGCCTATCCGTACTTCATAGTCATTCTGTAATTGCTAACCTTCTTACATGTTCTCACGAAGGTGCTACTATTTATAGCAATCTTTTGCCCGAAGCCATTTGGGTGGATTACGCCTCTCCTGGTTTACCAGTCACTCATTCGGTCATGCACAATATTCAACCTGAAAGAAGCCACGAACAAGCGGCCATTTTCCTCCTGCAAAATCATGGAATTATTGTTGCCGCTGCTACACCAGATGCTGCATGGCAAGCACATGAAGACGCGAATAAAAAAATACGGGATCACTTTAACTTAGACAAAATAGACTTGGCTCTCCCCCCCATGATGCTGGCGGACAAAGAGCATCTCCTATTCCCTGACCAAGCTGTCTATTTAAGCAGTAATGACTTGCGCACATCCAAAGCAGGCCATGAAACACAACAAGCTTACAACTATTTACGTTGCACGATGGATAGCTTGGGCCTTCATCCCCATTACCTACCGCCCGATGAAGCCGATTTTCTGTTAAATATGGAAGCAGAAAAATACAGACAGAAGGTCACCAAAGCATGAAAAACTGGCAACTTATTATTCCTATGTCTGGACTTGGCTCTCGCTTTGCACGAGCGGGCTATGCTGATCCCAAGCCACTTATTCCAGTAAGCGGCAGACCCATCATTGAATGGGTTTTGCGTATGTTTCCGGGAGTAGAAGATCCACTTTTCATATGCAGACGTGAGCACATAGAAACAACGCCTATGCTCGCAATACTGAAAAGCCTTAAACCCAACGGGAAAATTGCAGTTATAGAAGGCGCAAAGCTAGGGCCAGTTGATGCACTGCTTAAAGCACAGGATTCAATTCCTGATGATAGACCCGCCCTTGTCAGTTACTGTGATTATTATATGCATTGGAACTACATAGCCTTTAAAGGGGCTATGGAAGCAGTAGATGCCGCAGGGGCTGTGCCTTGTTACACTGGCTTTCATCCACATCTTATGCCCGCAAAAAATTTATACGCTTGCTGTAAAGTTGATGGCGAAGATCGTATGTTGGAAATTCGAGAAAAGCATAGTTTTGAAATAGATAAAACACAAGCACGGCACTCTCCAGGAGTATATTATTTTAAATCAGGGGAATTTCTAAAAAAATATGGGCATCGGCTTATGGATAAAGAAGATTCTCTTGGTGGTGAGTATTACGCAAGTATGATTTTCAATCATTTAATTTCTGATGATCTACCTGTGTATGCGCCGGCCAATGTTAATCATTTTTGCCAGTGGGGCACGCCCGAAGACATGGATGAGTATCTTTACTGGACAAAAATTGCTGCGAGGGTTGCAGAATGAACATTCTTATTCCTATGGCCGGAGCCGGAAGCCGTTTTAGTCAGGAAGGCTACACTCAACATAAGCCAGTTATCCCAACAACCTTACGACGGACGGGCCAAAAAGCCCCTATGGTTGTTGCTGCGGTAGAAGATTTGCCCGTAGACCCACAAGAATCTAACAATAACATTACCTTTGTTGTACGTGATTTTCATATTTCTGATGGTGTTACCAAAACCATTTCTAAATACTATAACAAAGCACAATATGTCAGTGTAAACCAATTAACACAGGGACAAGCATCTACCTGCCTTCTGGCACGAGATTATATTAACACACCCGAACCGCTTATGATCGCTGCCTGCGATAACGGGATGGATTTAGACACTACAGAATTTAAAAAAGTAGCTGATAAAGCAGACGCTCTTATTTTCACCTTTCGCAATAATGAAGCCGTTTGTGCTAAACCTGAAGCTTACGGATGGGTGCAAACCGAAGGTACCAAAGCATTAGGTGTGTCTATAAAAAAGCCTCTTAGTGATAATCCCACACAAGATCATGCTGTCGTTGGCACTTTCTGGTTTCGGCATGGATCAGATTTTGTAGATGCTGCAGAAACTATGATTGCAGCAAATGATCGTATCAATGACGAATTCTATGTTGATCAGGTCTTTAAATATTTAATAAATTCTGGCCTTAACGTACATATATTCGAAATAGACCGTTACCTATGTTGGGGAACGCCGAATGATTACGAGTTGTACGAAAATACAATCGAATATTGGAGAAATTTCTTAGTAGAGGAAAAAAAGAGATGACTACTCTTTCTATTGTTATTCCTTGCTATAACGAGGCAGGGAATATTCCTCTTATTTTCCAGCGTTTAAGAGAAACATTAGGACATAGACAAGACGTTGAAGTCTTGCTGGTAGATAATGGATCAAAAGATTCTTCGGTTTCTGTTTTTCAGCAAGAGACCGAAAAATGGAAAGATGATCGCTTTAAAATCGTTAGTGTCCCCATTAACCAAGGGTATGGCTATGGCATTACACAAGGGCTAAGTAACGCAAAAGGCGATATTCTGGCTTGGACACATGCCGACATGCAGACTGATCCAAAAGACGTTTTGATTGCTTTTGATCTTTACTGCTCTTTACCAGCAGGTAATTATCTTATTAAAGGTAAACGCCGCAACCGTAAATTGCTTGAGGCAGTTTTTACTTTTGGTATGCAGCTTATAGCATCTATGGCTCTTAAAGTTAAACTGGACGATATCAACGCTCAGCCCAAACTTTTTTCTCGGTCTTTTTACGAGAAATTCTTGCGTTTTGATGCGCCCAAAGATTTTTCGCTTGATCTGTATCTCCTTTACCAAGCACGCCGAAATCATATTGAGATTATCAACATACCTGTTGATTTTTCGAAAAGACATTCTGGCGAAGCAAAGGGCGGAGGAAGCTTTAAAACACGCATAAAGCTTATCCGTCGTACTTTTTCTTACATTTTTGATTTACGCCGCAGCTTAAAAATAAAGGAAAAAACAATATGATAATTGTTGATCATAGACGTAACGAAATAAAACAAATACATGAAACTAAAAAGCAATTTGGGGCAGAAATTGATTTACGGAATCATGGTGACAATATTCTTGTGACGCATGATCCGTTTATAACGGATGCTCCCTCACTTGAAGAATGGTTAACACATTTTGATCACAGCTTTCTAATAGCCAATGTGAAGGAGGAAGGTTTAGAAGACCGCCTTCTGTCAATTTTAAAGAAACACAATGTGGAAAACTATTTCATCTTGGATGAAAGCTTTCCCTTTATTCGAAAATATGCACTAAAAGGCATATCAAACTTTGCTTTACGTGTGTCCGAATTCGAAGATTATCGCACAGCTCTTGCTCTTGCTCACTCTCTAAAAGACGTAGGGCAGAATGTTGATTGGATATGGGCGGATAGTTTTACTGGAGAACCTCTGCAACCAGATACAGCAAAAGCCCTTCGGGATGTGGGCTTTAAAATTTGCGCTGTGTCCCCTGAATTGCATCATGTAGCCGCACCAGACACTTGGGAAGAAAGGGTGTCGCTCTTCCAGCACAAACTGCAAGAGCCTACATTTCTTGCAAGCCGCCCAGACATGGTCTGTTCTAAGCTTGTTGAGAAATGGGAGCATTGGGCAAATATAAATGTTTAGGAAAAGCATCTTGAGCAATTTCACTTTAATCTGGAGGGTTCTAAAAAGCCCATGGTTTTGTGAGCGTGCCTGTGATTCTATGCTTCCTGTGGTGATTAATAGTGAAGCCGCCGGGTTTCTTTGATGTTGAAGAGCGGCTTGCTCGTTTGAGTGGGCTTGGCGATCAGCTTGAAGTTTTTTCCCAAACTGTGGATTTTGAGGTGTTCCGCCCTTTGATGCGGTTCTGATGTTCAAAATCCTGGTGATCCAGGTGCTGAACAATCTCTCCGACGAGCGGACGGAATACCTGATCAACGACCGCCTGTCTTTTTATGCGTTTCCTTGGTCTGGGGCTGTCGGACCGGGTACCGGATGCCAAAACGGTCTAGCTCTTTCGCGAGCGTCTGACACGGGCGGGTGCGATCAATGGTTGTTCAATCGCTTTGACGTAACCCTGCGAAATGCTGGTTATCTCCCAATGTCAGGCCAGATCCTGGACGCTACATTGGTGGCTGCTCTAAAGCAGCGCAATACCAACGCCGAGAAGGTGGATCTGCGCGAAGGACGGATCCCACAGGATTAGCAGGACAAGCAGACAAAGCTTTCGCACAAGGATCGTCAGGCACGATGGACATTGAAGTTTACGAAAGCGAAGCGGCATGATGACGGGATGGTCTCCGCAATGGATCTGGCTATTCCGTTCTTTGGCTACAAATCCCACGTCTCCATCGACTGGAAGTTTCGGCTAATCCGAAAATGGAAAACAAAGGGTGCTGCCGCCAATGATGGCGCCAGATTGCGCGAAGGCCTGTTGGAGAAAACCAATACAGCATCAACAGTCTGGGCCGACACGGCCTATCGGTCAAAAGCCAATGAAGCCTTAATGGAAAAGCACGGCTTTGTCTCAAAATTTCACAGAAAGAAGCCACATCTCAAGCCGATACTCCAGCATATCCAGCGATCCAATGCCGGGAAATCCGTCATCCGGTCCCGTGTCGAACATGTTTTTGCTGATCAGAAATCATAGATGGGATTGTTCGTCAGGACAGTAGGCATCACCCGTGCCACTATGAGAATCGGGCTAGCCAATATCGTCTACAACATGCGCCGCTTTATCTCCCTGGAGCGGATTAGTGCGATTGCGTAGCAGATCAGCGGGCGCAATATCCCCTCACGGATCAAAACGCAGAGAAAAAGTTACACTGACAACTATCAATCAAAACGTCATAGTCCTGGAATCAGGAAGCAGGAGTTCAAAAAAACGGTTCTTCGATCCCTCCAAGTTATTAGATGAAATTAATATCGCCAAAGCCATTTTCCTTGAATATAAAGTGTTTGTCCAATATGTATAAACTAAAATATATATACTCTTATTGAGGTAATGGAATTATTATGATTAATAATTCAAATGTTTTTTTGGATAAAAAAATAGAGAATAGTATATCCTATCACGCTGAGAAGCTTACGGTTGTTGTTCCGTGTTACAATGAGCAGGATGTCTTGCAACAAGCAGCGGCGACTCTTGAAAAGCAGCTTGATGCGATGATCGAGGCTGGACTGGTGGCCGCAGAAAGCTGCATTTTGTTTGTGGATGATGGAAGTCGTGATGATACATGGCGGCTGATTACTGAATTGGCAGGCTCTTCCCCGATGGTGCAGGGGCTAAAGCTTTCGCGGAATGTGGGGCATCAAAATGCACTCCTTGCCGGTCTGGCGCATGTAAAGGATGGTCCGTGTATCAGCATTGATGCTGACCTTCAGGATGACGTTTTGACGATGTCCTGTATGGTTGAACACTACCGGCAGGGGTGTCAGGTTGTATATGGCATTCGGCAGGATCGTGCGACAGATACCCTTTTCAAACGTAATTCTGCGTACCTTTTTTATAAGGTGATGGCATTACTGGGTGTCGAGACCATAGAAAATCACGCAGATTTTCGGTTGTTAGGCTCTGCAGCGCGGAAGGCAGTTCTGTCTTTCACGGAAGAAAATTTATACCTTCGCGGTATTGTTCCTTTGGTCGGATTTAAAACGGCGTCTGTTTATTATGCCCGCAAGCCCCGTGCGGCAGGAGAGTCTAAATATCCCTTATTGAAAATGCTGGCTTTGGCTGCGCGGGGCATAACCTCTTTTTCTGTGGTGCCACTGCGGATGATTGCTGTCTTGGGGGTGGCGGTTTTCCTGTTCGGGATTTTGCACAGTATATGGAGTGTTATTGATAAGCTGTTTTTCCAACCCGCAGTCGGGTGGGCTTCTCTGAGTTCGCTGATCTGCATCATCGGCGGGTTACAGATGTTGGCGCTGGGCGTTGTGGGCGAATATATCGGCTGCATTTATACCGAAGTAAAACGGCGGCCACGTTATTTTGTTGAGCAAACACTCTAACGCCAGTTCCGTTTACTTAGCTTAGGTATGATGTGGGTGAGGCGTTATGTTATTTTGCGCCTTGACGTGACCGGGTTCCGGCCTCATTCCTCCGACCATGCGAGTTGCTGCCATTCTTCTGGCTGCCGGGACAGGCAGCCGTTACGCCGCTACCAGCGGGTCTGAAACGCCAAAGCAGTATGTGCTGTTGGCTGGCCTGCCGGTGATCCGTCACGCTGCGGAGGCCTTGATGCCGCATGTGACCTGTCTCCAACCAGTCGGGCATCCTGACTCCCTGCGTGATGCGTTGGATGGGCTTGAAACGCTGCCACCTGTCGCAGGTGGGGAAACGCGACAGGCCAGCGTGCGTGCCGGACTGGAAGCCCTGGACGCTCTGCCAGATGACCAGAAGCCTGATCTTGTGCTGGTGCATGATGGGGCCCGCCCGTATGTGACGGCGACACTTGTGCAGAATGTTATTGCGGCTTTGGCTGACCATCCAGGCGCAATACCGGCCGTGCCGGTGGCGGATACGCTCAAGCGCGAAGAAAGCGGCGTCATTGCTGGAACAGTACCGCGAGATCATCTCTATCGCGCCCAGACACCACAAGGCTTCCGCTTTGGCCTGTTCCGGGATCTTCATCGTTCGGCCTCCTCACTTAGTGCAACCGACGATGCCAAATTGCTGGAAGATGCAGGATTTAGCGTGGCGCTTGTGCGTGGCGACGAAGACAATATCAAGCTGACTTATGAGGATGATCTCGTGCGTCTTGAAAGACTGATTGGCCCGACTCTGCTGCCGCGTGTGGGATTGGGGTATGATGTGCACGCTTTTGAAGAAGGGCGTCCGCTTATTCTGTGTGGTATTACTGTGCCCCACACCAAAGGTCTGGCTGGCCATTCAGATGCCGATGTTGGCATTCATGCGTTGTGCGATGCCATTTACGGTGCGCTGGCTGAAGGCGATATTGGTCGCCATTTTCCGCCCAGTCAGAATGAATGGAAAGACGCTGACAGCGCCCGTTTTTTGGTGCATGCAGGCCAGCGTATCCGCGAACGCGGTGGTATGCTGATCAATGCTGACCTGACTTTGATTTGTGAAAGGCCCAAGATTGGCCCTCATGCAGAAGCCATGCGTCAGCGTCTGGCAGATCTGTTGCAGGTTGAAATGGGCCGTATTTCTGTCAAGGCAACGACGTCTGAACGGCTGGGCTTTACCGGGCGTGAAGAGGGGATTGCCTGCACGGCTGCTGTCTCTGTGCTGGTTCCCTGACACATTCGGCATTGTTTTTTGCGTGTGTAAGGAGAGACGTCGCCCGTAAGGGATGACGTCTTTTTTCCGGGCTTGCTGTCGCCCGTGTTTTGCTTGAAGTGTGGCAGGCAAAAAGTTATGACAGCAATGATCTGGACGGGAATGGGTGTCTGAAACCATTGGGAAACAGCAGTTTATGCTGGTCCGCCGTGCCAGAACGTTTCGGATATAAAAGATTGATTCATGGGTGGAAAAACGCTATTTCTGCCTAAATCATAGGCAATATGGAAAAGATGGTGCAGACGCAACCGTTAGTGCAGCCAATTGACTTGGGCAGAGGCATTCGTATCGAAACGCCGGTTATTCTGGCACCTATGTCTGGTGTCACGGATCTCCCGTTCCGGCAGCTTGCTCGCAAATTGGGTGCCGGGTTAGTTGTGTCAGAAATGATCGCGTCATGGGCGATGGTGCGTGAAAACGATACGACACTGCGTATGGCCGAAGTGGCGGATGCCGGCGGCCCCAATGCAGTGCAGCTTGCCGGGTGTGACCCGGATGCCATGGCAGAAGCCGCCCGTATTGCTGTCGGCCGGGGTGCCGACATGATTGACATCAATTTTGGCTGCCCAGTGAAAAAAGTTGCTGTCGGTCAGATGGCCGGTTCCGCCCTGATGCGGGATGAAGTGGCCGCAGGACGTCTGCTTGAAGCAACGGTTAATGCCGTTGATGTGCCCGTTACCTTGAAAATGCGCATGGGTTGGGACCATCAGCATCTGAATGCGCCTGTTCTTGCCCGGATTGCGCAGCAGGCCGGTATTCGTATGATTACGGTGCACGGGCGTACCCGCCAGCAGTTTTATAATGGCACGGCAGACTGGGCGTTTGTTCGCACGGTTAAAGATGCTGTTGACCTGCCGGTGATTGTAAATGGCGATATTCTGACCATTGAAGATGCCAAGACTGCCCTAGCCCAATCTGGGGCAGATGGGGTGATGATCGGGCGTGGTTGTTATGGTCGTCCTTGGTTCTTGGCGCAGGTGGCGCAGGCTCTGCGGACCGGCAAAAACGTACCGGACCCGGATTTGATGACGGAAAAAGCCATTGTGCTGGAGCATTACGACATGATGCTGCGTCATTTTGGTGAGCGTCCGGGCCTCCGGTTGGCCCGCAAGCATGTCTCCTGGTATTCCGCAGGTCTGCCGAGTTCCGCAGGGTTTCGGGCGGCGTTTAACAAAGTTGATAACGCACTGGACGCCATTGGCATGATCTCTGACTTCTATGATCAGCAGATTGCCGCCTGTGCCATGCGGGAACCTCGGGCCTCGCGCCATGCTGATGCAGCCGAACAGGCTGAAGCCTGCGCTGCGTGATCAGGTCTGTATGAAAGCCGGCACCACCCCAGAAACAGACTCACGGTCAGATCCCGGTATTCTTCTGGATGGTCTGCCTGTGCCCGTGCTGGAATTGGGGGCAGATGACAGTATCCGCTTTGCCAATTCGGCAGCGGAAGAGTTTTTCGCCATGTCACGTCATCAACTGTGTCATGGTGGCCTGAAAGACCTTGTGCCGGAAGATCATCCTCTGTTTTTGCTGGTGCAGCATCTGCGCCGGGAAGGGGGGAGCGTGACAGAGCATGAACTGGTCTTCAGCAATCCACGCTTTCACCGGGAAGGGGTAACGGTTCAGGGGGCTGACGTGCCAGACTGTCCCGGTTCCATTTTGTTGACCGTTCATGATTCGTCCACGGCGCGCACGCTTGACCGTCAGATGTCTTTTCGGTCAGCCGCGCGCAGTGTGTCCGGGATGGCGGCCATGTTGGCGCACGAAGTGCGAAACCCTCTCTCTGGCATAAAAGGGGCAGCCCAGATTCTGGAAAATGCGGTGTCTGACCAGGACCGCGAACTGGCCACGCTGATCTGTGATGAAGTTGACCGGATTGATGCTCTGGTTGAGCGCATGGGCATGTTCGGTGAAGCGCCGACGGATTATCGATCCCTGAATATTCATCGTGTGCTTGAGCATGTGAAACTGCTGGCCAGTCAAGGGTTTGCCGCGGGTATTCGTATTGTCGAACGGTATGATCCATCCCTGCCGCATGTGTGGGGCGACCGCGATCAACTGGTTCAGGTGTTGCTCAATCTGGTGAAAAACGCCGCCGAAGCTATCCGCGAGACGGAAAAACCGGGAGAAATTACGCTGGCAACCAGCTATCGCCCCGGTATCCGTATGGCGGTGCCCGGAACCACCCAGTGGCGTCACTTGCCCTTGGTGGTGACAGTGCGGGATACCGGGCCGGGCATTTCAGAAACCATACGGCCGCATCTTTTCGAACCATTCCTCAGCACGAAAATGAGCGGCAGCGGCTTGGGTCTGGCTCTGGTTGGTAAAATTATGGACGACCATGGGGGGGTGATTGAAGTGGAAAGCCGCCCCGGCCGAACCGAGATCAGCCTGTATCTGCCCGTTGTTGCTGAAGACGCTGTTTCGTCCTGAAAACTCCTCTTGTTGCTCTGTTCTCAACTGATTTTATTTTTCTGAAGTGATTCCCAGCCATGACGCCGTTGCCCACAATTCTTGTTGCCGATGATGATCGTTCTATCAGGACCGTGTTGGGGCAGGCGTTGGGGCGTGCGGGCTATCAGGTTCAATCAACCCCGAATGCTGCAACTCTTTGGCAATGGGTGGAAGAAGGAGAGGGTGATCTTGTCATTACCGATGTGATCATGCCCGATGGCAGCGGGCTTGATCTGATTCCCCGTATCCGACAGGCACGCCCGGATTTGCGCATTATTGTCATGAGCGCGCAATCCAATCTGATGACAGCCGTCAAAGCGACACAGCGTGGCGCTTTTGAATATCTGGCCAAACCGTTTGACCTGAAAGAATTACTGAACGTCGTTGGCCGAGCTTTGGCTGCGCCCGCGCAGGATATAGAAAAACCGGCATCAAGCGCCAGCCCCGAAGAACGACTGCCGCTGATTGGTCAATCTGTCGTGATGCAGGGAATTTATCGCAGCATCGCCCGCCTGACGACGTCTGATCTGACGGTCATGATCAGTGGTGAGAGCGGGACCGGCAAGGAACTGGTGGCCCGCGCGCTGCACGAATATGGTCGTCGGCGAGGGGGACCGTTTATTGCTGTGAATATGGCGGCCATTCCGCGCGACCAGATTGAAAGTGAACTGTTCGGGCAGGAGCGTACGGTCGGGGGGCGGAGCCCCGGTCGGTTTGAACAGGCCGCAGGTGGCACCCTGTTTCTGGATGAAATTGGCGATATGCCGCCGGAAGCTCAGACGCGCCTGTTACGTGTGTTACAGGATGGCGAATTCACAACCGTAGGCGGGCGTGCACCCATTCGGGCGGATGTGCGAATTATTGCTGCCACACATCGTGATCTTCGGCAGGCCATCCGGGCCGGTACGTTCCGCGAGGATCTGTATTACAGACTGAACGTGGTGCCCGTTCGCCTGCCGCCCTTGCGGGAGAGGCTGGAAGATATTCCCTTGCTGGCACGTCATTTTCTGGCGCAATGCCGGGATGCTGGCGGCCCATCGAAAGTGCTGGATGAATCTGCTATTGCGCGCCTGCAATCCTGGCGATGGCCGGGCAACGTGCGCGAACTCGAAAATCTGATTCGACGCATTGTCGCGCTCTATCCGCAGGAAACCATTGGTAGCGATCTGATTGATGCCGAACTGGCGGAACCACTGGCCAATGAAGCCGTAACCGAGCAGGCTGCGGTTGAAGAGCCATTGTCTGATTCCGTATCCCGTCACATCATGCGGTATCTGGTGGCAGGCAGGGAAGGGATGCCTTTGCATGATCTGTATGCGCGTGTGATTGCAGAGGTTGAACGCCCCCTCATTCAAATGACGCTTGCTGAAACCCGTGGAAACCAGATCAAGGCGGCCTCCATGCTTGGGCTTAACCGTAACACCCTGCGCAAGAAAATTCGCGAACTGGAAATACCGGTTGTGCGTGGCGTGGTCTGACCCGCGCGTATGAAGCGTCTTTTCTCCAGCTTCAAGCAGCTGCTTTCCCGCACACGGCTGCACTGGCTGCTCCGCTCGTTGGAGCGGAAAAGTGTTGCGCTAACGCTGGCCACGCTGGCTCTTTGCCTTGGGTTTGCAACCTTTGTGGTGCTGTCAGGCGGAATGTCGTTCGGGCATTATGCCCTGATTGAACCGCTTGTCCTTCTGGCAAACAGTCTTGTTCTTGGTCTTCTGCTTCTGGCGTTGGTCATGCGTGTTGGCCCGATGTTGGCCGAGCACCGTAAAGGGCTTGCGGGGGCCCGGCTGCATGTCCGGCTGGTTACGCTGTTTGGCGTTGTGGCTGTTGCACCCACTCTGGTGGTGGGGGCATTTGCTACGCTGTTTTTCCATTATGGGATTCAGATCTGGTTTGCAGACCGAGTGAATACGGCGCTGACCGAAGCGCTGGAGGCATCACGTGGATATCTGACCGAACATAACGCCAATATCCGCACCGATGCCTTTTCTATGGCAAACTACATTACCAGTGCTGAAAATGAACTGGCTGCCAGTGGCATGAACCTGTTGCAGGATCATGAAGCACTGGGGCAGATGCTTGACAGTCAGGCCACCATGCGCGGCCTGACCGAAGCGCTGGTGTATGATCCTATCACCAACAAGGTTGTGGCGGCTGGTGGCTTGATGAGCCGTACCGGCTACATGCAGGATCTGCCCCCCCCAGCCGCGACCATGATGGCCCGGACAAACGACGTCGCCATTCTTGATTCGCCTGACGAGCGGCAGGTGCGGGCGGTTGTTGAACTCTCCCAGACCCCGGCGCTGATGTTGGTGATTACCCGACTGGTTGATCCGACCATTCTGGAACACATGCACCGTACCGAAAACGTTGTGGCGGATTACAAACGCCTTAATGACAACAAGGCGAAGATTCAGTTTACGTTTGTCATGATTTTTGCGCTGGTTGCGTTGCTTGTTTTGGCGGCCGCAGCGTTGATTGGGCTGGCGCTTGCCAACCAGATAGCCAAACCGCTGGGCCTGTTGATTCTGGCTGCCCGGCGCATCAGTGAGGGCGATCTGGGGGTGCATGTTCCCGAAGCCAAACGTGATGATGAAGTCACCAGCCTGTCACGCGCGTTTAACCGCATGACGGAACAGCTTGCCAGCCAGCGCTCAGAACTGATGGCCGCGTATGGACAGATTAACGAACGCCGTCGTTTTACCGAAGCCGTGCTGTCAGGCGTTTCTGCCGGGGTGATCGGTCTGGATGTTGAGCAACGGATCGAACTACCAAATAGGGCTGCGTGCGTTCTGCTGCAAACAGACCTGATGGATGCGATTGGCGAACAATTATCGGTGCGGGTGCCGGATTTTGCCGAGATTCTGGCTGAAGCCCGCGCCATGCCTGATCAGGTTGTCACACGGGAAGTGCAGACGGGACCGGTCGCGAACCGTCGGATGTTGCTGGTGCGCGTGGGCGCGGAACTTCGTGGCACGGTGACGGAGGGCTATGTCATTACGTTTGATGACATCACAGCCCTGCAACTGGCACAGCGCAAGGCCGCATGGGCGGATGTTGCCCGCCGTATTGCGCATGAAATCAAAAACCCGCTGACCCCGATTCAGTTGGCGGCAGAACGGCTCAAGCGGCGCTTTCTGCGAGAAATCACGTCTGACCCGGAAACATTCGCCCAATGTGCGGATACCATTGTGCGGCAGGTTGGGGACATTGGGCGCATGGTGGATGAATTTTCCGCTTTTGCCCGTATGCCGCAGCCCGTCATGACAAAAGAGGATCTTTCCCGCATTGTTCGGGAAGTTCTGGTGTTGCAACGGAATGCTCACCCGGAAATTATGTACCATGTTGACCTGCCAGACCGGGGGCCGGTGGTGCGGTGTGACAGGCGGTTAATCAGCCAGGCATTGATAAACCTGTTACAGAATGCAGCAGATGCCATTGCCATGA
Source organism: Acetobacter indonesiensis (assembly GCF_000963945.1). Classification (GTDB taxonomy): domain Bacteria; phylum Pseudomonadota; class Alphaproteobacteria; order Acetobacterales; family Acetobacteraceae; genus Acetobacter; species Acetobacter indonesiensis. Next base: position 186,029 of record NZ_BAMW01000007.1, on the reverse strand, counting down.
CGGCAAAACAGGGTGATGTTGACAATCATGGCCTAAACATGGCCGGCGCGATATGGATTGCCCTGCGAGAGGAGAATGACGAGGTCGAGATTTCTGTTGCGGATAATGGTGTGGGCCTGCCGTCAGATGACCGGCACCGCCTTACGGAACCATACGTGACGCATAAGGCCAAAGGCACCGGACTGGGGTTGGCCATTGTGAAGAAAATCATGGAAGACCATGGAGGGGCGGTGCGTCTGGAAGACAGGGCGGAGGAGACAGGGACTGTGGCTATTCTGATGTTGCCGATGAAAGACGACCATGGCGCATGAAATCCTGATTGTTGATGATGAGCCTGATATTCGGATGCTCATTGAGGGCATTCTGGAAGATGAAGGGTACGAAACGCGTGTTGCCGGTAATTCTGATGCCGCAATAGGGGCGTTCCGGGCCCGCAGGCCGTCTCTGGTCATTCTGGATGTCTGGCTTCAGGGGTCAAAGCTTGATGGGCTTGGGATTCTGAAGGTTTTGCACGCTGAAGAGCCGTCCGTTCCGGTTATCATGATTTCGGGCCACGGCACGATTGAAACCGCCGTAGCCGCCCTGCAGCATGGTGCGTACGACTTCATTGAAAAGCCGTTTCAGTCTGATCGCCTGCTGGTTGTGGTGCGTCGTGCGCTTGAAGCGTCCCGCCTTGCCAAGGAAAATGAGGAACTACGCCTGCGGGCCGGGCAGGATGCCGAACTGTTTGGCAATAGTCCGCTGATTGCCGCCGTGCGAACGCAGATTGAGCGTGTCGCACCCACAGGGTCGCGCGTGCTGATTACAGGTGGTCCCGGTTCTGGCAAGGAAGTTGCTGCGCGGATGATTCACGCGCGGTCCCGCCGTAACGATGGCCCGTTTGTTGCCCTGAACTGCGCCATTCTTGCACCCGGCCGGTTTGAGGAAGAACTCTTCGGCCTTGAAGGGGCTGCTGATGGTACTGGCCGTCGCACAGGTGTTTTGGAACGTGCCCATGGCGGCACCCTGTTGCTGGATGAAGTGGCGGATATGCCGCTTGAAACGCAGGGCAAGATTGTTCGCGCCTTGCAGGATCAGACGTTTGAGCGCCTGGGTGGGTCCACGCGGGTAAAGGTGGATGTGCGCGTTCTGGCGACCACAAACCGTGACTTGCAAGCCGAGATCATGGCTGGGCGGTTCAGGGAAGATTTGTACTATCGCCTTGCGGTTGTGCCATTGCGGGTGCCGGGCTTGCGTGAAAGACGGGATGATATACCTGGTCTGGCTGCGTTGTTCTTACGCCGTGCAGCCGAAATGGCGGGGCTGCCCAAACGTGATCTTTCAGCTGATGCTGTTGCTGCATTGCAAGCCTATGACTGGCCAGGTAACGCACGTGAACTGCGCAACCTGATGGAACGGGTGCTGATTATGCTGCCCGCCAATTCGGTTGAACCCATCCGCGCGGACATGCTGCCATCAACCATTGGTGAGGGCGCACCCGCGCTGCTGAAATTTGATGCATCAGCAGATGTCATGAGCCTGCCCCTGCGTGAGGCACGGGATATGTTCGAAACCCAGTATTTGCAGGCCCAATTGCTGCGGTTTGGTGGGAATATCAGCCGCACAGCCATATTTGTTGGCATGGAACGCAGTGCATTGCATCGCAAACTGAAACAGCTTGGTGTAACATCGGAAGAACGCGGGGCGGGCTAAGGCGTTGGCAACAGATGTTGCGAATGTTTTCCGGCTTTAACAAAAAACGAGAATAGGGCCTCACACAGTGGAAAAGGAAACCGGGTATAACGTGCAGGATGCTTTTTTGAGCCAGATTCGCCGCTCACGTGCGTCTGTTACGGTGTTTTTGGTAAACGGCGTTAAATTGCAGGGTAATATTACGTGGTTCGATGATACGACCGTTCTGCTGAAGCGGGACGAGCATACACAGCTTATTTACAAGCATGCCATCAGCACGGTCATGCCCTCCATACCGGTCAATATATTTGAAACTCCGGCGTCTGGTGCGCCGGTTGATAGAGAAGCAACTCTTGGCGACGACTTTATCTGACACAAAACCTTCCGCTACACGCGGTGCTGTTATCCTGCCGTGGGAAAAAACGGCCCATGATCAGGATATCCGTGCGGCGGAAGCACGACTTGAAGAAGCGGTTGGTCTGGCTGCCTCAATCGGGCTGGTTATTGTCCGGCAGGCAGTTTTGCTGGTACGGGCCAAACGATCCTCTACCCTGTTGGGAAGCGGACAGGTCGATTCACTCAAGATTGCCGTTCAGGCCGATAAAATTGATGTTCTGGTGGTTGATGCCCGGCTGACACCGGGGCAGCAGCGCAATCTGGAAAAAGAATTTGGCTGCAAGGTGATAGACCGTACCGGCCTTATTCTTGATATCTTCGGCGCCCGCGCAGCTACCAAAGAAGGTACGCTTCAGGTCGAACTGGCGCATCTGGAATATCAACGGTCCCGGCTTGTGCGGCTCTGGACTCACCTTGAACGCCAGCGTGGGGGCTTCGGCTTTCTGGGTGGCCCAGGTGAAACGCAGATTGAAGCTGACCGCCGTATGATTGGTGATCGCATTGTCCGGCTGAAAAAAGAGCTGGAGCAAGTGCGTCGTACGCGTGGGCTGCATCGTCAGGCGCGCAAACGGGTACCGTTTCCTGTCGTAGCACTGGTTGGTTACACAAATGCTGGGAAGTCAACGCTGTTCAACGCATTGACCGGCGCAACAGTGTACGCACAGGACCAGTTGTTCGCTACTCTTGACCCGACCATGCGGGCCATAACGCTTCCGTCCGGACGACGCATTATCCTGTCTGACACAGTGGGCTTCATTAGTGATCTGCCGACTGAACTGATTGCTGCCTTCCGGGCCACGCTGGAAGAAGTAGCCGAAGCGGACATTATTCTGCATGTGCGTGACATTGCGCACCCTGATAGTGCCGCCCAGAAAAAAGACGTGTTTGGTGTGCTGCATGATATGGCGCGCGACAACATGATTGAAGACGATTGGTCTAGCCGCATGATTGAGGTCATGAACAAAGCCGATCTTCTGGGTGGGCCGGATGCTGTGCCACAAACGGCTGATACCGTCGCAATTTCCGCTATTACGGGCGAAGGTCTCCCTGCATTGCTGGATGTGATTGATCGCCGGATCACATCGTCTATGGAGGAAGTGCGGTATTGCATGGCTCTGTCAGATGGGGCGGCTTCGGCATGGCTTTATCAGCATGGGGAAGTTATTGGCCGGGATGATGGGGAAGAAAATACCACCATTTCAGTGCGTCTGTTGGCGGAAGACCGGGCACGGTTTGAAAGTCTTTTCAAGCATGTTGCACCACTGATTGCCTGAACTCTTGCTCTGAATGATGCGTAAAAAACGGCTAGCCTTCATCAGGTTAGCCGTTTTTTTGTAAGGGGTCGTTCTATCAGAAAATGCGCGCAGTCAGGCGGATTGCTTCAGGTTACAAAGCGACTGGGAAGGACTTTCCGCGAAACACGAAACAGCGTTTCCCTTAACCAGCGGTGAATAGGGTCTGTGTCATGCCGCGGGTGCCATGCCTGAAAAGCGACCACATAAGGAAGTGGTAACGGGAATTCAAACTTTGCCAGTCCCAACGCATCAAGGGAAACATGATCCAGAACCAGACCGGGCAGGGGAAGAATCAGGTCTGTGTCTTTCATACTTTCAATCATGGCGTGATAATTTGGCACGACCATAACAACACGACGTTCAAGCCCGTGCAGATCTCTGAGTTGTGTATCAATTGGTCCCCGCGCGCGTCCCCTACGTGAGACACTGATATAGTCGTAATGCGTCATGTTTTGCGGTGTAATGCCTTCCGCAAAAATGGGATGATCCTTGCGAACAAGCGCCTGCATCGTGTCACGAAATATGGTTTGCCGCCGGATTTCTGGCTTCATGGCGTCTGTCGCGCCAATGTAAAGATCAACGCTGTTTTGACGAAGCGGGTCACTGGCAGGATCATCAATTTCGGGCGCAAAAGTCAGGTCACATTGCGGGCAATCTTCGCGCAAGGCACGAAGTAGCGGCAGGCCGAGCGTTGCTACAATCAGATCATTCGCCCGAATGGTGAAGCTGGGGCGCATATTGCGCAAATCTGCCAATGCCTGCGTTTCAATCAGACTGTCGGCAGCCCGCACAACGCCCTGAACACGTTCCAGAATACCGAGTGCGAAAGAGGACGCTGTCATGCTGCGGCCCGACTGCACCAGAATGGGGTCACTGAAAACGCCCCGCAATTTGGCCAGATGGCGGCTCATTGCAGGTTCACTGACTTTCAGACGTCTGGCCGCCGCTGAAACGCTTTCTTCCTCAACCAGAACCTGAAGATATCGGAGCAGATCGAGATCATATCCACGCATGCTTCCAGTTTTAGGCGTCGCTGAGCGCAGGCACCATCTTTTATTCTTCCAAAAAGTGAAATCATGGATTGTCGGGAATGAGGGTTTTCTAGACCGGCGTGATCCTGATTATGGGCCGCATGGCATTACTTCCTTCTTCTGGTACAGCCGTTGGGGCTGGGGCATCATCTGGCATGCAGTCTGCGGCTGCCGCCCATAGGGTGCATGCGTCTCCTCCCATGCCGTCCTATATTCCACCCTTCGGGTTGCGTACGGTCGTTGGGTGTCTGGGTATGCTGCTGGCTGTTCATGTAGCAGGCTTTAATGAGCACGTAACAGAAATCGGGCTGACTGATATTCGGGGTGCCATGCATATCGGGCACGATGAAGGGACGTGGCTGATTGCAATTTACGAGGCATTCAATATTGCTGCTATGGCGTTTACGCCTTGGTTTTACATGACGTTTTCCATTTACCGTTTTTCAATTTTCATGACGGCTATCATGGCGCTGTTGGCGCTGCCTGCGCCCTATATGCCAGACGTGACAGCACTGTGTCTGTTGCGGGCGTTTCAGGGGCTGGCCGCAGGCTGCCTTCCGCCCGTTCTGATGACCGTCATGTTGAAATATCTTCCTGCTGAAATACGGGTTTTTGGAATTGGTGGATACGCTATGAGTGCCACCTTTGGGCCGAATCTGGGGTTGCCGCTTGAAGCCTTCTGGTTTGAAAAAATAGGGTGGCACTGGCTGTATTGGGAGATTATTCCGCTGGCGGCTCTGGCTATTGGTATGATGGCTTACGGCTTGCCAAAAGACCCTGTGCATATGGAGCGATTTGAGAAATTTAACTGGCTTGGTCTGATAGTGGGGGTGCCTGCCATCTGTTCGCTGGTGATTATGCTGTATCAGGGGGATAGGCTCGACTGGTTTCGTTCACCTCTTATCACGCATCTGGCATTCTGGGGTGGGGCTGCCTTTATTGTTTTTGTGGTGAACGAGGCTTTTCATCCAAGCCCGTATTTCAAAATACAGTATTGGCGGACACGCAATATTCAGGCCGCGTTGCTTTCTCTGGTCGGTATTCTGGCAATTTGCGCGTTGATGAGCGAAATCCCCGCCACTTATCTGGAAGCCGTCAGAGGCTACAGGCCGATCCAGACTGCACCGGTTTCTCTGGTGGTGGCCTTACCGCAACTTCTTATGCTGCCGCTGATTGCGGCCCTGTGCAACAGCCGCAAGGTTGATTGTCGGATTGTGCTGGCAGCCGGGATGCTGTGCTTGGCCGTTGCGGCTTACCTTGGAACGTGGCTGACGCCTGACTGGGTGAGGGATAATTTTTATCCCATACAAATTCTACAGATTTTTGGACAACCGATGACGGTTATCCCAACCCTGATGTTGGCGACACTCGCACTTGGGCCAGCCGATGGAGCATTTATTTCCGGCATGGTGAACATGCTGAAAGGTCTGGCCAATGCGGTTGCTTTTGCGCTGTTTTCTGCCCTGACACGGCGGCGCGAACAGTATCATTCCACTATGCTGCTTGATCATCATGGAACACATGGTCTTGCGTTGCAGGGGGAGGGAAACGCCATAGCCGGTCAACTGGCGGGAACATCCGTCGATGCAGGGCATGTGGCCCGAAACAGTCTGCAAGTTTTTCATACTTACGTGCATGAACAGTCCTTGGTTCTGGCTCTGGCCGATCTTTATTTCGCGCTGATCTGGGTGTGTCTTGGGTATGCCGCCCTCAATCTTGTGCTGCCACGTCGGGTGTATCCACCCCGGCCACCGTCTTCTCCTGCGCCTATGCGCTGAAACCCGGAAAAATCATCATGATTTATAAAAAACCTCTTTTGTATGCGGGATGTACTGCTGCGGTTCTGGCCGTGGCAGCATGGGGTGGAAGCCGTCTGGTGCTGGGAGACGGCGTCAACCAATACACGAATGACGCTTACGTAACGGCAGATTTTACAACTGTGGCACCCAAGGTCGCAGGCCGTATTGATCGCGTTGTCGCGCAGGATAATGAACTGGTGCATGCGGGCGAGGAACTGGCCCATATAGAAGATGACGACTACCGTGCCGCGCTGGATGTTGCGAAAGGCAATGTGCTTGCGGCCCAAGGGGAGGTGGCAAATCTTCAGGCCGTGTTGCAGCGTCAGACTGCCCTGATTGCGCAGGCCAAAGCCGTTGTGCAGGCAGATGAGGCTACGTTGCTATTCGCCCGTGAAAACGCGCAGCGCTACCGTAACCTTTCTACGGGTGGGGCGGGGACCATTGAACAGAAGCAATCGTCGGAAGCGCATCAGAAAGAGGTTGAGGCAGGTATTGCGCGTGATAATGCAGCAGTTGACGCTACTGTTCGACAGGTCGCTGTCCTGAAGGCTCAGCTTGAACGGGCGCAGGGGGCACTGTTGCGAGCGCAGGGGGATGAAAAGCAGGCAGCGTTAAATCTGTCTTACTGTTCCATTCCGGCCTCGGTCGATGGTGTGGTTGGTGAGCGTGGTGTGCGTGTTGGGGCGTATGTTAATCCGGGCACAGGTATTCTGGCGGTCGTACCAACACAGTCGGCTTATGTTCTGGCCAATTTTCAGGAAACACAATTAACCAAAATCCAGACAGGGCAAAGTGCAACCGTCTGGGTCGATACGTTTCCTGATCATCCATTGAAGGCCCATGTTGACTCATTGGCTCCGGCAACAGGCGTGGCGTTTGCCCCTATTCAGCCCGACAACGCAACGGGTAACTTTACCAAAGTGGTGCAGCGCGTGCCCGTTAAGCTGACGTTTGACGCCGGGCAAGCACTAGCTTCGAAAGTGCGGGTCGGGATGTCGGTTGAAGTCAGTATTGATACCGCATCCAAACTCACAGGCTCACATGCGGGGGATGACCGTTATGTCTGGCGTTGACGGGATGCGAAACTGGCTTTGTCCGGTGGCTTTGCCTTGCATGTTGCTGGCGGGATGCACTGTGGGGCCAGATTATCACAAACCAAAAGTGGCCGCGCCTACCGCGTGGCATCAAAGCCTGCCAGTGGCTGAAAGTCGCTCCGTTACAGCTGCGTTAGACCCAGACTGGTGGCGGTTGTTTCAGGATCCTATTCTGACAGACTTAGAAAAAGATGTTGCTGACGCCAATCTGGATTTGAAAGCTGCCTCATACCGCATGGCCGAAAGTGTAGCGGAGAGGCGTATTGCCAGTGCAGCGCAGTTTCCGCACGCAGAAGCCAATGCATCTTATGCGCGCGAAAGGGCCAGCACAAACGGTGTTCTGGGTTTGCTGGGCACGATGGAGCAGCAGCAGGCGGGCAGTATTGCCAATGGGGCGCAGGGGTTCGGCCCTACAGCGTTGCCGGGTAGCGTTGGTAATCCGTCTTTCAACCTGCCGCAATATGGCATGAGCGCGTCATGGGAGGTTGATTTCTGGGGGCATGTGCGCAGACAGGTTGAGGCCGCCACGGCAGCCATGCGCGGCACAGAGGAAATGCGGCGGGATATTCTTGTGTCCTTAATGGCGGAAACCGCGCAGGACTATATTGATTTGCGTGGCGTGCAGGCGCGTCTTGCCATCCTTAACCACAATATCGGCATTGCACAGCACAGCGTGCAGCTTACCACACTCCGTTTTCAGCAAGGGGCAGCAACCAAGCTGGATGTTGCGGATTCCACGGGTCAGTTGCGTCTGTTTCAGTCTCGGTTGTCTCCGCTTCAGAGCCAACAGGCGCATTTGATCAATGCTGTGAGTTTTCTGGCAGCGAAGGAACCGGGGGCGTTAACCGGGCAGCTTGGACAAAGCGGAACCATCCCGACAGTGCCTGCGGCCATTCCCACAGGGTTGCCGTCACAGCTTGTGGAGCGTCGGCCTGATATTCGGATGGCGAATGAAAGACTGCATGCCGCAACGGCAAGTATTGGGGTGGCTGTGGCCGATTTCTTCCCCCGCGTGACCCTTTCCGGCAGTCTTGATGTTCAGGCATTGCAGTTTAGCGGCCTTGGGTCTTGGGCATCGCGTCAATATGGGTTCGGGCCTACAGCGACGTTGCCGATTTTCGAGGGCGGACGCCTGACCGGGCAACTGCATTTACGCAAAGCACAACAAAAAGAAGCCGCTATTCTGTTTCAACGAACCGTGCTGAAGGCATGGCAGGAAGTTGATGATGCCATGGCGGATTTTACAGCCGCCCAGAACGAGCGTGATCGGTTACAGGAGGCCGTGCAACAGAACCAGATAGCCGTAGAAACAGCACAGGCCCAATATGTGCAGGGTGCATCAGATTTTCTGAATGTGTTGACGATGCAGAATGCGCTTTTGACATCGCAGAGTGCGCTGGTTGAGGCCACGGCAACTGTTTCCCGCTCTGTCACGCATCTGTATCGTGCTTTGGGTGGTGGTTGGGAAAACCGCTATCCTGATGCTGGCCCTGATCGCGTCCGGCGTAAGAGCATCTGATGGTGGGTCGAAGGGTTGCCGCACACAGCGGCAGGCAGAATGGTGCGTTAAGGGTGGAGTGTTATCTGGCGTCTATCGGTGGTGCGTGTTCGGCAGATAAGGGTAGCCCTGAAACCGGAGCAGGCCGACTGAAAATTGCTAATCAGATTAGGCTTCCATCTGGTGCTGACTACGCTGTGGGCGCGGAAGCAAATGTCGATATTCTGACATGGGTGTGTTCTGGGAAAGTAACATCAAAAAGCAACGGTTTTTGTAATGACGTTCTTGGTGCTGGTAGCTTGCATATTATTGGTGCCGGTCGGGGGCTGTCACATCTGGCATGGAATGCCCAAGAGAAAGCCGTTTTCTTTCAATTCTGGATTTTGCAGGATAACGAAGGCGGTGACCCGACACAGGAAGTGCGCGCAGGGTTTCCAGAATTAGAAGATGGTGGCTTCAAAATACTGGCCTCCGGCTTTCCTGAAGATGACCCGGAGGACGGGGAAACATGCGAAGATGGTAGTCCACTGACGCTTCGTTCTCGCTCACGTTTTTTGCATGCTCGTCTTTCTGCCGGGGATGGGGCTGCCTATCAGACAATACCGGGACAAAGCCTGTATCTGACGGTAGTATCAGGGCGCGTTACCGTGGGGTATCAGACGCTGGAAGCGGGCGATGCCTTTCTACAGGATGATGATAGCCAGTTGACGGTCATGGCAGCACAAGATGCGGTGGTCCTGCTGGTTGATGTTCCTGTAGGTGGTGCATGTAGGTAGGGCAGTACCTATAAAAGACGGGCTATTTTCGAATGAAAGATTGAAACAGAATGCTTTAATATGCAGCATCTGTGAAATCATGTTCGGGAATAAAAGAATATGCGCGTTACCGTGATTGGGGCCGGGGCCGTCGGCTGTTACGTTGGAGGGTTGCTGGGTATAGCCGGGCATGACGTTACGTTGCTGGGGCGGCCTGCACATATGCACCCGATTGCTGCGCGTGGTCTGATTCTTGATCTGCCGGAGGGTGAGAAAAACAGTCCCGTAAAGGCGGTAACAGATGCTGCGAGCCTGACGCCTGCTGATCTGGTTCTGGTCTGTGTCAAATCTGCGGATACGGAAAATGCGGGACGGGAACTGGCACCGGCATTAGGCACTGATACGGTTATTCTTAGTTTGCAGAATGGTGTTGATAATGCGGAGCGGCTAAGCATTGTGACTGGCCGGCCTGTTGTGCCTGCGGTTGTGTATGTGGGTGTTGATATGGCTGCACCCGGTCGTGTGGGTTACCACGGGGGGGGCAGGCTTCTGATTGGTTCAAGCCCACAAAGTGACGTTATTGCGACGGCTTTGACGCAGGCGGGTATTCCCACAACGGTTTCAGCCACAGTGCAGCAGGCGTTATGGGCCAAACTGACAATCAACTGTGCCTACAATGCATTATCTGCCGTAGCCCAGATACCCTATGCCTCTATGATGTCTGTTAATGGCGCAAAAGAGGTCATAGAGCAGGTGGTGAGTGAGTGTCAGACCGTAGCGCACGCGTGCAATGTGACGCTGCCAGCAAACATGCTGCAACAGGTGTTGGATGTGGCCGTGTTGATGCCAGACCAGAAATCCTCAACCGCACAGGACCTGTTTCGGGGCAGACCAACGGAAATTGATTTTCTGAACGGATACGTGGTTCAGAAGGGAAGGGAGTTGAATATCCCCACCCCCACCAATTTAGCATTACAGACTATGGTAAAGCTTTCTGAAAAAACCCGGTGTGTTGCACGAGGTTAGTAAAAGAAGCGTATAAACACTGTGGCGAAGAAACTCTGCTAGCGCATCATAAAAAAAGCTGCCTGCACTGATTGCGACCAATAATGCCCCCTTGTTCTCCCGTAATTCTGAAGCGAGCGCCCAGGGGCTGAATGATACAGAGAGAGAGAGTCATTCAGTCGAACTCGGTCGGAAGGTCGGGGTTGGCATGGTGTGCATATAGACGGTCGATCTGATGCGGTAGCACACGACCTGTCGAGATATCCTGCGGGATTTCATTTTTTGCAAAGAAACGGACTTCGCTTGTTTCAATGCTTGTCGTTGCCGCGCCCCCTGTAATCTCCCCAAGGAAAAATAACTTGGTGACAGAAAATCCTTCTGGCGGCTGGTGGTTTTGTGTTGAGCGGTCAAGAACCATAGCCAGCTTGGTAATACGCACGGTGTAGCCAGTTTCTTCCCACACTTCCTTGGCCGCGCATTGGCTGGCTGTCAGATTCACATCTGTCCAGCCGCCGGGAATGGTCCACCGGTTTTTATCCAGAACTTCCCGCACCATCAGAATACGGCCCGCTGCGTCAAACACGCCGACGCGCACTTCCAGCTTGGGGGTGGCGTAACCGTTTTGCTGTGTGAACAGGTTTTCCAGCTGTTGTTCAAGCTCAGCGCTGCCTGCGGCCATCATGCGCGCTGACAGGGCACGCAGCATTTCGTAGCGCTCTTTATCAAAAGGGTCTTGCGCGTATGTCAGGCCAGTTTGGGAAATTGCCTGAATCTCACGCGCCCAGATCAGCCATGCGGGTTCTGACACTTTTTTCTCCTGACACCACGTAATCAGGTGCTGGTGCTGTATAATTTGACACAGCACTTTGTTGAAATAAAAAACGGGAAGGCCGAAACCTTCCCGTTCGTTAGTAAACCAAGTGATAGCGTATCAGGCAAGTGCCGAAGCGGCTTCCTTACCGTTAATTAGCAGGCCTTCACCGTTGGCAGAAATATCAACAGTTTCACCGTCATGAATGGTGCCTTGCAGCAGCAGTTCAGCCAGCGGGTTTTGCAGGCTACGCTGAATGACACGTTTTAGCGGCCGGGCACCATAAACCGGGTCATATCCTTCATTCGCCAGCCATGCATGGGACAGATCATCCAGCTTGAGGGTGATCTTGCGATCTTCAAGCAGTTTCTGCAGACGGCGCATCTGGATATCAACAATCTTGCTCATATCCACTTTCTGCAACCGCGAGAACAGGATGATTTCATCCAACCGGTTCAGGAATTCGGGGCGGAAGTGGTCACGCACCACTTTCATCACCTGTGCCTGCACCATGTCTGTTGATTCACCGTCAGGCTGATGGGCCAGAACGTCTGACCCAAGATTACTGGTCAACACGATAATGGTGTTGCGGAAATCAACCGTCCGTCCCTGACCATCGGTCAGACGGCCATCATCCAGAACCTGAAGCAGAATGTTAAAGACATCTTCATGCGCTTTTTCAACTTCATCAAACAGGATAACCTGATACGGGCGACGACGCACGGCTTCTGTCAGCACACCGCCTTCTTCATACCCAACATAACCCGGAGGCGCACCAATCAGACGGGCGACTGCGTGTTTCTCCATGAATTCGCTCATGTCGATACGTAGCAGCGCTTTTTCATCATCAAACAGGAAGCGCGCCAACGCTTTGGTCAGTTCTGTTTTACCGACACCGGTTGGGCCAAGGAATAGAAAGGAACCAATGGGTCGGTTCGGGTCCTGCAAGCCTGCGCGGGCCCGGCGCACAGCGTTGGAAACAGCTTTCAGCGCTGGTTCCTGACCAACAACCGATTTACGCAGCTCATCTTCCATGCGCAGCAGTTTGGCGCGTTCACCTTCAAGCATCCGGTCAACAGGCACGCCTGTCCAGCGTGAAACGACAGAGGCAACACCCTGATCAGTCACAGCTTCTGAAACCAGATCTGTTTTCCCGGCTTCGGACTGACTTTCCTGCGCCTGTGCAATCTGGGCCTGAAGGTTGGGTATGACGCCATACATCAGTTCAGACGCTTTACCCAGATCCCCCTTGCGCTGTGCGACTTCAACTTCCGAACGGGCTTGGTCAAGCTGTTCCTGAAGTTTCTGCACAGCGTTCACACGGTCTTTTTCCGCATGCCAGGTTGCACTCATGGCGTCAGATTTTTCTTCAAGGTCGGCCAGTTCCGCTTCTACGGCTTCCAGTCGGTCCTTGCTGGCGCTGTCATCTTCCTTGCGCAGGGCTTCACGCTCAATCTTGAGCTGAATGATGCGGCGGTCGAGTTCGTCCAGTTCTTCCGGCTTGCTGTCAATCTGCATGCGCAGACGGCTGGCGGCTTCGTCAATCAGATCAATCGCTTTGTCTGGCAGAAAGCGGTCTGTGATGTAACGGTTAGACAGCGTTGCAGCCGAGACCAGAGCACCATCGGTAATACGCACCCCATGATGGAGTTCATATTTCTCCTTAATGCCGCGCAGGATGGAGATGGTATCCGCCACAGAGGGCTCACCCACGAATACTGGCTGGAAGCGCCGGGCGAGGGCTGCATCCTTTTCAATGTATTTGCGGTATTCATCCAGCGTGGTGGCACCAATGCAGTGCAGCGTGCCGCGGGCCAGTTCCGGTTTGATCAGGTTGGACGCATCCATTGCGCCATCCGTCCGGCCAGCGCCAACCAGCGTGTGCATTTCATCAATGAAGAGAATGATCTGCCCTTCAGCCGATTCAATTTCCTTCAGGACGGCTTTCAGGCGTTCTTCAAACTCACCGCGATATTTGGCACCGGCAACCAGTGCGCCCATATCAAGCGACAGCAGTTTTTTGTTTTTCAGTGCCTCGGGCACGTCGCCGTTAACAATACGCTGGGCCAGACCTTCGACAATAGCAGTCTTACCCACACCGGGTTCACCAATCAGAACCGGGTTGTTTTTGCTACGGCGGGCCAGAACCTGAATGGCGCGGCGAATTTCTTCATCACGGCCAATGACGGGGTCCAGTTTACCAGCCTGCGCGACTTCCGTGACGTCACGGGCATATTTTTTCAAGGCATCGAAATTGGCTTCAGCGTTTTCGCTGTTCACTGTACGTCCTTTACGGATGGCGGCAACGGCTTTTTCCAAAGCGTCCGGGGTTGCGCCATTCTCTTTCAAAGCGCGACCGGCGGCTGTGTCTGACTGGGCAATACCAATCAACAGGCGGTCCTGAGCAACAAACGAATCACCAGCCTTCTGCGCGGCTTGTTCAGCGCCATCCAGCACGCGCACCAGATCAGGCGTTGCCTGTGGCTGGCCTGCACCGCCGCCCTGCACCTTGGGCAGTTTGGCCAAGGCTTGCTCGGTTGCGGCTTTTACGGCTTCTGGCTTGCCACCGGCTGCACGTATAAGGGCAGAGGCTGCGCCTTCCTCATCATCCAGCATGGCTTTCAGCAGGTGTTCCGGGGTCAGTTGCTGGTTAAAATCCCGGATGCAGATAGTTTGCGCTGCCTGAAGAAAGCCGCGTGACCGTTCTGTAAATTTTGCGATATCCATTGTTCCCTCGTGTCCCTTTCTCTTAGGCGACTGAAGGCCGTATCTCCGTCCCATTCTGGCAACGGTGACATGGTCTTTTCTCGCTAACAGAGATTGGAACAGATGTTGCAACAATCAAGAGGTCAGAGCGCAATCCTGACCAGAAAAAAGTGCGAACAGGGAAGGGTATAGTGAAGCAATAATACTGCTGTCGTGTTGGCGACGCTAAAAGGCGCAGTTTGCCTTACGCTTCATGGGGAAGCGGCTTGGGCGGTAAAAACAGACCCAACCGTTGGCACAGAAGAAATACCCGTTTCCCCTGCATGCTGATCCCTATCATGATGAAAAGGCTTAAGGGGCCGATGATAGACCGTAGCGCCAGAGCGCGCGTTAAAGGGAAATGCTGAAGCAGCCAGAAATACAGACCGGCTTTGGCCACAAAATACCCAGCCCAAACCAATGTGAACGCGCGAAAATAGGCTTTCAGCTCCAGACGGTCTGGTGGGAAAGGGAAGCCCTGTCTTTCCTCGACTATTTCCTGCACCAGAGAGGTAGAACCAAATGCGCTGACAGTAAAACAGACCGCCGTGATCAGATTGGTCAGGACTGCTTCGTAGGGCAGCAGGAAAGGCGAAATGGATATCAGGTCGATCACCCCGAACAGGATGGCCAACGTGTTGATAATAATCCACAGGCGGGGGAAGGATCGCCCGTTGCGGTAGCGGCGCACAGCATCCCAGATAATAAAGACAAGCGTGCCCGCAATGGCCACACGGAGAGAGAAAAGGGATGCCAAGACCCAGAAAACCAGCAGACTACCGGCTTCCAACATAATTTTGGCCAGAGGGAACGAGCGCGCCATTGTGAGACCTTCAGTCTGAAGAGCGAAGGAGACCGCTCTGTTTTATTGTAACGGAATAAAAACGAGTCGATGCAGTTTATGTGTTTGGCTGATGCTTCGCAGTTTTCTGCGGGTTGTCAAGAATAATTTACAATGTAAAGATTGGTGCAACACAAGGCTTTATTCTATGGCAGAAAAACAGACTTCCGCTGGTAAGGATGACTATCACCACGGTAATCTGCGTGTAGAGTTGCTACGCGTAGCGCGTGATATGCTGGAGGCAGAGGGGATCAATGCCCTGAAGCTAAGGGCGATTACCCGTGAGGCGGGTGTTTCCGCCATGGCAGCAACACCCCATTTTGGGAATCTGCGCGGATTGCTGACAGCCCTTGCGACACAGGGGTTTGAGGAACTGGCTTGCACTCTTCGTGAAGGTAACGGGCGTTCCGTGAAGGATGCCGGGTTAGCCTATGTACTTTTCGCAGTGCGAAATCCCGGTTTGTTCACACTGATGTTTCGTGGAGATGCCATAAACAGGCATGACGCAGCTTTTACCCATGCGGCACAACAGAGTTTTGGGTTGCTGGGGCAGTTATTAGCCCAGACTGAGCCACCGAAAACGCACAAATCGGATGTTGGGGGAGAAGTCGGGCAGGCCGCTTTATGGGCCAAGGTGCATGGTCTGGCTGTGCTGGCAATAGACGGGTTATTGGCACCGTTGGTCGTGCAATCAGGCTTTGCTGATCATCAGGAAGCGTTTCTGGCACAGGCGCTGGATGCGATGGTGGGCCCAGTTTAGTGCGTGGGGCTTTTTGGAAAGCTCTCTTCAGTTTTGCTGAAAATGGGTGATCTTAAGTTATAAAAAAAACGGGCCCCCGAAGGAGCCCGCTTTCTCAAATCACGCAGCGTTAAGCTGTGCTTCGGCGAATTCATAGTTCGCCAGCTTGTCCAGATAGTTGGTGATGTAGTCAGGACGACGGTTGCGGAAATCCAGATAGTAAGCGTGTTCCCACACATCCAGACCCAGCAGCACCTTGCCCTGACCTTCGGCCAGAGGGTTGGAACCGTTAGCGGTTTTGGTAACAGCCAGTTTGCCGTCTTTACCCAGAACCAGCCAAGCCCAGCCAGACCCGAACTGCGTGGTAGCCGCCTTCTTGAATTCTTCCTTGAAGGTTTCAACGCTACCGAAGTCGCTGTTGATTTTGGAAGCCAGCTTGTCGGGGATAGCGCCACCAGCAGCGGACAGGTTCTGCCAGAACAGAATGTGGTTCCAATGCTGACCAGCATTGTTGAACACAGGAGCCTGAGCGCTGTCGCCCTTAACAGCCAGAATGATTTCGTCCAGAGACTTGCCCTGAAGTTCTGGTTTGGCTTCAACAAAGTTGTTCAGCGCCGTGACATAAGCCTGATGGTGCTTGTCATGATGCAGTTCAAGCGTTTCCTGGCACATGCCACGAGCGGCCAGTGCATTGTAGGAATAGGGAAGAGCTGGCAGTTCAAAAGCCATGACATACTCCGTTAAAAATCAGGGCGGAAATGCGCCGTTCCCCAGAGCTATGGGGCTACGGCTGATGCGTCAAGAGACAGCGGCATGACAAATGCTGCTGAAAGGGTGCCTCACACATTCTTGCCCTTGGTGGGGGTGTGCCCTGCTAACGCATCGGAGGGAAAAAGGATGCGTCCACAAATGGCTGCCTGACTTGCCGCAGGGATAATCCGTCCGTGTCTTGGGCTGATACCGAGTCTGGGGTAGGAAGGACGGAACACAGTTGATGACACGGAACAGAGCGGCGAAGATGCATTTATTGGAAGAACGCGCCCGGCAGGCCGACCCCGACAGAACGCTGTGTGCCCGTTTTCTTCCTGTTGGCATCCGGCCTGCGGTGTGGAGCCTTATTCTATTTCATGATGAATTGGTCCGGGCACTTGCTCCCGCCCGCTCGGCGGCGGTTGCGGGGCCTATTGCCGGGTTTGTCAGGTTGCAATGGTGGCGGGAGGTGCTGGATGGTCAGCGGCCCCCAGACCACGAATTGGCCCCAGCCATTATGCACGCGATAGAGGGTGGTGTGTTTCAACAGGCCACACTGCTACGTCTGATTGACGCCCGAGAAACAGAGTTGATTCCCAATACTGACAAAGCGGCATGGCAGAGCATGATGCGCCACGGGGCAGGGGGGGTGCAGCGTGCCGTGGGGGAAGCTCTTGGTATAAAAGATGAGGCTTTGCTTGCCAGTCTGGAAGCATGTGGTGCGGCTTACGGGGCTGGGGCCATGTTGCGGCATTGGCCTAAATTACAACAAAGCGGCCGTTTTCTTTGTCCCGAGGGTGAGGACGGCTTGAAAGAGGCGGGGCAGATTTTTCTTGCGCAAGCCGAGGTCTTCTCTTTTCCCAAAGAAACGCATGTCGCATTTTTGCCCAGTATTTTAGCCCAGCGTGATCTAGCGCGGGGAAGCCAGCAGGCCGGTCAACCGCGCGGGCTGGGTGATAGAATGGCCGTCATGAAAGCAGGTTTCTTTGGCGGATAAACAGAAAGACAGATTGTAACGGTCAGCTTTTGTCCGGGATGAATGATGGACCGGATGCCCGGCAAAATTTAACCAGCAACACTCTATTTTTCGACTGTAATGTAGTCTGGAAAGCATCCTTCCTGCTGGCGCGTTTTGCGGGCAGGGGTAAAGTGCCACCAATCCAGTGCTTCACCTGTGCGCGCCTGATGAATGGCGGCTGTCAGCACATCATGCACACATGGGTCATGGCGCTGGTTGGTGGCCTGACAGAGCGCCACGTAAAGGGTGTCAGCGTCTCGCGTGGCTAAATCCTCAACAGAAGTCACGTTCAGGATGGCGAAGTCAGCTAAGGCGGCTTTCCCGATATTGCGCAGGTCTGTGAGCGAGCGGGTCATGGCTGATGGGTCATGATGAAAACCCCTGTTGGCCGAGGGAAGATGTCCCCCGGCGTGGGTTGGCGGGCGTTTTCAGGCGTCGTTGGCGACAATTTTTTCCATCACGCCAATCAGGGCAGAATAGTCGGCATCTTCAGCCGCGCGGCGTGTCAGGGACAGTTGCTGCGTGGTGGCCGCAAGCGTGGGCACAGGCACGGCCAGACGGGCGGCTGCATCCAGCAACAGGCGCATGTCTTTCTGCATCAGACGGGTAGGGAACTGTGGTGAAAAATCGCCAGATTTGGCAGCCCGGATTTTGCGTTTGTGATGAGGGGAAATGACAGCAACTTCATCCAGCGCATCAAACAGCATGGACCGATTAAGCCCTGCGGCCAGACCATATGCGATGGTTTCCGCCACAGCGGCCAAGCCAGCCCCCATAATCCCGTTGATAACCAGCTTCAGACGGGCACCGCTGCCTGCTGGGCCAGCATGAATGGTGGTTTTGCCTATGGCATCAAAAATTGGTTTGGCGCGGGCCAATATGGCATCGTCCCCCCCAGCCAGTACGACCAGATTTCCTGCTTCGGCTTCGGGGGTGCTGCCAGAAACGGGACAATCAATCACGGCAATATGGCGGTCTTGCGCGGCGTTGAATAACGCATCGGCTGCTTCGGGGGAGACAGAACTGGTATTCAACAGAAGTTGATCGGCTTTCATGCCAGCCAGTGTGCCTTTTGGCCCATACATGGCAGCAGCAAGGGAGTCATCATCCGGCACGCAGACCAGAACGATATCTGCTTTTGATGCAACATCAGCCGCGGTGGGAAGAAAAGAGGTGCTGCCGTCTCCGCCCTTGCCAGACGGGGTATAGGCAATGGCACCATAGCCTGCTTTTTTAAGGTTATCGGCCATACGGCTGGCCATGGCACCAAAACCAATGAACCCAATGGTCTGCTGAGACGTCATTTCAATAAATCCTTTCTCTTGCGCTTGCGGCCTGTGGCACAAACGAAGGGTGGTCTAATCGGGTTGCCTGTCAGCCAAGTCTGGCGGGCGTGTACGTGGAAGTCGAGTCCCAGAAGCTGGGTCTGTTTGGAAAAAGGTGTTCACACTATGGTGGCGTATCAGTATCCCCGGCCCAGAAGTTCTGAAATTACACCACAGCCCCTGTTTGTTTCACGCCGTGCGGTTCTAGCCGGGGGCATAATGGCGGCAGGGTTGGGGGCATCGTCCGCTTTTGCGGCAGATGGCGGGCCTGACAACGTGGCTGCCTGGCCAGCCGCTGAAAAGCCAACGCCGCTTAATGATGTGACACATTATAATAATTTTTATGAATTTGGGACCGACAAATCAGACCCGGCAGAACTGTCAGGCAGTTTCAAGCCCACACCTTGGAGCGTGCAGGTCGATGGTATGGTGGATAAGCCCAAACAATGGGATCTGGCTGACCTGCAAAAACAGTTTGGTCAGGAAGAGCGTTTGTATAGGATGCGCTGCGTTGAAGCGTGGTCTATGGTGATACCGTGGAACGGCTTTTCTCTGGCGGCCCTGCTGAAAGCTGCCGGGCCAAAAGTCGGTGCCCGCTATGTGGCATTTACGTCTGTGGTCCGGCCATCAGAAATGCCGGGTCAGCGGGGCGGTCTGTTTGCCCTCAAATGGCCCTACGTGGAGGGGTTGAGGCTGGATGAAGCCATGCATCCCCTCACGCTTTTGGCAACCGGTGTCTATGGGCAAGCACTGCCAGCACAAAATGGAGCCCCCATTCGTCTGGTTGTGCCATGGAAATACGGGTTTAAGGGCATTAAATCGATAACGCGCATTACTCTGACAGATCAGCAACCGCCAACAAGCTGGAATTTAATGGCACCCGAGGAATACGGGTTTTATGCAAACGTAAACCCAGCCGTTGACCACCCCCGCTGGAGCCAGGCCAGCGAGCAGATTATTGGCGAGGGTAGTCTGTTCCGAAGTGCCAGAAAACCAACGCAGCTTTTTAATGGCTATGCAGAACAGGTTGCGCACCTGTATCAGGGAATGGATCTGCGAAAGGATTTCTGAGCGCATGCCTTCGTCTCCGTCGCCACGGCGCAAGCGTGCGCGTTTTTCGCCCGTAACACGGCAGGTTTTTCTTTATCTGTTTTTTCTATTCCCCGCCGTGTTGGATATTGCACAGGGCATGACCGGGGCACTTGGGCCTAATCCTGTTTCTGTCTGCCTTCATGATTTCGGGCGGTATGCCTTTCGCTTTTTGCTGGCATCGCTTGTTGTGACACCCCTTAAACGGTTTTTAGGGGTCGATATCATGCTGTATCGGCGTCCGCTGGGGTTGTTGGCGTTTACCTATGCGGCCCTACATGTGTTCTTTTATGTCGTTGTGGCACGGCAGCTTGATATGCATGTATTGTGGAAAGATTTCACGTCACGTCCATTCCTGACATTTGGTATTCTGACATTCATCATTCTTGCCGTGTTGGCTGCAACGTCCACACGGCGGGCAATCCGCGCTTTGGGCCGGAAATGGGCGCAGTTGCACAAGCTGGTGTATGTGGCAATGGTTCTGGCCAGCATCCATTACAGTATTGCGTTCAAGACGTGGCATGTTGAACCGTTTATCTATGCGGCCCTTGCTTTATTCGTCCTTGCATTACGGTTGGTGCCGAAGCAGAACAGACGTAAAGTTGGAACTTAAAGACCAGAAAAAAGATTTTCTGGAATGACGAATGACGTTCACGCGCTTGTATCGTTGTTGCAAAAAGACTCCTTAAGGCTGCACTTGTTAAAGTTGGTGCATGACGTGAGTGGGCCAGAATGCTGGCTTGCTGCCGGATTTGTTCGGGATGCTGTGTGGGGTCAGTTACACGGGTTTCAGCCAACCAAACCGCAGGGGGATATTGACCTTGTATGGTTTGATACCCAGCGCACTGATCAGGAACACGACACGTTGCTGGAGCAAGCGCTGCGACTGAAAGCGCCAGAATATTTATGGTCTGTAAAAAATCAGGCCCGCATGCACCTGCGAAATGGTGATGCTCCCTATCAGAGTGTGGCTGACGCCATGCGACACTGGCCGGAAACAGCAACAGCCGTAGCTGTTCGTTTGGGGCCGACAGGGTGCATTGAGGTCAATGCCCCGTTTGGGCTGGATGATCTGTTTCAACTCCGCCTGAAACCGGGCCCCTGTTTCCTGCACGCCAAACACGTCATGTTTGAAGAAAGAGTCAGGAAAAAGAACTGGTTACAGCGTTTCCCACTGTTGCGTGTGGAAGGAAAAGACGTCGGATAGCGCTATAATAGGCAACCTGCGGCCAGCAGGAACGTCCTTGCTAGACAGAACCAACTGGCTAGGTGCGGAAAACTGTCATGACCCAAGCCTATGACTATGACCTGATTGTTATTGGAAGCGGCCCGTCAGGCCGCAGGGCTTCCGTACAGGCCTCGAAATTCGGAAAATCTGTTCTGGTTATTGATCGGCATGGGCAGATGGGGGGCGTTTCTGTGCATACAGGCACGATCCCGTCAAAAACCTTGCGCGAAACAGTGCTGAACCTGACCGGCTGGCGCGAACGCGGAATCTACGGCATCAATTATCGGGTTAAACAGCATATTGATGCACAAGATCTGGGGCGGCGGGTAGGGAAAACCCTTTCTGACAAAGTGGACGTTCTGGAACACCAGTTTGCCCGGAATGGCATTACACTGATGTATGGCTCTGCCCGATTTCGTGACCCACACACGCTGGAAGTTACAGATGCACAAGGGGACGTTCAACACGTTACCGGCAAGTCGATTGTGATTGCTGTCGGGTCAGAACCGCACAGACCGGACCATATTCCGTTTGATGGCACTTGTGTGATTGACAGCGACGGTATGGTGAAGCTGGATAAAATCCCACGATCTCTGGTGGTGATTGGTGCCGGTGTTATTGGCATAGAATACGCAACCATATTCAGCGCGCTGGATGTTCGGGTAACGGTGGTTGATCAACGCGACCATATTCTTGATTTTATTGACCGTGAGACCGTGCAGGAATTTGTCCATCAACTGCGTGAGCGGGGCGTGAATTTTCGGTTGGGATGCACCCTTGATTCCATTATCATGGAAGCAGGGCAACCCGTCGCCATTCTGGATGGGGGCCGCCGCGTCAGGGGGGATTTGCTACTTTATACCGGCGGTAGGCAGGGGGCGACGGCAGACCTTAATCTGGCAGCAGCAGACCTGACGGCGGATAGTCGTGGCCGGCTGAAGGTAGACCCAGATTCTTTTCAGACTGACGTCTCACACATCTATGCCACGGGGGATGTGATTGGCTTTCCCGCTCTGGCCTCCACCTCCATGGAACAGGGGCGCATAGCGGCCTGTCATGCCTGCGGGTATCCGGTGCCACCAGCACCAACGTATTTTCCATATGGCATTTATTCGGTGCCAGAAATTTCAACTGTCGGCCTGACAGAGGAAGAAGCACAACAAAAGAAGCTGCCTTATGAAACCGGAATTGCCCGGTTCCGCGAGACCTCACGCGGGCAGATTATGGGTGAAACAGCTGGGTTTCTGAAAATCATAGTCTGTTTGCAAACCCACAAACTTCTGGGTGTGCATATTGTTGGTGAAGCGGCAACAGAACTGATTCATATCGGGCAGGCGGTGCTGAATTTTGGCGGTAGTTTTGAGTATTTTATTGAAGCGACCTTCAATTATCCCACATTTGCAGAAGCCTATAAAATAGCGGCTCTGGATGTGTGGAACCGTATGACACCACGGCAGGATGGCGAGCCACCTGCCATAGCGCCAGAAGCACTCTCCCCTGAACGCGGAGCAGAGGGAGCCGCAGTTTAACCGCAGACATGCTGGCTGTGGACGCTGCCCTCAAAATTCTCCATGTCCGCAATACACTATCTCTAAAAACAGAAAAGCCGGACTGCACTGAATGTGCAGCCCGGCTTTATTCGTTATGCCTAATAGGGTTTTCAGGCCGGTTGCGTATCGTCCAGTAAAGTTTCGTGCCCTAACGCATTGAGCAAACGGGCTGCTCGTTCATCCGTATGCGTGATGTGCACGGTCTTACTCCGCGCCTGAAGCCGAGACACCAGCTTTTCAAGCGCATCGGCCGCACTGATATCCCACAGGCGTGCGGCACTCAGGTCAAGCACAACGTGCGGCGCAGCATCCTGAAAATCGATTGCGTCTGTCAGAATAGTTGTTGATGCAAAGAAAAGCTGGCCTCGCACATGATAGGTGCGCGTTTGACCATCCGTGCTCAGGCTGGAGGTAATCTGCAAAAGCTGCATGACCTGAAAGGAAAAGAACAGGCCACTCAAAATCACGCCGCAGGCCACACCAGCCGCAAGGTCATGCGTCAGCACAACCACCACCACTGTTACAATCATGACGGTGGAAGAAAGCCGTGGATGGCGGACAAGATCACGCAAGGAAGACCATGAAAATGTGCTGATGGAGACCATGATCATGATGGCAACCAGTGCGGCAACCGGAACCTGCGCTACAAAATTATGCAAAACAACCAGGAGCAAAAGCAGAAAAGCCCCGGCGGTAAATGTCGAAAGACGGCCTGTACCCCCATAACGCAGGTTACCAACTGTCTGTCCAATCATGCCACAGCCAGCCATGCCACCAAACAGGCCCACCAGAATGTTTGAAACCCCAAGCCCAGTGCATTCCATACGTTTGTTGCTATGCGTGTCGGTCATTTCATCCACCACACCCGCGGTCATCAGGGATTCCAGAACGCCTACCATCGCCATGGCAAAAGCGTAAGGCAGCACTATTTTGAAGGTTTCCAGCGTGAGTGGCAGATGCGGAAGCGTGAAGGACGGAAGCCCGGTTGGTAATGGGCCAAGGTCTGAGACCACATGCACGGGCATGGGATAGGCTATGCTTATACCTGTCAGCACAACAATGCAGATCAAGGGGGAGGGGATAAGTGTTGTGATGCGGGGCAGCAGATACACAATAGCCAACCCAAGGGCGATAAGCGCGTAAGTCTGCCAACTGACATGCACCATTTGCGGAATCTGTGCAGAGAAAATCAGAATAGCCAGAGCGTTGACAAAGCCGGTTGCCACTTCGCGTGAGACAAAGCGCATCATATTCTGAAGTTTGAACAGTCCGAACAGAACCTGAATGGCCCCAGCCAGTAATGTTGCAAGCAGTAGATACTGGAACCCATGACCATGAACCAGATCAGCGGCAACCAGCGCGACTGATCCTGCAGCGCCAGAAATCATCCCCGGCCTGCCGCCCGTAATGGCAATGGCAATGCTGATAACGAATGAAGCATAAAGCCCGACTTCAGGCGCGACACCTGCGGCGTAAGAAAACGCGATGACTTCCGGAATGAGGGCAAACGTGCCGACCATGCCCGCCAGCACGTTTTTGACGGGGGCATCAGTCCATTCCTTTATATAGCTGCTAACGGTCACGAAGCATCC
Source organism: Acetobacter indonesiensis (assembly GCF_000963945.1). Taxonomy (GTDB): domain Bacteria; phylum Pseudomonadota; class Alphaproteobacteria; order Acetobacterales; family Acetobacteraceae; genus Acetobacter; species Acetobacter indonesiensis. The sequence continues at coordinate 161,797 of NZ_BAMW01000007.1, read as the reverse complement.
TTCGGCTATTTTGTCAGGGTAAGTGTCTAAGGGCATAAAGGGGATAGCGGCCCACCGAAAGAGCTTTTTCAGGCTGATTTGGTTCATCTGCACATGCTCTGGGGCGTTGTGCGCACGTGGGTAGCCCTTTATGCGTGACGATATGGACGAACATTCCTCTTCCCCCCTGATCTGGATTCTGGCTGGCGAGGCCAGTGGCGATGTTCTGGGCGCACGCCTGATGCAGGCCCTGCACGACAGAAGCCCGGCCGTGCGTTTTGCCGGGGTTGGCGGCACACGTATGGAGGAGCAGGGGCTGCATAGCCTGTTCCCCATGCGGGATCTGGCTGTGATGGGGTTGGTGGAAATCCTGCCGCGTGTTCGTGCCCTGTCTGCAAGGCTGACGCAGGCTGTAGACGATATTGCCGCCAGAAAGCCTGATCTGGTCATTACGATTGATAGTCCGGGTTTTGCCCTGCGTCTGCTGCGACGTATTGCGCATACGGGTGTGCTGCGGGTGCATTATGTCGCGCCCCAGGTCTGGGCCTGGCGGCAGAAACGGGTAAAGGAGTTTCCCGGCCTGTGGGATGAACTGCTGTGCCTGCTGCCATTTGAGGAAGCTTTTTTTAGCCGTCATGGCTTGCTGACGCGTTTTGTGGGGCACCCGGTACTTCAATCGGGCGCGCAGAATGGGGACGGCGCGCGTTTTTACCAGCAGCATGGCTTGACAGCAGATGCGCGTGTTCTGGTGCTTATGCCGGGTAGTCGGCGGTCTGAAGCCCCTCGGCTGTTACCTGTGTTTGGGCAGATGCTGGCTTTGTTACGCAAAGACATGCCTGATTTGGTGCCCGTTATCCCAGTTTCCCCCGTTGTGGCTGCCACTGTGGCGCGGGAAACGGCGAACTGGCCTGTGCGCCCGGTAATTGTGACGGATATTCAGGACAAGCATGACGCATTTGCGGCTGCCGGTGCTGCTTTGACAAAGTCCGGAACATCCACGCTAGAATTGGCGTTGGCTGGTGTGCCTATGGCCGTGACATACAGGGTTAACCCCATTACGGCCTTCATGGCCCGGCGGCTTATCAAAGTGCCTTACGTTGCCATGGTTAATCTGCTGGCTGGCCGGGCGATTGTGCCGGAACTGTTGCAGGAACAGTGCAAGCCTTCTGTTCTGGCAAAAGCTGTCAAACGTCTGTTTGAAAACCAGCAGATTGTGCAGCAGCAGAAAGAGGCGTTCAGAACTGTGCTGGATGGCCTGCAAGGCCCCGATGGAAAACTGCCAGCCGATGCAGCAGCAGATGCGGTTCTGGCTTTGTTGAATGAACGGAAAGGGCAGGCGCATCTTTCCGGCTAAGTATTAGGCTAGGCAATGACCGGGAAAATCTGGCTTCTGGAAAGAACGCGGCCCATAAAAAGGCTGGCAGATTGTTCTGCCAGCCCTGAACGAGAAATCGTTTTGTAAAAGGTAAGCTAAAAAACGTTAGCCAGACGCCTTGGTGCTGACACCTAGGCGGAAGCCTGCCTGTTTAAGCGCTTTGATGGCAGCTTCAGAATATTTACCGACCAGAGGTACAACATTGCCCGGTGCGCACCAGAACCCGAAGGATACAGACACGTTGGCCGCCTGCGGAAGAAAGCCGACTGCCGGTGCTGGGGATGTCAGCACCAGTGAATCCCCCTCAACCAGACCAAGCAGAATGGCGCGGGCTTTATCAAGGTCATCATTATAATCAATCAGAAGGCTGACAGACGCCAGAACGTGGTCTGCCTGTGAACTGTTGACCACCACATTGTTGGAAAGAGTGCCGTTGGGCACGTAGATAAACTCATTGCTGGCGTCACGCAGAACGGTGCGGAACATTTCAATGGAGACAACGGTGCCTGCGCTGCCACCAGCGGAAATGGAATCGCCCACTTTGAAGGGACGGAACAGCAGAATAAGCACGCCGCCAGCAAAATTAGCCAAGCTGCCCTGCAACGCCATGCCGACGGCCAAACCGGCAGCACCCAGCACCGCAACGAACGAGGTTGTGGCAATACCAACCATGGAGGCAACGCTGATCAGCAGCAGCGCCTTCAGCAGCATGCCCACGACGCTAAGCAGGAAGCCGCGCAGCGTTGGTTCAATATGGCTGGCAGCCATCATGCGGCCCATGCCGCGGGTGACCATATTGATAATGGCCCACCCAACCAGCAGCACAATAATGGCAAGCACAAGTTGGCCTGCATACGCAATAATGGTTGGCACCCAGCCGTTAAACTGGGTCCATAATGAATTGACCTGATGTTCCATAATCGTCCCTGATTGTTTTTCTAGTGCTGCTTGGCGGCAATACAGTCAGTGCATTTGTCTGTCAGATTGACGGTCTTTTCAAGGCATCTGACGGGAGCTTGGCGCTGATATGGGCGAAGAAAGCGAATATAGACCCTGTATTGGCATGTTATAACTGCACTGTGCGCGCCCCGTGGTTAGCAGAAGCGCGATAGAGGCGTTTTTATAAGGCCGTTTTATGAATATTTTCTGTAAAAACTAAAAAATTAGAGGCCCGCGTTTACCACAGGCGTTGCTTCCCGGTCGCCGATCAGAACAACCAGCAGATTTGAAATCATGGCTGCCCGTTGTTCAGGCTCAAGCCGGTGATCCATACGACCTTCCAGATCAGCCAGTGCATCTTCAATGATGGAAACCGCCCCACGGGTAATGACGCGACGGGCGGCGATAACAGCGTTGGCAGCCTGTTTGCGTAACATGGCCCCGGCAATTTCAGGCGCATAGGCTAAGTGCGAAATCCGGGCATCGACGACCTCAATCCCGACAGGTGCCATACGAAGTTGTAGTTCCTGCAACAGAAGTCCCGCCAGAACATCGCTTCCATCCCGCAGGGTGATGGCGGAGTAAGTGTCTGAGACTGTATCAGAAGCTGACGTGCCTTGCGGGGTGAAGGCATCATACTGTTCCGTAGGGTCATAGGGGTGACGACTGGCCAGCAGGCGGAGGGTTGTTTCGCTTTGGGCAGAAACATACCGGTCGTAGTTTTCAACCTCCAGCGTTGCACGCGCCGCCTGCGCCACCCGCCAGATGACGACCGCCCCGATTTCTACCGGATTACCAACAGCATCATTGACCTTAAGCGGCCCCGTTTCCTGCGTTTTAAGCCGAAGGGATAGTTTGATGCGGCTATAAAGCGGGTTAACCCAGCGAAACCCGGCGTCAGTCAAAGTCCCTTTGTAATTACCAAACAGAAGACAGACGGCGGCTTCATTGGGTTGAAGAATAATCAGCCCCTTCAGCAGAACAGGAATGGGCAGAAAACAGGCAATACCCAGCAGCGCAGGAACTGACTCAGCCGGGGTGGACGGCGCACCAGCGCTTGCAACCAAAGCTAATCCGACTACCAGAAGGCCGATGCATAATGCCAGCACAACCCATGCACTAACGGCGCGAGCAGGACGTTCTATAATGCGTCCGGATTGAAAAACCGTGTCTTCAGGCCGAGCAGAACGTGAAGGCTGTGGCGCTGAAGTCATGGGCTGTTACTTTCACTATGCTGGCATCACCCCTAGGTCAGGTGTGGGTGTGGCCATAAAGCTGGTTCGGATCAATCTCCGGTTTGGTCAGTTCTACCAGTCCCTGTGGCTCAAATGCACGATAAAAGCAGCTTCTGCGCCCCGTGTGGCAGGCAACCCCAATCTGGTTGACCAGTAACAGGACCGCGTCGGCATCACAGTCCAGCCGGGCTTCATGAAGATGTTGCACCTGACCCGATGTTTCCCCTTTGCGCCATAGCTTTTTGCGGCTGCGCGAATAATAGCAGACCCGACCGGTTTGCAGCGTTTCCTGCAACGCTTCCCGCGTCATCCACGCGATCATCAGCACTTCGCCCGTATCATGTTGTTGGGCAATGGCAGCCACCAGACCAGAGGCATCAAAAGACACAGCGTCCAGCATGGTATCAAGGGCTGCGGGGGCAGGGGCAGTATAGGTCATGACGGTTCAGGGGTTTCCGGGTTTGAGGAAGAAGATTGAGCGGCATCAAGCGCAGCACTAAGCCAGACTGGCGGCCGTGGCACCAGCTTATGGCCATCACACAACAGGTCTTTTTCAAGAGCCGCAGTCTTCAGAAGGGCCAAGCCCACATGATCTTGCGAGGACCGAAGCGTGCCGACCTCGACACCATCTGCCAGAACTGGCGTGCCGGGGGCGGGAAGGGGCGTTGTACTGGCAACGGGGATCAGCCGCCGTTTGACTAATGTGCGATAATGCATGCGGGCAGTCACTTCCTGCCCCATATAGCAGCCTTTGGTCCATGACACGCCGCCCAACAGATCCATATTGGCTTCCGCGACCAGCGTGCGGCCCACTTCGCAATCCTGCACCCCATCGGGCAGGCCTAGAACAAGGCGGTGCAGATTATAATCCAGTTCAGTCGCTGTCAGCGCGGTGTCGGCGGGCGCATCAAGCAGCCGCCAGCCTGCGGTTTCCAGCCGTGGGTCAGCAAAAATAATGGCATTTTCCAGTAGGGCTGCGTCAGGGCGTTCACCCCATGCGGCCAGAACGCGCATACCTGTTGCTTCAAGCTGCACATCAGACCGCAGCCGAAAACGCAGCAACTGCGTGCGCAGGCTTTCGGCCTGCTCCGTCGCGCAATCCAGCAGCAGGCACGTATCATCCGGGTCTGGCACAATAAAAAAATCGGCCTGCCACCGACCTTGTGGCGTCAGACACGCAGACCACGTCGCAGCACCGTGTGTCAGGGCCGCAATATCAGCCGTGACCAGTCCTTGTAGAAATTTCACCCGGTCAGCACCTGACAGTTTCAGAACCGTCCGGTTTTCAAGCAGGGCAACATGCGAGACGGATGGCATGACGGGTTCTCCCATAAGCAACAGAGGGTCTTCTTGACATGAGGTTACGCGCTTAATGTGTCAAACACATCCCCGGCTGGTGCAAGGCCTTGGATATGGGTGCGGTGCCAGAGAGCATAGAATAGCAACGTCCATGCAGCAGGCCCGTTCTTGCGGCCAGAGGCTGCCTGAAACAGCGCCCGAACGCGGTCTGGGCGGGCAATTTCCTGAATACAGGCCTGCTGTGCCACCAATGTGCCCAGACGGTCACCCTGTTCAGCAATCCATGCGCCAATGGGCACCGTAAAGCCCTGTTTTGGAGCAAACGGTTTGGCCGCGGGGCAATTCTGTTCAAGCCAGCGCCGCAGCAGCCATTTGCCTTTATCCCCCCGTACCCGCAGTGAATCGGGAAGCCGCCATGCACAGTCAGCCATGACAGGGTCAAGCAGAGGGGTGCGGCCTTCCAGCCCATGGGCCATCAGGCAGCGATCCAGCTTCAGCAGCAGATCATTGGGCAGCCATTCCGCGCAATCAACCTGCTGGGCGGCGGCCAGCCGTGTTGGGGCGTTTGCCGTATTGACCTCGGCCGCCATAATGCCGTCCCGCCAGTGGGTTGGGGCCGTGCGCAAAACATCCAGCCCGTCAAACATGCCGCGTCGCCACATGCGGCGGCCACCGCGCCACCATGGCCGCATGGCAGAGCGATACCGCCCATACCCACAGAAAAGCTCATCTCCGCCTTCACCAGACAGGATAACCCGCACGTCTTCTGCTGCTTTGCGGGCCAGAAACCATGTGGGAATAATGGCGTAATCGGCGGCGGGGTCATCCATGCAGGCGACGATAGCGGGCAGGTGTTGCCAGACCATGGGCGCTGTAATGCGAACCGTTTCGTGGTCAGTCTGTGCCGCGCGGGCTAGTGCCGTTGCAGCATCGGCTTCGTCCGCCGCGTTACGGGCTTCAAACGTTGCGGTCCATGTGCGCAGTTTTTCCGGGCGCGGCAGACGGGTCATGGCTGTTAGCAAGCTCGCGCTGTCGATACCGCCTGACAGAAACAGGCCGAACGGTACGTCAGAGCGTTCATGCGCCTGCACACTGTCCATCAAGGCAGCATCCAGCGCGGTGAGGGCTTCGTCCTCGTTCTGAAACATGCTGTGTGGCGCTGGGGTTGGTAAGGCCGGGCGTATGGAGCGGTCGAGGATATGACCTTGGCCTACGCGAATTGTCTCACCGGGCATGACACGGTGGATAGTGCTGAAAATAGTCTCCCGCCCTGTTGTGAACTGAAGCTGCAACAACTCATCGCGGGCAGCAGGGCGGAGTGTCCGTGGAGCAAGACCAGCAGCCAGCAGAACACCGGGTTCTGATGCAAACGCCACGCCGCCCTCAAACTCGGTCAGATAAAGGGGCTTGATGCCAAAGGGGTCACGCGACAGCAGCAATTCTTCCTGTGCGCTGTCATACAGGGCGATGGCATACATGCCCCGCAGCCCATTGGCGTAATCTGCCCCATTGCGCTCCCACAAAAGAAGCGGGGATTCGCAGTCGCTACCTGTTTTGAAGTGGGATGCGCCAATTTGCTGGCGGATTTGCGGGTCGTTATAAATTTCGCCGTTTGCAATCAGTGTGCCACTGCCAGCTGACAGTGGCTGGTCCCCGCCCGCCAGATCAATAATGGAGAGGCGCGTGTGAATCAGGTCGGCCTGCGGCAGGCGTGCAAAATGGGCACCATCCGGGCCGCGATGCATCAGGGCCTGCGCCATCCGGTCGAGAACATCCTGTGGCTGGGCTTTGGTGCCTCGGGTATAAACCAGCCCACCAATACCGCACATCAGAGTGCCTCCACAGTTGAGAGGAACTGCTGCCATGCACTTAAAACGGGGCCTGTTGCAAAGGTCTGGTCATAATCCGAGCGGCCTGCTGCGGCTAGTTTCTGTGCAAACGACGCGTCTTCCAACACGGAGCTAATCTGATGCGCCAGCCTTTGCGCATCTTCAACCGGAGCCAGCAATCCGTTCTCCCCGGAGCGGATCAGTTCGGTTGGCCCTTGTGATGCCGCGGCAACGACCGGTTTGGTGGCAGAGAAGCCCTCGATAACCACATTGCCAAGTGGCTCGTGCCGAGATGGGCAAACCAGCACCGAACACGCACGGACAAGCCCACCCGGCTGCGTGGCCCAACCCGGCATCAGCACACGGTCGGCAACGCCCTCCTGCCGGGCCAGTGCTTCAAGCGCATCCCGTTCCGGGCCTTCGCCACAAATAACCAGCCACTGGCGGGGGAGATACCGCATGGCGCGAATGAGCACGTCGAAAGCTTTATTTTTATGCAGTCGGCCCAGCGCCAGCAGAAAAGGGGCATCAGGCGGCACGCCCGCTGGTCTGACAGGAGCGGTGGCAGCCAGGTCGGTCGCAAAATTGGGTAGATAATGAACGCGCTTTTCTGACCAACCCTGTTCAATCATCCATTTGACCAGTCCGTGGGTGTTCCCGATCAGATGTCCGCACCGGCGGTAATAGGAAAGGTCATAAAACCCGCCTAGTCGACCCGCCAGAACCCAGTCTCCTTGGGGCGTAAAGCGGGCTGCGCGGTTCATCCATGCGACCGTGACGCGTGGGGAGAATTTGGTAAGAGCCTGCTTCAGGCGAAAACGTGTGCTGAAATCGGCCATGCCGCCAAAGCGTAGTTCAAGCGCTGGTATTCCTCCACGCCGCATACGGTCGGCGCGGGCCTCTTCACGCCGGATGATAGGCATTACTGAGAGCCCGGAAGCGGCTTGCGCAATGCAGAGCCGTTCAAAGAACAGTTCGGCCCCACCAGTAGCAGCCCCCGCCATGACATGCGCAACGCGGAGGGATGGGTTCAGTTTGACGCTGTCGGGCGTTGAAAGGGGCATATCAGGGCTCATGAGTGTGTTTCCGCCAGCAGGCGGTTGGCGGCCTCGGCCACGGTTGCAACGCTTAGACCAGCGATGGGGGCTTCTCCTTCAGGGCCGGGGGCCACGACCCACGCTGTATGCGGGCCAGATGGCGCGTATTCAGACGCGCGTGATGGCCCAAACAACCCGAGAGTGGGCGTGCCAGACGCTGCGGCCAGATGCATCAACCCGGAATCGTTACCAATATACAGGCAGCAGCGTGTCAGCATGGCGGCAACCTGTGTCAGTGAAAAATGGCCTCCCGCATCAATGGCGTTCGGTAAGGCTTCCAGAACAGGCTGCGCCAACATGCGTTCCTGCTGGCCGGGACCATAAAAAATAACAGGACGAGCAGCGGGCAGCGTTTTTGAAACCGCAGCCCAAAGTGCCAGATAGCGGTCAGTTGGCCAGATCTTGCCCGTCCAGTTAGCTGTAGGGCCAATCGCAATTAACGGACCAGACACAGGGAGCATCTGATCTGCCATCGTCTGATCAGCGTCATTCAGCCAAACGGTTGGTAGGGGTGGCGGTGAAAGTTTCAGCACTTGACCCAAATGCGCGACGCGCAGCCCCGGCCGGCGGCCGCCACGCATGATCAGCCGCTTACGGGTATTCAGAAAAAATGTGATGGCAGAACCACGGAGGTCAATGGCCAGATCCCATTTCTGGCCGATGCAGTTTTTCCACAAATCAAGCCAGTGAAGGTCGTGTTTGCGCTTTTCCATAACAATCACGCGTTCGAGTCCCGGCAGATTCTGGAACAGGCCTGCCGCGACGGGGCCGCACACTATGGTAAAACGGGCATCTGGCACATGGCGTATCAGGTGGGCCAGCAAACCTGTCGAGAGCACGGCATCGCCCAAGCGTGTGGCCGTGATGAAGAGAATACGCATTGGCTTCTGTTATACTGCCCTTTTGTTTTTTCCAAGGCGGCGCGCGTTGGGCTGGCTGGATGCGGGCAGGGGGATGGACATTTGCACCGTCTGTGCCATGAACCTGCGGTTGCAACGGCCGCCCGAATTTTACCTTTGTGGTGTGTCAGGCTGGATACGTTGCTCATCACAGGGAATGAAAAGAATGAGGAAAGGTTTTTTGCTGGTTTGTGGCGTGGCAGTGCTTGTGGCCCAGCCATTGGTGCAGAACGTCGCCCACGCGGCAGCCACCGGTTGGACCGCTGCAGCCTGCGGGGCAGAGCCGACAATGCCGTCACTCGATGTGTCATCTGTCGAGCACTATAATGCCAGTGTGGATAAAGCCACTACCTACGAAAAAGCGGCTCGTGCCTATAATAGCTGTGTGGCAAAGACGGCCAATAAGGAAGAAACCGCAATCAGCAACGAAGCCCGTGAAAAAATTGCCCATATTCACGAAGGCAGCGCAGCCGTGCAGAAGCATATTGCCGCCAACTTTACGCGCATGACGGCTGCCCTGAAGGCTGGGAGTGCCAAATTTGGTGGGGCGTCCCACTAAATTTTTCTGACCGAGGAACCTGAAATCAGAAAAAACTGGGTAACCTGTGTGTGTAAACCGCACAGGTTACCCGATGGTTAGGGGTGTCTTTCCCGATTGGTGCCTTGTATGATGCGTGCGGGTAGGGCAGATATGCCCGTTACGCACCAATGTTAGCCAGAACGGGAACGGGCCAGACGTGGCAGAAGATGTTTTCAAGGAAGTGGACGACGAACTGAAGGCTGAGCGCCTGCGTCAGGCAGCACGCCGTTACGCCGGGCTGGGCCTTGGTGTGCTGGCCGCTGTTCTTGTGGGGGCAGGGGCATGGTCATGGCATCTGTCCAGCCAGAAATCAGCGTCTCTTGCTGCTACCGGTTCGTATCTTACTGCCCTACGGCAGACGGACCATCTGCCGCCAGCCTCGGCTGGTCTGACACCGCTTGGTGAAACAGCAAAAGCTGGACTTGCTGACCTTCAGAAGCTGGCCGCATCCAGCCCGTCAGGGATTGCAACGCTTGCCCGCCTTCAGGAAGCTGCCGTGCAGGCCGCCCATGGAGATGTAAAGTCGGCCCTGGCCACGTGGGATGCTGTGCAAAATGACCAGAAAGCAGACCCGTTGCTGCGTGATCTGGCGACACTGCTGTGGTGCCAGAAACAGATTGATGCGGGTGACCCTGCAACTCTGCGGTCCCGTCTTTCCCTGCTGACGGGTAAGGGGAAAGCCTGGAATGGTCTGGCATCCGAAGCCCTTGCCACGCTAGATGTGCGTGAAGGGCATCTTGATGATGCCCGTAAGAAATTTGCTGCATTGGCAGCGACAGAAGATGAGCCCTCCGGCGTACGCAGCCGGGCACAGGCTATGTCCCAGGCACTAGATCCTTCGGCAGGGTGAGGCACCTATGAGCAAGACGCGTTCTTCTAACGTTGCAAAAGCGCCCGTGCGGCGCAGAACTTTGCTGGCTGGTGCCGCATTGGCCCCCGCGCTGGGTGCGTGCAGCATGTTTGACGATGATGAAAAGCCTGTGCTGGCAGGACATCGAACAGACGTCCTGTCTTCAGGGTCTGGCCTTGAAGTTGATAAGGAGGATCATACACCCATTACGCTGCCAGAGCCGATAACGGTTTCTGACTGGCCGCTGGTTGGGCGTGTGACATCGCATGTTGGCAGCAACTACCGTTGGGGTGGCCTGCGTGAACGCTGGTCCAAATCTGTCGGTGCCAGCATTTCTGAACCTGACATGCTGGCATGGGCTGCTCTGGGCTCATTGGGGCGTGGGCTGATTCAGTCTCCGCCCGTTATTTCTGGCGGGCGTCTGTTTATTATGGATGCGCAGGGCGTCGTTCGGGGCTTTTCCTGGCCGCGGATGTCGCATCTTTGGACGCTTAACCCCAAGCCAAAGAAAATGCGCTCCAGCAATATGGGCGGTGGTTTGGCCGTTGATGGCGACACAGTTTATATCGTCAGTGGGATTGCCGATGCGTTGGCCGTCAATGCTGAAACAGGCAAGGTAAAATGGCGCGTTGATATTGGTGCGCCAGGTCGTTCTCCGCCAACGGTAGTTGATGGCCGTATGTTCTTTGGCACGCTGGATGAACGGTTCTTTGCGCTTGATGCCGCGACCGGCCGCCAGTTGTGGTCTTATGGGGCAACGCAGGCCGATACTACCGTGTTCGGTCAGCCCGCACCAGCGTACACCAATGGCGTTGTGATCGCTGGTTTTGGTGGGGGTGATCTGGTCGCCTTCCGTGCCGAAACGGGTGAAATTGTCTGGAGCGACATGCTCGGCAACGTCAACAGTCAGGCCAGCACGTTGAACCTGTCCTGTGTTCGTGGCCTGCCTGTGGTGGTGGATAGCACCATTTACGCGGTCAGCATGGCGCAGGTTCTGGCTGCCGTTGATATCCGTACCGGTCGCCGCCAGTGGGAACGTGCAATCGCCAGTCAGAACAGCATTCTGTGTGTTGGTGACTGGCTGTTCATTGTCTCTCTGGATGAACAGTTGGCCTGTATTGACCGTCTTTCAGGCCACGTACGCTGGATTACGCAGCTTCGCCGCTTCCGCCGTGTGGATGTGGGTAAGGATATTGTCACCTGGATTGGCCCTGTCATGGCCGGTGGGCAGCTTGTCTGCATCAGCACCCTGCCAGGAAATGGTGTGGTGCGTGTTAACCCGGTTAATGGCGCCATTATCTCTGTTGATTCTTCAAACGCGGTCTCTTTTGTGCCGCCTATAGTGGTTGATGAGCAGATGCTCATTATCACGAATGATGGAAAGCTCCGTTCTTATGGCTGAACGTCGTCGGCCCATGCGGCCAGTTGCGCCGCTACCCTCGGCTGACTTACCTGTGGTGGCTATTGTTGGCCGCCCCAATGTGGGGAAATCCACACTTTTTAACCGTCTTGTTGGGCGTCGGCAGGCGCTGGTTGCTGACACCCCTGGCGTGACCCGCGACCGTAAGGAAGGTCTGGCCGTCGTCCGTGGGCGGCAGATCCGCCTGATTGACACCGCCGGGCTGGAAGAGGCCGCACCGGATACACTCTTTGGGCGTATGCGGTCGTCTTCTGAAGGGGCAATGGTTAATGCTGCCCTTGTGTTGTTCTGTGTCGATGCCCGTGCTGGCATTACGCCTTCAGATGAGCATTTTGCCCAATGGGTGCGGCGTCAGGGTCGCCCTGTTCTGCTTGTTGCGACCAAAGCTGAAGGCCGTGCTGGTGCAGCAGCGGCCATGGAAGCTTATTCCCTTGGTCTGGGTGAGCCTGTTGCGATTTCTGCCGAACATGGCGAAGGTCTGGCTGACCTTATGTTCGAAATTGTCGATCACCTTCCGCCAGAACCAGCCCCAGAAAAAGACGACGAGTCTGAAGACGAATGGGCAGAAGACCCTGAAGCCGGACTGGACGGGGAAGAAATTATTGAGACCCGCCCCAAGGGGCCGATGCGTCTGGCTATTGTTGGGCGGCCAAACGCTGGTAAGTCCACCCTGATGAATGCTCTGCTGGGTGAGGAACGGATGATTACCGGCCCTGAACCCGGCCTGACCCGCGATTCCGTAGCGGTCACCCTCTACGATGAAGGGGACGAGTTCGAGGTTGTTGATACTGCCGGCCTGCGTCGCAAGGCCCGTATTGATGAAGCGCTGGAAAAAATGTCCGTTTCAGCGTCGATCGAAGCGCTGAAAATGGCAGAAGTTGCTGTCCTTGTGCTTGATGCGACACTGGGTGTGCACGAACAGGATTTGCAGATTGCGCGTCTGATTGAACGTGAAGGCCGCGCCTGTGTTCTGGCCCTGAACAAGTGGGATATGGTCGAAGACCGTATCGGCACGCGCAAGGCTATTCTTGACCGTTTGAGTATTTCTCTGGCGCAGATGCGTGGTGTGCCAGTTGTGACGTTCTCTGCTTTGACGGGTGCGGGCTTACGCCGTTTGTTGCCGGCTGTGCGTGATGCATGGACTGTGTGGAATGCCCGTGTGCCAACAGGCGAACTGAACCGTTGGTTTGAGGCAGCACTTGAGCGGCACACACCACCGTTGGTTGAGGGGCGGCGTCTGAAACTGCGATATATGACGCAGGTTAAATCACGTCCGCCAACCTTTGTGATTTTCGGGACCCGTGCCGAATTGCTGCCTGAAGACTACAAACGCTATCTGGTCAACGGCCTGCGTGAAACATTTGATCTGCCGGGCGTGCCCATTCGCTTGCAGCTGCGGGGCACAAAGAACCCCTATGCAGAGTCACGATAAGTGAATGATTGATTGAGAAAACTACAAAAACGCCTTTCCTCCTGAAGAGGAAAGGCGTTTTTTATTTAAGTGTTTTTTTGAACCAATGCTTTTTCAAAAGAGGGTGAAAAACAATGGGTTATGACATAACGATTTCTCGTGAAGCATTCATGTGGATTGAGGCCGGACGCCCGCTATTACAATACACACGCGAAATGATTTATGCGCTTGTCGCGACTGACCCGACCCTTTCTTATGAAGCTGACATCTTGAAAAACGGTAAGGAAAGTGAAGAACAAGGTAGCATTGTTTACCTTTCCCACCCTGACCCAACAGTGGTTACTGAGGGAGGCAACAAGTTGTGGTACCATACATCCGGTATTACAGCGAAATACCCAGACGAACATCTTATCAAAAAAATGGCAGATATTGCTAAAAGACTAAATTCTTTTGCTGTCGGTGATAATGGTGAAAGTTATATCATTGGGAATGATGGTGAACTTATTGTCGATGATTCTGGTGAAAATTTTAATTATGTTGTTGGGGATTCGGGGCGGCGTTACGAATTAGATAGTGACGGTCGTCTCGCGAACCTGAATTTAATACCAGATTATCTGGAAGAAAATAAACATTCCTTCTCAAAAGAAGACCGGGATCGTTTTATCCCGTCTTCAGCGCCCCCACCACCTCCTCCTAAAAAAGGTCCCAAAATTTATGGTTTGGGAACAAAACCATGTGAAGAATTTTCGAATAGTCATGAACAGAAGAAAATGGAAAGAGTCTACTACTATTACACGTGGTATTTTGGCCTTATAACAGCACTCAATATGGTGCATGCGGCAAGCAACAGAGAGCCTCTCAATTACGAGACAACAGATAATATTATCAATGAAGATATCGCTTTTCTGTATGCATTCAGTAAAGCCAACCCCCAAAAGAGTTTTATCAGGGCGTGTGAGGCTCTGATACAAATGCGGACAGCCCGTCAGTCAGCTTCAAAAGAACAGAAGCCAACTTAGCTCTGGAAGGTTGAATAAAGGACAAAGGCGCGGCGTCAGCCACTTTCATGCGTGTCAGTGAATGATCCACGAAAGTGGCAGGCAGATTGCCAATCCCAGCACGGCAATCAAGGATTCGATGACTGTCCAGCTTTTCAGGGTCTGACTCAGGTTCATGCCCAGATACTCTTTCATCTGCCAGAAGCCAGCATCATTCATCAGGCTTAACCCCACAGACCCGGCCCCGGTTACCAGAACCAGAAGCTCAGGTGATACGGAGTGAGAGGACGCAAGGATAGGCCCCACAATGCCCGATGCCGTTGTGGTGGCAACGGTGGCCGAACCTGTGGCGATGCGCACCAGTAATGCCAGCAACCATGCCAGCACCAGCAAGGGCACATGGGCCCCCAACGCAAGATCAGTGATGGAATGAGACAGGCCGCTGTCCATCAATTCCTGACCAAAGCCGCCACCCGCACCAATTAGCAGCATGATAGTGGCTGTCGGGGCCAGACATTCGTTTGAAAACCGCAGAATGGTTTCGCGTGAAAGGCCGCTAACACTGCCCAGAAGCCAGAAGGACATCAGGGTGGCAACCAGAAGGGCCACATCCGTATTGCCCAGAAAATGAAGAACCTTGTGCTGCCACGCGGTCGCTGGCCACAGCATTTCAGCCAGAGCACCTCCAAGCATCAGAACAACTGGCATCAGCAATGTCAGGCAAGACAGGCTAAAAGAAGGAAGGTGCTCACGTTCCGGGCGGCGTGAAAACTGATCGGACAGGGCGGTGGGGGAAATGGCTCCCAGACGCGGTACAATGACATACGCATATAACGGCCCCGCTATGGCTGCGATGGGTGTGCCAATAATGATCCCCCAGAAGAGGGTGTGGGCTGTGTTAGCGTGATAGGCAGATATTGCCAGAAGTGTGGCCGGGTGAGGGGGCACCATGGCATGCGTTACGGAAAGAGCCGCCGCCATGGGAAAGGCCAGCATGGGCAGCGGCAGGTCATTGCGGCGCGACAAAACGATAGCCAGCGGAATCAATAGCACAAACCCGACCTCGTAAAAGACGGGAAGCCCCACCAGCAGGCCAATGACCATCATGGCCCAGTTCAGCCGCTTTTTGCCTGCCAGACGCGAGAGAGTGAGCGCTATCTGATCGGCTCCACCGGTTTCAGCCAGAATTTTGCCAAGCATGGTGCCGAGCGCAATAACGCCAGCAACATGGCCAAGCACATGCCCCATTCCCGCTTCAAATGATGCAATGGCTTTTTCAGTGGGCATCCCGGCAACCAGCGCCAACCCCACTGATACAATAAACAGCGAGATGAACGGATTAAGGCGCACCCACCCAATCAGCGTGACAAGCAGCAGGATGGCGGCGGCCGTCAGGCCTGTAGCAAGTAAGGGCGTCATGATGGCAGGATGGAGCGACCCTGCACCATGATGTCAACCATTTGATGAAGGCAGGATGCTGCATTTGGTCTTCGCTTTCAGCCCGCATAATCGCCGAAGGCCAGAAGAATAGCCGCTAAAGCGCACGTTTATTTTAGAAAGCACTCTATCCCGCAGCGCCACACGATTGTGTGTGACACGACAAAAACAGCCTCAACTGGGTGTAGAAGCTGTTATCACAAGCGGGATTAAGACTTTCTCTTTGAGTGTGAGGGTGGCACAGAAGCGCCTAGCGCAAGCCCATGAGAGATATGGCAAAGGAGCCACACCAACCCATGACTGATCTTGCGCCCCCCGTTGCGCGTGTCACCCAACCCAAACTGCCAGATGGTCTGCATGGTTCTGCCCGGCTGTGGGCCATGATGGCTGTTTCGCTGGCTGTCTTGCTGGCACTGCTTGATTACGCGATTGCCAATGTAGCGCTGCCCGATATTGCCCAAGATTTGAAAGCATCGGCGTCTTCATCCATCTGGGTGGTAAATGCGTATCAGCTTGCCAGTCTGGTATCCTTACTGCCGCTAGCGTCGTTGGGAAGCCGGGTCGGGTTTGCACGGCTGTGCCGGGCCGGGATTATTCTGTTCATGGCATCGTCCTTGCTGTGTGCCACAGCAACGTCTCTTCCCATGCTGGCGGGGGCACGTGTTTTGCAGGGCATTGGCGGTGCCTGCATAATGAGCGTGAATATTGCGCTCATCCGCTTCATTTACCCGCATGCAGAAATTGGTCGGGGCATCGCCCTGAATGGCGTGACAATTGCCGTGGGGGTGGCGTTAGGGCCAACGGCTGCGGCCATTATTCTCAGTGTCGCTACTTGGCCATGGTTGTTCTGGATCAATCTGCCGCTGGGGGCGCTGGCGCTGGGTATGGCGTTCAAAGCGTTGCCGGAAACACCGCGCACCAACCAGAAGTCTGACATTCTGGGCAGTTTCCTGTGCATTCTGGGTGTTGGTTCCTTCGTGATGGGGTTTGATGAACTCTCCCACCACGGCAATGTTGCGTTATCTGTCAGTCTGATTGCTATCGGTCTGGGGGCGGGTATTGCGCTGGTACGGCGGGAAGCTGAGGCACCACAGCCCATTCTGCCGGTTGATCTGCTGATACGCTCGGATTTTGCCGTGGCATTTGTGACAGGCTTTCTGGGGTTTGTGGCCTCCAATTTTTACATCATATCCATGCCGTTCACACTGCATGATGAACTGGGCTTAAGCGCTGCCTTGACAGGTCTGCTGATTACGCCGTGGCCAATTGGTATCATGTGTTCCGCACCCGTGGTCAGACGCTTTGCCGATACGGTTTCCGCTGGGGTGCTTTCCTCCATCGGGTTGTCTGTTACCGCGACGGGCTTCATTCTGCTGTGGCTTCTGCCATTACAGCCATCAGTTTTTGATATTGCGTGGCGGACGTGGGTTGCTGGTTGGGGTTTTGGGTTTTTCCAGCCCCCGAACAACCGGGCCATGATGGTTTCAGTGTCGCATGCTCGCGCCGGTGGGGCCAGCGGTATGGTGCAGGTGGCACGTCAGGCCGGGCAGGCTTTTGGGGCTATGGGGGTTGCTGCCTTTTTTGTACTGTTTGCCCATGAAGGTGCTCATGCCTGCTTGCTGGCGGCAGCCTGTGTGGCGGCAAGTGCGGCGGCTTTAAGCGCAAGCCGCCTGTTTATGCGGGGGTGATCAGATTTCGCTTTCCAGGAAGATGCGGCTGGTGTCGCCCATCCATGCGCCATAATAGCGTTCCAGCCAGCGTTCGGCCTGTGTGGGGGCTCCGGCAGCCAGCGCGGTAAGGGGGGCCAGATAAGCCCATTCTTCCACGCCGTTGTCATCAACATGGCCACGGCCCTGTAAGCCGTCCATTGCAATACCAACCATCTGCGCTGCAAGGTCACGCACTGTGCCTTCACCCCATGGGGTATCCAGCGCCTGCATGGGCACAAGCGAACGCAGTTTGACGTAATCTTCCCACGGGCGTTCACGCACCAGTTCGTAAGCAGCTTCAAGGGCGGCATCGTCATACAGCAGCCCGACCCACAGGGCCGACTGCGCCATCATCATTTCATATGATCCGGCGTCCGCACCACGCATTTCCAGAAACTGTTTCAGCCGCACGTCAGGGAAAGCTGTTGTCAGGTGGTCTTCAAAGTCACCCAGCGTTGGTGTGACGTCTTCTAGCCCGTCCTGACGATCACCATTTATCCAGGCGCGGAAAGAGCGTCCGGCCACGTTACGCATCTTGCCATTCCGCATGATGAAATACATGGGCACGTCCAGCGCCCATTCAGCATAGCGTTCAAAGCTGAAGTCTTTTTCAAACACGCAGGCAGGCATGCCGGCGCGTGCGTTATCTGTATCGGTCCAGATACGCGCACGGTTTGACAGGAAATTGTTGGGCTTACCCTCGACAAAGGGAGAGTTCGCAAACAGGGCTGTTGCAACTGGCTGAAGGGCCAGAGACACCTGCATTTTGCGCACCATGTCTTGCTCAGACCCGAAATCCAGATTGACCTGCACCGTGCAGGTGCGCTGCATCATGTCCAGCCCCAGCTTGCCAACCTTGGGCATATAGTCGCGCATGATGGCATAGCGCGACTTTGGCATCCACGGCAGGTCTGCGCGCGTGGCGGTAGGGTGGAACCCAAGGGCGGAGAACCCCAACCCCAGCTTACGCGCCAGCGGACGCAGTGTTTCGTAATGGTCTGTCAGTTCCTGCGCGGTTTCGTGCAGGGTGCGTAATGGTGCACCTGATAATTCGAACTGCCCGGCCGGTTCCAGCGAAATACCAGCGCCTTTGGCGTCGTTCTGGCCTTTCAGGCCGATAATGCTTCCTGCGTCGATAATAGGCTGCCAGTCGTCCGGGCTATTTTTTTGCAGGCCAATCAGCAGGTCTTCAATGCCAGCGGGGGCGTAAGGGGGCGCGGCATAGGCCGGGCGGCCGCCCTGCGGATTGCTGCCATTGCTGGCGGCTTCAGGGCGTATGAAGCCAAATTTCTCATGCTCGGTGCCAATGCGCCATGAGTCACGAGGTTTGCACCCTTGCGCCAGAATTTCGGCCAACTGCGAAACAGAGCGGACAGGCGTATCGTCTTGGGCACCAGCATTGGACATGAGAGCGTACTGTTCCTTGAAAGTCAGTCCGAAGCGGAAACCCGGACCAAAAACGGAGAGGTAAGGTTATTCTGACTGATCTTGCGCAGAGCGCAAGCCATCGCCCATTAACGCAAGCCCCGCGGCGACAGCGGTATCTGCCCGTAGCACCAGAGCGCCAAGAGAAACAGGGGTAACAAAAGACCGGGCCAAAAGAGCCTGACATTCCGTATCACTGAAACCTCCCTCCGGCCCAATCAGCAGCCCGTCGCCAGCCCGCGTGGCGCGAAAAGAAACGGGAGCTTCAATATTGCGGTCTTGTGCGCGTTCAATGGCCGTAAACAGACGGCTACCTTCGGGCCATGACCCCAACAGGGCCGTAAGCGCGCAGGGTTCCGCAACATGCGGGATATCCAGACGTTCGCATTGTTCCGCAGCTTCGGTGGCAATAGCGGTTAAACGCTCCAAATTCACCCGGTGTGTATTGGTGCGCTCTGTCATAATGGGCAGGAATGACGTGACGCCCAGTTCCGTGCCCATCCGCAACACAAGGTCGGTCGCATCGCGCTTTAACAGCGCAAAGGCCAGCACCAGACCCGGTTGTGCCGAAGGGATGCGCAGACGTTCCGTGAAGGTCAGGCTGCCTTTGTCTTTGCGAATATCACCCAACGTGGCCAGCCATTCGCCCATCTGTTCGTTAAAAACACGAACAGGCTCGCCCATCTGTCTGCGCAGAACAGTGCCCAGATAGCGGGCCTGTGCCGGTAACAGAGGGCAAGACGTGCCTTCTGTCGCATCTGGTGCGGTGTCTGCAGGCAGATAAAGGCGGGGAAGGTGGGCGTGGTCGCTCATGCTCGGACGGTTCTGTTATGGGAACGGAGGGCAGAGGCCCCGCGATGAAGGAGTTTTCGGTTTAGGCTGATCTGTACCGTTATGCAAAGAGCTTCCGGGCGACCCAGTTTGTGTAATAGAGACAATGTTTCTATTACACTGGTGCCGTAGAGTATGGGCCTGCCAGAGGTCACTTTGTTGGCTATGGCCACCCCCACCCTTATGCGGGCCGTATTCTACCAGCTTTCTGTCTTGCCAAGGATCAGCCAGATTCGTGTCTGTATCAGCTTCTTCCCCGCATACTGATATCAAGGTCACCGGGTGGATTTCTCGCCTGCCACCCTCATTGCGTCCTTATGCGCTGCTGGCGCGTCTTGATAGACCCATTGGCACATGGCTGCTGTTTCTGCCAGGTGTATGGGGGATTCTTCTGCCGCACGACGTCGCTGTGGCAGAGCGCGTGCGGCTGATTATTCTGTTTGGGGTCGGTAGCCTCGTCATGCGCGCAGCCGGGTGCGTGGTCAATGACATGTGGGACCGCGATATTGACCGGCAGGTGGCCCGCACGGCGGGGCGACCCTTGGCGTCTGGTGCGCTGAGCATGCGGCATGCGGCCCTGTTCCTGTTGCTGCTTCTGCTTATCGGGCTGGGTATTCTGGTTCAGTTGAACGGGCTTTCGTGCCTGCTGGGGGTGTCGTCCCTGTTGCTGGTGGCGCTTTACCCGCTGGCCAAGCGTTTTACCTGGTGGCCGCAGTTGGTCATGGGGTTTACGTTCGGGTTTGGCGCACCGATGGGGTATGCGGCAGCGGCGGGGTATCTGTCATGGGCGCAGGCCGCGCTCTATGGCGCAACCATTCTGTGGCAGTTGGGTTTTGATACAATCTACGGCTTTCAGGATATGGAGGATGATGCCCGCATTGGCGTAAAATCGACCTCTCGCCTGTGGGCTTCCCGCGCGCGCGGATTTATCGGAACCTGCTATGCGGGCATGGTCGTTTTATTGGCAGTTGCTGGGGCATTGGCAGGTGTCGGTCTGCTCTTCTGGCCAGCATTGCTTTTACCCATTGCGCTGCTGGCACTGCAGGCAGGGAGCGTGAACCCGGCCGACCCGGCACTCTGCCTGCGGCAGTTCCGGTTCAGCCGTGAAATCGGTTTGGCAGTGGCTCTGGCCCTGCTTGTCGGGCTTGTGGCGGTTTAAGCGGTAGGCTGTTTGAGTGTGGCCCCTGTTATCCTGCGGCCCACATTGCCATAATAAAAGGCATTGAGCCTGTGTCTGCTGGCCAGAGTGGCCAGCGCATGGCGCAGATAGGAAGAGCATAAGACATGACTTTGGTTTCGCGTGATTTTTTTCTGTCTCGTCGTGGATTGATGGCAGGCGTTGCTGTGCTGCTGCCAGTTCTGGCGCTGTCATGTGCTCCGGTCGTCATGGCGCAGGGGGCTGGGGCCCGTATGTCTGTGCCTCAACAGGATGCCGTAGCGCCTGAAGCGGCTGTCCTGTCTGATACTGATCGTGCATGGCTGGCCAAGATTGAGCAGACACTCAATAGTGCCAGCACGTTTCAGGCGCGGATGCAGCAGCTTGATGCAGATGGAAAACGCACAACGGGCGTTGTGTGGATGAAACGCCCCGGCCAGATGCGTCTGGCGTATGACCCGCCAACCCCGCTGCTCCTGGTGGCGAACGAGGGCAAGGTGGTGTTTCGTGATAACCAGTTGGATCAGACCACGGTTATCCCAATGGAACGCACACCCTTGGGGCTTCTTCTGCGCCAGCATGTCAGCCTGTCTGACGATGTGACAGTTACGGGTTTTGCTCACGAAGGTGGCCTTGTTCAGGTGTCACTTGTGCGGACGTCCTCGCCCGGAGACGGCAGCCTGACGCTGGTTTTCCATGACAAACCACTGGCCCTTCGGTCATGGAGCGTGCTGGACGCGCAGGGGCGTGAAACACGCGTGACCCTGTTTGATGTGCATACGGGCATCGCTATCCCCCCCGACACGTTTGCCTTGCCTGCCCAGCCGGAATAACCGGCGGCAGCGTTCTGCTATTTGGGTATGGCGTAGGCTGATGGGCCTTCTTTGCGGGGTATGGCTGGAAAAAACAGTCTGGCAGGCCGATATAGGGACGCAGAGAGACAGAACCTGCGGTGAGGGGTATTAGGACTAACTCCCCGCAGTCTATCTGAATGAAGAGAGCAAGGCAGGCTTTAGGTATGACGGCACGGCGCACCACGCCCATGGGGGGAGATCTTTTTGGGCAGGATGCCCCCGCGCCGACTTTTGACAATGTGACGTCTGCCGGGTCTGCTCGTCCAGCCCCCAATCAACCGCTTGCAGACAGGTTGCGCCCTAACAAACTGGAAGACGTGGTGGGGCAGGGGCA
Organism: Acetobacter indonesiensis; assembly: GCF_000963945.1. GTDB lineage: Bacteria > Pseudomonadota > Alphaproteobacteria > Acetobacterales > Acetobacteraceae > Acetobacter > Acetobacter indonesiensis. Next base: position 140,140 of record NZ_BAMW01000007.1, on the reverse strand, counting down.
TCTACTCGGCCCAGAAGGTAGCCTGACCCGTATGCTGGAACGCGGGTCACTGGCCAGTCTGATTTTATGGGGCGGCCCGGGGGTTGGTAAAACCACGATTGCCCGTCTTCTGGCGCAGGCGGCTGGCCTGAAATTTGTTCAGCTTTCTGCCGTTTTTTCCGGCGTCGCAGACCTGAAAAAAGCCTTTGAAAATGCCCGCCGGCAGGCGGAGGTCGGCGGCGGGACGCTGCTGTTTGTGGATGAAATTCATCGCTTTAACCGGGCCCAGCAAGATGGTTTTCTGCCGGTGGTGGAAGACGGCACCATTGTGCTGGTAGGGGCCACGACGGAGAATCCGTCTTTCGCGCTGAACTCTGCTTTGCTGTCACGCTGTCAGGTAATGGTGCTGAACCGGCTGGATGATGCCGCGATGGAAGCCCTTCTGGCGCGGGCAGAGGAAGAAACTGAACGCCCCCTACCTTTGACCGAGGAAGCTCGCGCTACGTTGCGGGCCATGGCCGATGGCGATGGGCGGTATCTGTTGAATATGGTGGAGCAGCTTCTGAACCTGAAAGCGGAAAAACCGCTTGATGCACAGGCATTGGCGCGCCTTCTGGCCAAACGGGCCGTGCTGTATGACCGTGACCGGGAAGAACATTACAATCTGATTTCCGCGCTGCATAAATCCCTGCGTGGGTCAGACCCCGATGCCGCCCTGTATTGGTTTGCCCGTATGCTGGAAGGCGGGGAAGATCCGCGTTATCTGGCCCGTCGCATGACTCGCTTTGCGGCCGAGGATGTGGGGATGGCTGACCCCCATGCCCTGCCATTAGCCATTGCCGCGTGGGAGACGTATGAGCGTCTTGGCTCGCCGGAGGGGGAATTGGCACTGGCGCAACTTGTGGTGCATCTGGCCACGGCCCCGAAATCAAACGCGGTCTATAAGGCATACGGTGCGGTACGCCGCGCAGCGAAGGCCACAGGCAGTCTGATGCCACCCGCGCATATTCTCAATGCGCCCACCCGGCTGATGCAGGATATCGGGTATGGAAAGGGCTATGAATATGATCACGATGCCGAAGAAGGCTTTTCTGGTCAGAACTATTTTCCAGACGGCATGAAGCGGCAGACCTTCTATAACCCAACAGGCCGAGGCTATGAGCGGGAGGTCCGGCATAGGCTGGAAACATGGTCCCGCTTGCGGGATCGGCGTCAGTCGTGAATATCGTGCCATGAGTGTTGTGATTCTGACCGTAAGCGAAGACGAGGCGGATATTCGTCTTGATCGCTATTTTCGTCGCCATTACCCGCATTTGACGCAGGGGGCGCTTCAGAAACTGTGCCGTACCGGGCAGATTCGGGTTGAGGGCAAGCGTGTTGAGGCTTCGACGCGGCTGCAACCCGGCCAGTCGGTGCGTGTGCCGCCCATCCCGCAGGCCGCCAAGCCAGCGCCAGATGTGCCCCGCCAGCTTGATGAACGCCTTGTGCGGGAAATCAAAGGCATGGTTCTGTATCAGGACAAGCAGGTTATTGTTCTGAACAAACCTGCGGGTCTGGCGGTGCAGGGCGGCCCCGGCATTACCAAGCATGTGGACATGATGCTGGATGGCCTGCGCGCCAACCCGGATGACCCGCGCCCGCGTCTGGTGCATCGTATTGACCGCGACACGTCAGGGCTGTTGCTGCTGGCCCGTACGCCGGGTGTCGCTGCTAAGTTGGCAGAGGCATTCCGCGGGCGTGACGTCAAAAAAACCTATTGGGCAGTTGTCGTGGGGCGCCCGGACCCGCAGGCAGGTGAAATTGACCAGCCCCTTGCACGGCTTGGAGTCGGTGCCAACGCGATTATGGTGGCGGCAGATCGTAAGGACCCGGACGGACAATACGCTCGCACCACCTACGAAGTGGTAGACTCGGCGGCCCGTAAGTTTTCATGGCTGGCATTGTCACCGCTGACAGGGCGCACGCACCAGCTGCGTGTGCATTGTGAATCGCTGGGCACACCCATTTTGGGTGACCCGAAATATGGCGGTGCAACTGCCCATGTGGATGGATTTATAGATCAGCTTCATTTGCATGCGCGTGAGCTGGATATGCCACATCCCGCTGGCGGCCGCTTAACCCTTACCGCCGAATTGCCGCCGCATATGCGTGAGACATTCCGGGCTTTGGGCTTTACGCCGGGTACAACACCCAAACCCGTCCGACGTGGCGGCTAAGGTAAGACAAACCCGGTTGATGCAGGAGACAAAGACATGCGGCTGAAATGGAAGCTGGGCCTGTTGGCTGGTGCCGCCGTTGTTCTGGTGGGGGGCGGTAGCGTTGTCTCCTCCATGCAGGATGCAAACTGGATGCGCGTCCGGTTGGCTGCGGCCGTTGAGCAGCGTACAGGCCGGCATTTAAATATTGATAGGCTGCATGTCTGGATTCTGCCTTTCCCGTGGATTGAAGCGCGAGGGGTCAGACTTTCCGGTGTGGAAGAAGGCGGCCCGGATATGCTGACCGCGGGCGAGGTCCGTGCCCGTCTGGCGCTGTTGCCGCTGTTTCAGCACCGGATTGTGCTGAACGATGTCAGCATTATCCAGCCGCATGTTTCGGTGCGTCGTCTGGCTGATGGCCGGGCAGACTGGCAGTTTACACCCCAGCCGGATGTTCCGTCAGATGCACCGGCAGGCCGCGTGTCATCAGGGACCATGCACTGGAATCTGGGCATGACTGGCATTCAGGTCAGTAAGGCAGATGTGCAGTGGCAGGATCTGCTGCGCCATCGGTCAGGCTGGGTGCCGCTTGATTTGGTAGAGATCAAGAACCTTGATAGCAGCAAGCCAGAGTTTGAGGTTAAGGCAACCAAAGGCAACGGCGCTTTTGTGCTGACCGGCCAGACCGGGCAGATATTCCCCACTATGGCAGAAACGCTGCCCGTGCAGGCCAGATTATCCTTTACGGTGGATGGGAAACCGGCGGGGTTGGCTCATCTTGATGGGTCTGTGGCTGACCCCGAAGGCAAGCGCAGCTATGCCTTGAATTTTGGTGGGTCGCTTGGGCAGCTTCAGGCGCTTGAAAGCTTCTTTCCGCATGCGGCCCTTCCGGATGGGCAGAATATTTCTGTTGATGCTATTATCGGCGGGCAGGGAGAGCAGCCGGTTGTGCAGGGGCTTCATGTCCGCACCGCGCAAATTGATGCCAGCCGAATTATCCCTGCGGCGAGCATCAGCCGCCTGACACTGGATGCCACACGACCGGAGGACAGATTATCCGTCGTGCTGGATGGCAAGCTTGGAGCACAGGCGCTTGGGCTGCGCGGCACTGTTGGCACGCTGGCGCAGGTCACGGCATTGGCGCTGGCGCCAGAGCAGACTGATATGCCCGCAGACCTGATGATTATGGATGGCGCGTCCAGCCTACGTGTTGCAGGGACACTGGGGGGCGGCCACTCCGCGCTTGATGTGCATGGTGTTCTTGAACATCTGGCTTTAGGCGATAACCGCCCCACGATTGATGACCTGAAAATCGATGGTCATGTTGAAACGCCTGATACAAAGGCGCTGGTGCATGAACACGATGCTCCTCATGTTATTCGTGGTGTTACGGGGGCCGTAGATGCTCAAAGCCCGCATGTGACATGGCGTGGCCTGACATGGACGCAGGTTTCAAGCCATATTGTTGTGCAGAACAGCAAACTGGTTGCTGACCCGATTACGGCGCAGGGTTCTGGAGTTCAGCAGTCTGGCCGTTTTGCGTATGACGCATCGGGCGCGGCGCCCCAAATGGATGTTGCGGCACATCCTGTCATTCTGCCGGTTGAGTTTGTGCAGGAATGGGCGGGCGTTCCATCCCTTATGCAGGGGGCGTTGACGCTTGTCGGGGCTGTCTCCATGCAGGGGGATGATGAAGCAACCCGGCGTAAAAGCCTGAATGGCCATATTGGTGCATCGGTGGTTGATGGCGCACTGGGCGGCCCCGCCCTGCGGGCAATGGTGGGGCAGAATATTCCCGTCAAAGGCAGAATGCCGGTGCGGTGCTTTGGCACACATATGCAGTTGAGTGATGGGAGGGCCACCATTGATCTGCTGGGGCTGGAAAGCGATTTTCTGTCCCTGCATGGGCATGGCACTGTCGGGCTTGAAAATCAGGCGCTTGATCTGCACCTGTCGCCGCGCGTTGCGCTGGGCGGAGCGTCAGCCGGGTCTGACGTGCGGGTGACAGGAACCTTCGCAGCCCCCGTGCCGCAGATGGAGCCCACTTACGGCGGTCGCTATGGCATTAATATCGGCGGGAACGATGGCGGCGATGATAATTGCCCTGCCTTGCTGTCCTCTGCACGGGAAGGGGGAACCGGACCTGCGGCCTCTCCCCCCAAGGCGGGTAAGGAAGGAAAAGTGATGAACGTGCTGCGTGGCTTGGGGCTGTTTAAATGACCAATGACATCAAGCCACCCGTTGCAGCCCCAGCCGGGCGGAAACGATTCTGGAAGCAGGCAACAATCGTGCCAGCCGGAACAGGATACGCCGTTGAACTGGATGGCCGTCCCGTCAAATTGCCCGAACGCACAACACTGGCTGTTGAAAGCAACGCGCTGGCGCAGGCTCTGGCAGAGGAATGGCAAGCGGCAGGTAAGGAAGCGGGCGGTCTGTTCAGGCCAGAAGACCTGCCGCTGACCAGAATCGCTGGTTCCATGCTGGAGCGGATTCCAAACCAGCGAGAAGGCGTTATTGAAAGTCTGCTGGCTTACGCAGGCAGTGATCTGCTGTGCTACCGCGCAGAAAACTGGTCTGATCTTTCAAGTCAGCAAAAAGAACGCTGGGATCCATGGTTAGCTTGGTGCGAAAAAACCTTTGGCGCGAAGCTTGCTGTTTCTGGCGGCGTCATGCCGATCAAGCAGAGCGGCGCTGCGATCGCTGCGCTGCGAAAGACGCTCGAAAGCGCATCCGATGCGGAACTGGCGGTTCTGGGTGTTGCCGTACCTGCATTAGGTAGTTTGGTTCTTGGGTTGGCGCTTCTGCACCAACAGGCCTCACCAGAAGATCTGACAGGCTGCGCCACGCTTGATGAACAGGCGCAGATGCAGCGCTGGGGTGAAGATACGGAAATTACCGATCGGATTGCGCGTATGGGGCGTGACGTTGCGGATGCCGGGCGCTTCCTGATATTGCTGAAGCAAGGATAACCACTTTATCTCATGGTAGCGCCTGCATGATGCGAATGTGTCATCGCTGCCATGAATTTGCCTCGGTGTATTTTTAGACAGTTTTCCAGACGCAGGGCGAACAATGTTCGTTGGTTGAATTATCATGTTACCGAACGGGGAAAACGTGATGCGATCTGAGAGATATAGCGCAGACAATTCTGATCATTCGCTGCCTGTCATACGGGCGCGGGGCAGGGTTCAGGCACGCGCCGCACATATTTTTGCAACCTGTGCCATGGGTTCGTGGTTTCTGCTTGGCATCATTCCTGTTGCTGTCATTCTTTATTCCATGAGCTAACCTGAAACCTGCTAGAGTAGACGCGTGTCAGCATGCGGGTTTGCCGGGTTGGGTTGAAAGACTGTTCGTGGCAGGCTGAAAGCAGATTTTCAGGAGAGGTTTAGGCCAATGGCATATAAAAATAAGGTTCTGGCGGCACTGGCTGTTGCAGGGCTTTCCTGTGCGGCTGTGCCTGTTTTTGCGCACTCGGGCACACCTTCTTCGCTGGGTGGTGGTTCTCATGGTGCTCCCATGTGGGGTGCTGGTGGCCTAAGCATGCTTGAAGGTATTTCCCTGACCAAGCAGCAGCGCAAAAAAATTGAGACCATCCTGAGCGATGCGCATGATCAGGATCAGACGGATGATATCCGTAACGATATGGGTAAAATCCACCAGCAGATTCAGGATCAGCTGACAGACCCCGGGCCCATCAATCGTGAGCAGATCAATACCCTGCTCCAGCAGCAGGCATCCCTGCGTGCCCAGCAGGAAGCCCGCCATCTTGATGTGGCAGAACGGATTCATGATGTGCTGACACCTGAACAGCTTTCCCAGATCAAGGCCCGTCAGGCCAAGATTCATGATCTGATGGAACAGCTGCATGAAGTGCAGCATCCGTCCACACCGGACGACAGCAAGTAATAAAGCCAGAAGTTTCTTGACTCGGAGAGGGGGGTAGCTTAACCCCTCTCTCAAATCAGGACAGCCACCCCGCGAGTACTCGCGCAGTGGCGCGTTTTCTTATGGGGTGGTACGCTATTGTTCGAGGCTCTCTCAGGCAGGCTTTCAGGGGTTTTTGACGGACTCGCCAAACGTGGTGCGCTGTCTGAAGCCGATGTTATGGAGGCAATGCGCGAGGTCCGTCTGGCTATGCTGGACGCAGACGTTGCGCTGCCTGTTGTTAAAGACTTCGTAAACAAAGTTAAAGAACGCGCCGTGGGTGCCGAGGTGCTTGAAAGCATCTCTCCCGGTCAGGCTGTTGCCAAAATTGTCAACGACGCCCTGATTGACGCGCTGGGTGGTGCCGGTGCGGTTCCGCTCAACCTGAATGCCGTCCCACCTGTGCCAGTGCTGATGGTGGGGTTGCAGGGGTCAGGTAAAACCACCACGTCCGGTAAAATTGCGCTACGGCTGAAAACGCGCGAACGCAAAAAGGTGCTTCTGGCATCGCTGGATACCCAGCGCCCTGCGGCGCAGTTGCAGTTGGCGCAGTTGGCTCAGCAGGCTGGTGTGCCGTCTCTGCCAATCGTTGCGGGTCAGACCCCGGTTGAAATTGCGCATCGCGCGCTTGATACCGCACGGCGTGAAGGGTTTGACGTCGTCATCCTTGATACTGCCGGTCGTCTGTCCATTGACGAAGCGTTGATGGAAGAGGTGCGGCAGGTTCGTGCAGCAACCCAGCCCGCAGAAACCCTGCTGGTTGTGGATGCCATGACCGGTCAGGACGCCGTGAACACCGCAAAAGCCTTTAACGAGGCAGTGGGTGTGACCGGTGTTGTCATGACCCGTATGGATGGTGACGCACGCGGTGGTGCTGCGCTGTCCATGAAGGCCATTACAGGCGCACCCATCAAGCTGACGGGTTCTGGCGAAAAGCTGGATGCGCTTGAAGAATTCCACCCTGAACGTGTTGCAGGCCGTATCCTTGGTCTGGGTGACATCGCCGGGTTGGTGGAAAAAGCGGCTGATACGCTTGATCATGAAGAAGGCGAACGCCTGGCCAAGAAAATGATGGCCGGTAAGTTCGACCTTGATGATTACGCGTCCCAGATCAAGCAGATTAACAAACTGGGTTCTATCTCGGGTATTGTTGGTATGCTGCCGGGTATGGGGAAGCTGAAGGAAGCCCTTGGGGATAAAGACCTCGATACGTCTGTTCTCAAGCGTCACCTTGCCATTATTTCATCCATGACCAAGGCCGAGCGGAAAACGCCGGCTATTATCAAGGCGTCACGCAAAAAGCGTATTGCCGCCGGGTCTGGAACCACTGTTCAGGAAATCAACAAGCTGCTGAAGCAGTTTGATATGATGTCCGACATGATGAAGCGCTTTAACAAGCTGGGCGTGAAAGGTCTCATGCGCCAGGGAATGTCCGCGCTCATGCCTAAAGGGATGGGAGGAGGGCCGCCGGGTGGTGGTCGTCCCTTCCGCTAAAGCGGCCTGTTTCTATCTGAAGTTTTCTGGGTTTGGAGAAGTCTGAATGAGTCTTAAAATTCGTCTTGCCCGCGCTGGTGCAAAGAAGCGTCCGTACTACCACATTGTTGTGGCAGACAGCCGTTCACCGCGTGATGGTCGTTTCATTGAAAAGGTTGGCGCATACAACCCGATGCTGCCGTCTGACCACGCTGAACGCGTACGTCTGGTTGGTGAGCGTATCACCCACTGGCTTTCTCAGGGTGCACAGCCGACCGACCGTGTAGCCCGCTTCCTGGGTAACGCTGGTCTGGCTCCGAAGCCTGCTTACAGCGAACAGCCCAAGCAGTCTGCACCGAAAAAGAAAGCGCAGGCTCGCGCTGCTGCGGCTGCTAAAGCTGCCGAAGCTGCTGCTGCCTAAGGCTGAAGCCAGACAGAGCAGACCGGATCATGCGTCCTGACCTTATTCTGATTGGCGTTGTGGGAAGACCGCATGGCGTGCGTGGCCTTGTGCACGTGCATAGCTACGCGGATGATTCCTCCACGCTGGAGACGTATAAGGCACTCGTTGATGATCAGGGCCGCTCTTGGTCCTTGCGCTGGCGCGGGTCAGATGGTGTGGCGGAACTGCGTGATGCGCAGGGCCAGCCACTTGCTGACCGGACGGCTGCACAGGGGCTGGTTAATACACGTCTTTATGTATCACGCGATGTTCTGCCCGAGCCTGAGGAAGAAGAATTCTACCATGCCGATCTGATCGGTATGGAGGCACAGGAAGAAGGACAGTCTCTGGGGCAAGTGGTCATGGTTCATGACTACGGCGCAGGGGCTAGTCTGGAGCTGACTGGCGGTTTGCTGGTTCCGTTCACGCGGGCTTGTGTTCCGGCAGTTGATCTTGCCGGGCGCGTTCTGACCATTGTTCGCCCTGTTGAAGTGGCGGGCGAGGAAGGGCGGGGCGTAGGTGGTGCTAAAGCGGCCGAGCCTTCAGCATGAGCTGGCAGGCAACGGTGCTGACCCTTTTCCCGGAAATGTTTCCGGGGCCGCTTGGCCTGTCATTGGCCGGGCGAGCGCTGAATGAAGGCACATGGTCATGCACACCGCATGATTTGCGCCCTCATGGCTTGGGGCGGCATCGGGCAGTGGATGATACGCCGTTTGGTGGCGGGGCCGGGATGGTTATTCGGGCAGATGTGGTTGATGCCGCTCTGTCTGCTGTTCAGGCACCCGCCGATGTGCCGCGTGTCTTCATGACGCCCCGCGGTCGGCCCCTGCGCCAGCGCGACGTCAGTCGTTATGCCGAAGGGCCGGGTGTAGTTCTGCTGTGTGGTCGGTTTGAAGGTGTGGATGAGCGTGTTCTGCAGGCCCGGAACATAGAACAGGTCTCCATCGGGGATTATGTTCTTTCCGGGGGTGAGACGGCTGCTCTGGTTTTGCTGGACGCATGCGTCCGGTTGTTGCCCGGCGTCATGGGGAGCGATGAAAGCGGTGTGGAGGAAAGTTTTTCCGACGGGCTGCTGGAATACCCCCATTATACCCGCCCCGCAGTATGGGATGGGCATGACGTGCCGGAAGTTCTGCTTTCAGGCAATCATGGTGCAATTGCAGCATGGCGGCAGAAGCAGGCTGAAGAGATAACGCGGGAAAGACGGCCGGACCTGTGGTCTGCCTGGCTGGCTCGCAGGGAAGAAAATGAGGCCACTGCTGCCGGACTGTCCGGACAGACACGCCATACTGGGGTTTGAGGAAGGATACGGATATGAACATTATTCAGCAGTATGAAGCTGCCGAAATTGCGCGTCTGACAGCAGAACGCGCAGTACCGGTGTTTGCCGCAGGTGACACCGTTCGCGTTTCCGTTCGCGTTGTTGAAGGTGAACGGAAGCGTCTGCAGGCTTTTGAAGGTGTGGTTATTGCCCGCTCTAACAAAGGTCTGAACAGCAACTTCACCGTGCGCAAAATCTCTAACGGTGAAGGCGTTGAACGCGTGTTCCCGCTGTATGCACCGACCATTGCTGAAATTCAGGTTGTGCGTCGCGGTAAAGTACGTCGTGCAAAGCTGTACTATCTGCGTGGCCGTAGCGGTAAATCTGCCCGTATTGCTGAACGTCCGCGTGACGTTGTGGCACCGGCTGCTGCTGGCTAAAAACTGGACAAGGCCTGCCTATGGCGGGCCTGTTCTTTATAAAAACCCGGTTGGGCCTGTGCCCGCCGGGTCTTTGCGATGCTGAGAAGATGAAGGCGCGGGTCTTTTCGTCTGTCAGATAAGCTGTTTTGCCCCCTCTCCGGCATAGCGCGTCATTGCTGGATGAACCCTGCAGCGGTAAAAGCTTGCCCTGCTGGGTGTGGTATTTCAGGCGCGTCTGCGCGAGTCCGCACCGTTTCATGAAAGGGGAGGGCCATGGCGCCGCGTACGTTGTTCGACAAAATCTGGGATCACCACGTTGTCGAGACTCTGCCGGATGGCACCTCTATCCTTTATATTGACCGTCACCTTCTTCACGAAGTGACCAGCCCGCAGGCATTTGAAGGTCTGCGCCTTGCTGGCCGTAAGCTGCGCCACCCCGAAATGACCGTGGCTGTGGTCGACCATAACGTCCCGACATCTGACCGCACCCAGCCCATCGAGGAACCAGAAAGCCGGAACCAGATTGAAACGCTGGAACGGAACGTGAAGGAGTTTGGCGTCCCGTATATTCCGCTGCTGTCAGCCAATCAGGGTATTGTGCATGTCGTCGGGCCAGAGCAGGGTATTTCTCTGCCGGGGATGACGATTGTATGCGGTGACTCTCATACCTCCACCCACGGGGCAATGGGCGCGCTGGCCTTCGGCATCGGCACATCCGAAGTTGAACATGTCATGGCTACGCAGACCATTCTGCAACGGCCCGCAAAGAACATGCGCGTGACTGTAGAAGGCACACTGGGTGCTGGTGTTTCTGCCAAAGACGTAATGCTGGCCATTATTGGTCATATTGGCACCGCTGGCGGCACAGGCCATGTCATCGAATTTGCGGGTTCTGCTATTCGTGGGCTGGATATGGCCGGGCGTATGACCATCTGCAACATGTCGATTGAAGCAGGTGCCCGGGCTGGTCTGGTTGCCCCGGATGATGTGACGTTTGATTATGTGCGTGGCCGCCCCTTTGCCCCCAAAGGTGAGGATTTTGATAAAGCGGTTGCCTATTGGCGGACCCTTTCATCAGATGACGGGGCGCATTTTGATACGGAAGTCACGCTACGCGCTGAAGATATTGCCCCAAGCCTGACATGGGGCACCAGCCCGGAAACAGTGCTGCCAATCACGGCCACTGTGCCAGACCCGGCGCAGGAGTCTGATGAAGCCAAGCGCGTCCAGATGCAGCGTATGCTGGATTATATGGGGCTGGATGCCGGGCAGAAAATTGCGGGCACCCCTGTCGATGTCGTGTTTATCGGGTCATGCACCAACAGCCGAATTGAAGATTTACGTGCGGCCGCAAATGTTGCTGCGGGGCGTAAGGTGGCTGACGGTGTGCGCGCCATGATTGTTCCGGGCTCTGGTCTGGTGAAACGTCAGGCTGAAGAAGAAGGTTTGGACAAGATTTTTCTGGATGCAGGGTTTGAATGGCGTGAAGCTGGGTGCTCCATGTGTCTGGGCATGAACCCGGACCGGCTGACACCGGGGCAGCGTTGTGCTTCGACGTCCAACCGTAACTTTGAAGGCCGTCAGGGGCCGGGTGGTCGCACACATCTGCTTTCGCCCGCCATGGCTGCTGCTGCGGCCGTTACTGGTTGCCTGACAGACGTAAGGGAACTGGCATAATGGATAAATTCACTGTTCTGTCTGCTGTGGCGGCGGCTTTGCCTGAAGCCAATATTGATACAGACAAAATTATCCCCGCCCGGTTTCTGAAAACAACACAGCGTACCGGCCTAGGCAAACACGCCTTCGATAGTATGCGCTATCTGGCCGAGGGTTCTGAAAACCCGGACTTCGTACTGAATCAGCAGCCGTGGCGTCAGGCCGAAATTCTGGTCACTTATGATAATCTGGGCTGCGGATCATCGCGTGAACATGCGCCTTGGGCGTTGCTTGATTTTGGTATTCGCTGCGTTATTGCACCGTCTTTTGCCGATATCTTTTTCAATAACTGCTTCAAAAACGGTATTCTGCCCATTCGTCTGCCGCGTGACATCTGTGATGCGCTGATGGGCGATGCAGCTATGGGCAGCAACGCCAGGCTGACGGTTGATCTACCCCGGCAGGTTGTTATTCGGCCAGATGGGCAGGAAGTGCCATTTGAAATTGATCCGTTCCGCAAGCACATGCTGCTTGAAGGGCTGGATGATATTGGCCAGACGCTTCAGCACGAAGGCGAAATTACCGTCTTTGAACAGACCGTGGCAGGGGAACGCCCCTGGATGCCGAAAATTTCTTTCGAGTAATGAGAGTGGAGACCCCGATGACTGCCCAACCAGCCAAGAAACTGCTCGTTCTGCCCGGAGACGGGATTGGCCCGGAAGTGATGCGCGAAGTCACCCGCATCATCACATGGCTGGAAGAAAAACGGGGTCTTTCTTTCGATATTACGGAAGATCTGGTGGGGGGAGCCTCCCTTGCCGAATATGGCGAGCCCATTCGGGATGAAGTCATTGAAAAAGCCCGTGCTGCCGATGCCGTGCTGTTTGGTTCGGTGGGTGATCCGCGCTGGAACCATGTGGGTTTTGACAAACGTCCTGAATTGGCCATTCTCAAGCTGCGTCAGGAACTGGCTCTGTTTGCCAACCTGCGTCCTGCCAAAGTGTTTGATGCTCTGGTCGATGCCAGCACGCTGAAGCCAGATGTGGTGCGTGGTCTGGATATCATGATTGTGCGCGAAACCGTGGGCGGCATTTACTTTGGTAATCCACGCGGTATCGAAACGCTGCCAGATGGTAGCAAGCGTGGCATCAACACCGAAGTTTATACGACTTCTGAAATTGAACGTGTCGCGCGTGTGGCGTTTGATCTGGCCCGCAAACGGTCTGGCCGCGTCTGTTCGGTTGAAAAATGCAACGTCATGGAAAGCGGTCTGCTGTGGAAAGAGGTTGTGACCGACCTTCACGCCCGTGAATACAAGGATGTCGAACTGTCACATATGCTGGCAGATAACTGCGCCATGCAGTTGGTGCGTAACCCGCGCCAGTTTGATGTGATTGTAACCGGCAACCTGTTTGGTGATATTCTGTCAGACCTTGCCTCCATGTTGACTGGCAGCCTTGGTATGCTGCCATCAGCCACGTTGGGGGCTGCTGATTCACACGGTAAGCTGCCTGCACTTTATGAACCTATCCACGGCAGCGCGCCGGATATTGCCGGGCAGGGCATTGCCAATCCGATTGCACAGATCCTCTCCTTCGCCATGCTGCTGCGGTATTCATTCAACATGCAGGATGAAGGGCAACTGATTGAAGATGCCGTCTCTAACGTGTTGGAAAGCGGCCTGCGCACCGCCGATATCATGAGCGATGGTAAAACCCGTGTCAGCACGTCGGTCATGGGCGATGCTATTCTGGGCGAACTGGACAAGTTGCAGAAGTAAAAAAGGGAGCCAGAGGCATGAAACGCCTCTGGCTTTCGCGGCAAATCAGGCTGCGAAACGTCTCTTCTTCCTCTCCGGTTCGATGCAACGCCGGGAAGGGGGGATGAGCGATTGATAGGAAAACCGAGACAAATTGTCTCCATTCCGATACAAAACAGAACCCGATGACACACAATACCAGAACAAAAGGACAGTCTTGATGCGTCTTGGACGTTGGATACTGGCTTGCGCAGCATCGGCGCTGGTCATGACAGGGGCAGCCGCGCAGGCGGGTGCTGAAACTTCCGGGACGGGGAAAGATTTTTCTTTTCTGGATGATATCCACGGTGCCAAGGCGCTCGGCTGGGTGCGGGCACAGAACCACCATACCACGTCTACACTTGAAAAAGATAAGCGTTACGCAGGTTTTTATAAAAGTACACTGGCTGTCTTGCAGGCTCCGGACCGTCTGGCTTTGCCGTCCCTTCTGGGTGGCGATATCTGGAACTTCTGGCAGGATGCCCAGCATCCGCATGGGATCTGGCGTGAAACGACGCAGTCTTCCTATCTGGCCAAAAACCCTAAATGGGAAACACGGCTGGACGTGGATGCTTTGGCCGCCAAAGAGCACATGAACTGGGTGTTCAAGGAAGCCAACTGTCTGGCACCGGATGATGAACACTGCCTGATTGTGCTTTCAAATGGTGGTGAAGACGCAGACACATTACGTGAATTCAACACAAAAACTGGCCAGTTTGTGCCGAATGGATTTCAGTTTTCGCGTTCAAAGCAGACCGCAGCGTGGGTCGACCAGAATACGGTGTTGTTGACCAGAGATTGGGACGGGAAGGGGGAAACCCTTACGCCTTCAGGTTATCCGTTTGTTGTAAAAAAAATAGTGCGTGGCGCGGCTCCCGGTCAGGAAGTTGAAGTCTATCGCGGCGAAAAATCAGACATGATGGTTGCTCCCACAGTGTTGACTGATGGGGCCGGCCATAAGCTGGTGCTTATTCAGCGGAGTGTGACATTTTTTGAAAACCACTATGCCATTGTAGAAGGGGACAAGCTGCGCTGGTTGCCATTACCCGCAAAAACGGAACTTCACGGTCTGCTGAAAGGGCGTTTGGTTCTTTCTGTTGAGGAAGACTGGCACCCGCAAGGCTTGCCCGTGGTGCCAGCAGGTAGCCTTGTCTCCGTTGATCCCGCAGCCCCAGACCAAAGTGTAGAAGTTATTTTCACACCGGGGCCTTCTCAATCGATTGATGAAGTCGGCGTCACAAAAAATACTGTTCTGGTTAGTTTGTTTGACAATGTGCGTGGCCGCGCCATGCGTTTTACGGAAATGCAACGTGGTCGCCCATGGGATGGAGACGCGCTGGATCTTCCCGACATGACCTCTATCCATATTGTTGATACGGATCACGCATCGGACACCGCCTATCTGAGTGTTGAAGGTTATCTTGAACCGCAACAACTGTGGATGGTCGAAAAAGATGCGGCACCGCGCAAAATTAAATCAGCACCGGCACGGTTCAAAACAGCAAACCTGAAAACAGAACAGTTCTGGGCGCAGTCACCAGATGGTACCCGGGTTCCGTATTTTGTTGTGCATCGGCGGAATATGAAGCTGGACGGACAGAACCCGACGTTGCTGACAGCCTATGGTGGTTTTCAGGTTTCCTACACACCGACGTATGCGCCTGAAATTGGCAAGCTGTGGTTGGAGCGTGGGGGCGTGTATGTGGTGGCCAATATTCGCGGTGGTGGCGAATTTGGCCCGGCATGGCACGAAGCCGGGCGTAAGTCAGGCCGCCAGAATGTGTATGATGATTTTGCTGCCGTGGGGCAGGATCTTGTAACCCGCAAAATCACCACGCCACGTCATTTGGGTATCAGGGGCCGGTCTAACGGCGGTCTGCTTGCTGGTGTGCAGATGGTGCAGCATCCCCATATGTGGAATGCCGTCATTATTGGTGTGCCATTGCTAGATATGGAACATTTTGAAACCATGTCAGCCGGTGCGTCATGGGCGGACGAATATGGGTCGATGTCTGTGCCGGAGGAAGCGAAGTTTCTTAAGCGTATTTCGCCGGTTCATCATCTGAAGGCTGAAGTGACTTACCCAACGCCATTCATCTTCACGGCTACCAGTGATGATCGTGTCGGCCCGGTTCATGCGCGGCGTTTTGCTGCCCGACTAGAGTCAATGGGCAAGCCTTTCTATTATTACGAAGATATCGAAGGCGGCCATTCTGGCACGGTGAATGCACCAGAAGTCGCCCATGAACGGGCTTTAGAGGCGGTTTATCTGTCTCATCGTCTGATGGATGCGCATTGAGCCGATAAAAAAAGCCCCCTGCTTTAAGGGGGCTTTTTTGTAGGAGTTGCTAAACTATTCGTCGCGTCGGCAACGAGGCGTTCCTACGCCTGCACGTCATCCAGAAAATCGATTGTTGGTACAAAAAACAATGTGCCTGTCACAGCCTTGCTGAAATCAAGCAGACGGTCATAGTTGCCAGCAGGTTTGCCAACAAACATGTTTTGCAGCATTTCCTCTGTTGTGGAAACGGAACGTGCATACCCGATAAAATAGGTGCCAAATTCACCTTTTCCAATTTCTCCATAAGGCATGTTGTCACGGACAATATCAATCTGTTTGCCATCGCGTGTGACAACATTCAGGGCATTATGGGCGTAGTCAGGCTTTGTGGCGTCATCCAGTTCAACGTTTGACAGCTTTTTGCGGCCAATAATTTTTTCCTGCATTTCGATAGGCAGTTTGTTCCATGCCTTAACATCGTGCAGATATTTTTGGGTGATGACGTAGCTGCCACCCGCAAATGCAGGGTCTTCATCCCCAATAAACGCTGCTTCACTGGCTGCTGCATTTTCAGGGTTTTCAGTGCCGTCTACAAAACCGATTAGGTCGCGGTCATCAAAATATTTAAAGCCATGCACTTCATCTACCACGGTTGTGTAGGGGCGCAGACGGTCCATAATGAGGGCCGCCATTTCAAAGCACATATCCATGCGCACAGCACGAATATGCAGCAGCAGATCGCCCGGCGTTGAGACAGCGTGATGCACGCCCTGAATTTCCTTGAACGGATGTAACTCTTTGGGGCGTTCGCCCGGAAACAGGCGGTCCCACGCTGCGGAACCAACCCCCAGTACACAGGAAAGTTGGCCGTTCAGATCACGAAACCCCACGGTGCGCCGTAAGCCCGACAGGTCAGCGCAGAGCTGTTTGACCGCGGTAGCTGCTTCAGCATCCGGGTTGATGGTCAGAACAAGAAAAATGGCTGCGCGGGTCAATGGAGCCACAACGGGCTGGGGGGCGACTGGGGGCATGGTGTGTCCGTATCTAACAAAAGGTAAGGCGGGAGGGCATTATCTGTAAGTTCAGACAAAACGTAAGAAAATAATAGCAAAACAGGGAACCAGAGGCTCCCGATATCGTTTGCACGACGAAATGCATAGAAGCAGAGGGGGGCAAAGAGCAAGGTGCCGTGCCCATCATTACTGTTGCTTATAATTCCATAATTGGAATAACTTTGTCACACACCGCAAAGCACAGTTAGAACAGAAAGACTGCCATCAAAGATAATTTTTATTGCCGTCTTTGATCATGTGTTCTGGCGGATGCGTATTTCACGTCATGGCGTAATGCGTCCCATCGTATGCCTGACACGCTGGATAAGCTTTCTTTACAACCGCCTCTTTTTCCTCTTGGAGTATGCCCCCGGTGACAGGACTAGATGCCCTTTTTCTGGCGCGATTGCAGTTTGCATTCACTGTCGGATTTCATATTGTTTTCCCCGCGTTTTCCATAGGGCTGGCTGCCTATCTGGCTGTGCTGGAAGGCTTGTGGCTTAAAACGGGGCGGCAGGTTTATCTTGATCTGTTCCGTTACTGGTTGCGGGCGTTTTCTATTGTATTTGGCATGGGCGTTGTTTCCGGTTTGGTCATGTCTTACGAATTCGGAACCAACTGGGCGCAGTTTTCCCAGAAAGCAGGCCCAATTTTGGGGCCGCTTCTGGGCTACGAAGTTATGACCGCGTTTTTTCTTGAGGCGGGTTTTTTAGGGATCATGCTGTTTGGCATGAACAAGGTTGGTAAGAAGCTCCATTTCTTTGCCACCTGTGTTGTCTCCCTTGGCACACTCATTTCCATGAGCTGGATTTTATCTTCAAACTCATGGATGCAGACGCCCCAGGGGTATGCCATAGAACCTGGTACAGGACGTTTTATCCCGCAGGATTGGTGGGCAATTGTCTTTAATCCGTCCTTTCCGTTTCGTCTTGTGCACATGGCGCTGGCGGCGTTTCTCTCCGTCGCGTTTGTGGTCGGGGGTGTTGGGGCCTGGCATCTTATCCGGGCGCGCCGTGCAGGTAGACAGCCTACAGAAGCCGTTAAAATCATGTTTTCTATGGCCATGTGGATGGCCGCGATTGTTGGCCCACTTCAAATTCTGGCGGGTGATGCCCACGGTCTGAACACATTGAAATATCAGCCCGCCAAGATTGCCGCCATGGAAGGTGATTGGGAGAGCGAAGGCTATGCCCCGGAACTGTTGTTCGGTATCCCGGATATGGAGAACGAGGTCACCCGCTATAAGATCGCCATACCATATGCAGGCTCGCTGATTCTGACCCACAGTTTGAGCGGGAAAGTGCCCGGTTTGAAGGATTATCCCAAAGACCAGCGTGCGCCGTCCTATGTCGTGTTTTTCAGCTTCCGGATCATGATTGCTCTGGGTGTCTTGATGGCACTGGCAGGGCTATATTCACTGTGGCTCCGGTGGCGTGGTGCTTTGTGGAACAGCAAGCTGTTGCAGCGTGCCGTCCTTATCATGACCCCGGCAGGTTTTATTGCGTTGCTGTGCGGTTGGGTCACGACCGAAGTGGGGCGTCAGCCCTTCACCGTTTATGGTCTGTTGCGCACGGTTGATAGCGCATCGCCAGTACCGAGTGCCAGCATCTGGGGCACGCTGGTCATTTTTGTAATTGTCTATGCGATTGTTTTTGCATCGGGCATCAGCATTCTGCTGCGTGGTTTCGCGCAGGAGCCTCACTCCAATGAAACGGGGCCAGATCCCCGGCACCCACAACGTGCGGCCGCCATGGCTGGCGCTGTGTCAGATAACGCAGGGACGGAAGCATAATTATGATAGAGCTATCAGGTGCTGCCTATTGGCTGCCGGTTGTCTGGGCTGTGTTGGCTGCCGTGGCAATCTTCATCTACATTGTTCTTGATGGGTTTGATCTTGGCTTGGGCATTCTGTTCTTTGCCGAGAAAAACAAGATACATCGCAACATCATGATTCAGACCATTGCCCCCGTCTGGGACGGCAATGAAACATGGATGATTTTTGGTGGGGCTGCCCTATACGGGGTTTTTCCTAACGCATACGCCACCATCCTGCCGGCTTTGTATCTGCCGATCTTCATTATGCTGTTTGCATTGATTATTCGTGGTGTAGCGTTTGAGTTTCGCTCCCGCATGCATACCGAACAAGCGCAGGCTTTGTGGGATATTGGGTTCTGTGTAGGGTCTTTTATTGCCACCTTTATGCAGGGCGTTGTTCTGGGAACATTGGTGTCCGGCATCAAAGTTGAAAACAACCAGTTTGTCGGTAGCAGCTTTGACTGGTTGTCGCCTTTCCCGCTGTTTTGCGGTCTGGCTGTTGTGTGTGGTTATACATTGCTTGGCGCGGCATGGCTGGTGTGGCGAACAGAAAGCACGCTGCAAGACAGTATGCGGAAATGGAGCGGTATCCTTTCCGTTCTGATGCTGCTGATGATTGTGGGTGTGTCAGTCTGGACACCCGCTTTGCACGCAACCTACATGCAACACTGGACTGACTGGCCGCGTATTCTGTTTGTTGCGCCTGTGCCTGTTGCCGTTGCGGTGCTTGCTATCGTGATGATGATGGCTCTGCGCGGAAAAACCTCTCGGCGGATTCCGTTTTTCTGTGCACTGGGCTGGTTTTTCCTGTCATTTACAGGGCTGGGTATCAATATGTGGCCCTATATCGTGCCCCCTGGCATGACAATCTGGGATGCGTCGTCTCCACCAACCAGTCAGGCTTTTCTGCTGGTGGGGGCTGCGGTTTTGATCCCGCTTATTCTGACCTATACCGCTTTTGCCTATCATGTGTTTCGTGGCCCCGTGAACGAACACAGCGAAAGCTACCATTAAAAGGAGCAGACGCAGATGCAGACGGTTGAACAGCCCTTGTGGCGTAAGCTTGCCTGGTTTCTGGCGCTCTGGGTTGGTGGGGTTTTGGCTCTGGGCGTTGTCGCGGGTGTGTTAAAGCTGGTTATTCATAATTAGCTTTCTGTGTGCGGAAAGCGGGGCTGTGCGGTTTCTTAAACGCCGTACAGCCTTTTTTATATCATGCGGGCAAAGCGACTTCATAAAACTCTCATGCAATGGATATGGGGTGTTTATGGGTGCTGTTTATAATCAGGCGATGCGGTTCTGATAACGTCTGCAAGGTTTTCAAACAGGGTGCAGCGAGGATCAGTCTTGCGCCACCAGAGCGCTATGGTGCGGCCAAGGGTCGGATCTGTAAAAGAGAGCGCTTTGGAAAAACCACCTGTCTGTCCTAATCCTTCCACCGCTAAGGCAGGCATGACAGCAACGCCTTCTCCTGCTTCGACCATGTAGCGTAGCATTTCCACACTGGTGGCGATCAGAGCATCGTCCGGTGTGCGGGATGGCTGTGTGATTGAACAAAGTGACAGGGTCTGGTCACGCAAACAGTTTCCCTGATCAAGCAGAATCAAATCTGCACTTTCAAGATCAGCAGGCGTTAGGTGTATTTTCTGTGCAAGTGGATGGGTAAGGGGCACCAGCGCACGAAAAGGCTCGAAGAAAAGTGGGGCTGTCGTTATGCCGCTTTCAGAAGCGGGCAGGGCGGCGACAACCAAATCAAGCTCGTAATCCAATAACTGACGCGCCAGATCAGCCGTGCGGTTTTCAGTCAATCGCAGTGCGATGTCAGGTGTGTGGCAGCGTAACTGCCGTAAAAGAGTAGGCATGTAATAGGGGGCCAGCGTCGGAATAATACCAAGTGCCAGCGAGCCCTGCAGGGTTTCTTCAGCACTTCGGGCCTGTGCCATCAGGGCGCGGGCATCACGGACAATGGTTTCCATCAAAGGAAGAAGGGTTGTGCCGCGTTGGGTGAGCCTTGCTCCATGACGGCCGCGTTCAAACAGCACGCACTCAAGCAGGGTTTCTACTTTGCGAATCTGTTCGCTCAATGCGGGTTGCGTCACGGCGCATTGTTCAGCGGCCCGGCCAAAATGGCCCGTGCGGGCAACGGCAAGAATATATTCAAGGTCACGGAGTGTCAGGCCGCTAAGGGAGCGAGAAACTGTTTGAGACATTAGATAGGTATACCCTATCTAAACAATAAAATTAAACGAATTATTTTATTGAATGGGGGCTGATAGATCTGTGTTTACACACAGAAAAGAAGGCAGATCATCATGTCTCAAACAGCCAAACCACCCGTTTTAACCACGACTGCGGGCACCCCCGTGCCAGACAACCAGAATAGCAAGAGTGCCGGTAAACATGGGCCGCTGCTGCTGGAAAATTATCAGTTACTGGAAAAACTGGCCCACCAGAACCGGGAACGGATTCCCGAACGTGTTGTTCATGCAAAAGGATCTGGAGCATATGGAACATTCACCGTCACGCACGATATCACCCGCTACACGCGTGCTGCGATATTTGGGGAAATTGGCAAGCAGACCGATCTGCTTGTGCGCTTTTCAACCGTAGCCGGAGAACGTGGCGCAGCCGATGCTGAACGTGACGTGCGCGGCTTTGCCATGAAGTTTTATACAGACGAAGGCAACTGGGATCTGGTGGGGAATAACACCCCGGTCTTTTTCATCCGTGACCCTATGAAATTTCCTGACTTCATTCATACGCAAAAGCGCCACCCGCGCACCAACATGCGCTCGGCAACGGCTATGTGGGATTTCTGGTCACTTAGCCCGGAAAGCCTGCATCAGGTGGCTATTCTGTTCTCTGACCGAGGCTTGCCGCAGGGATATCGTTTCATGAATGGTTTTGGTAGCCACACCTATTCATTCTGGAACAATGCGGGTGAGCGGTTTTGGGTGAAATTTCATTTCAAGACGCAGCAGGGGCACAAACACTGGACGAACGCAGAAGCGGCGGAAGTTGTCGGGCAGGACCGCGAAAGTGCCCAGCGTGATCTCTATAATGCTATTGAAGCCGGAGATTTTCCCCGCTGGACGCTGTTTGTTCAGATAATGCCGGAAGAAGATGCCCTGAAGCAGTCTTTTGATCCGTTTGATCTGACCAAAGTCTGGCCGCACGCAGATTTTCCGTTGATAGAAGTCGGTGTCATGGAGCTTAACCGCAACCCGGAACATTATTTTGCGGAAATGGAGCAGGCATCGTTCTCTCCTTCAAATATTGTGCCGGGAATTGGCTATTCGCCAGATAAAGTCTTGCAGGGCAGATTGTTTGCCTATGCTGATGCTCATCGCTATCGGGTGGGTACGCATTACGAAAATCTGCCGGTTAATCGACCTAAAACGCAGGTGCGGACATATCATGCCGATGGCCCGATGCGGTCTGATTCTCCTCGTGGCACAGATGCTTACTACGAGCCCAATTCCTTCAGCGGCCCGGTTGAGGAGCCTTCAGTCAAAGAACCGCCCCTGCGTCTGGAAGGCTATGCCGGGTATTATGATCATCGTGAAGGGAATGACGATTACACCCAGCCAGCGGCATTGTTCCGACTGTTTGATGATGGGCAAAAGCAGCGGTTCTTCAGCAACATAGCAGCGGCCATGCAGGGTGTGCCGACATTTATTATCGAACGCCAGCTTGAGCATTTTCACAAGGCCGACCCCGCGTGGGCAGAAGGGGTCAGGCAAGCCTTGGCAACCCAGAACGGCTAAGGGCACGGGCAGGGTGTTTCTTTATGCCACTCTGCCTCCCTAGAGCGGTATTTCCCATGAGAGTTTGATTTTTTGCATGGGAATATCCGTTTTCAGGCTACGCACACCTTTGACCCGCGCCAGATATTCAGCCTGAAACCGTCTATATGTTTCCAGATCCTGCGCAACAACACGGAGCAGAAAATCACAGTCTCCAGCCATCAGGTGACATTCGACCACTTCGGGTGACGCCTGTACGGCTTTTACAAAATGGCTGACGGTATCTTCATCTTGTCCCTCCAGCCACACTCGGACAAAAACGGTGGTGGTGATGCCCATTTTGGTGGGGTTCAGCAGGGCAACGTAGCGATCAATAATGCCTGCATCTTCCAGAATTTTAACGCGACGCAGACAAGGTGTAGGGGAAAGCCCGACCTTTTTCGCCAGTTCCACATTGCTGATGCGGCCATTGCGTTGCAGTGCGGCCAGAATTTTCTTGTCTATGACATCAATTTTAAGCGACATTTTCCAACCAATATAAGAAATAATTTTAGCATTATACTCTAATAAATCAGTAAAAGAACGATGCTTTTGCATGCACATGCCACGGGGAGTGAGATAAGATTGCGTATTCGATGAGCAAATAGGTTTCAAGTCGTGCCAAGTGAAAGGCCTGCGCCAGACGTGCGCTGTAGAAAAGCGGAATATTGGCGCGGATTGCGTGTGTCTTTGCCTATTATGGTGGGGTTTGTGCCGTTTGCCTTGGTACTGGGCGCACAGGCCCGCATGCACCAGTTCAGTCTGCTTGATGTTCCCTTGATGACCGGGTTGAATTTCGGTGGTGGGTCAGAATTTGCAGCGGTCGGGTTATGGACGTCTCCCCCACATATGTTGCTGATTGTTGGCGTGACGTTTCTGGTCAACAGTCGGCATATTCTTATGGGCGCGACCCTTGCGCCTTATCTGCGCCGCATACCGAGTAAAATCATGCTGCCCAGCCTGTTTTTTATGTGTGATGAAACGTGGGCGCTTAGTCTGACTGATGCCCGTAAAACCGGATTTAGCCTGCCTTATTACATGGGGATATCAAGCGGGCTTTATGGCTCATGGATTGTTTTTACTTTTTTCGGCGCTTTGCTCGGTCCGATATTAGGGGACGTTACCCGCTATGGGTTTGATATGGCCTTTCCGGCCGTATTTTTTGTTTTGCTGCGTGGCATGTGGAAAGGCGTGGGGTCCATGCTGCCGTGGCTGGCAAGCCTGAGTGTGGCTGTGGCGGCTTATCTGGTTCTGCCCAAAGGGTGGTATGTGCCGTTGGGGGCGTTGGCCGGTATCACGGTGTCCTGGATGCAGGCCCGCACATGATGAGCGTTCTGACAATCGTGCTTATGGCGCTTACGACGTATAGCACGCGGGTTGCCGGGTATCTGCTGCTTAATAATGCCGTGATTTCACCCCGCACAGCCAAAGTCATGGAAGCCGCGCCGGGTTGTGTTTTGATTGCTGTGCTGGCTCCCAGCTTTGCATCTGGCAAAGTGGCGGATCTGGCAGCTTTGGCTGTTACCGCACTGGCAGCAAGCCGATGCTCGCTGTTAATGACCGTCGTGATTGGTGTTGCCAGTGGAGGACTATTCCGGCTGTTTCTGCCGATGTGATCTTGCGCCTGTGGGGTTCAGAGAAGAAGGGCTTTGTATTAGGCTCGTTATTCTCTACTGGCATATAGGCAAGAAAAAAGGCCGGGCACCAAGGGTGCTCCGGCCTTTTTCTGACGCTTTAGCGCGATAGCTTAGAAGCCTTCGCGTTCAATGCGCTTGCGTTCCATCTTGCGGGCGCGACGCACGGCCTCAGCAGACTCACGGGCTTTACGCTCGGAAGGCTTTTCAAAATGACGGCGCAGCTTCATTTCGCGGAAAATACCTTCACGCTGCATTTTCTTTTTGAGCGCTTTAAGAGCCTGATCGACATTGTTGTCACGGACGAGAACGTGCACTTGGTCACTAACCCCTGTTTCAGAAAACCCGGATAACCCCGGTTTTGAAGTGATATGAAAAAAGAAGCGGATACAGCACTCACATGCCGCCGATTCCTCTATTGGCGGCGTCTATAGCACGGTGTTGAGCAAACACACAATTCGTTCTTGCTTCTTATCAACAAACTCTTGTGACACAGTGCGTGCAAAGAGGAGAACGAAATGGCTGTGCTGAAAATTGCCCGCATGGGGCACCCAGTCCTGCTTGAGCGGGCCGAGGCCATAGCAGACATGACGACGCCTGAGCTTCAGCAACTGATTGATAACATGATTGAAACATTGGCGGATGCAGGTGGCGTTGGCTTGGCCGCCCCACAAGTGCATGTTTCAAAAAGGCTTTTTCTTTATTCTGTACCTCAAAGCCGGAGCGAGGGAGAAGAAGACCCAGCCCTTGATGTGCAGGTTATCATCAACCCCGAGCTTGAGCCTGTGGATGATGAAATGATCCCACGGTTTGAAGGGTGTCTGTCTATTCCGGGCCTGCGAGGGGAAGTGCCGCGTTATAAACGGGTCCGCTATGCGGGATATGACAGGCAGGGAAAAAGAGTGGAGGGCGTAGCATCAGGCTTCCGGGCGCATGTCATGCAACATGAAATGGACCATCTGAACGGGATTCTCTATCCCATGCGGATGGATGATCTGGGTAAACTGGGGTTTGAGGCCGAAATGGTGCGATACGGTGTAAGGGCATGAGCGTGACAGGAAACAAAGTGCAGCAGGCAATTTCTTTTGCCGTGGCTGGGCTGGCGACAGGCAGCATGCCGTTTCCCTTGGAACGTGACCCGGTTCGGGATGAGGCTTTGCGCAAGCTGGCCGCCGTGGCGGGAGACCGAGGCTGGAGCATTGCCGTGCTGCGTGACGTGGCTGGCCCGGATGCTGACCTGCTGTTTCCCGGTGGCCCGGTTGAAATGGTGGAAACATGGTCCGATGTGTGCGACCGCGACATGGTCTCAGCCATGTTGGAAACAGACGAGCCCCGCTTAAGCCAGCGGGTGAAACAGGCCATTCTTCTCCGGTTGCCAACGGATACCGCCATGCGGATGGGGGCACGGACTGGCTTTGGCGTGTTGGCTAGTCCCTGTGCGCGTGGTGCCTTGCGCCGGTCTCTTTTACGGACGGTCAATGCAATCTGGCAGGCTGCGCAGGACGATTCGTCTGGGGTAACTTATGTAACCAAGCGCATGACGCTGAGCATGGTGTATGGCGCGACGCTTCTCTACTGGGTGTCGCGTGGTCGGGATGAGGCCGCTTTGGCTGCTTTTGTTGAGCGCAGGCTGGCTGATGTTCTCCGGTTGGGTAAGGTGAAGGCCCGTTTAAGTCGAAGCGCTCATACGCCTCGTGCCGCTGAAACTTCTGCGTCTGCCACCTGATGCTACAAGCGCAAGGTCACTAAGATGAGCGGCTATCGCCCAAGTGATGAAGCCGGGGCGGGTCTGCTGTTTCTGCGTGAGGAGCAGATTCGGCTGGCTCAGACCATGATGTTTCTTGCAACGCGTGACATGACGGCAGCGATGGAGCCGATTCTGGCGGAACAAAAGCTGGGGCGGGCTCATTATCGCGTTTTGCAGGTTCTGGCGTTCAGTCCCGGTATTCCGGTTAGTCGGTTGCAGGAAGTATTGGGCGTTACCAAGCAAAGTCTGGGCCGTACGCTGGGCGAATTACAGGCGCGAGGGTATCTGGAAAGCGAGTCCTGCATGCGTGACCGCAGGCAAAGGCTTTTACGTCTGAGCAAAGAGGGCCAGAGTGTTGAGGCCCGTCTGTTTGCGGTTGTACGCCATCGGTTGGTTGAAGCGTATCGCGAGGCCGGAGGGGCCGCAGTGGAAGGGTTTCGTCGCGTGATGTGGGGCATGCTGTCTGAAAGCAGCCGCACAATGGTGGCAGATGATGCCGCAGGCCGAAGGAAGGGACGCCATGGTTCATGATCCGCACGACGTCATGCTGGAGGAGGAAACAGCCCCCCATGTCATTGTTGTGGATGATGATTCGCGTTTGAGGCGTCTGCTTCAACGCTATTTGTCCGAACACGGATTTCGCATCAGTGTGGCCGCCAATGCCGCAGAGGCGCGTCAGGCGTTAAGCGCCATCCGACCTGACGCCATGGTGCTGGATGTCACCATGCCCGGCGAAACCGGGCTGGAATTAACCCGGTCTTTGCGGGATTCGGGGCAAGAGTTTCCGATTGTGCTCCTAACTGCGCGCGGAGAGCCAGCAGACCGGATTTCGGGGCTGGAAGCAGGCGCTGATGATTATCTGGGTAAGCCGTTTGAGCCACGGGAACTGCTCTTGCGGCTTAAAGCGCATTTGCGGCGTCTGGCACCTGCTCCTGCTACGGATAATTTGCGTATTATTCGCCTTGGGGAGCAGGAGTTCGATCCTGTGCGGGCGCTTTTGTCTGGACCCAACGGCAATATTCATCTGACGGGTGGCGAAGCAGCACTTTTGTCGGTTTTGGCGCGTAAACCAAACGAAGTCCTGACGCGGGAAGAAATTGCCCGTGCGCTTGATATGGCGGAAATAGGGGAGCGCGCGGTCGATGTGCAGGTCACGCGGTTGCGGCGGCGTATAGAGCCCGACCCCCGAGAGCCCCGGTTTCTGCACACTATCCGTGGACGTGGGTATGTCTTGAAACCCGGCGTGCAATAAGGGTGACAGACCGCAGAACGCTCCGGTTGTTTCCGCCAGGGTTACTAAGATCTCGCCGTATGGAAAAATCGGTGCGGCGTGTCCTGCCCCGGTCTCTGCTCGGGCGTTCCCTGCTGATTGTATTCATTCCCCTGCTGGTGACGCAGGCCATTTCTCTTGAACTGTTTTACGGTAATTTTCTGAAAGTCGTCTCTCGCCGTCTGTCAGATGGGGTCAGTTCAGAAATTGTCCTGTCATTGAATGCGTTGGAGCGTCTGCACAAACAAAGTGACAAGGAATGGTTTGTTGCGCAGGCGCGTGACCATCTTCAACTGATTGAAACATGGCGGCCGGGAGCCAAACTACGCCGGTTCGGCTTTAACCATGTGCTGGGACCAATGGACGAGGATCTGGCGCATGCACTTGAAAGTGCCATTGATTATCCATTTTTTGTAAACTGGAAGCAGGACCCGCACACCGTTAAAATTTCCATCCAACTTAGTGACGGCGTTCTGGAAGTCGAAGCCCCGCGCAAGCGCTTGGATATGGGGCAGATCTGGCTGTTTGTGGCGTGGGCGTTAGGGAGTTCGCTTCTTCTGTTTACGATTGCCAGCCTGTTTATGCGAAATCAGGTCCGCGCTATCCGCAGACTGGCCAAAGGGGCCGAGCAGTTTGGTCTGGGGCGTGATATTGGCCCCATCAAGCCTGAAGGCGCACAGGAAGTCAGGAAAGCTGCCGTTGCGTTTAACCGCATGCAGGATCGTATTTTCCGCTTTGTGTCCCAGCGTACGGGCGTTCTGGCTGGGGTTTCGCATGATCTGCGGACACCGCTTACGCGGATTCGTCTTTCTCTGGCCATGATGCCGCGGGTGGGGACGGTGAAGGCCGAAGACATTCGTGAAGACGTGGACGATATGATCAATGATGTGGTCGAAATGGAGCACATGATTGACAGCTATCTCTCCTTTGCCCGAGGCGAGGGGGCTGAAACACCGACAGTTGTGGAACTGGCCCCGTTTGTGGAAGACGTGGTGAGTGCTGCCAAGCGAACAGGTGCCCGTATTCAGGCTGTCAGTATTCAGAAAAATCTTCAGGTTATGATGCGGCCGGATGCCATGCGGCGTGCGTTGACCAATCTGCTGGATAATGCCCGGCGGCATGGTGGGGCAATTACACTGACGGCGCGGGCATCTTCTGAAGGAGCCTGTATTCTGGTCGATGATGATGGACCGGGCATCAGTGCTGACCGTCGGGAAGCTGTTTTTCGTGCGTTTGAAAGTGGGCGCGGGGGCGGCACAGGCCTTGGGCTAACAATATCGCGCGATATCGTGCGGGCACATGGTGGGGATATGGAACTGGATATCTCGCCATCAGGTGGCTTGCGTGTGAAGATTTTTCTGCCCTAACTGGAAGTTAGGTCCCCGGATAATCTGCAATAAAAAAGGGCGGCAAGAGGCCACCCTTTTTAGAAAATAACCAGAAATCTGTCAGATTAGAGCGTGTTGCCTGAGCCGAAGTGGCCCGGACCGCTGTTGCTGTTCATCATGCCGCCACCGCCGCTGCCCATGTTGCCGCTGCTGCCCATCATGTTCTGCATCGGGTTGTAGCGACCCACATTGCCCAGAATCTGCTGAAGAATGTTGATACTTGTGCCAGGCGTCGGGGTAACCTGGCTGATCATGGCAACAGGGCGGGCGTCACGACGGCTCAGCGTCCGCATGCTTTCCAGCGCACCTGCGTTGTTGAATTTCAGCACAACAACCTGCTGCTTCTTCACGCCGGGGAAATCTATTGGCCGCAGATACGTGGTCATGGAAATATAAATCCACGTATTATCGTCAAAAGCCCCCTTGGTGGTGGCAGAGCCCAGAAGATCGACTGCATCGGCACGGGTGCTGGTGCCCGGAACAAGCTGGTTGTAGTCATCTGCTTCAATCAGCGAGCCACGGGGAATGGGCGTTGGGCGAAAAACACCGCAACCCGACAGGATGCTCAGTGCCGCGAGTAATCCGCATCCTGTGCGGAGACGCGCCATTGTTTTCGAGCGTTGCGGCATCATGTCAGTAAAGCACCCCGGTTTGTGCTGTCACTCTATAGAAAAAAGAGCGACGAAATCAAACAGTGGCTGCACGTGGGCAGACCTGTCTTGTCGGATGCCTTAATGCAGGGAGTGCGTCAATTACAGAATTTACCGCACGCCTTGATTTAACGGAAAAACTGCCGCCGCCGCCTTACGCAGCAGAGAGTTTGTGATACGGCTGTGTGGCGGGCGCAGACAGATACGCGTCCGTAGCCGCCACGGCGGTTCTGAATACGGCAAATGTTTTTTCAGGAGGGTCCCGATGGCCGAGAAACCCGAATTTTCCCGCCCGACGGCAGTTCGCCGAATCGGCGCAGGTGGGCTGGCTGTGACGGTTGAAGCAACGCCTGAGGAATGTGCGCGGATTGCGGTCCGTCTGGGTCTGCCAGAAGTGACCATGTTCCGCTGCAAATATCAGTTGGAACTGGGGCGGCGGAATGTCGTTTCTGCCCACGGTGCTCTTGCGGCCCGCTTCAAGCAGACCTGCGTGGTCACGCTTGAACCGTTTGAAGACGTGCTGGCGGGCTCGTTCGCGGTGCAATTTGTGCCTGAAGAACATTTTGAAGAAAGTGCAGAACCTGATCTAGATGCGGTCGATGAGATCCCGTATGAAGGAGACTCCGTTGATCTGGGCGAAGCTGCTGTTGAACAGTTTGCACTTGATCTGGAACCTTATCCTCATGCGCCTGATGCCCAGTTGCCTGAAGGCCTTGTGATTGATGAGGAAGAAGCTGAAAAGCGGACGCAGGAAGAGGCACGGGCAAACGTGATCAATCCATTTTCCGCCCTTGAACGGTTGCGCCGCAAGGATAGCTGATGTGTCGAGCGCGGGTTTTCTTGCGCTCTTGCTTGCGAAAGGTGCGGCTCTCTGCTAGAGCCCGCCCTCAATCTGGTGATTAACCTGTTTTGTCTTGCCAGTTGCATGGCCTCGTGCCGTGTTGCTGGCGGTCTTTGATCTGTTTGGAGGGGCTCGGGCCCATGGCTGTACCCAAAAGAAAAACCTCGCCTTCACGTCGTGGCATGCGTCGCAGCCATGAAGCTCTGCGTGTGGAGGCCTATGCTGAATGCTCTAACTGTGGTGAGCTGAAGCGTCCGCACAACATCTGCAGCCACTGTGGCCACTATGACGGCCGTGAAGTGATTGCAGCTGGTAAAGCACTGAAAGTCGCTGTTCGCGCCTGATATCACAGGTGCACATGTCCATCTAACGTGGGCATGAAGCGTTACAGGAGTAAGGCATCTGCGGCATGGCAGAGAAGCAGGCATGAGCGATAGAGAGATTCCAGCTAATCCCCCTTCAGATCAAAGCGAGGTTTTTAGCCTTGCGGTTGATGGAATGGGGGGAGATGGAGCTCCCGATGTGGTCATTGCCGGGCTTGCCATTGCTGCTGATCGTCATCCCGGCATGCGTGTGCTTCTGACGGGCGATGAAGCAAAGCTTCGCCCGCTGCTCGCCAGGCATCCGAAAGCAGAAGCCATCTGCACACTTTGGCATACAGATGAATCCATTCCCATGGACATGAAGCCGACCGCCGCACTGCGCGTGCGGAAATCTTCCATGCGTCTGGGGATGGATGCTGTTGCTAGTGGCCGGGCAAAAGGCGTTGTGTCTGCTGGCAACAGTGGCGCAATGCTGGCGTTGGCCAAAATTGTGGTCAAAACCATGCCGGGTATTTCCCGCCCGGCCATGGCCGCTATCAGCCCTACCATCAAAGGTGACGTGGTCATGCTTGACCTCGGTGCCAATGTGGCGTGCGACTGGCGGAATCTGGTAGAATTCGCGGTAATGGGCGAGGCCTTTGCCAAGGCTGTTCTTGGTTTGCCTGCCCCCCGTATCGGTCTCCTCAATATTGGTTCAGAAGAACTCAAGGGCGACGAGAAGCTGCGTATCGCTTCTGAAGTGCTGCGTGAAAGCCCGCTGGCCGCTCAGTTCCATGGCTTTATTGAAGGGCATGACATTACAGCCGGCACGACCGATGTGGTGGTGACGGACGGTTTTACAGGCAATGTCGCGCTGAAAACCGGGGAAGGGGTGCTGAAAATGTCAACATCTCTGCTCCGACAGGTTTTTAGTCGCGGTATTATCGCCAAAATTGGTTACCTTCTGGTGCGGCCCGGACTTGAGCGCATGAAAGAATGGCTTGATCCCCGCCGGTATAACGGTGCCGTGTTTGTTGGCCTGAATGGCGTGGTTGTGAAATCTCATGGCGGGACAGATGCCGAGGGTTTTGCGGCTGCGGTTGACGTTGCCATGGATATGGTCACGCATGGCTTTAACGACGGTATTCGTGAGCGCCTGTCCCATATGGGTGCTCTTCTATCTCATCAGCAGGCCTCCATGGAGCGCGAACCCGTAGCAACGGTGTCCTGACGGAATAGAACAGAACGGTGAAATGCTGCCTCGTTTCAGGGGTGCTGCACCGCCGGATAATGAAAGAGCTGAGATGGCGAGACGTTCGCTTCTGGTAGGGTTTGGCGGGTTCCTGCCAGACCGGGTCGTGACCAACGATGAACTGGCAGCCCGGCTTGAGACCTCTGACGAATGGATCAGAACCCGCACCGGCATTTCTCAACGTCATATTGCTGGCCCTAATGATACCGCAACCAGCATGGGGGCGGAGGCTGCCCGTCGGGCGCTGGAGTATGCAGGCCTGACCGCTGACGATATTGATGCTGTCATTGTCGGTACCTCCACGCCAGATCAGGCTTTCCCGGCAACAGCGGTTCGTATTCAGGCCGAACTAGGCATGAAGCAGGGGTTCGGGTTTGATCTGGCAGCGGCCTGTTCAGGCTTTATTTTTGCCCTTTCGACAGCGCATGCTTTTATCCGCAGCGGCCAAGCCCGGAATGTACTGGTGATTGGCAGTGAAGTTTATTCACGCATTGTCGATTGGTCTGACCGCGGCACATGCGTTCTGTTTGGTGACGGTGCCGGTGCCGTCGTGCTGTCTGGTACTGACGAACCAGGCACAGAAGGGTTGTTGTCCACACATCTACATTCGGATGGGAGCGCTGGTGACCTGCTGTATGTAGATGGCGCTGTTGGCCGCCGTGACATGAGCGGCCACCTGAAAATGAGCGGCCGTGATGTATTCCGGCATGCGGTAGCCAAGCTATCGTCTTCAGTAGACGAAGCACTTCAGGCTGAAGGGCTGGAATACAAGGATGTGTCTTGGCTGGTGCCACATCAGGCCAATATTCGCATCATTGAAGGTGTAGGCAAAAAGCTGAACCTTCCTGCTGAACGGGTGGTGGTGACGGTTGATCGTCACGCCAATACCTCTGCCGCCTCGATTCCTTTGGCTTTGGATGAAGCCGTGCGGGATGGCCGGATTCAAAAAGGGGATCTGGTGCTGATGGAAGCACTGGGTGGTGGGCTGACATGGGGCTCTGCTCTGGCCCGTTTCTAGTTTTTGATCGGGAAGGTGGGTGGTGTCGTTCAGTTTGAATTGACGAGGCCCGCCAACATGTTACCTTCTCTTTCATGGAAACTGTCACGCGTGCATCCCTGGTAGAACAAATCTATCAGCAGGTTGGGCTATCCCGGAAAGAATCCGCTGTTCTTCTGGAAGACATTCTGGAAACGGTAATGGCGGCGCTTGAGCAAGGCGAAAGCGTCAAAATTAGCGGCTTTGGCACCTTTTCTGTCAGACAGAAGGGTCAACGCAGCGGTCGTAACCCAAAAACAGGGGAGGAAGTACCCATTCTTCCGCGCTCCGTTCTGGTGTTCAGGCCCAGCCAGCTTCTGCGGGCAGAAGTGAATCACGAATCTCTCGATCTGGATGTGGACGACGATAATGACTGAAGAGACTTCTCCGTCCATGGAAGACCAGATTCTGAACGCTATCGAAGAAGAGGGAACTTCCCGCTCAGAAAAAGGGCCTCTCGCGTTTCGTACAATTAGCGAAGTGGCAGATGAACTGCATGTGCCCCAGCATGTGCTCCGGTTCTGGGAAACGCGGTTTGAACAGGTTCGCCCGCTGAAGCGTGGTGGTGGCCGACGCTACTACCGTCCATCTGATATTGATCTGCTGCGTTATATTGCCGATTTGCTCTACACTAAAGGCTATACGGTAAAAGGTGTGCAGCGCCTGCTGCGTGAAGGTGGCTACGCTGCATCAGAAGCAACCTCAAAAACGGTCCCATCTGTTGAGCCAGACGGAAACGAAACATCTTCTCTCCCAGTAGCACAGCCTGACGATGTGCTGACATCTTCGGATGAGGCGGCAGCAGAAGGCGAGCAAATTCACGTTGACGAAGAGTCGGAACAGGCTTCTGTAGAATCTGCTGACCAAGACAATAATCACGAAATTACTGTTCGTGGGGCAGAGGAAGGTCTCGAAGGAACCGAGGTTCAGTCAACAGAAGTCATTGCAGTTGTTGTTGCTGAAGAACCGATAACACTCTTGTCCGTTGAGGAAGCCCTCCCGGCAACGGATGACGTCGCCCCCGAAGTCTCTGTTGCCTTAGCATCAGAACAGTCCGGTCAGGACGAAGAAAATGTCGATGCTTCCGTGACTGAGGAAGATGTGATTGCGGCTTTTGCGAGTGTGCCGATTGAAGAAGAGCTCGTAGAAACTGTCCAAGCTCACGATGTAGCTGATCCTGAACGTTCTGCTGTTGTTGGGCAGGCAGATAATGCTGCGACGCAGAATATTGTCTGGCTGGAAAAGCAGAACACGCGACTACGCAATGATCTGTCAGACATCCTGCTGGAACTGGAAGCCCTACGCAGTCGTCTTTCTGCATAAAAAACAGATCAGACGGCTTGTGCGGCTAGCATCAGACTGCTAAAGACCTCTCACCAAGCAAACGGGCAGTAGCGCAGTCTGGTAGCGCATCAGTCTGGGGGACTGGGGGTCGTGGGTTCGAATCCCGCCTGCCCGATATCTC
This sequence comes from Acetobacter indonesiensis, assembly GCF_000963945.1. GTDB lineage: Bacteria > Pseudomonadota > Alphaproteobacteria > Acetobacterales > Acetobacteraceae > Acetobacter > Acetobacter indonesiensis. The sequence continues at coordinate 106,472 of NZ_BAMW01000007.1, read as the reverse complement.
GTTTCTTGGTTTCCAAAAAACTAAGTTGCTGTGCGGGTGTTCAAAAACTGAACACCCTTTTTGCTATCAGGATTGCACAGTATTTTGCGAGCGCGCACTGCTGACCGTCCAGCGCCGCCAGAGCAGATCAAGAGCTGCCATGACCGCTGGCCCAACAAACAGGCCGAGTAGGCCCCACGTTTCGGCTCCGCCCAAAATACCCAGAAGCACCCATAGGAACGGAAGCTTTGTACTGCCACCAATCAGAACGGGGCGCACAAAATGGTCCGCAACAAAAATAACCACAGCCCCAATGCAGAAGGTTACAATCCCCGCGACTGATGCGCCCTGTGCCAGAATAAGCAGCGAGACCAAGCCAATCGCAATCATGGCGCAGAAGGGGATCATCGCTGCCACAGCTGTCATGACGCCAAACAGGGCAGGGTGGGGGGCACCGCTTAGGAAATAGACAATGCCCATCAGCACACCTTCTGCCATGCCGACCAGAACAAGCCCCTGAACAGTGCCGTGGATGGAGGCTACAATCTGACGGGCGATTGTTTCTCCCCGTTTGCCAAAGGCGCGGCGTGACGCAACGCGGCACTGGCGAATAACGGAAACCCCGTCTTTGTAGAGAAAAAACAGTGTCACAATGGAAAAGCAGAAGAGTGTGCCGCGATGCGCGATCTGCGCTCCGACTGCTTTGGTCAACGCCATACCGCGGCTATCGAGCGCGCCGGTCAGCCCGGAAACATCTTGCGGATTGGCTAGATGCGCTTGCCACCAGTTGGTAAGGGCCTGACTGCCAAAGGGAAGGTGCGACACGGCTTCTGGGACCGGCACGCCAGACTGACGCGCTTTTTCCAGCCAACTGAGGGCGCTTTGGGCCTCACCAACAGCCTCAAGCGTAATCAGCATCATGGGGATAACAAAAATAAGCGCCATAGCGGCGGTAAACAGAAACGGCAGAAGCAGGCCGTTAGCTGCCTTGGGCCACGCAGCGCGGGCGCGGGTGTAAAGTGGCCATGTCGCTACCGCAAAAACGCAGCCCCAAACCAAAGCGGGCAGGAAGCCGTGGATGGTATAGAAGGCCATTGCCAGAATAAAAAATGCCAGAACAGCCCGCGCAATTTCCTGCCCCCGCCGAGACCGGTGGCTCGGTTTCACAAGAACGCAGCGCGGAGGCCCGGAAAGAACGGGCTGGTCGTGATGGTCTGGCATTATGGGCAAGTCTCCTCTTCCGCCTGAAAAAACCCTATTTCCCGCCATTTTTTGTCAGTCAGGCGGCTGTGTTGTTTTATAATATGGGCATGCACTTGCCTCTGGGTAGCATAATTACCGCTTTTTGTTTGCTGCCCCTGCTGAATATTTTGGCTTTTCGGTAATAAGGACTCTATCTCTCGGCAACGGGCTCCTCTTATAAGCGGCAATCATGTTCAGACATTTTCTTACAGTTGGCGGCTGGACCATGCTCAGCCGCATTCTTGGCTTGGTGCGTGACCAGCTTCTGGCTGCTTTTATGGGGGCAGGCATTATGCAGGATGCCTACCAGGTGGCCTTTCGTCTGCCGAATATGTTCCGCCGACTGTTTGGTGAAGGTGCGTTTAATGCAGCCTTCGTGCCGCTTTTCTCCTCCATTCTGACAAAGGAAGGGGAAGATGAAGCACGCTCATTTGCTCGGCGGGCACTCGGCGTGATGCTGGTGTGGCTGACGTTTCTATGCGTGCTGGGCGAAATCTTTATGCCGCAGGTGCTGCGCGTCATTGCACCGGGGTTTTTGCAAACGGGGGAACGCTACGCGCTTGGTGTCAGCCTCAGCCGCATAACCTTTCCCTATCTGGTATTGATCTGCGCTGCGGCCTTGGTAGCGGGTGTGTTGAATGGCCTTCATCGCTTCAGCATGGCTGCCGCTGCCTATCTGGCGTTTAATGTGGTTGGTATTGCCGCCATCCTGTTTGCGTCTCCGTTCATGCCGAATGTGGCGTATGCGGCCGCTTGGGGTGTAACGGCATCGGGCGTTGTGCAACTGGGGCTGCTGCTGTGGTCATGCCAGCGGGCGGGTTTTGGTCTGATGCCGCTTTGGCCGCAGCTTACACCGCGCATCCGCTTACTGGTACGCCGGATGGTGCCGGGATTGGTGGGGAGCGGGGTTGGCCAGATCAATCTGACAATAGATACCATTATTGCAACATTGTTGCCGTCCGGCAGTGTTTCTCTGATGTATTTTGCTGATCGGATCAATCAGTTGCCATTAGGCGTTTTGGGCGCTGCAGCGGGCACGACGTTGCTACCGGTTCTGACCCGCCATCTGGCTGCGGGTGAGGAAGATGCGGCCCATAGCGCGCAAAATCGGTCCATTGAATATGTGCTGTTGCTAACGCTGCCTGCCGTTGCTGGTATTCTGGTGCTGGCGGGGCCCATCATGATTGTCTTGTTTGGGCACGGATCCTTTACCGAGCATGATGCGCTGCTTTCAGCAAAAGCATTGCGCGCTTATGCGATCGGGTTGCCTGCTTTCGTGATGGTGAAGGTTTTGTCGCCAGCATTTTTTGCACGAGGAGACACGCGGACGCCCGTTTATATTGGCATTGGCATATTGGTGTTTAATTTTGTTTTGAACCTGCTGTTCATGAAGCCGCTTCTGTATGTAGGGCCGCCTTTGGCCAGTAGTATTGCAGCCTTTGTGAACGTTGCCTGTCTTGCCGTTATTCTGCGTCAACGGAGCGCCTTGCAACTGGCCTCTACAACAACGCGTCGTATTGTTTTGACTGTTGCCGCAGCTTTGATCATGGCGGTTGGTTTGTTCGGGGTAGAGCGTCTTGTCGGTTTCCCTGCCAGTCTATTGCTGCGCATGCTCTGGCTGGGCAGCATGATTGTGTTCGGGGCCTTACTGTATGGCGTCATTCTGCATGTGCTGGGGGTTATTGATCTGGCATCCGTCCTGGCCCGTATCCGGCGTCGGGTCAGCAAACGATAAGACTGAATTATGCCGGTCTGAAGGATAATAGACTGTGACTGATATTCTTCTGGCGCATCAGGTTGATATGGCAACATGGCGGCGAGAATTGCGCCACCATGTTTTTGCCGGGACTGAGCCCGACCGTCTGGTTTGGAGCGTTCTTCCTGAGAGTGCTCTGTTTCAGACTCACCCCATAGCGTTGGGTGGGCGGGCAGATACAACGGCACAAGAAGAACCCCTGCGACTTTCGCGTCGGGTGGTTGAGCTCTTACTTTTTGCGTTTCAGGCTTCTGACCCACAGCGATTTTCTCTGCTGTATCGGCTGATTTTTCGTATCGTGCATGAGGGGCTGGATATAACCACCCAGCCGGACGATGCTGACCTTATGCAGGTTGAAGCGTTGGCTGATGCCGTTAAAGCAGAAACACTGCGTTTCAGAACAGAGTTCGCCGCATTTTTCCGCAATGGTGGCAACGGGGTGTGGACTGATCATCCTGCACACTATGTGGTCGAGGCAAATGCGACATATTGCTGTGCGCGGGTGGCTGAAGCGTGGTCTGTCGAAACACCGTATCGACGCATGCAGTGGAATGAACGACACATTCTGTTTGGCCCTGGTACGGGGACAGCAACAGAGCACCAGCCGTCTCTTTGGCAACCAGACGGGCAGGGTGTCTGGTCTGGGTACCCGAACAGTGTCATTCCCCCCAGCCATCACGATGTTGCTGAGGCTCCGACGCTAGACGTTCTCGGGGCTGAAGCAATGAATTGCCATGCGTGTGCACTCTGGCAACCAGCAAACCGCACAGTGTTTGGTGAAGGGCCGGTTAGCGCACGGATTATGTTGGTGGGCGAGCAACCCGGGGACAAGGAAGACCTTGGCGGGCATCCTTTTGTGGGGCCAGCGGGGCAGGTGCTTGACCGTGCGTTGCAGGAAGCTGGCATTGAGCGTCCTGACGTTTATGTCACAAATGCCGTCAAACATTTCCGGTTTGTCTGGCGGGGTACGCGCCGACTGCATCAGAAGCCCGAACAGGAAAACATAGATAGCTGTCGTATGTGGCTGGATGCAGAGCGTCGGCTTATCAAGCCGGTCTTGATTGTCATGATGGGCGTTACAGCCGCACAAAGCCTGCTGAGACGACCTGTAACAATTTCTCGTGAGCGTTCCAGATTAATACCGCTTGATCGGGGTAGTCAGGGGCTTGTGACCGTTCATCCGTCCTATCTGCTGCGTCTTCCAAACGAAGAAGACAAAGCGCGAGAGTATCAGCGTTTTGTTGCAGATTTGCAGTTGGCAAAACGCTTTATGGATGAAAGTGCCCTTCCGGCAGAGCTTTAGCGTTCTCGGGCTTTATTAATTCGGGCATGCAGTTCCTTGCCCGTTTTGAAAAACGGTATGAACTTCTTGGAAACCTGAACCTGTTCGCCTGTCTTGGGGTTACGGCCCACGCGCGGATCCCGTTCCTTAATGGAGAAGGCACCAAAACCACGCAGCTCAACACGGTTATTGTCTGCCAGACTCTTGGAAATCGAGCCAAAAACCGTATTTACGATCAGATTGATGTCCTTGAGTTGAAGATGCGGATGCTTCCTCATGAGAATGGCAATCAGCTCAGACTTGGTCATGCTAACCTTCCGGATACATACAATCTGACAAACAAGGCCCCAAATCCTGCGCAGCGCGGGCAGGAACGTAAGCCCTGAAAACACGAAATGCGCCACCGGCACTTAACACCGCTGACGCATTCCAGATTTCACTACAGTCGAGGCATTCGTCAATATGCAAACGGTCTGTGAGCATGAACCAGTTTAGTGCCCACAGACGATTTGATACTTAAGCGGAAGCTTTTTTCGGGCGACGGCCGCGGCCTGTGGTTTCTTCACCTTCTGGTGTGGCGTGAATTTTACGGCCCAGACCGATTTCGCGTGCCAGTGTGGAACGACGTTCAGCATAGTTGGGGGCAACCATGGGGTAATCGGTCGGCAGGCCCCAGCGTTCACGGTACTGTTCAGGGGTCATGCCATAAGCGCTTTGCAGGTGGCGCTTAAGCATTTTCAGCTTTTTACCATCTTCAAGACAGATGATGTAGTCAGGGAAGACAGAGCGTTTGACCGGAACGGCGGGCTGAAGCTTTTCAGGTTCGTTCACAGGCTGGTCAGCCGTTTTCAGCGCCTGATAAACATCTTTGATCAGGCCCGGAATAGCAGCCGGATCGGTCTGATTGTTGGAGACATGGGCAGAAACAATTTCCGCAACCAAGTCAAGAATGATTGGGTAAGTCTGGTTCTCAGTCATGACGCTTCCATTTTTATTTTGTCGGCTGAATGATGTAACGCATACTATCGCTGGTCTTGTTTGTGAATAGAAAATATTCAAACACGACTGAATAATGTTCTATTTCTTATGGTCTTGAACAGATTTATGCGTTCATTGGCCAAAACTTCAAGTAAAATAAACATTTTGTAATCTCATTTCTGAATATATAGCTTCAGATCAGACGGGCCGTTGATAAATGCCAGTCTATCGTTGGCTTAGGCCTGTATGTCGATTGTATTTGTAGGGGCAATAATTGACATTCCGGGCAAGGCTATTAAGCCAAATCATGCGCCTTCAGCAGTCTTTCCGACTATCTGCCACAAGATTGCCTAGCAGGTCATGAATATTTGTCTTTCAATAGAGATGAGGACTGTGGAAATGGCACATGACAGTAAAAAGGGGGGCAAGATTGTTCCTGTTGTGTTGTCTGGCGGGACGGGCAGTCGTCTCTGGCCCATGTCTCGTGCAAGTTTCCCAAAGCAGCTTTGGTCATTGGTCAGTGAACGCAGCATGTTGCAAGAAACTGTGCTGCGCGGCTGCTCGGCGGCTTTTACTGCCCCGGTTATTGTCTGTAATGAAGAACACCGCTTTCTGATTGCCGAACAACTTCGGGAAGTGATGACGGAAAAACCAAGTATTCTTCTTGAACCCCTGGGGCGTAATTCTGCCCCCGCCATTACCGCGGCTGCGTTGCTGGTGGCACAGTCAGACCCGCAGGCCGTTTTGTGGATGATGCCTGCTGACGCAGATATCAAGAATCAGACTGCCTTGATGCAGGTTATGGAAAAAGCCGTTCAGACTGCTGACCTTGGTCGTATTGTCACATTTGGTATGACCCCGACCCGCCCAGAAACGGGGTATGGTTATATTGAAAAAGGCGCACCACTTACCGGGGTGGAGGGTGCTTATGTTATTCGCGCGTTCCGGGAAAAACCTGCGCCCGACGTTGCTCAGGCTTTTGTGGAAGACGGCGGTTATTTCTGGAACTCCGGCATGTTTGTGTTTCGTGCCGATGTGCTGCTGGCTGAAATGGCAAAACATGCCCCCGCGGTGCTTGAGCATGTTCAGGCCGCATTTGAGAAGCGCACTACGGATCTGGACTTTATCCGTCTTGATAAAGACGCTTTTGCGCAGGTTCCAGATATTTCAATCGATTACGCTATTGCTGAAAAAACCGACGTTTCAGCTGTTATTCCTGCTGACCTTGGGTGGTCAGATGTCGGTAGTTGGGATGCGTTGTGGGATATTAGCGTCAAGGATGCGCAGAACAACGTGCTGATTGGGGATGTGTTAACAGAAGATGCGCATGGATGTTATGTGCGTTCTGAAAATATACTGACAGCCGTTTCTGGTTTGGATGACGTTGTTGTCGTCGTGACATCCGACGCTGTGTTGGTGACGCACAAAAACCGGGCTCAGGACGTAAAAACACTGGTTGACCGTCTGAAGCGGGAGGGGCGGGCTGAAGCATCGGTGCATCAGCGCTGCTATCGACCATGGGGGTTCTATGAGGGGCTGATCTGTAATGATCGCTTTCAGGTCAAGCGCATTGTTGTGAATCCCGGTGGCAAGTTGTCACTGCAAAAGCATTTTCATCGTTCAGAACATTGGGTTGTTGTGGGTGGTGTGGCGATGGTGACGCGCGATGAAGATGAGTTTCTGGTGCGCGAAAATGAAAGTATTTATTTACCACAGGGATGTGTCCATCGTCTGGAAAATCCGGGGAAAATTCCGCTTACATTGATTGAAGTGCAGTCAGGAGCCTATTTGGGCGAAGATGATATTATCAGGCTGGAAGACAGTTATAATAGAAATTGATAAATAAAACGTGAGCAAATACCAAAAAAGCTCTCCGAAAGGAGAGCTTTTTTGTAGTGAAACCGAATCAGAGAAAACGCGTTTAGCGGATTCCCAACTCACTCATCAGGAAGTCACGGAATACGGCTACGCGTTTGGAACTGCGTAGTTCTTCCGGGTAAACAAAGTAGGCATCGACAGTCGGGGTAGAAACTTCCGGCAAAATCTGCACCAGATCAGGAAATTCCTTGGCGGCGTAGGTTGGGATGGACCCAATGCCCAGCCCCGATGCAATAGCAGATGCCATGGCGGCCATGCTGTTGACCTCAAGCCGGGCCTGCTGCTTCGCGCCGTTTCGACCGCCGGCTTCAGCCAGCCAGTTGATGTGCGCCACCGGTGGGTGGTGTTCACCAAACAGAACCAGTTGATGGTTGGCGATATCTTCAAGGGTTTTTGGCTGCCCGTATTTTTCAATGTAAAGCGGTGCAGCAAAAATCGGCAGGTGGAAGTCTGCCAGATGGCGTTGGATAAGGTCAGGTTGACGTGGTGCATGCATACGCACGGCAACGTCGGCTTCTCTCATACCAAGGTCGAGATCGTTATCTTCCAGAATAAGGCAGATATCGATATCTGGGTTTACGGCCATAAATTTATGAAGTCGCGGCATAAGCCAGCAGCTGCCAAAACCAGTAGTGGTTGTAACCCGTAGTCGGCCGGCGGCCTTTTCCTTGCTTTCGGTTAAAAGCGTTTGTGTCATTTCAAGTTTTGAAAAGACTTCACGCACCGTCTTGTGCAGCGTCTCGCCCTGTTCAGTGAGGATCAGGCCTCGGGCGTGGCGGTGAAAAAGAGGAACCTGAAGAACGTCTTCCAGAGCTGAAATCTGCCGTGAAACAGCAGACTGGCTCAGGTTAAGAACATCCCCAGCGTGGGTAAAGGAACCGGCTTCGGCTACAGCATGGAAAACCCGGAGTTTGTCCCAGTCCACGCACGCCTCCTGCACTATTGAATGAAGTTATTAAGGGTATGAATTCATACCACTCATTTCATTACGTGCAGTAATTGTAAGGCGTGGTCAAGGGACAACCTGTTATGCGGGTGTGGTCTCAGCCAGATAGCGTTCGGCGTCCAGCGCGGCCATGCAGCCGCTTCCCGCAGCCGTAACAGCCTGACGATAAATCTTGTCCTGCACGTCACCAGCGGCAAATACACCGGGCACAGATGTCCGTGTGGTGCCGGGTGTTGTCAGAATGTATCCGTCTTCATCCAGTGTCAGGCTGTCTTTGAAAATGCCAGTATTGGGCGAATGGCCAATGGCAATGAACACGCCATCAGTCGGCAGAGTGGTGGTTGTGTTGTCCTGCGTGTTCTGAAGTGTAATGCCAGACACAACAGCAGGGGAACCTTCGGCCAGAATGTCGCTAACGACGCTGTTCCAGACGATTGAGGTTTTGGGATTGTTAAAAAAGCGATCCTGAAGAATTTTTTCAGCCCGCAGACTGTCACGCCGATGAACAAGTGTGACGTGGGCCGCGTGGTGCGTCAGGTACAATGCTTCTTCAACCGCGGTGTTGCCGCCACCCACGACCACAACATTCTTGCCCCGATAGAAAAAGCCATCACAGGTTGCGCATGCTGAAACACCGGCACCCTGAAGCTGCTTTTCACTGGGCAGTCCCAGCCATTTGGCTTGTGCGCCGGTTGCAATAATAACGGAGCGTGCGACGTAAATCGTGCCAGAATCCCCAACCATGCGGAACGGGGAGCCGGATGTGAAGTCAACGGATGTGATAATGTCGTGCTGGATGCGGGCACCGACATGTTCTGCCTGGGCAGCCATCTGTTCCATCAGCCATGGCCCCTGCACAGCTTCGGCAAAGCCCGGATAGTTTTCAACGTCGGTCGTGATCATAAGCTGACCACCTGGCTGAAGGCCTGCCACCAGAACAGGTTTAAGATTCGCACGGGCCGCATAAATGGCAGCCGTATAACCCGCCGGGCCAGCGCCTATAACAAGCAGGTCTGTTGTAATGGTTTCGGTCATAATCAGCGGGCCTTTCTGGTCAACAGCAGGGGCGTGTAGCGGGCAGCAGATGCTTTATCCTTAATGTGGCGATATGGCGGGTAGGCTGCGTTTGGGCAAGAGGCGACTTGGGTTTGCGACCTATGCAGACGCGTGGCATATACGGGACAAATCGTTCAGAAAAAGGCTTCAGCGTAAAATGGAACACATCAGGTGACAGAACTCGACGCTGTTGATCTACGGATTGTTGCAGAGCTTCAGGACGACGGGCGTATGACCAATGTTGAATTGGCGCGCCGTGTAGGGATTTCTGCACCACCCTGTTTGCGGCGTGTCCGCAGGCTTGAAGAACTGGGTGTTATTCAAGGCTACCATGCTGAACCAGATGCGGCCATGCTGGGCTGGCCCATCACGCTGTTTGCGCTGATCGGGCTGGATAGTCAGAAGGAAGCCATCCTGTCTGCGTTCGAGCAGGAACTGGCCCAGTGGCCGGAAGTGCGGGAATGCCACATGATCCGTGGTGGCGGGGATTTTCTGGTGCGTCTGATTGCACGCGATGCCGCGCATGAGAACCAACTGACCCGGAAATTGACGGAAGGCCCGCATGTGATCCGGGTCCAGACCTTGCAGACCATCCGCACGAGTCTGGAACGGACAGGCGTTCCTATCGCAACAGTTCCCGAGGGCGCACAAAGGTGAATCCAGAGCCAGCGGCTCTTGACGGTGGGGCTGTCGGTAGCCCCGATATCAGCGTCATTGTTCCCTGTTACAATGAAGTCAGAAACGTCGCCCCACTCGTTCAGGCACTCGACCGTGCGCTGTCAGGGCGTCGGTGGGAGGTTGTGTTTGTTGATGACAACTCCCCTGACGGTACGACTGAAGCCGTGCGTGCTCTGGCACGACAGGATGCGCGGGTAAGGGGATTGTGCCGCATAGGGCGGCGCGGTCTGTCTTCGGCGGTGATCGAAGGGGTATTGTCCTCATCAGCCCAGATTGTGGCCGTGATGGACGGAGACCTTCAGCACGATGAGTCCCGTCTGGGCGCGCTGATTGAGGCTGTTGAAAGTGGTGCCTGTGATGTGGCGGTCGGGAGTCGTCATGTTGAAGGGGGCGATAATGCCGGTCTGGCTAACGCATGGCGACACGCTCTGTCTGATGGCGGCATCAAACTGGCCCAGATGATTTTGCCGGTAAAACTGACTGACCCGATGAGTGGCTTCTTCGCTTTTCGGCAGGAGCAATTTGCTGCCATAGCGCCACGATTGTCAGGTACAGGCTTCAAAATCCTTCTCGATCTGCTGTTGTCCGCCCCCACACCGTTGCGGGTGCAGGAGATACCGTGCGGGTTCAGGCCAAGACTGGATGGCGAAAGCAAACTGGATGCTGTGGTTATGCTCCAGTTTCTGGCGCTACTGGCGGATAAACTCTGCCGTGGCTGGCTACCCTTGCGGTTTATTGCGTTTTGCATGGTCGGGGCGATTGGTGTGCTGACCAATCTGGTGGTCATGAAGCTGGCAAGCATAGCCGGAGCCAATTTTTCAGTTGCGCAGGCTATTGGTACCGTTGTCGCCATGATGCTCAATTTCTGGCTTGATAACGCGCTGACATACCGAGATCGCCGCTTGCGTGGTGCGGCCTGTCTGCGTGGATTAGTGGTATTTATGCTGGTGTGCTCCATTGGGGCCATTGCCAATGTGGGTGTGGCGCAGATGCTCTATGTGGATCGACAGGGGCTGACTGAGGCCAGCATAGCGGGTGCGTTGATTGCGGCCGTGTGGAACTATGCTGTTTCTTCAACAATTGTCTGGCGGTTGTGATTTTTCAGATGTCTCCCTTTAGGCAGGCTCGTCAGCATTCGTGGGTGATTGGTGGAGCATTTTTGCTGCTTCTGACACTTACGCGGATTGTCATGGGGGCGATCTTACCCCTGACACCAGATGAAGCTTATTATCGCGTATGGGCTTTAGCACCGGCTGCTGGGTATCTTGATCACCCTCCCATGGTGGCCGTATTTATTCGCATCGGCATGGCCGTGTTGGGCGATACCGCGTGTGGTGTTCGGTTCATGGGGCCGATATCAGCTGCGTGTGGAACCGTGCTTCTCGCCATGGCGGCTCGGGGCTGGTTTCAGGCGCAAGGGCGGCCAGCCTCTACGCAGGCCGGATTAAAGACCGCTGTTTTATTAAATGGCACGGTTGCCCTCGGTGTTGGCACGCTTCTCATGACACCCGATACACCGCTTCTTTTTTTTATGGCGATGATGCTCTGGGCCCTAGCTCAACTGTGTTGCACAGGAAAAGGGGTGTGGTGGCTGGCGATTGGATTTAGTGCCGGGCTGGGGTTTGACAGCAAATATACTGCCCTGCTGCCGGTTGCAGGTTTGGGGCTCTGGCTTGTGGTCACACCGGCAGGGCGTGCGTGGCTGAAAACCATCTGGCCGTGGATTGCGGCGGGCATTGCCGCCCTTTGTGTAATCCCCGTCGTATGGTGGAATGCAACCCATGGTTGGGCCAGTTTCCTTAAACAGGGTGGCCGTACAGGTGATTGGCACCCGGCAAAAATGGTCACGTATTTTACGGAATTGTTAGGCGGCCAAATCGGGCTGGCCTCCCCCGGGGTGTTTGTGTTTTTTGTGGCCGGAAGCGTTCTGTTGTGGCGGCAGAAAGATGCGTTTTCGCGCCTGCTTCTGTGTATGATTCTGCTGCCGCTTACCGTGTTTTTGCAGCACGCGATTGGTGCCCGCGTTCAGGCAAACTGGCCGGTTGTGATTTATCCAGCATTGTCTGTGGCAGCTTCTCTGCCTGCGTGGAAAGGGTGGAAAGCCGCCAGTCTGTTTGGCATGACTCTGGTGGCCGTTATCATGGTGCAGGCCGTGGCGTCACCGGCACGCCTTTCTCCGCATGTAGATATGACGTTGCGGCAGATGGGTGGGTGGTCGGAGTTTGGGCAACAGGTTGCGGCCAGAGTGCCAGCCGAGTCCGCTGTTGTGGTGGATGAATATGGTCTGGGTGCAGAACTGGCATTCTATATGCCAGCACAGAGACAAGTAATTGCGGTTGAGCCGCGCTGGGCGCTGTTTGCTCTGGCTCATGCGACATGCGGCGAGGCCTATCTCATCAGAAGCCACAGGCGCCGAGACGTCCCGGACCCCGCTTTCTTCGACGTTCTAGCCCAGGAGCCCGACATTGCGCGCGTGCGCCGAGGCATGGTGGCGGAGACATATGCCGTGTTCCATGTGCGACTGCGGTGTGACCTGTCAGGGCATATGCCAGACAGCGCTCTGCTGCCTCGTCGTTCTTAGAAGGTCAAATCGCTGGTTTGCACACAAGCGCAGAACAGGGATACGCTACACAAAACAGGTTCACGAGTAAGAGAAAGCGGGTGCGTATGTCGTCTCCATTAAATGTGGCTGTCCAGATGGATCCTCTGGAGCATGTTGATATTAACGGCGATTCCACTTTTGCCCTGATGCTGGAAGCGCAGTCACGCGGCCATAAATTATTTGTTTATGAGGTGCCGTCTCTGGCATTGGGTGAGGGAACAACATCCCCCGGTGGTAAAGTCAGCACGCAGGTCAGTGCGTCTCTGCGCCCCGTCACGGTGCAGCGTGAAAAAGGTAACCACGCGACCTTTGGCGAGGCTTCTCGTCGTTCGCTTGGGGAGATGGATGTGGTGCTGATGCGTCAGGATCCCCCATTTGACATGGCCTATATTACCGCGACCCATCTGCTCGACCACGTTCATGGTGTTGGCCCGAACAAGGCGCTTGTGGTGAATGACCCGCGCTGGGTGCGCGATTCACCGGAAAAGCTGCTGGTTACGCATTTCCCGCATCTGATGCCCCCTACGCTGGTGACGTGGGATGTTGAACAGATCCGCGCATTCCGGACGCAGTGGAAAGACATTATTGTCAAACCCTTGTTTGGGAATGGCGGCAGCGGGATCTTCCGCATCAAGGAAGATGATCAGAACCTGAATGCACTGCTTGAAATGCATTTTGCACGCTCACGCGAACCCTTGATGATTCAGCGTTATGAGCCCGCCGTGAAGAAGGGTGACAAGCGGATTATTCTGGTTGATGGCGTGCCTGTGGGGGCGATCAATCGTGTCCCGACCGGGGATGACCATCGATCAAACATGCATGTTGGGGGCGTGGCCCGTAAAGTCGCATTGACTGAGCGGGATAAAGAAATCTGTGAAGCCATAGGTCCTTTCTTAAAGGAGCATGGCCTTATTTTTGTGGGGATAGACGTGATTGGTGATTATTTGACTGAAATCAACGTCACATCCCCAACGGGCTTGCAGGAACTGGAACGGTTCGACGGCGTCAATGGTGCGGCCGCAATCTGGGATTGTATTGAAAACAAGCTGAAAGCCTGATCGGGCAAAGGATCAGGTGTCTTTACGTTGCTCTGATGGGGAATGTTTGCCCATGAAAGAGTCGGAAAATGCCTGATCCATTTGTTCGGCTTCCCCTTCGTCCAACGGAGGAGGTGGGGTGTCCTTGCCGAAGCGGTTATCCAGCCACGTGAAGATCGGGTCGCGAAAAAAATAAATGATCAGAGAGGACCAGATAATCAGGCTAAGTAGGGCAAGAAGCAATTCCAGCATGTCTCTTTATCTTTGACGTGATTGAATGGTGCGGAAGGTAAAAGAACAATGAGCACTGACACAAGGGCGCTTTTAAGGCACACTGGGTTTTAAAGAAGAGGAAGATGCGTTGTGGCTCTTGAAGAAATTGCCGCCAGCGGGCAGAGAGAACCTATGAGTGACGTTCTCCACAAATGCTCGCCCGGTCAGGGTGAAGATCCGGCACCTTCGCGTTCAGCGTTGGATGCCGAGGCCGTAAAGGTCGCTTACCGCCGGTGGGCAGGTGTGTATGACACCGTGTTTGGTGGCGTTTCAGGGTTCGGCCGCCGTCGTGCGGTTGAAGCCGTCAACGCATTGTCCGGCACAGATGTGCTTGAAGTGGGTGTGGGAACAGGCCTTGCCCTTCCACATTATCGCAAGGACAAGCAGATTACGGGCATCGATTTGTCTGGTGATATGCTGGCCCGTGCGCGTGAACGGGTGCAGAGAGAGCACCTGACAAATGTTAAAGCCCTGCTGGAGATGGACGCGGAAGAGACCTCGTTCGAGGACAACTCCTTTGATATTGCTGTGGCCATGTTTGTGGCGTCCGTTGTGCCGCACCCGCGGAAACTGCTGCGTGAACTCAAACGCGTGGTAAAGCCGGGCGGTCACATTCTGTTCGTGAATCACTTTCTGGCCCCAGGCGGTGTGCGTGGTGCTGTTGAGCGTGGCATGGCACGTGCCTCACGGTCGCTGGGTTGGCATCCTGATTTTGCGATGGAATCTCTTCTGCCTCCGGAAGATCTGGTGCGGGCGCGTCAGCAGCCGGTGCCGCCAGCGGGGCTTTTCACGCTCGTCACGCTTGATAATCTCTAAGATTTTTTGCTGCTGATCGCCTTTCTGCACAGGGCAGGGGCGATAAGCATGCGCAGCTAAATGGGTCGTTTACTTAAGGCAAAGCCGCTATAGAAGAGGCTTTCAGGGTGCGCGTGTCGTAACCCAACACACATCTGTCAGGGCGTGGGGTGCGAAACATGGCATCTGCTTGTGCGGAACAAGACCAGTATAAGGAAAACAGCATGGTACGGCGTACTGCATCGGTTGATGGTGTAGGGGCAGGTTACCTGCTGGTTGCGGCTTTGGCTGGATTGCTAGGCGGTGGCGGTTCAGCGTTACAGCAACTTGGTCTTTTGCCGCATGCTGGATTCTGGGCCGGTATTGACCGCGTGCATAGCGCCCTGATGCTGCTTTTTGTTGTCGTGCCTGCTTTGGTGTGTGGATTTGGCACACTCTGGTTACCGCGCGCGTTGAAGCGGGATGGCACGGTTCTTCCGGGTCTTAACAAACTTTCCTTGGCCTGTGTTTCAGCCTCTGGTGTGCTGATGGTGGCCTCTCCTTGGCAAAATGCGGCCACGCTGGTCTGGTGTTGCGGCACCTTAATGGCAGTCATGGTCATTCTGGCGACCATTTTTGACAGCCGTGCAGATGGTGAGGCACGCGCGCCGTTTTCTCCCTTGGTCTGGGGTGAAATGCTGGCTTCTGCTGTTGTGCTGGTAACGGTCCCTGTGTTGGGTGCTGTTGTTAGCCATCAGATTAAGACTGGCGGAGCATTCTCCCCTGAAATGCTGACAGGGTTTGTCGAGCCGATTACTCTGGTGACGCTGCTGGCTGGCTTTGGCGTGGTTTTTGAAACAGGTGCCAAAGTCGCACGGTTCCCCACTTTTCCGGTTGCCGCGATTATGAGTCTGACTGCTGCGGCAGGGACAACGCTTTGGGTAAAAAGCGTTTTTGCTCATGGTTTGTTAGGCGTTGCAGCGCAGACAGCTTTTTTCTCCGCACAGTCTCTTATTCTCAGTGCTGCGACGTTGGCATCTGTTCTTCTGGCCGCGCTGTGGATGGCAGGCACATGGCGCGCCAATCTGACTGTCAGAACGCCTATGCTCTGGGGGCTTGGTTTTCTGGCCGTAGTGTCTTCCGGCTGGGTCAGCCAGTTCATGCAGGGCGATGGTCTGCATTCCGCGTTACAGGTCGGAACGCTTTATGCCGTATTCTGTGGCCTGTATCTCTGGCGGGGTGAGGGCTGTGGCCGTTGGTATCCGACGTCGCTGGCCACAGCGCAGTTTGTCTGCATGGTCGCGGGGACGGTGCTTGCTATTCCGTCTTTGCCTGCCGTGTGCCGGATGTGGAGCGGCGGCCTGCTTGGGGCGTCCGTATTGTGCTTCCTGCTGACTATGGGCTTAAGCTTTTCCCAGAACCGCCCTCTGGTTGAAGTTAATTCTTGCGAAAAAGATGCGTTTGAAACAACAGACAGCATGGTGCGGTCATGAGTGAAACAACGGCGCAACCGGCTGTTTCTGCCCGCGTCCGCTTCAAAGCAGACCGGGTAGGCACCACAGCTAAAGACTGGGTTCAGCTTCTTAAACCACGGGTTATTTCTCTGGTCGTGTTTACAGGTGCTGCGGGCATGATCATGGCCCCCGGGCACCTTTCTCTTTTTGAAGCTGCTGTCGCCATTCTGTGTATCTGTCTGGCATCAGGCGCGGCAGGTGCCATCAATATGTGGTACGACCGTGATATTGATGCGGTTATGCAGCGCACCATTACACGCCCTATTCCGGGTGGGCGCATTCCTGAACAGGAAGCGCTGGCTTATGGTATCGGGCTGTCCTGCTTTTCTGTTTGTCTGATGTGGATGGCAACAAACGCTTTGGCCGCCGGTATTCTGGCGTTCTCGATTTTTTTCTACGCTGTTATCTACACCATGTGGCTAAAGCGTTCGACACCGCAGAACATTGTGATTGGCGGTGCGGCGGGCGCTTTCCCACCCATGATTGGATGGGCCGCCGCCACAGGTCACATGACAGTATTACCGGTTGTTATGTTCGGTATTGTGTTTTTCTGGACACCACCGCACTTCTGGTCCCTGTCACTCTATGCGTGCAAGGATTATGGGCGCGCCGGAATTCCTATGTTGCCCGTGGTCAAAGGGGCACGTCACACACGTTGGAACATTTTTGTTTACACGCTGGTGTTGCTGGCAATCTCTCTTATTCCGTCAGTCATGCATCTCTCCGGCTGGCTCTATACAGCGACAGCTCTTGTGCTTGGTCTGGGGTTTGTCGCGTGTGCTGTGCGTGTGCTGCGTGAGCCGCAGGATGAAAATGGCGTCAGTCTTGCAGGCGATAAAGCCGCCCGCATTTCCTTCCGTTTCTCGCTGGCATACCTGTTTCTTCTGTTCTGCGGGTTGCTGGCAGACCATATGCTGCAAGGGTGGATTGGTTAATGGATACACAGAATAGCCTGACCCAACCGGAACTTGTTGAGAAACAGCGCCGCCAGAAAGACCGTCTAAAAGCCATGATTGGCTTTATGGTTCTGATTGCAGGCGTAATGTACGGGCTGACCTTTACGCATTTATAGACTGGTTAGGCCCATTGAGTTTAGGCGGGAGCGAGTGCGCTTGTGTCTTAACAAAGAGGCAAAAAGCCAATGCTTCCAAGAATGGGGCATTGGCTTTTTTATTATTTAAGACGCCTATTCAAAGTAAAAAATAAGACACTTTTTAGACGCAAGTGGTTCACGGGCTGTAGCAAAACATACGAAAAATAAAGCGACGCAGCGGCGGGACCTTTGTTCAAAAACGAGGTTTTTAGTAGAACAGAGGCGTCAAGATTAACAAAAGAAGATCGCAAACACGATTTTAGAGATGTCCATCTGCCCGTTATTTTTTACGGACTTCTTCCAGCAGCGTATCCATTTGCACAGGCACACCTTTTTCCCGCAGCTTAGTCAGGTCATTTTCCAGATCTGCTATTTTACGCTTGTTCCAGAAATGGAGAAAAATGCTGAAGGCCGAGGCAGAGACAGCCAAGACGAACGTAATAATTTCCAAAAAAAGCATGTTTC
This sequence comes from Acetobacter indonesiensis, assembly GCF_000963945.1. Lineage (GTDB taxonomy): Bacteria > Pseudomonadota > Alphaproteobacteria > Acetobacterales > Acetobacteraceae > Acetobacter > Acetobacter indonesiensis. Next base: position 88,919 of record NZ_BAMW01000007.1, on the reverse strand, counting down.
TAACATCCTATGGAACGCTAAAGGCCAACACAGCTTAGCGCCTTAGATACAAAAAATCCCGGCCACGTTGGAAGCATGGCCGGGATGTGTCACGTCGAATGCCTGAAAGTTATCCGCGAGTTTGCTGAATACCCGACAACAACCAACGACCACCACGAGACGGGCGCGTAAAGGTCCACAGCTCAGTAATTGTTACAGGGTCAGTAGAACTGCCTTCAATAACCTGACCCATCGCGTTGGTCGTTAGATCAATCAGACTGTAGCGCATGGCGACAGTTGCGTAATCCATACCACCTTCCTGCCATGCTTCGGCCAGATCACCCTGAATAAAGTGAACGTCTGACACCACATTGCGCGCGCCTTGGGCGGCAAGGGTGGCTAGTTGCTGGTTGAAGTAAGACACCATCTCTGGCGTCGCCATCTGCTGCATGGCCGGAATGTTCTGCTGGTTCCAGGCATTCTGGATATCAAGCAAAGTCTGCTGAAAGGCCTGATAATCGCTGCTTGTAATAGGCAGATTAGACTGGGCATTAGCGACAGGTACACCGGGCGGTGACGCGCCGCCAGTCGCTGCCTGATTAAGGCTGAAACCATTGCCGCCAGTCGTATTTCCTCGGTTGCCCGAGAACCGGCGCACCAGCCACATAACAATCCAGACGACCAGAGCAACCTGAAGCATCAAACCAATCAGGCCGAAAAAGCTGTGAACGCCACCAAAGAAACCATGACCACTCAGCAGCCCAAACAGACCGGCCCCGAGCACACCGCCCGCAAAACCTGTCAGGAACGGGTGGCGGGGGCGCATGGCCTGTGCGCCAAACCCCTGCTGATATGGCGTTTGCGTGCCATAGCCGCTCTGTCCCGGTGTACGGGGTGTTATGGAACGGTCCATCGGGCTTGCACCATAGGGGGTGGTGCGTGTCGGGGGCGGGGCGCTCCATGTCCGGCTGCCGCGGCTACCCATGGACCCACCTTGTCCGGGGCGCGCATCGGCCTGATAGGCCAATGGGCCACTCAGCAGGCTCACAGTCATCAGAGCGGCGAGAGCGGAAGAGAGAGTGCGCTTTTTCACGAGGTGTTGTGTCTCCAGACTTTGGTTAGGCACCGGCGACGCTCAAGGCGTCTGTTCTTAATGTGGGGGCATCAGTGCCAAAACGGAACTGTAAATCGTTCGCTAAAGTGATGGACGCGAAAATTTCCAGCAGGTTCCCGGCCAAAGTAAATTCAGCAGCGGCTTCGGCAATCTTTCCGTCGCGGATCATGAAGCCAGAAGCGCCTCGGCTGTAATCCCCCGTCAACCCGTTAATGGAGGAGCCCATCATTTCCGTAATGAACAGGCCTTCCTTTATGTCTGCCATCATCTCTTCCGGGCTCAGGCTGCCCGGTGCGAAAGACAGATTGGTTGCCGACGGAGACGGCGGGCCAGAGGTTCCGCGGGCAGCACGACCGTTGCTTTCCAGCCCCAGATGGCGAGCGCTCCGGGTATCCAGAATCCAGCTTTGCAGTACACCATTGCTGACCAGTTCCAGGGGAGCGGTGCGATTGGCTTCCCCGTCAAACGGCCGGGACTTCAGGCCGCGTGCGCGGGTAGGGTCATCCGTGATGGTGACGCTATCCGCAAAGATTTTCTGTCCGAGCTTTTCTTTCAGAAACGATGTGCCACGGGCAATCGACGCGCCGTTGATTGCCCCAATAAAGTGACCAAGAAAGCTATTGGCAACGCGCGGATGGAACACGACCGGATAGCGCCCCGTGCGTGGACGGATGGGGTTGATCCGAGCCACGGCATTTTTACCCGCACGCGTGCCAATCAGGCCTGCATTTTCCAGATCAGAAAGATGCACGGTGCCATGGTAATCATAATCCCGCTGCATGGTTTCACCCTTGCCCGCCAGAACACAGACCGAGGTCGAGTGGCGGGTGCGGGCATAGGTGCCAGCAAAGTTCTGCGAGGTTACCAGCGCGATTTCAGTGCGCCCCCAGGAGGCACTGCTGCCCGCACTATTGGTCACACCCTTGATAGCCAAGGCTGCGTCTTCACCCTCACGCGCACGGTTTAGCAGCGCATTCGCATCGGGCTCGGCCGTGTCGGTCAGATCCAGATCATTACTGGTAAAGGTGCCCGTAAGAGCATGAGGAGCCAGCCCGGCAAATCGGTCATCCGGCAGCACTTTGGCCATTGCCAGCGCTTGCTCAACCAATCCATCAAACCGGTTAGGGTCGATGGTGGTTGTGGAGACGATGGCTGATTTCTGGCCCAGAAATACACGCAGACCCAGATCTGTGGTTTCAGAGCGTTCGAGTTCTTCCGTAACACCGTTACGAACCCCCGCACCTATGGCTGTGCTGGAGACAAAAACTGCATCGGCAGCATCGGCCCCGGCGGCACGCGCACGGCGGACAAGATCAGAGATCTTTTCGAGGGTTTGTTCACTCATGCTGCAAGTTTCTCCGCAATGGTGTTCAGGGGCAGCACGTGGCTAACGGGCCCAAGGGCTGCCAGCGTCGGCTGTTGGGTGAAGATACGGCTGGCCACGCGGCAGATATCTGCCGGGGTAACAGCTTCAACATGCGCAACTGTTTCGGAAACCGGAATAATACGCCCAAAAAGCTGAAGCTGGCGGGCAATCTGTTCGCATCGGCTGCCAGTGCTTTCTAAAGACATCAGCAGGGAGGCCTTAAGCTGGGCGCGCGCACGCAGCATTTCGTCCTGCCCGACGGACTGCTGAATCTTGTGCAGTTCTTCAAGCGTGACCGGGACCAGTTCGGCACATTGTTTCTCGCCTGTGCCAGCATAGATGCCAAACAGGCCACCATCAATGAACGGTGCGTTGAAGGAGTAAACAGAATAAACCAGTCCGCGCTTTTCCCGAATTTCCTGAAACAGACGGGATGACATGCCACCGCCCAGAACCATGGAAAGAAGAAGGGTCGCGTAATAATCGGGGTCATTATAACCGACAGACGGAAACCCCAGCACCACATGCGCCTGGTCGAGGTCTTTTTCCTGACGGAACTCACCACCACCATAGAGAGACGGCGGGGTTGGAATTTGTGCCGTTGTCGGCAGGTCGGCAAAATGACGCTGCACCCGTTCCACCACGTCTTCATGGTGGAGGTTGCCAGCGGCGGCAATCACCATGTTGTCTGCTGTGTAATGGGTGCGCATGTAGGACATGAGCGTATCGCGGCTCATGTTCTGAATCAGGTCTTCCGTGCCCAATGTCGGGCGGCCCATAGGCTGATTGGGGAAGGCTGTGGCCTGAAAATGGTCAAACACCACGTCATCCGGTGTGTCGTTAGCCTGACCAATTTCCTGAAGAATGACCCCACGTTCACGTTCAATTTCAACCGGATCAAACGTGGAATGGGTCAGGATATCACCAATGATATCCACGCCCAGGTCCATATTGTCTTTCAGCAGTTTGACGTAAAACGCGGTCTGTTCCCGTGCAGTATAGGCATTGATATGCCCACCCACATTTTCAATTTCCTCGGCAATCTGAAGGGCTGACCGGCTGGTGGTGCCTTTGAACGCCATATGTTCCAGAAAGTGTGAAACACCGTTTTCTTCAGCCGTTTCATCCCGTGTACCGGTAGAGACATAAGCACCGAAAGAAACGGTTTCCACACGGTCCATGCGTTCAGTCACAACGGTCAGGCCGGAGGGAAGGCGGGTCAGATTGATGGGATCAGTCATTCGTGTCCTGAAAGGAAAGGCCGCGTCACGCGGCCTGAAAAAAGGAAAGTATTAGTGCGTGTTAGAAAGAACGGCAGCGCGCACGGCATCTTTGACGGCATCTGCCGTAGCCGGCACGGTGCGATAGCGTTCTTCCCGAGAAAACAGATCTTCCAGATGGACAGGCAGAGCCGGGTGAATACCCGTGGCTGCGACCATGGCGTCCGGGAATTTGGCCGGGTGAGCCGTTGCCATGGCAATCATGGGCACACCGGCCTCACGGAAACGACGACCCGCCGCAATGCCAATGGCACTGTGAGGATCTGCCAGATAGTTTGAACGTTGATGCAGATTTCTGATTTCGGTCTCCGTCCCTTCATCGTCAAGGGCAAGACCAGAAAAGAGTTCACGCGCCCGATCCCACACCTCGGCCGGGACATCCATATGCCCGGTGGCACGGAAGCCCGTCATGATACGGGTGCAGGCTTCTGCGTCACGGTCAAGCAGTTCAAACAGAAGACGTTCAAAGTTGGACGAAACCTGAATATCCATGGATGGCGAAAGGCTGGGCACGACCTCTTTCATGGTCATGTCATTCGCGTTCAGGAAGCGGGTCAGAATGTCATTGCGGTTTGAGCCGACGCACAGATGGCGGATAGGCAGACCCATTTTCCGTGCGGTCCATGCGGCCAGAATGTTGCCGAAGTTCCCTGTCGGCACCGCAAAGGAGACCTCACGTTCAGGCGCGCCAAAGTTCAGCGCTGCATAGACGTAGTAGGGCACCTGTGCGGCAATACGCGCCCAGTTGATGGAGTTGACGGCAGACAGATGCATGTCCTGACGGAACGGGGCATCGGCAAAACAGGCTTTTACCAGATCCTGACAATCATCAAACGTGCCTTCTACCGCCAGATTGGTGATGTTGGGTTCCAGAACCGTGGTCATCTGGCGGCGCTGCACTTCTGACGTGCGGCCTTTTGGGTGCAGAATGACAACAGATAACCGCTTGCGCCCACGACAAGCTTCGATAGCGGCAGACCCGGTATCGCCAGATGTTGCGCCAACAATGGTAACGTGGCTGTTGCGCTCGGTCAGAACATGCTCAAACAACTGGCCCAGAACCTGCATGGCCATATCTTTGAAGGCCAGAGTGGGGCCGTGGAACAGTTCCTGCACGAACAGGCCGTCTTCAACCTGTGTCAGGGGAACAATGGCCGGGTGGTCAAACCCGGCATAGGCCTGTGCGCACAGGCGGCGCAGGGTCGCTTCATCTATATCCTGCCCAACAAAGGGTGCCAGAATACGGGCTGCAAGCTCCGGGTAAGGGAGGCCACGCATGGCCTGCCATTCTGACAGCGAAAATGTGGGCCATGTTTCCGGTAAATACAGGCCGCCATCTTCGGCCAGACCTGTCAGCAGGACATCGGAAAACGAAAGAGCGGGAGCCTTCCCCCGGGTCGAGATATAGCGCATGCGCGGGTTATACCCTGAATAAGGAGTGTCGCGAAGTAGGCTTGTGCACTGTTTGCCTGAACCATGCGAGAGAAAAGGTTCCGCATTTTTGGCGGTTGCCGTGCTTCAGGCGCAAGATGCCCACACGCAGGTAGGCAACCGGTCAGGCTGGTATCCGGGTTCAGGTGGGTGGGGGGGTGGTGGGCAGTGTCAGCTTATAAACCGTTACGGGCCATTCAACCGATGCCTTGCCATTCTGAAAAGCAGCGGTGTGGTTAAGCTGCGCTGCGGGCACGTACAGATGACCAGAGGCATCAAGCCCCGGTGTAGCGGGCCATTTCAGGCGCGGGTCCGTAATCAATCGGCGGGGAATACGGCCAATTGTATAGCTTAGGATGCTGCCTGTGCTGATGTCGGACCAGTAAAGTGTGCCATCCGGCCCCATGGTCATGCCGCCTAAGGACGGCGTTTTGTACCATTGGGTCACGCTTTCTTCCATGGCTGCGGGGGTAACGTCCGGGTCAGTGAAAATGGTGGTTTCCACGCGGGATAGATATCCGCCGGGGGGTTGCAGTACAATCCATTTCCCATCCGGGCTGACAGCGATCATGCTGGAATCAATAGCCAGAAGATGCCCGTCTGCTGTGGTGACAGGCCCGGTTGGCGTCGTGATGGGCCGGGTGGCACTAATGGCAGGGTGACGGTCAAGAAAGCGGCGCGCCGATGCAGACGGCAGATCAATGACCAGCACACCTGCAACGCCTGAATCTGCAACGTAAGCTGTGTTGCCATGCACTGCCACGCCAGAAACAATGCTTTCCTTGTGAAGCGCCGAGGCTTCAATCGGCAAAACACGGACAACTTTATTCTGTTTGGTATCAATCTGGATCAGCTTTGCCGGTGCCACGGCATCGGCTTTGTGGTTGGGAACGCCACTATCCAGAACCCATAACGTGCCATCTGCCAGAAGCGTCATGCCTGCTGTTGAGACAATGCGCTGGCTGGGGTCACCTTGTTCGGCGTTCCATGCCGCATCAGGGTAGGGCGCAAAACTACCGTCTGTTTGCCTTACGGAAAGCTGAGGGCCCGTGTTGCCAACCCATATCGGGGCTTCAAGCACAGCGCGGCCATCTGGCAGCATGACCACCGCATCCCACACCTGTTTGTCAGACTGGGTGAAAGGTTCCAGCGCAGACGCTGAAAGCTCCGGCACTTTAGGCATGTGCACGGCCCATGCGGAGGATGAGGTAACGCCCAACCCTGCAAACAGAATGGTTGCCAGAGCAGAGCGGCTCATAACAGCGCGGATGTTGGAAGGTAGAGGCATGTCAGAGGCGGCCTTGCGGCATAGGGGCAGAAACATGGCGCGTAGTCTCACCCTGTTTTGGCTTTTCCCACAACCGCATTCTTCGCATGGCCCCGCAGAGCCAGACGAAGATGCAGTGGTAGGCACGTAACATCAGGCATCAGGAGCACGATCCAGATAACGACGGCGGATGTGGCTAAGATAAGCATCAGCCCCAAGCGACGCGCCGGTGGCCGAACGGATAATATCCGGCATGGACGCGCTGCTGGCGCGCTGATGCACATTTGTGCGCAACCACTGCATCAGCGGCGCAAAATTCCCTTCGCCAATGGCGGGGGCAATTGTCGCATCCTGCTGGTAGGCCGTAGCCCGCAACTGGGCGGAGGCCAGCGCCCCCAAAGCATAGCAGGGGAAATAGCCGAATAGTCCTTCGGGCCAGTGAATATCCTGCAAACAGCCTCGGCGATCATCCGGCACGTTTAGGCCCAGCAAAGCATGGATGCCGTCATTGAAGGCACCCGGCAGATCTTTAAGGGCCAGATCTCCACTGATCAGCGCCTTTTCAATTTCGTAACGCACCAGAATGTGGGCGGGGTAGGTTACTTCGTCTGAATCGACCCTAATCAGTCCCGGCTGCACATGCGTCAGCAGGCGATGCAGATTGTCAGGCTGCCATGCAGCATCTGTTTCGCTCGCGCTAAAGCTCTGGCGCAACAGAGGGGCAACCCAGTTTACAAACGCCTGTGACCGGCAAACCTGCATTTCCACCATTAGGGACTGGCTTTCATGCACGGTCATGCCCGCAGCCTGCCCAACGGGTTGGGAAATCCATTTTTCTGGCAGACCCTGTTCGTAAAGGGCGTGCCCCGTTTCGTGCAGCACACCCATCATGGCTGGAATAAAATCAGCTTCTTCATAACGGGTGGTCAGCCGCACATCATGGGTTGCCCCTCCGCAGAAGGGGTGGGTGCTGACATCCAGCCGTCCGCGCGTCATGTCAAAACCAAGCTGCTGCATCAGCTTGCGGCCCAAGGCTTCCTGCTGGGGAACAGGGAAGGGCCCCTGTAGAGGCTTGCTGGACGGAAGGGAGGCCTGCTTTTCCAGAACTGCGGCAATCAGGTCAGGCAGTTCTGCTCTTAGTCGTGTAAAAATGGGGTCAATATCAGTCTGGCGGGTACCGGGATCAAACGAATCCAGCAATGCGTCGTACGGTGTGACACCCAATGCGGCCGCTTTCGCGTCGGCCACCTGTCGTGTCAGATTAAGGACTTCTGTCAGGTAAGGCAGAAAACCAGCAAAATCATTGTCTCGCCGAGCTTCGCGCCACGCCATTTCGCTGCGGGTTGTGGCCTGTGTGCAGGCTTCTACCAGATCACCGGGAAGAGCTGTGGCATGGGTATGGATACGGCGCATCTGGGCAAGATTTGCCTTTCGCCAGACGTCATCCCCAGCGTCCGCGCTCGCTAGAAGATCAGCCATTTCTGGCGCAGTCAGGATTTCATGACGTAGGCCTTCCAGAATGGCCAGATTTTCCCCACGGCGGTTGGCTGCGCCATGCGGCATGGTCACTTCTTTGTCCCAGCACAGAATGCCCAGTGCATCGCTAAGGGAGGAGAGGCGGGCGAAATGGCGCTCAAGGCTCTGATAGGCTGTATTCATGATCGGGAGCATAAATCAGGATAGGCCCGGACGGAATGACCCGCACCGTAGAAAACAGCGCGTAAGCTGGCAGGCTTACCCCGAATATTGTTCATGCCGTCTTTCAGCGTGGGTTTTCGGCTTAAGATGGTGCAAATATTATAAAATCCCCGCACGTTAAGCGGACACGCTGCCAGCAAAGGAACTGAACACGACATGACCCAGACGACAGAGAATGTGTCAGATGCCTCGGTTCCTGCCGCATTAAATCTTCTTTCAAAAGGTGAGGCAGAAGAAGCTGGCGCCATGCTCCGCTATCTGCTTCAGCAAAATCTGGGTGATGCAGACGCATGGCATGCTATGGCGTGCGTTGCGCGGGCAACTGGTAATGCGCAGGCAGCGGTTGCACTGGCAGGCAAAGCCATAGATCTGCGATCAGATGCCCATTTTCATATTACGCTGGGCTTGGCGCTTCTGGCGTTAGGGCATGATGAACCTGCCCGCGCAGCCGTCAATATCGCCGTGCTTGAAACCCCGCGAGACCCGCAGGCGCATCAGGCAATGGCAGAAATTCTGGAAGCGCAAGGGCGTTCTGCGGATGCTGAGCAGGCGCTTCGCAATGCGGTCCGTTTACGCCCACTGGAAGCCGTAAGGCATCTGGAACTGGCGTCCTTTTTAGCGCGACATGGAAAAACCGAGGACGCCATTCAGGTTTCTGAAAAAGCGTTGGCCTTGGCCCCCCAGGATGTCTTTACCCAAAATCAACATGCTCTGTTGCTGGAGCGCGCAGGTCGCATGGCGCAGGCTGAACCGTTTTTTGCAACCGTCGCTCATGCGTTGCCTCATGATGCGGCGGCACTTGCCAATTATGGGGCTGCGCTTTTCTCCACCGGGGCTTTTGAAGATGCACGCACGGTATTGCGTGACTCCCTGGTTCTGAACCCGAATGCGGTTGAAACCAGAAGCAACCTGGGGTTGGTGCTTATGGCGCTGGGTCAGTTGCCCGAGGCAGCAGACATGCTGGGGCAGGCTCATGCTGAAAAACCGGACGATGTGCGGCTGGCTGTCAATTACGGCACGGTGCTGACGGATCTGGGGGATGTTGCACAGGCTGAGCGTCTGTTCCGCACCAGCATGGTGGCGGAGGCTTCTGTTCAGGATCGGGCCCGCGCCGAGTTGAATCTGGCCACCGTGCTACTGGGGGAAGGGCGCTTTCAGGAAGGTTGGCGGCATTTTGAAGCCCGAAAGCAGATATTGCCTGCGGGGCGCGATTACGGTTTGCCAGCGTGGTCTGGAGCAAGCCAGACAACACCTGTGCTGATCTACGCTGAACAGGGTTTAGGCGATACGCTTCAATTTCTGCGTTATCTGATACCAGCGTCTTTGCGGGCCCCCATTGTTCTTGAGGTACCAATGGTCCTGCATTCATTAATTCAGGCATCGATTCATGGTCGGCTGCCGGGTGTGAGCCTGCTGGAAAAAGGACAGGGAGCAGAAGTGTATGGCGCAACGGCAGCTTGTTCTCTGTTGAGTTTACCTTACGTGCTCGGGTGTGATGCCCCGCTGGCATGGCGTGAAACCATCGCGCTACCGGGATATGGGGGAGGCATGGTTTCCCCTTTGAAAGTCGGCATGTGCTGGTCTGGTAATCCGGATTACCGTTTTGATCGTCGTCGTTCTGTTTCTCCGGACGTGCTGCGTCCTCTGTTTGAGATTGAGGGCGTTATGGTCCAGTCCCTGCAAAAACAGACAGAACCGCTATCCTGGCCCATTTCTGCTTTGCCGGAGGGCGACATGCTGACCACAGCGCAGATTTTGGCCAAGCAGGATGTCGTGATTACGGTTGATACGGTCATTGCCCATTTGGCGGGGCTGCTAGGAAAACCCGTGTGGCTGCTTGACCGTTTTGGCGGAGACTGGCGCTGGAAAGCAGGCTCGACACAGGTCGCGGCAGATGGTCAGGAACACAACCTCTGGTATCCCAGCTTGCGTATCTTCCGTCAGCCGGAACCGGGTGAGGGCCCAGCCCCGTGGCGCGAGCCAGTGCAACGGGCCGCTGCTTCTTTGCGCGCTTTAGTGCAGCAAACCGGAGTGTGATGCTTTAGTACGTCCTGTGGGGCATAATGAGTTTGTGCTGACATGCAGGAAGCCTGTTGCCCTGCCCAAGGACGCCCGTATGATAATGGGATGAAACGCTATTCTCCCGAGGGTGCCACCCCAGCCATGGCGCAATGGTTTGCGCTGAAGGCGGAAAATCCTGAAGCCCTGCTTTTCTTCCGCATGGGCGATTTTTATGAACTGTTTTTTGACGATGCCACGGCAGCTGCGGCTGCGCTGGATATCGCACTGACAGCCCGTGGCACCCATGCGGGCGAACCAATTTCCATGTGTGGTGTGCCCGTTGCTGCCGCACCAGCCTATCTGGCGCGTCTTATCCGGCGTGGTTTTCGGGTGGCTGTCGCTGAACAGACGGAGGCACCGCGTAAGGGGAAGGGTGCAGCCAAAGGTCCACTAGCGCGCGCCGTTGTGCGGGTTGTAACACCGGGCACCCTGACCGAGGATGAACTGCTTGAGCCTGGGCGGTCTAACCTGCTGCTTGCGCTGGCTGAAAGCGCCCCGCCTTCTGGTCGCGGACGTAAGGGGAAGGTAGCAGAAAAACCACAGGCTAGCGCTGCGATTGGTGCTGCGTGGATTGATGTGTCAACAGGCCTGTTTGAAACCGCCAGCGTTACGCAGGCTGCTCTGCCCGGATTGCTCGGGCGGTTGGACCCAGCGGAAATTCTGGCCCCGCCTACTCTGGTATTGGGCGACTTTGACGCAAACCGCGCGCCAGAAGTGCTGATTCCGGGTGTGGATGCGGCGCGCCAACGTCTTGCGTCGGCTTTTGATGTGGCAAGTGTGGATGCATTTGGCACATTTTCTGATGAAGAAGCCGTGGCTGCTGCCGTAGCGGTCGATTACGTGCAACGGAGTCAGGCAGGGAAACTTCCGCGCCTGACGCACCCAAGCCCGCAGACTGATGGGGGCATTCTGGGCATAGACCCCGCCACGCGGGCCAGCCTTGATATTCTGCGTGCCCGTGATGGCGGCATGGAGCACACACTGTTTTCAGCGGTGAACCAGACCGTCACGGCTGCTGGTGCCCGACTGATGGCCGAGTGGCTGTCTGCGCCACTGACTGATGTGGCGCGTATTTCGGCGCGGCAGGACGGGTGGTGCTGGTTGCGCGATTCACACGCCTGCCGAACGTCATTGCGCGATGCCCTGAAAAAAGCGCCCGATATTGCCCGGGCTTTAGGCCGTCTTTCTCTGGGGCGTGGCCAACCGCGAGATCTTGCTGCCGTGCGGGATGGTTTGCATGCCGCGCGTGACGCCTCAACTGCGCTGGGCGATGTAGGGCAGTTGCCGCCTTATCTTGCAAAAGCCGCCGGAAGCCTGGGGGTTGCGCAAGGCCTTGAGGCTGAACTGGTGCGCGCCCTGGCGGATGATCTTCCCGCCCGGCTGGATGATGGAGGGGTGATAGCGGCCGGTTACGATGGGGAACTGGATGGCTACCGGGGGTTGCGTGACAATTCACGCCGTATCGTGGCTGGGTTGCAAACGGATTATGCGACCCGTTACGGGGTGGCGAGCCTCAAGATCAAACACCATGCCCAGCTTGGCTATGTGATTGAAGTTCCCGTCAGTGCCAGCAGTCGTATGAAAGATCGCGAGGATCTGATGTTCCGACAGGGAACAGCCAGCAATGCGCGTTTTTCAACTGAAGAACTGTCGGGTCTGGATGCGCGCATTGCGGAGGCGGCTGAACGGGCCGCCATGCGTGAGAAAACGATTTTCAACGTGCTGGTTGAGAGCATTCTGGCCGAGCAGGCGCTGCCTGTTCTGGCCAAAGCTCTGGCTGTTCTGGACGTTCTGCAATCCTGCGCCATGCTGGCAGGTGGCGGTAGCTGGTGCCGCCCGGATGTGACGGATGACACGGCTTTTGATCTTCAGGCCTGTCGTCATCCGGTTGTCGAATCGGCGTTGCCCAAAGGCACGCGGTTTACGCCCAACGGATGTGATCTTTCCCCCAATCGGCGCGTTATGCTGCTGACGGGCCCGAACATGGCCGGTAAATCAACTTTTCTGCGGCAGACCGCTTTGGCCATTATTCTGGCGCAGGGCGGTTTTCCTGTTGCGGCTGAAAAAGCGCAAATTGGGATTGTTGATCAGCTTTTCTCCCGCGTGGGGGCATCGGATGATCTGGCGCGTGGTCGTTCCACCTTCATGGTGGAAATGACGGAAACCGCGGCTATCCTGAATCAGGCTGGCCCCAGATCTCTGGTTGTGGTCGATGAAATTGGCCGCGGCACCGCAACGCTGGACGGCTTGGCTATTGCATGGTCCGTGCTGGAGGCTCTGCATTCAACGGTGCGCTGCCGTGCAATTTTTGCAACGCATTTTCACGAACTGGCTGATCTGGTTGATACGCTGCCTCGCCTGTCCCCCCACACCATGGCGGTGCGGGAATGGCGTGGGCAGATTGTTTTTCTGCACGAGGTTCTGGCCGGTTCGGCAAAGAAAAGCTGGGGTGTGCACGTGGCCCGGCTGGCCGGTGTGCCGGCATCTGTGGTTGATCGGGCCGGGCGTCTGCTTAAGGAACTGGAGCGGGAGCATGCAACCGGTCCGAAACCGTTACCATTGTTCGACACGCAGAAGATATTACCGCATGAAGAAGAAAATACGTTAAGACAGCGTTTGTTAGAGGTAGACCCCGACACGCTGACACCGCGTGCGGCGCTGGACATCCTGTATGAGCTGCATAAAGAAGCTCTTCAGGAAGAAAGCAGCCCCGCTCAGGCGTGATTCGGACTAAACATACTTATAAGACTGTCCCCAGGAGCAGAAACCGACCGCAATGTCGACTTCCCCCGCACCAGCTGCTTCCGAGCAGCCCGATGTCGCCGCAATTGCCATCCTCACGCCAGAGGGGCTGGCGGCCTGCCTTGCCCGGGAACTAAGGGACGCCACGCCGGAAGATGCCGCCATCCCTCCGCGGGAGGAGGCTGTCGCCATTTTCCGCCGTTATCTGGGGCGTTATCAGGCTGATGTTCGCACACGGTTTGAACAGCATGTGCTGAAGGGCACTGGGGCTGCCAAACTGATCGCTGCGTTTACGGACGTCATGCTGCGCGGCATTGTTGATCTGGCACTGCGTGCCACCGGTCAAGCGGCCAGTGTTGATGATATTGGGGCTGAACACCGGCGGTCTGGCCGTCTGGTCGTTGCCGCAACAGGCGGATACGGGCGCGGCCTGCTGGCCCCATTCAGCGATATTGATCTGCTGTTCCTGACGGAAGAGGACAATGTTGAAGCCGCTCATCGGCTGGTAGAATATGTTCTCTATTTCCTTTGGGATTTAGGCGTAAAGGTTGGCCACGCAACCCGCACTATCAGCGAATGTATTGAGGAAGCCCGGAAAGACACAACCGTCCGCACTGCATTGTTGGATGCACGCCTGCTGGCCGGGGATGCCGCGTTATTCGCGATGTTCGAAGCCCGCTATATTGTCGCGTGTGTGGAAGCCGGGCCTGCTGGCTTTATTCAGGACAAACGGCGCGAACGTCTTGAGCGTCACCGTCGGTTTGGGGACAGCCCCTATCTGGTTGAACCCAATCTGAAAGAAGGGCGCGGCGGCCTGCGTGATTTGCAGACACTTTACTGGATGTGTCGCAACACATTTGGTACCCGGCATGTAACAGATCTTCTTGCCCCAGATTTTATCTGGATGGGCATCCTGACCGAGCAGGAAGCAGCCCGAGCCCGACGGTCGTGGGATTTTTTGTGGACCGTGCGTCTGCACCTCCATTATGTGGCTGGCCGGGCTGAAGAACGCCTGACCTTTGATATGCAGCCCGTCATTGGGGCGCGTATGGGCTATACGCGTCATGGCCGCCAGAATGGCGTTGAACGCTTTATGCGCCATTATTTTCTGACAGCGCGTGAAGTCATGCGGTTGACGCACGTTCTTGAACCAGCCGTGCTGCGGCAGGCGCAAGGGCCGGTGGCAACGGCAGCCAAACCTGATGACGCAATGCGTGAAGCCGGATTTACGTTGCTAGATGGTCAGATTCTGCCCGAACGTGGTATCTCGTTCGATCAGGAACCGATCAAAATGATGCAGTTGCTGGACTGGGCGCGTATGCGGCGCAGACCGCTGCATCCTATGGCCCGGCACCAGCTAATCCGCTGGGAAAGACGTGCAAGTGCGCTGCGGGACGACCCGGAAGCCGCGCGTATCTTCCTTGACCTGCTGTGTGGTGAAACCGCAGCCCTTGAACAACCGCGTCGCCGTAAGGAAGCCGCCCCCCCGGCAGAGGCTGACGCCGCTGCGCTCGTGCCGTCTTACGAACAGCACACACCGCCCGGTCATGCCCATTGGCTGCATATTCTGAATGAAACCGGTATTTTCGGGCGGCTTATTCCAGACTGGGCCCGCATTGTGGGGCAAATGCAGTTTGATACCTATCATGTGTTCACAGTGGATGAGCACACGATAGAAGCTATCCGTATTATGGATGAAGTCGCCTCTGGTCGCATGGCGGATGAAATTCCGGTTGCCTACGAACTGGTGAAGGGGCTTCATTCTCGCCGGGCGCTGTATATGGCTGTGCTACTGCACGACATTGCCAAGGGACGAGGCGGAGATCATTCGGAAATCGGGTCGGAAATCGCTGCCGAACTCTGTCCTAAACTGGGGATGTCGGGTGAGGAAACGGAAACCGTTTCATGGCTGGTGCTGCACCACCTGCTGCTAAGCCACACCGCCTTTCAGCGGGATATTGACGACCCCAAAACCATTCTTGACGTTGCGGATATTGTGCAATCACCGGAACGTTTGCGTCTGCTTTTGCTGCTAACCATTGTTGATATGCGGGCTGTCAGTTCCCGCGTGTGGAACGCTTGGAAAGCAACCCTGCTGCGTGAACTCTACGTCAGGGTGGCAGAAGTTCTGGCAGGTGGCCTGGCCACTACCGAGCGTGACGTGCGTGTTCGTCATGCCAAGGAAATTACGGCAGAAATTCTAACCGAAGACGGCGTGGCAGAAAGCGATATCAACCGTTTTCTTGACCTCGGTTACGCTGGTTACTGGCTTTCCTTTGATCATGAAACGCACAAACGCCATGCGCGGCTGATTCGTGAAGCAGATGCCAAGGAAGCGCCGCTAACAGTCGAAGTGCTTCCGCTCCCTGCGCGAGGGGTGACTGAGGTTACGATCTATACAATCGACGTCCCCGGCCTGTTCTCCAAAATAGCTGGTGCATTGGCGCTTGCCGGTGCGTCTATTGTGGATGCGCGTATTCACACCATGATGCACGGCATGGCGCTTGATACGTTCTGGATTCAGGATACCGCAGGCAGCGCTTATGAAGAAACGCACCGTCTGGCGCGCCTGTCTTCCCTGATTGAGCAAGCTCTGAGCGGCCAGATTGATATCGGGGCAGAAATTGCGCAGGCCGGGTTTGGGCATATGCCTATGCGGATGCGGGCCATCCATGTGCCGCCGCGCGTAGTGATCGATAACGGGGCATCAAACACCTATACCGTTATCGAAATCAACGGCCGTGACCGTCCTGGCCTTCTGCACGACGTAACTGCGGCAATGAGCGAGGAAAGCCTTCAGATCGCATCCGCTCACATCACTACCTATGGCGTGCGTGCGGTGGACGTTTTCTACGTGAAAGATCTGTTCGGGCTGAAAATCACGGATAAAAAGCGCCTTGATGAAATTCGGGAACACCTTCTGTCCTGCATGAAGGCTGCCGAGGCAGAAGCCAAAGCCCTGCATGATGCGCGCATGTCTGCCTGAAGGTTCTTTTCTAAAGACGTTAGCAAAAAGGGGAGGGCCGTTTGGTCTTCCCCTTTTTTATCTCAAGCGATTACCCCAAGCGGCTTCCGGCGATTCTGAAGCAGCTATGGCTAAAGAGAGTTTATCCTGCTGCTGCCAGCATAGAAATTCTGTTGAATAGAAAACTGCCTCTGCGGAAGTCGGATATCATAACGGACCCCAATCTAATTGGCGGTTCACACTCCCGAACGATCAGAAACCCATAGTTAGACAGGTTCAAGGGAGAGGGCTTTGCCGGGGCTGGCAGGTGAGAGCCCATAAGCAAGGCCACGCTGCAACGCCTGTCCTTCTGGGGAGGTTGGGTTTATCAGCCTATGGCGTAAAAACAGATCTATCAGAACCAGATTGACGTTGAACTTAAATTCATCCGTTTCACGCACTAACTCAAATGCCTCTTCAAGTTTGATCAGGCTGAAAGATTCGACTTCTCCGTCAGCGGCCTCCGGCGTGAAGTCTTCTGGTAGAAACAGGTCATAACAATACAGAATATCGCGTCGTAATCCTTCGGGGCGGTTCAGGGCGTAAACAATACGGCTGACTTCCTGCGCCTGTGCGGCAATTTCTGGGGCAATGCTGGCTTCTTCAGCCGCTTCTTTCAGCAAAGCTTCTGAGGGAGAATGACCGGCAGGCACACCGCCAGCAACCAGATGGTCAAGTTTGCCGGGGTCCAGTCTTTTGTTTCGGGCCCGTCGGCCTGTCCATAAATACAGGCCATTCTGTTTGCGCACCAGCCCATTCATATGCACGCCAATGGCAACCAGCCCGAACAATGGCAGCGCACCGCGGTCAATGCGGGCGATAGCGGGCTGCCCTACATCCAGTCTCACATCAAACAACTCATGGTGGGACCGATAAAACCCCTCCTGCGCCAGTTTTTCTCCCAAAGTTTCAAGGTCAGCCGGGTTGGCTAATGCGAAACCTTCCGTGCGAGACCCCAAGCCTTCCTGCTCCAGCCTGTCGGCAATGGCTGGGTCGATCCATCCGGCAGGTTGTCCGCCCAAAGAAAAAGCAAACCGGTTGCCGGGCACGACGGCGGTGTTGCACTGCCGGAGGTGACGAAGGAAAGGCGTATCGTCCGAAGGCATTCAAAATCCTGTCGCGCTGGTGAACGAAAAAGAGGGTCTGCTCCGCTTTATATCTGGTCTGTCGGGGGTGGAGGCAAGGTGCCGTGGGGTTGCAAAATACGGAAGGCGTGTCACATCCCGCTTATGTCACCTCGTCAACGTCGCGTTTCCGGGCCGTCTGAACAGTCGGCAACCGTTACTCTGTCCCGTCTGCTGCCATACCTTTGGCCGCGCGAAAACCGTAACCTGCGGTGGCGTGTGGTCATTGTGCTGCTGGTTATGGTTGGGGGAGAGTTGGCTACACTTGCCGTGCCTCTGGCGTACAGCAAGGTTGTGGATCGGCTTTCTCACCCGCAAAGTCTGGCATTGGCCCCCATGGCGCTGGTCATAGGGTATGGGCTGGTTCGACTGGTGTCAGCCGCATTGACCAATTTGCGCGATGCTCTGTTTGCCCCAGTGCGGTTCAGGGTGGCCCGTCAGGCAGCCTTCCGCAGCTTTCAGCATATGCACAAACTGTCTCTCCGCTTTCACCTTGACCGACGCACAGGCGGAGTTACCCGTGCGATAGAACGCGGCACGGAGGGCGTGGAAACGCTGCTGCGGATGGGTATGTCGCTGTCGCCCACAATTTTGCAGGCGTTGCTGGTGGCCGTCGTCATCTGGCGCGTATTTGACTGGCGCTACGTCGCGCTGATTGTGGTGATGATAGGGGCGTATATCGGCTTTACGGTGAAATTCACCTCATGGCGGCTGGGGATTCGCCGCCAGATGAATGAAACGAACAGCGAGGCATCAGGCAAAGCGCTGGATAGTCTGCTGAACTATGAAACCGTAAAATATTTTGGGAACGAGGTGCACGAGGCCACGCGCTACGACAATGCACAGGCCCGCTATGAAACAGCTGCCCGCAAAACCCAGTATTCGCTGGGGGCGCTCAACTTCGGGCAGGCTGCAATTATTGCTGTGGCGCTGACACTGGTGATGCTGCTGGCCGGGCGGGATGTTGAAGCAGGGCACATCAGTGTGGGGCAGTTCGTGATGGTGAACACGTATCTATTGCAACTCTATGGGCCGCTGAATTTCCTTGGTTCGGTCTATTCTGCCATTCGTACCGCCATGGTTGATCTTGAGCACATGTTCGGTCTGGTTGAAGAGCATGTCGAGGTTGCAGACCCCGCTACGCCGCGGCCTATCGCTGCCCATTTGCAGGATTCGGATGCGGCCCAGGTCGAGTTTCGAGATGTCAGATTCGGTTATGGGCCAGAGCGCGAAATTCTTCACGGCGTCAGCTTTATTGCCCAGCCGGGGAAAAAGCTGGCGATTGTCGGCTCAACCGGCGCGGGTAAATCGACCATCAGCCGTCTTCTGTTCCGGTTTTACGATGTCTGGTCGGGGGCTGTTCTGGTGGATGGTCATGATGTGCGGGAATACAGGCAGGCTGATCTGCGCGCCGCCATTGGTGTGGTGCCGCAGGATACCGTCCTGTTCAATGAAACTATCGGCTATAATATTGCCTATGGCCGGTTAGGCGCGACCCCCAGCGAGGTCGAGCAGGCGGCACGTCTGGCCCAGATTCATGACTTCATCCTGTCCCTGCCAGATGGGTATAATACACAGGTTGGGGAGCGGGGGCTCAAGTTGTCCGGTGGTGAGAAACAGCGCGTCGCCATCGCCCGGACGATTTTGAAAGACCCACGCGTTCTTGTGCTTGACGAGGCCACAAGCGCGTTAGACACACATACCGAACAGGAAATTCAGGTTGCTCTGAAAACGGTCTCTGCGCGCCGCACCACCCTTGTCATTGCGCATAGGCTCTCCACCATTGTGGACGCAGACGAAATTCTGGTGATGGGGCAGGGTGTCGTGCTTGAACGTGGCACGCACGATGCCCTGCTTGCGGCAGGAGGCCACTATGCAGCCATGTGGGCTGCACAGGGGGCGGAGAGCGTGACAGAGCGTCTGACGGATACTGAATCGCAGTAAGGAGAGTCTGTCTCCAGATGCGAATCGTTTTAGCGGTGATCTCGCGATGCGCGTGTATGCCGCGCAGGAAAAGGATGAAGTTTTCATGACGGATACAGAAGGCACTGCACCAGCACAGGGCACCACACCAGAAGTGCCTGATGAACTGGCAAAATGCGCCATGGTTATTGAAAGTGCGGTTGAACACCTGATCAAGGAACAGCAGCCACCTCTGGCCATCGCGTCCGCTCTGCTGGGCGGATCTCTGGGCCTGCTGGCGCGCAGCATGGATAAAGAGACTATTCTGCGTATTCTCGACTCAGCCGCCAGCAGCGTTCGTTCAGGCGAAGTTCATGCCTCTACAGCAGGAGAAAACGGCGCACAAAGCGAGAAAGCCTGAGGTCAACCCTTGACGGAAGGCCGTGGCTCAGCCATAAGCCGCGCCAATCCTGAATGTGGTCGCCGGGCAAATTTTGTCTCGGCCCTCTGTTTTTATGTCTAACAAGGATGAGACAATGTCCCGTCGCTGCCAGATCACCGGCAAAGGCGTGCTGACCGGCAATAACGTCAGCCACGCTAACAACAAATCCCGTCGTCGTTTTCTGCCTAACCTGCAGGAAGCGTCTCTTCTGTCTGATACGCTCGGTTCTTCCGTTCAGTTGCGTGTCAGCACCCGTGGCCTGCGCACCATTGAACACAATGGCGGCCTGGATGCCTTCCTGATCAGCACGCCTAACCGCAAGCTGCCAGAAGAAGCACAGGTTATCAAACGCCGCGTTCTGCGCGCTCAGGCCAAGAAGCAGGCTGCTGCTGGCGCCTGATTCAGGGGTTGAGCCTTAATTCTGCGGTTTCCGGGCCTGTTATTGTCTAACTGGCCCGGTTTCTGCGGTTCAGGTGTCTGGCAGGGTGCCAGATATCTTTTACGTCTATCGGCCGGTTTCCGGCAGCCGGGCTACCTGAAAAAATTCGGGTGCCAGCACGGTGTTCGGCGGCCACAGGCGCGAAGGAAGAGTTCCATCGCGCCTGACCTGTTTTCTGGAGGTTTTCGTGTCCGCCAAATCCGAACTGTCCAAGATCCGTAATATCGGGATCACCGCGCACATCGACGCGGGCAAGACAACCACGACTGAACGTATTCTCTACTACACCGGCGTGTCTCACAAAATTGGTGAAGTGCACGAAGGTAACACCACCACTGACTACATGGCGCAGGAACGTGAACGCGGTATCACGATTACCTCCGCTGCCGTGACGTGTGAGTGGAATGACCACCGCATCAACATCATCGACACCCCAGGACACATCGACTTCAACATCGAAGTGAACCGCTCCCTGCGTGTGCTCGACGGTGCTGTGTTCATTATTGAAGGCGTGGCCGGTGTTCAGCCGCAGTCTGAAACCAACTGGCGTCTGGCTGACCGCTACAAAGTTCCGCGTATCATCTTCATCAACAAGCTGGACCGTACCGGTGCAGACTTCTATCGTGCTTTCGACACGTTGAAAGAAAAGCTGGATATCGTTGCTATCCCGCTACAGCTGCCGATTGGTGCAGAAGACCAGTTCCTGGGTGTTGTCGATCTCGTTGAGATGAAGGCAATCGTCTGGGAAGGTGGTGAACTGGGCGCTAAGTTCCACGACGAAGAAATTCCGGCTGACCTGAAGGAAAAGGCTGCTGAAGCCCGCCAGAACCTGCTCGACACAGCATTGTCTGTGGACGAAAAGGCAATGGAAGAATACTTCGAAACAGGTGAAGTCTCCATTGAAACCCTGAAGCGCTGCATCAAGAAGGGTGCCATCTCCGGCGAATTCCGTCCGGTTCTGTGCGGTACGGCCTTCAAGAACAAAGGTGTTCAGCCGCTTCTTGACGCCATTATCGACTACCTGCCTGCTCCTGATGACGTTGAAGGCATTCGTTGCGCTCCGCCGGAAGGTGAAGAAGAAAACGAAAACGCCCAGCCAATCATCCCGGTTGACCCGGATGGCAAGTTTGCTGGTCTGGCATTCAAGATCATCAACGATAAATACGGCACGCTTACCTTTGTACGCGTCTACCGTGGCGTTCTGAAAACCGGTGATACGGTTCTCAACACCACCAAAGGCCACAAAGAACGTATTGGCCGTATCTACCAGATGCACGCTGACAAGCGTGAAGAACTGACCGAAGTTCATGCTGGTGATATTGCTGCATTCGTTGGTCTGAAAGATTCCCAGACGGGTGACACGCTGGCTGACGCTGCTGACCCGGTTATTCTTGAACGCATGACGTTCCCGGTTCCGGTTATCGACATTTCTGTCGAACCGAAGACCAAAGACGCTGTTGAAAAGATGACTCTGGCCCTGCAGAAGCTGGCTGGGGAAGATCCTTCTCTGCAGTTGAAGACCGATCAGGAAACGGGTCAGACCATTCTGTCCGGTATGGGCGAACTGCATCTCGACATCATCATCGACCGTCTGCGTCGTGAATATGGTGTGGATGCAAACGTTGGTGCTCCGCAGGTTGCTTATCGTGAAACCATCTCGAAGCCGCACACGGAAACCTACACCCACAAGAAGCAGTCTGGTGGGTCTGGTCAGTTCGCTGAAGTCAAGATCATGTTCGAACCGCTTGAGCGGAACGAAGACATCCAGTTCGAAAACAAGGTTGTGGGTGGTACCGTGCCGAAGGAATATATTCCTGCGGTTGAAAAAGGTATTCGCATGCAGTCTTCAACGGGTGTTCTTGCAGGTTTCCCGACTGTGGACTTCAAGTTCACGCTGCTTGACGGTAAGTACCATGACGTTGACTCGTCCGCTCTGGCGTTCGAAATCGCGGCAAAGGCTTGCTTCCGTGAAGGCATGAAGCAGGCTGGCCCTGTTATTCTTGAACCGATCATGGACGTTGAAGTCACCACCCCGAACGATCACGTTGGTGACGTGGTGGGCGATCTTAACCGTCGTCGTGGTATGATCCAGAGTCAGGAAACATCTGGTTCAACCGTTATGGTTCGTGCTCATGTGCCGCTGAAAGAAATGTTCGGCTACATTTCTCACCTGCGTTCCATGACAAAGGGTCGTGCATCCTTCACCATGCAGTTCCATCACTACGATCCGGTGCCGCGCAACGTGGCAGAAGAAATCATGGCACAGTCCAAGTAATCTTCTTTCCGGTTACAGGAACACAGAAAAGCCGCTCCATCTGGGGCGGCTTTTTTTATGCAACGGTGCTTTTAGCCGTGAGTGGGTAAGAACTAACTGTGTGCCGCGTTCAGTTTTCTGGCCGCATCACCGTAATGGACAAAAATCGGCCTATCTGTTGTTTCTTACTTCTCATCTCAACGACGCGTCATGTGTGGTGAATGCACATGAGGGCGTTCTGGCAAGAGCATGCTTTAGCAAAGCCTGCAACAGTCTCTGATATGCTTGCCTTGTTATAATTGACTGATTGTATCTGGATTTTTGCTTTTTCAGCGCGAAAAGTGATCGTGAGACAGCGCCATTGGGGCGTAGTCTGCTTGGATTGTTTCGACCAACATTCTCGCGTGTTGAATGAGGAGTGTCAGGTAGGGGAAGTCTTCTCCACCTAACAGCCCTCCATCACACATTACTCTTTCTTCTATTTTTGGTTTTTAAGCTTTTTATTCCAAGCAGCTCTTATTTCATCAGGCGTCATTTGCTTCTGAGCCTGAGGGGCCGGTTTGCCGTTTGGCTTTTTCTTGCCGTCCGATTTCTTTGACGGGTTTTTTACGCTTGGTGCTTTTTTAGTTCCTACAGCGTGAGAAAGATTGCCTGGCGCAATACCCGCAGCCGGGTTGGTGTTGACCTCCTGCACGGCACGGCCGCACAGGGATTTATCGCCCACCCCGAACTGGATGGTGGGCAACAAAGCCAGTGGTGGGAAGACAAAGCCTAGCCCAGTTGCGGCAGCGGCACGTCCAAGTATTTCAGCCCCCGGCAAAACGGTAGGGGATTTTATGGGGCCGTTAATATGGAACGCCCCCGGCAAAGATGCGATGGTCGGGCCTTGGGACCGTGTCGTCAGCGCGTAATCAAGTGTGTTGTTGCGGAAATTGATGGTGCCGTGGCCCAGTGTCCGGGCTTCCCCGGTTTCAAGCAACAATGTGTTGGTTGAAACAATACCGTTTTTAAGCGGCATATCGGCAATAAAGCAGCGGATATCTGTGTGTGCAGGCAGGCCCAACGCGCTTAGAACCGCGTTGCCCAACTGAAGCCCTAAGACGTTTGGCAGAATTGCCGTAATATCTCCGCCTTGATCAAGCACAAGCGTTAGCCCACCATTGCCTGCGGCCATCAAGCTCGCGATTGAGTTCCCTTTGGCTTTCAGCGTCATATGGCCGCCAATGATACCTTGTGCTTTGGAACCTGCCGTAGCCTGCATGACACGGGCGAGGTCAATGCGGGCAAAGTCGATGCGGGCGGTTGTATCAAACAGCTTGCCATCAGGCTTTAACGTGGCCGAACTGGCAAGCGTGCCTTTACCAACGGCAAAGTTCAGGCGCTTCAGATCAATCGCGCCATCTTGCACGAAGAATTCGGCGTCGATGTTATCCAGTGGCAGCTTCTGGTTTTCAATATGCGCACCATGATAGGTAACGTGGGCATTGACCGCATTAAGGCGAGGAATATTGATAGGGGTATCGGGCAATACGGTATTGCTCTTGGCGTCAGCTTTTTCTTCAGCCTTTGTCTTGTCGGGCTTGGCCCCGATAAATCCGCCCAGATCAACAAGATTAACTTGTTTGGAATGAAGGTCCGCCTGAACAAAAGGTGGTTTTTTGTGCGGGTCCACTTCAATGGTGCCGCCAATATCACTGGTTCCCATCTTGCCTTCAAACTGCCTGAAGACAATGTGGTCGCGTGTGTAGTCTAGATTGCCGGTAATGGCGTAGGCGGGGGTACGGGGAATGGGCACCCCCGTTAGCGGGTACAGCAAAGACATATCTGGGCCCGCAAAATGTAGTTTAAGTTGCGCGCCACCCAGTTCGAGCGGATGGGTAATTGATCCTTTCAAAGTGGCGTTGGTCGGCCCGTTTTGCACACTCAAATCAACCGGGTAGGGCTCCTTGTCAGCCACAAAGGACAGAACAGCCCCCCCAATAAAGTGGGCGGTAATGGGTTGGTGAGCATAGCGGCCTTTGCCATCCACGCGAATGGTGCCGCGGCTTTTATCTTGTGGTGGGGTCGTATTGATGGCCATTTGCATGTCGGCCTGTAATGGGTCGTGTTTGACATGCAGATTACCGTCAGTGATGCGTAACTCCCCAATATCAGGGAGATTTGAGGTGCTTTGGTCTTTCCCATCCTGTTGGGGGGCGGGTTTGCCGTCTTCTGTAAAGCTGTAATTATTGTCACCATTTTTCCGGGCAAGAATATCGGCTTTTGGCTGATCAAGTGCGATCAGCGGCACATGAAGGGTGCGGTGCCAGAGGTATGACCATACGTCGACAGAAACGGCGACTTCCCTGGCTTCAGCAAACAGGTTTTTCTCTTGTTCAAAAGCCTCGGGTTGTTCAATTTTCAGTCCGTCAACCTTCACGGTCGTGACGCGCCCAAGGGCGACATGCAAATGTTCAATGGTCGTTTTTCGGTGAAGCATGGCTGTTGCACGCGAATTGACCAGTGGCACAAACCAGTCCCATGACCAGAAAACGATCAGAAGCACGATAGCCAGCAAAAAAGCGCCGAGTGTTATCAGAACCGGGTGTCTTTTGGGCTTCGGCTGCTTTGTAGTTTCAGTCATGGGCAGAATGTCCTTGGGAATGGTTGCCCACAACAGACAGGCATCCAGAAAAGGGGAAAAATCTCTTACACATCACAGGCATAACGGTTGGGTGTTCCTATTTGAGAATTGGAACGCAGGTTTCTGGATGTTGGTTCCTGTCAGGCTGCTGTGCAGAAGCGGCTTTTCTCCGCCTAATGCTCTGAAAAACCGCAAAAAGAGACTGGTCTCGGCCAAGCGCCTTCGCCTAAACTGGTAGAAAGAGTCTGTCGGCGCGTAAGAAAGAAAGTGGCAGAAGTGACATGAAGCAGACACTACCGACCCTGGAACAGACGTCCTTCCAGCACGAGACGCCTTTGCAGATTGCGGATGATACACTCCCTCTTGTCGCGGCTTACAAACAGTCCCGCAGGCAGGCGTTACGGTCTGCCTTTACCGCCGGAATAGGGGCTGCTGCCTTCATGGCGGGGCGATCAGTCTTCGCGCAGCAAATGTCTCTACCGCTGGCTTCTTCGTCGCCCGACAGAATGCCTCCCATCAATGGCGTGTATGACTGGCACGCGTTACCGCCTACTCCGGCGTCGCTTGAGAGTGACGCGGGTGGCCAGATGATGGATACCGGGTTCGTACCGGGGCAGGGGCGGGCGCAACTCTATTTTACCGCTGCTGGGCAGGGTGTTCCCGTTATTCTGCTGCATGATGGACTGGCAAATTCTGATTACGTGAGCGACCTTGCGCGTTCACTCCTTCGGGCCAGATGCCGCGTTGTCGTGATGGATGCCCGCGGGCACGGGCGCAGCACAATGGGCAAGCTGCCGCTGAGTTACGATCTGCTGGCCGATGATGTGGTGACTCTAATGGCTTATCTTCATATTCGGAACGCCGCCTTTGTGGGGTGGGGGGACGGCGCGGTGCAGGCCATGAACGTCGCCATGCGGCATCCCGGCACGGTATCCCGTATTTTTGCATTCGCGCCCCGTATGTCTGCCGATGGCTATATGGAAGCCGGGCAAGACAGTTCAGATATGAAATCTTTTTTGGTGCGCGCACGCAGCGAATATAAAAAGCTTTCCCGTGACGGTAGTTTTTCTGATGTGCGTGATGCCGTGAATGATCTGCACCGAAGCGCACCAAACTGGAGTGATGCAGACCTCCAGCGGGTTACTGCCCCATTATGGGCGGTGGCCGCTGATCGGGATAGTGTCATTAATCGTGCGCAAGTGGAGCATATTTCTGGAACGATTGAAAATGCTGGTTTTATGGTTCTGCCCAATACCAGCCATTTTGCGCCGTTGCAAAACCCACTTCTGTTTGCGTTGTCTGTCGAAAGTTTTTTCGGGGGGCGATAATTTTTTTTGTAGGGGAAATGGAAAAGCCCTCGGGAAAACCGAGGGCTTTTTTTATACCATGCGTCTCAAATAAATTGGTGCTTAACCAAAAGCGCCAATATCATGCATGACTGCAACACTGATTTCACGAGCAAGTTCAAACATCTGACGCATGGGAATAAAGATTTCCCGATGTTCGCGGATGTAAATGCTTTCCTCACGCGGCCCACGCGGTTCATGAAAATCGAGATCAGACGCAGCGGTTCCGGATGGGAAAATATGATCCATCTCTTTTAGAACAGCCGGAATTTCCAGGCAGAGGATCTGCTGCATCATGACGTCGCGGTTGAAGCCGCTTCTGGGCATGAAGAAGGGAATACGGCACGCCAGAAGCCAGATCTGTTCAATCAATGCAATCCGAATGGCATGCAGAGCACGCAGTCGGTCAGATCCATGCGGTGCTTCCTCCCATGCTTCGCGCAGGGCAAGGTGGTCTGCCTGAATACGGCGGAACATGGCATGAAGGTCAGCGGAAAAGTCCAGTTTTTCTAGATCGCGCATCAGAGATAAGAAGGCGGCACGGCGCGTTTTTGAGGCTTCGCCCGTAGCGCGATCCAGCCAGAAACCGGGGTCAAGCAGTTGGATCACGCATTTCAACACCCGATCATCCGAACTGGCCAACGCATGTTGTGCGAAGTCGAGTGCCCTATGAAAACGGGGGCTGGATGTATTGAAAGTTTCAAACGTGTCCGGGTGCCTGCGTGCGGCGGCCCCTAAGCCCTGCAACGTATTGGCGCACCATCCCAGTTGTTGAAGAATAGCATTATTGGGTATGGCCCGAAGCTGACTGGGGTGGCTCAAGCGGGTGCGGTTGGCGGATTCCGCACTTTGCCGTGCAGGTGGGCGAGAGCCGGTACGATCAATCAATGCAGGCCCGAATGCGCCCAGCAGCGCAGCGTATCCGGGGTCTGCAACCAGCTTGGTCATGCCTTCCGCAATGCTGGAGAAAAAGTCTGCTGAAAAATCTGGCTGTTCGTAAACCGGGTCTCCCGCATGATGAAGCGGTGTAAACAGATTTTCCGAAATCGAGGCAATGGTTGCCCCTGCCAGTTCAGGTGTGCCGAACAGAAGGTATCCGTCTCCGCCCTGAAACGCGGTTTCTTCCCGACATGTAATCCCGCTTTCTGCAAATTTGGCCCGGACGTGCGGGGGCGACAGATAATTCAGGCGATCAGCCATGCGGAAGGGATGTGCACCACGGCCGATGCTTTCACCGTGCGTATCAAAGAAAATAACTGTAATATCTTGCAGGTTCCAACGTGCAAGCTGGTCATGAATGCGCAGGCGTAACCGTTCTATCAGGTTGGTGGCTGCAAGCTGCCCTACGTAGCGTCCAGAATCAGAATACCCGAACTGGAAGCACATGCGGCCTGTGCGTCGTACATAATCGCGCCATGCGGGTGAGCGCAGAACTTCTTCAACAATTCTGTCACCGTTGGTCAGGGCATCTTCGGTTTCAAAAAGGGGCGAGATTTCCAGCTTGTCAGCAATGCCAAAATATGTGGCCGCCCACAGGGCCGCCAGCAATGTGTAACCTGTTTCGGTTTCTGCAATCAGGAAGCGAACAGGCGTGTCCGAATCAATATGTTTGATAATCTGCGCGACTGTCATCATCAGTCGGCCTGCTGTTGACGGGTCGCTCATCAGGGAGCCGAAATCGACCGGCACAGTCTCTGCCTGATCAAGTGCGTCATTAACCCGGTTTAGCAGGGCGCGCCGGTGCGCTGGGTTGCCGGGATCATCAGGAATATTCAGCTTCTGACGAACAAAATTGTGAATCTGTGTGGCGTTCAGTCGCACATGTGTATGGGCTAGCGCCAATCCATGAGCCAAAAACCCTGCTCGTGCGACAGCCAGTGGTAAACGTGCCGCCTCTGGGGCTGCGTTAATTGCCGCCTGCAAGTCATCAGCCAGATCCGAAGCCTTGTTCAGTGCTGTGGCATGGTTGTTGACAAGAAGGTCTGCAAAGGACGCAACGGCTTGCGGGTCTGCGCTAGTAGGCGTTGTCGCAATCTGCTGCTGAATGACAGCAATCGCTTTTTCCAATCTGTCTGCCAAGACAGGGGCTGACACGCCAGAGGCTGCAACCTGCTGCTGAAGCCGCTCAATCTGGAATAGCTTCATGCGTAGGCGTAGGCGCAGGGTATCCCACCAGCCAATATCAGTGCGCCCATCGGTATCGTAACCGACCCAGCTTGTTGCAATAATCGGCTGCGGGCTGAGCGTATGCCACACGTCTGGCCAGTGATGATGTGCTGCTTCAAGCAGTTCGACGGTCAATAGATCAATGGCGTCGCGTGCACGGGCAATAGCCTGCGTTGCCAGGTCAAATTCTTCATTCAACGTGGGTGGTGCGGTGCGTCGATGTGTTTCAAAAAAAGGAGCATCATCGGGCAGAACGGGTTGAGACGCACATTCGGCCAACGCAGAATAAACGTCATTACTGACTGCAAATGTTGGGTGAGCGGTAAAAACGGCAGCAAAGCGGGTTGGGGTCAGCGCCTGAATAAAAGCCTCTGCTGTGCGGGCAGGAAGGCTTTCAATCAGTTTCTTTACGCTGTCTTTCAGGCGCTCGGCGGTGGTTTCGGGGGACGTGCCCCCCACATAACGGTGCAGTCGGCCTGCACGACGCAGAAAAGCCGAATCTCGCAGGCTCTGAACCAGCTTGGTGACATCGGCGCGCGAAAGCGTTCCGTCCTCTAAAGCAAAACCAATCCGATGCGCCGTTGCCATGACGGGGTTTGGGGTGTCGGCGCCAGCGGCCGCCGTATCTTCCAGCATAGGGGCCAGTAGAGACTGAATATCTGGAGAGAGTGAGGTGAGGTCCATAAAGCGCCGTCCACTGTTTGAATTTTATTTCTAGGAAACAGACCTGCCTACATTTTCATGTCTGTTCATCGGCGGCAACTGCCTCACGCACTCTTGGGGTGTGTGCGGGGGAGTGCTATCGAGAACCTCATGACGTCTTATCCGGAAAATGATGGTGACATCGCCGCTCGCAAAGCCCTGAAACGCTATCAGCGGGCCGCAACGGGGCTGCTTGTTTTTATGGGTGGTCTGACTGTGGCGGGTTATGCTGCGCCTGCTGCCGGCTGGGTGAAGGACGGCTTCTGGCTGGAAATGTTTCGTGCTGGTGCCCGCGCTGGTGTGGTCGGCGGGCTGGCTGACTGGTTTGCGGTTGTGGCGCTGTTTCGGCATCCGCTAGGGCTGCCTATACCGCACACTGCGATTCTGCCTGCCCAGAAGGAACGGTTGGGCAGGGCGTTGGGGCGGTTTGTTTCCGGGCAGGTTTTTACCGAAAAAGAAGTTTCAAAAGTTCTGTCTCAGGTTGATCTGCCCGGCTTTCTGGCAAACATGCTGGATGACCCTGCGGCGCGTGAGACCATAACCCGGTCCCTTCTTTCTTCCATGCCGCAGATGCTTGATCGGTTGGAAGACGGTCGGGCCAGTGGGGCGATAGGCAAGATTTTCCCACGGCTGCTGGGTGGTAGTAACCTTGCACCAATCGTAGCCAAGGCTTTGCGCAGTCTGGTGGATGATGACCGGCATCAGGAAGTGCTTTCTTATTTGCTGGGGCAGATCAAGGATGGTCTTCAGGCCAAAGAAGGCGCACTTCGCAGCATGATTGAAGACCGGGTGCGTGAGCAGGGCGGTCGTATTCTGGGCTGGGCGATTGGTGGCTCTATCGCCACGCGGGTTTTGATGGCGGCCAGTAAGGAACTGGAACGGGTTGACCCCCAGAATTCAAGCCTGCGTGAAGGTTTTACGGCGTGGGTGCGCGGCCAGATTGACAGGATAGAAACTGACCCGGAACGCGGGAGCGAGATATCGCAGGCGGTGCTGGGGGTATTGTCGCATGAAAGTGTGGTCGTCTGGTGGGCGGATATCTGGCAGCGCTTTCGCCGTCTGGTTGAAGCCGACGTTGATGATCCCGAAGGGCGCATTGCCTCTATCGTGCAGGATGCCTTGTCCCGCATGGCCACGCAGGCACGGCATGATCCGGTGTTGCGTCAACGCATAATGGACAGTGTCAGCAAAGCCACCTTCAAGGCTCTGCCTTTTGTGCGCGACCGTATGGCAGACTTCATTGCCCGTGTGGTGGCAGGGTGGGACGCAGTGCAGATTGCTGAAAAGCTTGAACTGCGCGTTGGGAAAGACCTCCAGTTTGTGCGGTTTAACGGCACGTTGGTTGGATTCGGGGTGGGGGCGCTTCTGTTTGCCATCCTGCGTCTGCTGTTCGGGCTGAACGCGCAGTAACATGACCGCAGCCCCCATGCCCTTCCGATCACGTTTGCGAGGCAGGGCTGCCTACTGTCGTTTTGGGTTGACGTTTACAGGACTTGGCCCCATGTGTCTGAAACAGGACCTGACAGGTCTCCAATCTGGTAATGCAGGATAATGCTGAAACTTTCCCGCCTGGCCGATTATGCGGTTGTCATACTTGTAAATCTTGGTGAACAGGATGGTGTTGTCACATCTCCTGCGCTGTCTGCTGAAACCGGCGTGCCGGAACCAACAGTGGCCAAAGTTCTCAAGGTGTTGTCTGCCAATAAGTTCGTACTGTCCCAGCGTGGGGCAAAGGGCGGGTATCGTCTGGCGCGGCCATTGTCTGAAATTTCGGTTGCCAGCGTTATCGCCGCAGTCGATGGCAAGATTGCCCTGACAGCATGTGTCGATGGCGGCGGATGTGATACCGGCGTGTCATGCGGAATGTGCGGAAGCTGGGACACCATCAACAAAGCCATCCGCGACACGCTGGAGGCTATTTCATTGGAGACCATGCGTCAGAAAAGTGCGTGTGGGTCCGCTTTTATGAAGAAACCAATGCCGATCAGTGCCAGCGCAGGACGTGAAGGGGGCGTGAGCTAATGCCAGCAGTAACCGAAACGCGTGAAGCCGTCGAAAAACTGGGTCAATCTTCCTATAAATGGGGGTTTGAAACAGAAATTGATATGGACCTCGCCCCCAAAGGGTTGAACGAAGACACCATTCGTCTGATTTCTGCCCGGAAGGAGGAACCGGAATGGCTGCTTGAATGGCGGCTTTCTGCGTTCAAGGCGTGGCAGCAGATGACAGAGCCCACATGGGCCAAAGTCAAATATCCGCCGATTGATTATCAGGACGCGCATTATTACGCGGCCCCGAAAAAGAAACCCGGCCCGAAGTCGCTGGAAGAAGTCGATCCGGAACTGCTGCGCACCTATGAAAAATTAGGTATTCCGCTGCATGAGCAGGCTATGCTGGCCGGAGTTGAATTGCCGGAAGGTGAAACAGCCCGTCCGCCTGTTGCTGTTGACGCGGTGTTTGACAGTGTTTCTGTCGTCACAACTTTTCGGAAAACGCTTGAAGAAGCAGGCGTGATTTTCTGCCCGATTTCCGAGGCCGTGAAAGACCACCCTGACTTGGTGCGGAAGTATCTGGGCACGGTGGTTCCAGCAGGCGATAACTTCTTTGCAGCACTGAACTCAGCCGCCTTTACCGATGGCTCCTTTGTGTTCGTGCCCAAAGGCGTGCGCTGCCCGATGGAGCTTTCTACCTATTTCCGCATCAATGCCCGGAATACCGGGCAGTTTGAGCGCACCCTGATTGTAGTGGAAGACGGCGCATCTGTTTCCTATCTGGAAGGCTGCACTGCCCCCATGCGGGATGAAAACCAGCTTCATGCCGCTGTGGTTGAACTGGTAGCTATGGAAGATGCGTCCATCAAATATTCCACAGTGCAAAACTGGTATCCGGGCGATGAAAACGGCCGTGGGGGTATCTATAACTTCGTGACCAAGCGTGGCGCATGCCGTGGTGCGCGCTCCAAAATCTCCTGGACACAGGTTGAAACCGGGTCTGCCATTACCTGGAAATACCCGTCCTGCATTTTGCAGGGTGAGGGCTCGGTCGGCGAGTTTTATTCGGTTGCGGTGACAAACAACCACCAGCAGGCTGATACCGGCACGAAGATGATTCATATCGGGCGCAATACGCGCTCAACCATCATCGCCAAAACAATCAGCGCCGGGCAGTCAGACAGCACCTATCGTGGGTTGGTGCGGGTACTGCCAAAGGCATACGGTGCGCGTAACTTTACACAGTGTGACAGCCTTCTGATTGGCGACCGCTGTGGGGCACATACCGTGCCGTATATTGAAAACCGGAACATGGGTGCGCGGATTGAGCATGAAGCCACCACATCGAAAATTTCGGAAGATCAACTGTTCTATTGCCGTCAGCGTGGCCTGTCGGAAGAAGATGCAGTTGGTTTGATTGTCAACGGCTTCTGCCGGGATGTGCTGAAAGAGCTGCCCATGGAATTTGCTGTTGAAGCACAGAAACTTTTGCAGATTAGCCTTGAAGGCAGCGTAGGGTAAGGGAGTGCAAGACATGACCCAGTTTTTGGATATAGCCGGTCTGTGCGCCCGGATTGATGCTGACGGGCAGGAAAAGGAAATTCTGCGTGGGGTGGATCTGAGCATCCCGCCGGGTGAAGTTCATGCCATCATGGGGCCGAATGGTTCTGGTAAATCCACTCTTTCTTACGTGTTGGCAGGGCGTGAGGACTATGAAGTCACAGCCGGTAGCGTGACCTTTCAGGGGCAGGATTTGCTGGCAATGGAGCCGGAAGAACGCGCTGCTGCAGGTCTTTTTCTGGCGTTCCAGTCTCCTATTGAATTGCCGGGTGTGAACA
This sequence comes from Acetobacter indonesiensis, assembly GCF_000963945.1. Taxonomy (GTDB): domain Bacteria; phylum Pseudomonadota; class Alphaproteobacteria; order Acetobacterales; family Acetobacteraceae; genus Acetobacter; species Acetobacter indonesiensis. The sequence goes on along the minus strand of NZ_BAMW01000007.1, from coordinate 56,150 downwards.
ACGCCAATTTTCTGCGCACTGCTGTTAATGCTGTGCGTCGTGCCCGTGGTCAGGAAGAGCTTGATGCCGTCGCGTTTCTGAAAACGGCGCGTGAAGCATCCAAGGCTCTGTCCATGGCCCCGGATATGCTGAAGCGTAACGTCAATGTTGGCTTTTCCGGCGGTGAGAAAAAGCGAAACGAAGTGCTGCAAATGACACTTCTTCAGCCGTCTTTTGCCATTCTGGACGAAACAGATAGCGGGCTGGATGTAGATGCGCTGCGGATTGTGGCAGAGGGTGTTAACCGTCTGCGTTCGCCCAGCTTCTCTGCATTGGTGATTACTCACCATCAGCGTCTGCTTGATTATCTGGTGCCAGACCGCATCCATGTGATGGCAAAAGGACGTATTATCCATTCTGGTGGGCCAGAACTGGCCAAACAGATTGATAGCGAAGGCTACACCCGGTTTCTTGCGGAGGCGGCGTGAACGCAATCATCAAAGATCCCTCAGCCTCACTCGTACCGTTCAAGGCGCGTCTTGACGCGGTAACGGACCCGGCACGACGGGCGGCTTTGGGGGCGTTGCACAGGGTTGGTCTGCCAGACCGCCGTGTGGAAGCATGGAAATATACGGGGTTGCGTTTTTTAAACGAAACAGCCTTTGCCACAGCACCTCAAGAGATCGATCGCGTAAAAGCCCGTGCAGAACTGGAGCGACTGGGCCTGACGTTGGGTGAAGCCGCAAGCCTGCCTCGACTAGTGTTCGTGAACGGTCGTTACGCAGCTGACCTGTCCGTTGAGCCTGAAAATGTTGATCTGACATTTTTCAGCAAGATGCAGGCGTTTGGTTCACTCTCCAGCCCAGACCGCGATGCACTGACCGCCCTGAACGCTGCGCTGGCTACCGATGGTGTTCAGCTAACGGTTCCGGCCGGGATTGATGCTGGTCGTCTGCTGCTGGTGTCTTTGGGGCAGGCTGCTGACCCGATTTCTTTCCATCCGCGTCACTCTGTTACTTTGGAAAATGGCGCAAACCTTTCCCTGCTATGTGTCCAAAGTGGGGAAGGGCGTTACCTGCACAATCCAGTCATGGAACTGTCTGTTGCAGACAATGCCCGCCTACAACATTTGACCATTCAGACAGAAGGTGACGATGCTGCATGTTTGGCAACGCTGTATGCGCAGATTGAAGAGCACGGGTCGTATGACAGTTTTGTGCTTGGCCTAGGGGCGGCTCTTTCCCGGCATGAAGTGCATGCCCGTCTGAACGCTGCGCATGCACAGGTTCATGTCAACGGCGCACAGCGTTTGCAGGGCCGTCAGCTTGGGGATGTTACCAGCGTCATTACCCACGCTGCGCCTGACTGCAATTCACGTCAGACGGTTCGTAATGTGCTTGATGGACAGTCTCGCGGTGTGTTTCAGGGCAAGGTGCTGGTGGAGCGTATTGCCCAGAAAACCGATGGCTATCAGATGAATCAGGCGCTTCTGCTGTCTGAAACAGCAGAAATTGATGCCAAGCCGGAACTGGAAATTTACGCTGACGATGTGAAGTGCAGTCACGGTGCGACAGTCGGCGCACTGGATGATGAACAGATGTTCTATCTGCGCAGCCGTGGCGTGCCAGAAGCCGAAGCACGGCAGATACTCATTCATGCATTTCTGGCGGAAGCATTGGGGCTGATCCCTGATGAACTTGCCCAGACCATTGCAACGCGCATCATGGAACTTCGCTTTCCGGTAACAGGGGAGGCCTGATTATGTCTGCCACAGTTGAAAAACGGCCAGCACACCAGTTAGACAGCGCGGCCATTCGCCAGCAGTTTCCTATTCTGTCACAGCAGGTGCACGACCGGCCGCTGGTGTTTCTGGATAGCGCCGCTTCTGCCCAGAAGCCGAACGCCGTTATTGACTGCATGGCAGACACCATGCGCACCCAGTATGCCAACATCCATCGTGGCCTGCACTGGATGAGCGAACGTACGACCGAAGCTTATGAAGGTGTACGGGATGTTGTGGCGGCTTTTCTGAACGCGCCATCGCGTGAGGAAATTGTTTTCACCCGGAACAGCACCGAGGCCATCAATCTGGTGGCACATTCTTTCGGTGCGTTGCTGAAGCCGGGGCAGGCAGTTGTGATTTCCGAAATGGAACATCACGCCAATCTGGTACCGTGGCAGATGTTGCGTGACCGTGCGGGTATTGAACTGCGTATAGCACCGATTACGGATGAGGGTGACCTTGACCTAGATGCGCTGCGTGATCTTCTGGCCGACGGTCAGGTGGCGCTTGTCGCTGTGACGCATATGTCAAATGTGCTGGGTTCGGTCACACCTGCTCGGCAGATTGCGGACATGGCGCACGAAGCCGGGGCGCAGGTGCTGTTTGATGGCAGCCAGTTTGTGGTACACCGCAAAACCGATGTGCAGGCGCTGGGGGCTGATTTTTACACCTTCACCGGGCACAAGCTGTATGGTCCGACCGGTATTGGCGTGTTGTGGGCGCGCAAGGCTCTTCTGGATGCCATGCCTCCTTTCATGGGTGGTGGAGACATGATTTCCACCGTGACGTTTGAGCGTTCAACATGGGCGCATGTGCCGCATAAGTTTGAAGCCGGAACGCCAGCCATTATTGAAACCATAGCGCTTGGCGCGGCTATAGCGTGGATTGAGCAGATTGGGATGGAGGCAGTTGCAGCGCATGAAGCTGAACTGACAACATATGCGCTTAATCGTCTGGCGGATGTTCCGGGCCTTCGGGTTGTTGGTGCGCCGCACGACCGTGGCGGCGTTATTTCTTTCGTAATGGATGATGTGCATCCGCATGATATTGCGACCCTGCTTGACCGTAATGGCATTGCCGTACGCGCAGGGCACCATTGTGCAGAACCGCTGATGCGTCGTCTGGGGCTTACGGCAACGGCACGTGCCAGCTTTGGGGTTTATACGATCCCGTCGGAAATTGATGCTCTGGCTGAAACGCTTGTGCGGATCAGGAACTTTTTTGTGTGAATAAGGGCGTGGATGGCAGCGCGCTTTATGATCGGTTGATTGTTGAGCGGGCGCGCAGCCCTCTTTTTTCAGGCAGGCTTGAACAGCCAGATATAACCGGTGAAGGGAAAAATCCGCTCTGTGGGGATAAGACACGGGTGGAACTTACCCTTGATCAGGACCATATCAGTCTGGTCAGGCATCATACGCGTGGATGTGCCATCTGTCAGGCCGCCGCAGATTTGATGGCTGAACGGATAACAGGGCTGAAGCCAGCAGAAGCCCAGACACTAAGCCGTCAGTTTTCGGCCATGCTGGTGGCGGCTGATGTGACATCCGCCTCTGATGGTGGAACAGAACAACCTTTCGCTCTGGGGCCGCTTGAAGCATTCGCCCCACTGCAGGCGCACCGGGCGCGTATTCGGTGCGCGGAACTACCGTGGGTCGCTTTGAAGGAGGCGCTTTCTCATGTCGACGTCTGAAAAGGTGCATGATCCTGATATGCTAGACGCCAACCATACAGCCGAGCCAACAGCCGCCGTGTTGAACGCAGATCAGCCTGATGAGGGCGCAGATAAACAGCGTGTGGAAAGCTGGACACCCGATAACGGAGACGTAGCAGCACCTGAAACGGCTGCGCCCAATGGTGTTGCGTCTGAAGATGCTGTGATTGAGGCGATTGCCACGGTTCATGACCCGGAAATTCCGGTCAATATCTACGAGTTGGGCCTGATCTACGCGATTGATCTTTATGATGATGGCCGCGTTAAAATAGAAATGACCCTGACGGCCCCCAACTGCCCCAGCGCACAGGAATTGCCGGTGCAGGTAAAGGAAGCAGTCGAAAAAGTGCCGGGTGTGGTTTCTGCTGACGTCGAGATTGTGTGGGATCCGCCATGGGATATGTCGCGGATGAGCGATGAAGCCCGCCTTGCGTTAAATATGTTCTGATCAGGAAAGGACGGAACCAATGTCCCAGACCACTGTTGCGTCACCTGTAAAACGTGCGCTGCCGCCGCTTATGCGCCTGACCGACGCTGCTGCCCAGCAGCTAGCCCATTTGTATAAAACTGCTCACGCAGGTCAGCTTCTGCGTATTTCGGTCACGACCAAGGGCTGCTCTGGCAAAGCCTATGATATGGAATTTGTAGAAGCCCCCAGCGCAGGCGATGAGGTCATAAAAGACAAAGACCTCACGTTGCTGGTAGATCGGAAAGCCACTTTATTTCTGATCGGTTCAGAAATGGATTTTCGTCAGTCTGATTTTGAAGAAGGGTTTGTCTTCATTAACCCGAACGAGAAAGGCCGTTGCGGCTGCGGTGAGAGCTTCCATGTGTGAAGCCACAAACCGCTTCTACTTCGGCTGACCATAGAAACTGGTCAATAACCGTTACACTACTCACTGTGTAACCCGCACTGTGAAGCCCGGAGGCATCTTTTGCCAATGCTGCCGGGTTACAGCTGACATAAATAACAGTTTTCGGTTTTCCCATTGTTAGCTGCATCATTTGCAGCTTTGCGCCTGCGTGGGGTGGGTCAAGCACCACAACAGCAGCCGCAGTCAGGTCTTTGCTCATAATCGGTTGGCGGTTCAGGTCACGGCAGGATGCTGTGACTCGTGTGCCGCCGCTCCCCGCTTTCAGCGCAGAGGCTGCGGAGGCATAGCCTTCATAAGCCAGCACGCGGGCGTGGTTGGCTAACGGAAAACTTAACGTACCGCAGCCTGCATAGAGTTCAATGATGGTGTCGCGCTTGCCCAGTTTTTTAGGCAGCGCATGAACAACAGCTTGCTGAATCCAAAGCTCACTTTCTGCCGTTGCCTGTAAAAATGCACCGGCAGGAGGAGAGACTTCTGCGTCGCCAAGCTTGTGACGCACACTTCCGCGTTGCGCGACGTTTTCCGCTTCGCCGTTTCCAGACTGCGGCTTCCAACTGATTCGGGGAATAGACAGCAATTCCGCTAATGCGGCCAGTCGTGTTCTGTCACCCGTTGTCAGGGAATGGTCTGTGGACAACAGAACATCCAGCCCCGAATCGAGGACGTTAAGCTGGATGTCACCCGACTGCCTCAATCCTTCCAGACTTCTCAAACCGTCACGTAAAGCTGGTAGAGCGTTTATTATGGTCGGATGAAGAACCAGGCACGATGTCAGATCGACAACATCGGAACTATTACGTGCGTGTAAGCCGAGCAGAATGGCTTTCCCCTGCCGCCGTATAGCCAGATCGGCCCGGCGACGGGAGTGGGGCGAAACCTGAAAATCTTGCGGGTTGGGACTGTCTGTAAAACCTGCTTTTCCCAAAGCGGCTTTAACGCGATCAACCTTCCATTCCAGCAGGGCAGCGGGTCGCATGTGCTGCAAAGTACATCCCCCACATTCGCCAAAAAGCGGACAGGGTGGTTCGACACGATCAGGGGATGCTGTCAGGATTTTATCAAGTACCCATCGCCCGGCACTGTTCTGTAACCGAACAACTTCGCCAGGGAGGGTGAAGGGTACATGCACGATGCTGCCATCAGGCAGACGCGCACCACCGTCACCTTGTGCGCCAAGGTAAGCAATGGTGGCATCGATTGTTGTGGGCGTAGCTGGCCCGTTTTCCGCGATGGACACCGTTAATGCAGCTTTACGGCGTCTTCCTCGGTGACGGAAACATCTGCCGTTGGTGCGGGAAGATCAGCAAGCACAGTGGTGCGACGTGGCAGAAGCATGAAGGATGGAACCTCCGTGCCGAAGCCTACGACATCACCCGCTGGCATGGGCGGAGCTTCATCCCGGTTGTTGCGGCGATCGCGCTGTGGACGCTGCGCATTTGCGTTGCGCTGCGGCTGCTGGTCATGTTGCGGGGCAGCGGGCTTGTGCGGAGTACGCTCCTGCTGTTCGGCAGACGAATCGCGCTGCGGCTGCTGGCGGCCTTGAGTCCGGTTACCGCCGTTTGTGTCAGATGTGCGGGAGTCACGGCTCTGTCTGTCTTTATCACGCCGGTTGTTGGCGTTACGAGGAGGCCGCTTTTCGTCCGACCAGTCCAGTTGCTCAACACCATCAATTGTCAGGCGGGGAATCGGTTTGCCCGTCAGGCTTTCAATCGCATCCGCCAGATTTTTGTCATATGGCGTTGCCAGACTGTAAGCATGCCCTTCACGGCCAGCACGCCCTGTCCGGCCAATGCGGTGCACATAATCTTCGGCATGGAAGGGCAGGTCGAAGTTAAATACGTGCGACAGGCCGCCAATATCGATCCCGCGCGCTGCCACGTCTGAGCAGACAAGTACTTTCAGTTCACCGTTCTTGAACTTCTCAAGTGTTGTGAACCGAACAGATTGCGGCAAGTCACCATGCAGAGCGCCAACAGCAAAACCATGCTTGCTGAGTGAGCGCGTTAGCACGTCAACATCGCGCTTTCGGTTACAGAACACGATGGCGTTCTGCATTTTAGGGTCACGTAGCAGGCGACGGAGTGTGTCGCGCTTGCTGTATTCATCCACAATAACCAGCCCGGCTTCAATCGTCGTGGCGACGGAGGAAGCGCGAGAAACCGTTATTTCCTTAGGCGCATGCAGGAAAGCATCTGCTAGTTGCCGAATGGCCGGGGCCATGGTGGCAGAAAAGAAAAGGGTCTGGCGGTTGGCTGGCAGCAACCCGACAATTTTTTCAATGTCGGGAATGAAGCCCATGTCCAGCATGCGGTCTGCTTCATCAATGACCAGAATACGTGTCTGCGTCATTAGCAGACCGCCACGTTCAAACAGGTCAAGCAGACGGCCGGGTGTCGCAATCAGAACATCGACGCCACGGTTCAGCACATCTTTCTGATCAGCCATGCTCTCGCCACCAATCAGCAGAGCATGGGTCAGTTTCAGATATTTGCCATACTGAACAAAGTTCTCAGCGACCTGAAGTGCCAGTTCGCGGGTGGGCTCCAGAATCAGGGAGCGCGGCATACGGGCACGTGCTCGCGAATCGGAAAGAATTTCGAGCATTGGCAGCGTAAAGGACGCAGTCTTGCCTGTGCCCGTCTGGGCAACGCCCAATACGTCCCGTGCCATCAGAATGGCCGGAATGGCCTGCGCCTGAATGGGGGTGGGGTGCGTATAACCCATATCTGCAATCGCGCGCAGAATAGGCTCGGACAATTCAAGATCAGCGAAGGTTGGCTTTTTTTCCGTATCGTCTTCAGCAGGAACGTCTGCAACCGGAGCCACAGCAGGTTCAGCCGCCACATTTTCTGGCTGTGCTGGTTCTACAGCCGCAGCCTCAACAGGCTGTGCCTCGGCTACAGGCGTGTGTGTGGGGGCGTCTTCCTCGACAGCGTCGGAAGCAGCGACCGTTTTTTTGGCCCGTGGCGCGCGTTTGGTGCGCGGGGCGGATGTCGTTACTGCTTTTTTCCGGGTGCGTCGCGGTTTGGGTTCTTCTTCCGTGACGGCATCTTCAGCTGGAGCATTTTCTTCAATTACCGCAGACGTTTCGACGTCTGTTGCTTCAGGCACACTCTCGGCTTTCGCTTTGGTTGTGCGGCGTCGGCGTACGGGTTTTTTGACAGGTTCAGCGTCTACCGGCGCATCCTGCCCCGTATCAGACACATCAATGCCGCTCTCTACGGTGACGTCAGAGGCTGCCGCAGCCGTGGTTTTGCGGCTACGTGTTGTTGTTCTGCGGGGGCGGGCGGGGGTTTTTGCTGTCAATATGCTCTCGGGGATGCTTCAGTCGTTTCTCAGCATGGACCGACTGGCCCTATGTTTTTCCCCGCGCCAACAATGTGGCGCTAAGGTCATAAACTGAAGCCGGTCAGGCGCATGCTCCGATAAAGGGATTTTGCTGGAGAATCAAGTTTTCCTGATCTTCCTGCTGATTTTACAGGAAAGGATGGCCTAGTGCCGCAACCAGAATGGTAAGAAGCCCTAGTGCCACAATGACCAGTATCTGATTACGGATCGAGTCGAATGTGGCAGGTTGAGGGCGGATTGCCCTGCGGGCTTTCTGGTAGGGGCCCATCTGAACGCGTACAAACAAAGCCGCCATAATCAGACCCAGCAGTTGCATGGCGTTTGTTGTCCATGGTGCGTGAGCAAAGCCACCTTCATGAATAATCATCAGCCAGCCGGTAATCAGAACGGTCGGGATAACGTGCATCAGCATGCGGAAAAAGCGGCCAAGCGTCTGTAAATGCACGGAATTGCGCTGTGTTGAATCCAGCAGCGAAAGGCTGGGGCGCAGGATGATGGTGGCGTAGGCTGCCCCACCTATCCAGACAACAATGCTGATAATATGGAGCGCAAGGATAAGGCTCCACAAAATGGAATGAGGCATGCGAACTCCGCTTAACTGAAAAATATGGCCGACTCTTATGACATAGGCGCGCTGACGAGCCGGGAAAGGCTCAAAAGCGCTCGACTTGATGTCTGATTGCCAAGCACAGGACGTGGGTGCAAGTCAGTAATCAACAGCTTTGCTCATAGCTCTGCCTTGCAGGAGGGTCACATGACTGGTTCCATACCGTCTTCGCTCAGTGTCTATACCCCAGCAGAAATGGGCCTGATTGATCGTCAGGCCTCGGCATTGGTGCCGGTAGAGGCGCTGATGGATGCGGCCGGTCGGGCGGTGGCGCGGGCAGTAAGACGCTATTTCAAACCCTGTAGAGTGTTGGTGGCCTGCGGGCCTGGTAACAATGGGGGAGATGGGTTTGTTGTCGCCCGTTATCTGACGGATGCTGGTTGGCCCGTCAGTGTGGCGGAAATGGTGGCACCCTCACCAGACTCGCCAGCCGAGAAGGCTGCGGCGCTGTTCCGAGGCCCAAGAGTTCCTTTTACTGTTGAGGAAGCCAAACGGACAGATCTGGTTATTGATGCGGTGTTTGGTGCGGGTCTCAGTCGTGATGTGACAGGCCTTCCAGCCGAAATTCTGGCCGCGGCTCGTCAGGTGATCGCAGTGGACATTCCATCCGGCATTGACGGCGAGACAGGGCAGGTGAGGGGATCAGCCCCCCATGCAGCCATGACCGTCACTTTTGTGCGCTTCAAGCCGGGGCATCTTCTCTATCCGGCTCGAGGTTACATGGGGCGGCTGGTTCTGGCGGATATTGGTATGCCAGATGCGGTGCTTGAAGAAGTACCGGCTCGCACATGGCAGAATGAACCCGGCCTCTGGCACCTTCCGGTCCCTGGGCCGGAAAGCCATAAATATACGCGCGGGGTAGTCAGTATCTGCGCGGGTGCGTCGATGCCCGGTGCAGCGCGCCTTTGTGCCGGTGGGGCCAGGGCAGCTGGGGCAGGGCTTGTTCGTGTCGCCGCAGGCGAGGCCGCGCCAGCTTACAGGTTTGGTGCGCCGGGGCTTGTGGTTGATGATGCGCCTTTGCCCGAACTTCTGGGGGATAATCGTCGGGCTGTGTGGGTCTGCGGGCCAGGGCTTACCGAATCAGATGTGGCGGCCACCCTTCCTGCACTTATTGCGGCAAAAAAAACCATTCTTGCGGATGCTGGGGCCTTATCCGCTTACGCCGGTAAACCTGAGCAGCTTCGCGGTGCGTCGGTTATGACGCCCCATAGCGGAGAGTTCACCAAATTGTTCGGGCCGCCAGGGAATAATCCACCACAGGCCGTACGAGACGCTGCGCGCTTCATGGAATCGGTTGTGGTGTTGAAGGGCGCTTCTACGCTGATTGCGGCACCGGACGGCAGGCTGGCCATAAATAATCATGCGAGTCCCGCGCTGGGAACCGCTGGTTCAGGCGATACACTATCTGGTGTGATTGCTGCATTGCTGGCCGCAGGTATGTCTGCGTGGGAGGCAGCGTGTGCTGGTGTCTGGTTGCATGGAGAAGCCGGAATACGGGCTGGATCATGGCCAATTGCGGAAGATCTTGACCTTTATCTGGGTGCTGCGCGAGAAAAAGCGACCCAAATGCAGTCAGAATGTAAGAGATATGCAAAGGGCATCTTGCCGGGAGCCACGCTCTAGGTTAAGTGCTCGCAACCTGTGACGGGGTTTTATATCGTGCGGGTGTGGTGGAATTGGTAGACACGCCAGATTTAGGTTCTGGTGGCGCAAGCCGTGGGGGTTCAAGTCCCTCCACCCGTACCAATTGACTTTGGTGCCCCCGTCCTGTTTCCGCAGCGCCTTTCGGCATGATGCGGGTGTTTAAGTTTGTACCGAAAGGAAGGCCTGGCCGATGCAGGTTACCGAGACCCTTTCCGAAGGGCTGAAGCGTGGTTTTACCATTACGATTCCGGCAGCAGAAATTGAGAAGAAGCAGGATGCTCGCCTCAAGGAAGTTGCCGCAAGCCTGAAACTGCCGGGCTTCCGCCCAGGCAAGGTTCCGGTGTCTATCGCACGTCAGCGCTATGGTGCAGGTGTTCGCGGTGAAGTGCTTGAGCAGGCCGTTTCTGAAGCCCTGCGCTCCACGCTGGATGAACGCGGTCTGCGTCCTGCTGGCCAGCCCCAGGTTGATCTCGTTTCCGGTCAGGACGAAGGCAAGGATCTTGAATTCAAGGTCGAAACCGAAATCCTGCCAGAAATCACTGTGCCAGATCTGTCCGATCTGTCTCTGACCCGCCTGAAAGCTGCTGCCAGCGATGAAGCAATCGACAATGTCGTTGCTGACTTCGCAAAGCGTCAGCGTAGCTTCGAAACGATCACGGAAGATCGTGCCGCCGTGAAGGGCGACGTGGTTAGCGTTGATTTCGTTGGTAAGCGCGATGGTGTGCCGTTTGATGGTGGCACGGCTGAAGATGTGAATGTTGAAATTGGTGGTGAAGGCTTCATCCCCGGTTTTGCAGAGCAGATCGAAGGCATGAAGGCTGGTGAAGAAAAAATCATCACCGTCACGTTCCCGGAAAACTACGGTGCGGAAGAACTGGCTGGTAAAGAAGCTACTTTCGACATCAAAGTGCGCGAACTGAAAAAGCCGGTTGACGCTCCGATTGATGACGAACTGGCCAAGAAGCTGGGTTTTGAAAACCTTGAGCAGCTTCGTGATCTGGTGCGTAAGCAGATTGAAAGCGAATACGAACAGCTTTCTCGTCTGCGTATCAAGCGCGAACTGCTGGATGCTCTGGCTGTTAAAACCGACTTCCCGGCACCGGAAAGCATGGTTGATGCCGAATTCAACCAAATCTGGCAACGCGTTGAAGCCGACCGTAAAGCGGATCAGCTTGATGACGAAGACAAAGGCAAGGACGAAGAAACCCTACGTTCTGACTATCGCAAGATTGCCGAACGCCGCGTAAAGCTTGGTCTTCTGCTGGCTGAAATTGGCCGTAAGAACGCAATCACGGTTACTCAGGATGAACTGGGTCGTGCGATGCGGGCTGAAGCCATGCGCTATCAGGGGCAGGAACAGCAGGTGTTCCAGTTCTTCCAGAACAACCCTCAGGCAATTGAATCGCTTCGCGGTCCAATTTTTGAAAACAAGGTTGTTGATTATCTTATTGAACTCGCGAAAGTGGAGGACAAAGAAGTCACTCCGGAAGAGCTTTCGGACATACCCCCGGCTGATATCTGAGAAATTTATGTCCCGCCAGTGTGAACTGGCGGGACACTCTTTTTCAGACTGTTTTTCTTTTCCGGGGTGGCATCTTGCCACTTTATCTCTATCTTGAATAAGAGCGCTCTGACTGGCATCCGTTTACTGAACGGGGGTCGGGTAGGGTAAATGCAGGTTTTTTACGGGAATGACTAACATGAGGGATCGTGATCCCGTTGAGATTTTCAGCAACGCTTTGGTTCCTATGGTGGTCGAACAGACCTCACGGGGGGAGCGGGCATTCGATATCTATTCCCGCCTGCTTCAGGAGCGGATTATTTTTCTGACAGGTCCTGTCTATGATCAGGTTGCCTCTCTTATTTCCGCACAGCTTCTTTATCTTGAGAGTGTGAACCCGACGAAGGAAATTTCCTTCTACATCAACAGCCCGGGTGGAGTCGTCTCTGCTGGCCTGGCAATTTATGACACCATGCAGTACATCCGCAGCCCGGTCAGCACTGTGTGCATCGGTCAGGCAGCCTCTATGGGGTCATTGCTATTGGCTGGTGGTGAAAAAGGGCATCGTTATGCTCTGCCCAATGCACGCGTAATGGTGCATCAGCCTTCTGGTGGTGCACAGGGTCAGGCCAGTGATATTGAAATTCAGGCTAAAGAAATCCTGATTATCCGTCAGCGCCTGAATGAAATCTATCGTGAACATACCGGCCAGACGCTTGAGGATATCGAGCAGAAGCTTGAGCGTGACAGCTACATGTCAGCTGAAGAAGCGCAGTCTTTCGGTATTGTTGATAAGGTTATCAGCCACCACAAGGCAGCAGAAGAAACTGGAAAAAAGGACAAAGACCATCCTTAATCTGGTGCATACCAACACCCCTGTTATAATGCAGGGGTGGTCTGTCGTTAGAAAGGCAGATAAAATCTGGAATACGGCTCTCGGTTGTCTGAGGCCAGGGATGATCGAGGGAGTGGGCTTATGAACGCGAAGTCCGGTGATTCCAAAAATACGCTTTATTGCTCTTTCTGCGGTAAATCGCAGCATGAAGTGCGTAAGCTTATTGCTGGGCCAACCGTTTTCATCTGCGATGAATGCGTGGAATTGTGCATGGATATCATCCGTGAAGAGCACAAAACCACGTTGGTCAAATCGCGTGAAGGCGTCCCCACACCCAAGGAAATCTGCAAGGTTCTTGATGATTATGTGATTGGGCAGTTTGAGGCCAAAAAGGTTCTCTCTGTTGCCGTGCATAACCATTACAAACGGTTGACGCAGTCTGCGAAAAATAATGACGTTGAGATTGCAAAATCCAACATTCTTCTGATCGGTCCGACGGGGTCAGGTAAGACGCTGCTGGCGCAGACGCTTGCCCGTATTCTTGACGTGCCGTTTACCATGGCCGACGCCACGACGTTGACTGAAGCTGGCTACGTTGGGGAAGATGTTGAAAACATCATCCTGAAGTTGCTTCAGGCGTCAGACTACAATGTGGAACGGGCGCAGCGCGGTATCGTCTATATCGACGAAATCGATAAAATTTCCCGTAAATCTGATAATCCCTCCATCACGCGTGATGTGAGTGGTGAAGGTGTACAGCAGGCATTGCTGAAACTGATGGAAGGCACGGTTGCTTCTGTTCCTCCGCAAGGTGGGCGTAAACATCCGCAGCAGGAATTCCTTCAGGTCGATACCACCAATATGCTGTTTATCTGCGGCGGTGCGTTTGCCGGGTTGGATAAGATTATTGCAGCGCGCGGTAAGGGCACCGGTATCGGGTTCGGTGCAGATGTTCGCTCCCCGGATGATCGGCGTATGGGTGAAATCCTGCACGATGTCGAACCGGAAGATTTGATGAAGTTCGGTTTGATCCCCGAGTTTATTGGTCGTCTGCCAGTCCTCGCAACTTTGGGCGATCTGGATGAAGCAGCGCTGATCCGTATTCTGACTGAACCTAAGAATGCATTGGTTAAGCAGTATCAGCGCTTGTTCCAGATGGAAGATGTGCAGTTGTCCTTTACGGATGATGCACTGAAAGCCATTGCTGATCGTGCCATTAAACGGAAGACGGGTGCTCGCGGTCTGCGTTCCATTCTGGAAAGCATCCTGATGTCCACTATGTTTGATCTCCCTGGGTTGGATAATGTGGAAGAAGTGGTTGTAAACCGCGATGTCGCGGATGAAAAAACCAGTCCCGTTTATGTCTATGGTAAACGGAAAGAAGCTCCAGCAGAGCAATCAGCCTGAAAAACGGCGTAGAAGTAACCAGCAGCCAGCGATCAGAAATGATCTGCTGGCTGTTCTTTCTGTGTAACCCATTGTGAAATGGGGCGTTCGTAACGACATAGTAGAAACAGGCACTTCCGGGTGCCTCTACGGGCCCAGGGGTATGCCGCAGAGCGGGTACTCGGCCTGGATCGTCCTTGAAGGAGGTCATGGTTATGGCTGATAATGAAAAACCACCAGTAAAACGTAAGCGTAAAACACCGGCCAAGGCTCCGGTCGAAAATCAAGCAACCCTCACCACGTCAGTCGAGGCTGTTGCTGATGATGCCAAGTCAGCTTCACCTGTTCAGCCGCAGAAATCTGATCGTGTAGCTGTGTTGCCGCTACGCGATATTGTTGTTTTCCCCCACATGATTGTGCCGCTGTTTGTGGGACGCGAGAAATCTGTCAAAGCGCTAGAATCTGTTACACGTGATGATCGACAGATCCTTCTTGTTGCGCAGAAAGATGCTGCTCAGGACGATCCAAGCGTCGAGGATGTTTATCGCTTCGGGACGGTTTCAACTATCCTGCAACTGCTTAAGCTGCCAGACGGCACGGTGAAAGTGTTGGTCGAAGGTGTGCGCCGCGCAAAAGTGAAAGCGCTGCATGACGTTGACGGCCATTTTGAAGCCGAGATTGAAGAAATTAAGGAAGATCCCGCCGTCGGCGCTGAAGCCGAGGCTCTTGGTCGTTCCATCGTTTCTCAGTTCGAACAGTATATTAAGCTTAATAAGAAGATCGCGTCCGAAGTTCTGGTGTCTCTTAACCAGATTACGGACCTGTCTAAGCTTGTTGATACAGTTGCCAGTCACCTGAACCTCAAGATTTCTGAAAAGCAGGAAATTCTTGAAGCGCCCTCCGTCATGGAGCAGCTGGAAAAAGTCTTCGCACATATCGAGGCCGAAATCGGCGTATTGCAGGTTGAAAAAAAGATCCGCAATCGTGTGAAGCGCCAGATGGAAAAGACCCAGCGCGAGTACTATTTGAATGAGCAATTGAAAGCCATTCAGAAAGAACTGGGTGAAGGCGAAGACGGAAAAGACGAAACCACCGAGATTGAAGAACGTATTGCCAAAACCAAGCTTTCAAAGGAAGCGCGGGAAAAGGCGATTGCAGAACTGAAAAAGCTGCGTGGCATGAGCGCCATGTCAGCCGAATCGACAGTGGTGCGTAATTATCTGGATTGGCTGCTGGGCATTCCCTGGAAAAAACGCACCAAAGTGCGCCACGATCTGGGTGAAGCCGAAACCATTCTTGATACCGACCATTACGGGTTGGATAAGGTCAAAGAACGTATTCTGGAATATCTGGCCGTGCAAAGCCGGTCCCAGAAGCTGAAAGGCCCGATTCTATGTCTGGTTGGGCCTCCGGGTGTTGGTAAGACCTCTCTTGCACGGTCCATCGCCAAGGCAACCGGGCGGCATTATGTCCGTATGTCTCTGGGCGGCATGCGTGATGAAGCTGAAATCCGCGGTCACCGTCGGACCTATATTGGCTCCATGCCCGGCAAGATTATTCAGGGAATGAAGAAGGCCAAGGTTTCCAACCCGCTCTTCCTGCTTGATGAAATCGACAAGCTGGGGGCTGACTGGCGCGGAGATCCGGCTTCTGCGTTGCTGGAAGTGTTGGACCCGGAACAGAACAGTACGTTCGCGGATCATTATCTGGAAGTGGATTATGATTTGTCAGACGTCATGTTTGTGACGACGGCAAACAGCCTGAACATGCCGCAGCCTCTGCTTGATCGTATGGAAATCATCCGTCTGTCTGGCTACACAGAAGACGAAAAGGTGGAAATCTGCCGTCGCCATCTGATCGCCAAGCAGGGCGAAGCGCATAACCTGAAGCCGGACGAATGGTCGATCAGCGATGATGCCCTGCGTGATCTGATCCGTTATTACACTCGTGAAGCCGGTGTCCGTAGCCTCGAGCGGGAAATTGCGAATCTTGCTCGTAAAGTGGTGAAAGAGATTGTGACGGGGAAAGCCAAGAAAGTGGCCATCACCGTCAGGAATCTGGAAAAGCTGGCAGGTGTTAAGCGCTATCGCTACGGCGAGACAGAAGCCGAAGATATGGTCGGTATTGTCACTGGGCTGGCATGGACGGAAGTGGGTGGGGAAATCCTGACCATTGAAAGCGTCATGGTGCCGGGTAAGGGCGGTATTGTCGAAACCGGTAAGCTGGGTGACGTCATGAAGGAGAGCGTGTCTGCTGCGTTCTCTTATGTGCGCAGCCGCGCGACGCGCTTTGGTGTGGTGCCGACTCTGTTTGATAAACGGAGTTTCCATGTCCATGTGCCTGAAGGTGCGACTCCTAAAGATGGTCCATCGGCCGGTGTTGCTATGGCAACGGCACTGGTAAGCGTGCTGACAGGAATCCCTGTTCGGCGTGATGTTGCCATGACGGGTGAAATCACACTGCGGGGTCGCGTTCTGGCGATTGGTGGCTTGAAAGAAAAGCTTCTGGCAGCAGTGCGCGCTGGTATTCGCACGGTCTTCATCCCGAAAGACAACGAGAAGGATCTCGCGGAAATTCCTGAATCCGTGAAGAAAGATCTGGAAATCGTTCCTGTCTCTCATGTGGATGAAGTTCTGATGCGTGCGCTGGTACGTCAGCCCCAGCCGATTGAGTGGGAAGACGTGCCCGAAGCCGTTCCGGCTGCGGAAGGGGTAAAGCCCGTTTCCGTCCTGCCGCATTGAGTGAAAAAACATTCTGTCGCGTAAGTTTGTCCTAGATCAGTTGACGTGACGAAAAACGGCTGCATAGTGCGACCGGGAAGCGGAGAGGCGGACGAACCCGCCCGCCGCGCCACTAATGAGATAGATATAAAGAAAGGCGTAATATGGAGAAGCCGCTTAACAAGCAGGAACTCGTTGCGGCAGTAGCCGACGAAGCAGCCCTGCCCAAGGCGAAGGCTGGCGAAGTGGTCGACGCCGTATTCGGAGCGATTGAAAAAGCTCTGTCTCGTAAGCAGGAAGTCCGTCTGGTTGGGTTCGGTACGTTCGTAACTGCTACGCGTAAGGCGGCTAAGGGTCGTAACCCGCGTACGGGTGAAGAAATCGACATTCCTGCTTCAACCTCTGTCCGTTTCAAACCGGGCAAGGCACTGAAAGACGCTGTAAGCTAATTTCTTCAAAGAAATTAAGTTTTTAGCGAAAAGGCGGCAAAACCTTCAAAAAAGGGGTTGCCGCCTTTTTCAATTTATGACACATAAGCGGCGGGCGATTAGCTCAGCGGTAGAGCGTCTCGTTTACACCGAGATGGCCGGGGGTTCGATCCCCTCATCGCCCACCATCTTACTGTTTTTAAATGGTAAGATCCCACGAGAGAATGAGCACTCTCGATTTCCTGATGAGACAAAAAACCAGTTATTTTCCCGGAATAAACTGGCTTCCCAAGTAATCACGTGAAAGTGGCCGTAACGACCGCCTTTCGGGCATGGTTGTTCGTGGCACTTGGGGGTAGGCTGCGCGCATGATTTTTGGTCTACGCGACCTTTTTCGTGCAGGAGTAGCCGATGCAGTCTGTTCTGGGTGATTACGCGCCAGTCCTTATTTTTGGCGCGCTCTCGGTTACTATTGCAGCCGCTATGCTGGGTATTGCACTGTTGAGCGGCCACCAAAAACCATACGCAGAAAAAACCACGGCTTATGAATGTGGCTTTGAGGCGTTTGATGACGCCCGCCGCCGTTTTGACGTGCGGTTTTATCTGGTTGCCATCCTTTTTATTATTTTTGATCTGGAAGTCGCGTTTCTGTTCCCGTGGGCGGTCAGCCTGTCCCGCATCGGCTTGTTTGGGTTCCTGTCGATGCTGGGCTTTCTGAGCGTTCTGGGTATTGGCTTCCTGTACGAGTGGCGCAAAGGCGCGCTGGACTGGGATTAAGGGGAAAGCGCCTATGTCTGCAAATTCACATGAAGATGCTGTTCTCTGGAACCGTGAGGCTCTGCCACCAGGGCCAGAGCAGGATGCCGTCGTGCGCGGCATTACAGGGGCCATAGCCGAAAAGGGCTTTGTTGTTGCCAATCTGGATAAACTGGTCAACTGGGGCCGTACAGGCAGCCTGTGGCCAATGTCGTTCGGTCTGGCGTGCTGTGCGGTCGAGATGATTCACGCCTATATGCCGCGTTACGATCTTGACCGGATGGGTATTATTCCACGTGGGTCACCCAGGCAGTCTGATGTCATGATTGTTGCTGGCACACTGACCAATAAAATGGCCCCTGTGTTGCGTCGCCTGTATGAGCAGATGGCTGAGCCCCGGTGGGTCATTTCTATGGGCTCCTGCGCCAATGGTGGCGGGTATTACCACTACTCCTATTCCGTAGTGCGTGGGTGCGACCGCATTGTTCCGGTGGATGTCTATGTGCCCGGCTGCCCGCCGACCGCAGAAGCGCTGATTTACGGCATCATGCTGCTGCAAAAGAAAATTCGCCGCACGGGGACCATTCTTCGTGGCTGAACTTCCAGTAAACCCGCAACAGAACCGCTTGCAGGGGCAGGTCGGTTCCATGGCTTTTACGCTGGCAACCTCTTTGCCTGACATCCAGTCAGCCTCTGTTGAAAAAGGGGAACTGGTTGTGCGAACGGTGAGGGATCAGCTTCTGCCGTTAATGCAGATGCTGCGAGATGATCCACGCTATCGTTTTGAGCAGCTTATGGATTTATGCGGTGTTGATTTTCCAAGCCGCGCAGAACGATTTGACGTGGTCTATAATCTGCTGTCGGTCTCCCATAATCAGCGCATTCGCGTGATTATAACCACCGATGAGCACATGCCTGTTCCATCCGTGCATCATCTCTGGCCTTGCGCTACGTGGTGGGAGAGGGAGTGTTATGACCTGTACGGGGTCATTTTCTCTGGCCAACCAGATCTGCGTCGTATTCTGACCGACATTGGGTTCGAAGGGTTCCCGTTGCGGAAAGACTTTCCGCTGACCGGCTATGAGGAAGTGCGTTACGACGTCGAGCTTCGGAAAGTGGTTAAAGAACCCGTTTCTTTAACGCAGGATTTTCGAGATTTCGATTTCGTTTCACCATGGGAAGGCATGCTGACGCTTCCGGGTGACGAAAAAGCACATGAAGTCAGACAGGGTATCAAGAGGACCCGAGGATGACAGACATGAAACCGGTAGATACGTCGACCATCGAAGAGTCTTTCATTCAGAAAGATATTCCCGAAAGCCTATTGCCAGAGCAGGCGCTTCAGAATGGCGAAAGACGGACAGTCGAAATTGACTCTCATGCCCTGAACTTTGGTCCCCAGCATCCGTCCGCGCATGGTGTGTTGCGTCTTGTTCTGGAAATGGAGGGCGAGGTCGTGGCGCGTGCTGTGCCACATATCGGTCTTTTGCATCGTGGCACTGAAAAACTGATAGAATACAAAACCTATCACAAAGCTCTGCCCTATTTTGACCGGCTTGATTACGTCTCTCCCATGTGTGAGGAGCAGGCGTTTGCACTGGCGACAGAAAAACTTCTGGGCATAGATATACCCGAACGCGCCAAATGGCTGCGGGTCATGTTTGCAGAAATAACGCGTATTCTAAACCATATTCTCAATATCACAGCCATGGGGCTGGATTGCGGTGCGGTAACACCCGCCCTGTGGGGATATGAAGAGCGTGAGAAACTTCTGGAGTTTTACGAAGCAGCCTCTGGCGCCCGTTTCCATGCCAATTATTTCCGTCCCGGTGGTGTTGCACGCGATATCCCGGCTGATCTGGAAGACCGGATTGGGGCATGGACGAAAGAATTCCGTGCATGGATTGACGACCTTGAAGGGTTGTTGACGGGAAACAGAATTTGGAAACAACGCACGGTTGGTATCGGTGTTTTCACAACGGAGCAGGCTTTGGCGTGGGGGTTTAGCGGCCCTTGTCTGCGTGCATCTGGTGTGCCGTGGGATCTGCGGCGCAGTCAACCTTATGACAATTATCACAAGGTTGACTTCAAAGTGCCTGTGACACGTCAGGGTGATTGTTACGATCGCTATCTTGTTCGCATGGAAGAAATGCGGGAAAGCGTGAAAATTATCGAGCAATGTCTGACACAAATTCGTCCCGGTGCCGTGAAGGTGCAGGACCCCAAATTCACGCCTCCGCCCCGGGCAGACATGAAGCGCTCCATGGAAGCGCTGATCCATCACTTCAAGTTGTTTAGTGAGGGCTATCATGTCCCACCCGGAGCAACCTATACCGCAGTTGAAAGCCCGAAGGGCGAGTTTGGTGTCTATCTGGTGGCAGATGGCAGCAACAGACCTTATCGCTGCAAGATAAGGCCTACGGGCTTCTCGCATTTGCAGGCTATTGATGAACTGTCCCGTCGCGCCATGCTGGCCGACATGGTGGCGGTTATCGGCTCGCTTGATCTTGTGTTTGGGGAGGTGGATCGTTGAACACCCCATGGAAACCGGCAGAGCAGCCGGAACAATTTACGTTTGATGCAGAATCAGAAGCGGAAATTGTAAAAGTTCTGAAGAAATACCCGGAAGCACGAAAAGCCAGTGCTGTCATGCCCATACTTTACATCGCCCAACGGCAGATGGGGCGTGAGACCGGGAGTGCGTGGGTGCCTCTGGTCGCGATGGACGAAATTGCCAAACGTCTGGATATGGCGCCCATCCGTGTGTATGAGGTCGCGTCTTTTTACACCATGTATAATACACGCCCCATAGGGCGGTATCACCTTCAGGTCTGCACTACGACTTCATGCTGGTTGCGTGGTTCAGATGCTGTTGTGCAGGCTTGCAAAAAAGCTACTGGTATCAACAATGTTGGTGAAACCAGTGAAGATGGCTTGTTTACGCTGACGCAGGTTGAATGTCTGGGTGCCTGCGCCAATGCCCCTATTCTTCAGGTCGATGACGATTTTTATGAAGATATGGATGGCCCCAGCACGGAGGCACTCATCGCTGCGTTACGGACGGACGAACGCCCTGCGGCAGGCCCTGTGACTAATCGCTGTGGCTCCGCACCGGAAGGTGGACGCAAGACATTGCTTGAAACGCCGGAAGCGGCGTCTGAAAACCAATAGGAGAGACGGGCATGTTGCAGGACAAAGACCGGATCTTCACTAATCTGTATGGTCAGGACGACTGGAAGCTGGCCGGTGCCCGTAGACGCGGTGACTGGGATAATACGGCTGATATTCTAGCCAAAGGGCGGGATGCTGTTGTCGCTGAAATGAAAGCGTCCGGTCTGCGCGGGCGTGGCGGGGCTGGCTTCCCGACAGGGCTGAAATGGTCTTTCATGCCCAAGCAGTCAGATGGGCGTCCCCATTATCTGGTGATCAATGGGGATGAGTCAGAACCAGGCACATGTAAAGACCGTGAAGTCATGCGGCACGAGCCGCACAAGCTGATTGAAAGTGCGTTGATTGCGTCATTCGCAATGGGGGCACATGCGGCTTATATTTATATCCGCGGCGAATTTTTTCGTGAAGCAGAGCATCTTCAGTATGCAGTTGATGAAGCTTATGAAGCTGGCCTGATTGGCAAAAATGCGTCTGGTAGCGGCTGGGATTTCGATTTCTACATCCATCGTGGTGCAGGGGCTTACATCTGTGGCGAGGAAACAGCCCTGCTTGAAAGCCTTGAAGGCAAAAAAGGCCAGCCACGCATGAAGCCGCCTTTTCCGGCTGGTGTAGGGCTTTATGGTTGTCCAACCACTGTAAACAATGTCGAAAGTATTTCTGTCGCATCTACAATTATGCGGCGTGGTGGGGCATGGTTTGCTGGTTTGGGGCGTCCCAATAATACCGGCAGCAAACTGATGGCTATTTCAGGTCACGTGAATACGCCTTGTGTTTTTGAAGAAGAGCTTGGCGTTCCGCTGAAGGAAATTATCGAAAAACACGGCGGCGGTGTGCGCGGGGGGTGGGATAATCTGCTGGCCGTTATTCCCGGTGGCTGTTCTGTTCCTGTGTTGCCAAAGTCAATCTGCGAAACCGTGCTGATGGATTATGACAGCTTACGCGCCGAACGGTCCGGTTTGGGCACGGCCTGCATGATTGTCATGGATAAATCGACCGATATTATCGAAGCAATCGCCCGTTTTTCACGTTTCTTCAAACATGAAAGCTGCGGCCAGTGCACGCCTTGCCGCGAAGGCACTGGCTGGATGATGCGGATGATGGACCGCATGGTGCAGGGGCGTGCCGAGCTTGATGAAATTGATCTGCTTGAACAGGTTACCCGGCAAGTGGAAGGCAATACCATCTGCGCGCTGGGGGATGCTGCGGCTTGGCCTGTTCAAGGCTTGATCCGCCACTTCAGGCCGGAAATGGAAGCCCGTATTCGCCAGTATAAAGCAGCGCTTGGTTCAACTGGCTTGGTGCAGGTGCCTGCGCACGGCATCCCAGTGGCAGCGGAGTAAGGCCCATGGTGAGGGTAATAGTTGACGGCACACCGGTTGATGTCGCTCCGGGTTCTTCTGCGCTGCAAGCGTGTGAAGCCGCCGGAAAAGAAATACCGCGTTTCTGCTACCATGAACGTCTGTCCGTAGCAGGGAACTGCCGCATGTGCCTGGTGCAGGTTGTGCGTGCGCCAAAACCCGTTGCATCCTGCGGTTTCCCTGTGTCTGAAGGAATGGAAATTCTGACGGATACAGAAGTGGTGCGCCGTGCGCGTCGCGCGGTCATGGAATTTCTGTTGATCAATCATCCGCTTGATTGCCCCATCTGTGATCAGGGCGGGGAATGCGATTTGCAGGACCAGGCTTACGGTTACGGCACGGGTATTTCGCGGTATCAGGAAGATAAGCGGGCAGTAACTGATAAAAATCTGGGACCGCTGGTTAAGACGGTCATGACGCGGTGCATCCAATGCACACGCTGTGTTCGGTTTTCGACCGAGGTTGCAGGGACGCCGGAACTGGGAATGGTGTCCCGGGGTGAAAATGCGGAAATCACCACCTATGTCGAAAAAGCACTGACATCCGAGCTTTCTGGCAATCTGATCGATATCTGCCCGGTTGGTGCGCTTACCGCCAAACCTTCAGCCTTCCATGCCCGATCATGGGAATATAAGAAGACCGACAGTATTGATGTCATGGATGCTGTCGGTACCAACATTCAGGTGCAGGCTCGTGGCGGCGAAGTCATGCGGATTGTGCCTCGCGTCAATGACGAGGTAAATGAAGAATGGCTGTCAGACAAAGGCCGTTTTTCTGTTGATGGCTTAAAGCGGCGGCGGCTGGACCGTCCGTGGGTGCGTGTACACGGCAAGCTGCATCCGGCATCGTGGCAGGATACATTTGTGTCTTTGGCACGCAGACTGGATGGTGTGACAGGTGACCGTATCGGGGCCATTGCCGGAGACCTCTGCGATGCCGAAAGTCTCTGTGCGCTAAAAGATCTGATGGTGGCCCTCGGGTCATCAAACATTGATTGTCGGCAGGATGGCGCCTGGTATGACACAAGCGCCCGCGAGGGCTATCTTTTCAATAGCGATATTGTCGGACTGGACGATGCAGACGCATTGCTGCTGGTGGGGGCAAACCCGCGGCATGAAGCGCCAGTGCTCAATGCCCGTATCCGTAAGCGGTTCCTCCATGCCGGGCGGGGCGGTTTTCCAATAGCATCGATTGGCGGTTTCCCAACGGACCCTACCTATGACGTGACGGTCCTAGGGGAAGGGCCTGATGCGTTAACGGGGTTGCTTGATGGTTCGAGCCCCTTTGCTGAAACGTTGAAGAACGCAAAGCGCCCCATGATTATTCTGGGCCATGCAGCGCTGACCCGACACGATGCTGAAGTTGTTTACAAAGCCTGCCGTCAGCTAGCTGAACAGGTTGGTGTTGTGAATGATGGCTGGAACGGTTTCAATGTTCTGCATACAGCAGCATCCCGCGCTGGTGCGCTTGATCTGGGCTTTCTCCCCGGTTCACACGGGTTGGCTGCAACCAACATGCTTCGTGGAGGCGTAGATATTCTGTGGCTTCTGGGAGCAGATGAATTCCCGATCGATAAAATCGGCCCGGATACATTCGTTATTTACCAGGGGCATCATGGGGATGCAGCAGCGGCACGGGCAGATATTATTCTCCCGGGTGCAGCCTATACGGAAAAGCCGGGTACGTATGTAAACACGGCCGGCCGTGTGCAGCGGTCGTTCCGTGCGGTCTTCCCTCCGGGCGAGGCAAAGGAAGACTGGCGTATTCTTCGCGCATTTTCAGAAGTCGCAGGTCACACGTTACCTTACGACACTCTGGAAGCGTTGCGTGCACGTATGGCCGCGGTCAATCCGGTGTTTGCGCACATCGGAACGGTTGAAAAATCACCAGCCGGGCTTGCACGCTTGTCAGACGGATCTCCGACAAATGTGCCGGGTGACTTCGGCTCGGGAGAGTTTCGTCCGCTTATTCATGACTATTATCAGACCAATCCTATAAGCCGGGCCAGTCCGACCATGGCGGAATGTTCGCGTGTTTATGCCCCAGCACACGCAGTGGCAGCGGAGTAAAGGCTAATGGCGCAGTTTTTTTATCATACGCTTATTGGCCAGATTATTCTGATGGTGCTGGAAACATTGGCCGTTCTGGTGCCGTTGCTGATTGGTGTGGCTTATCTGACGCTCATGGAGCGAAAGGTCATGGCCGCCATGCAGATGCGGCGCGGGCCGAATGTGAATGGTCTGTTCGGCCTGCTTCAGGCTTTTGCCGATGCCATCAAGATGATTTTCAAGGAAACGGTTATTCCATCGGGTGCCAATCGTGCCCTGTTCTTGTTTGCACCGTTTCTGACGTTTTCGCTCGCTATGCTGGCATGGGCGGTTATCCCAACCGGTAATGGGCTCGCCGTGGCGAACATTAATGTGGGTATTCTTTACCTACTGGCCATTTCGTCCCTTGGCGTCTACGGCATGCTGATTGCAGGCTGGGCCTCCAATTCAAAATACGCCTTTCTTGGTGGTCTGCGGTCTGCCGCGCAGATGGTGTCTTACGAAGTTTCCATCGGGCTGGTGATTGTGTCAGTACTGCTGGCCGTTGGTAGCCTGAACCTGAATGACATTGTGCTGGCACAGCGTCATGTATGGTTCTGCCTGCCCATGTTCCCAATGTTTATCGTGTTCTTTATCTCGGCACTGGCGGAAACCAACCGTGCGCCGTTTGACTTGCCAGAAGGTGAGAGCGAACTGGTGGCCGGGTTCTTTGTCGAATATTCGTCCTTGGCATTTGGTCTGTTTTTCCTTGGTGAATATGCCAACATGATTTTGATGTCGGCGATGGTCAGCATCCTGTTCCTGGGTGGATGGCTACCGCCACTGGGCATTGCGCCGTTCACTTGGCTGCCGGGGCCAATATGGCTGATTTTCAAAATTCTCTTTTGCCTGTTTGTCTTTATCTGGGTGCGCGCCACGTTCCCCCGCTATCGGTATGACCAGTTGATGCGCCTTGGGTGGAAAGTCTTCCTGCCGTTTTCCCTGATATGGATGATTGCAACAGCAGGTTTCCTTATGGCGACAGGCCTGTTGCCCCAGACCGGAGGTATCAATTGATGAGTGCTCTTGGAAAAACCTTCCGGTCTTTTCTGCTGACAGAACTGGCAGCCGGTATGGCTTCCACATTCAACATGATGTTCAAGCCAAAAGTCACGCTGAACTACCCGTATGAGAAAGGGCCACTTTCTCCCCGGTTCCGTGGTGAGCATGCGTTAAGGCGTTACCCCAATGGCGAGGAACGTTGCATTGCCTGCAAATTGTGTGAAGCAACATGCCCGGCTGAAGCCATAACCATTGAGGCTGAAGAGCGTGATGACGGTTCGCGCCGTACCACGCGTTACGACATAGACATGACAAAATGCATCTATTGCGGCCTGTGCGAAGAAGCCTGCCCGGTAGATGCAATTGTTGAAGGCCCCAACTACGAATTTGCGACCGAAACCCGCGAGGAGCTGATGTATAACAAAGACAAGCTTCTTGCGAACGGAGACCGCTGGGAAGCCCTGCTTGCCCGTCGGTTAGAACTTGATGCGCCTTATCGGTGAGAATGTGCAGGCCATATCCTGGCAGGAGGTAAGCTGATGATACCGCAGCTTGTATTTTATGTGTTTGCGACGGTGCTGCTTGTATCCGCCACAATGGTTATTACCGCACGTAACCCCGTGCATTCGGTCCTGTTTCTGATTCTTGGTTTCTTTAATGCGGCAGGCTTGTTTCTGGTGGCAGGGGCCGAGTTTCTGGCCATGCTGCTGGTCATTGTCTACGTGGGTGCCGTGGCTGTGCTGTTCCTGTTCGTGGTCATGATGCTGGATATTGATTTCACGCAGATGCGCGAAGGGTTTCAGCGTTATGCGCCGATAGGGGCTTGTGTAGGCGGTATTCTGTTTGTCGAGCTGATTATGGCGCTTGGTAACTGGAAGATGGCACCTGATACCGGGTTGGCCCCCCTAAGCGGGGCACCGGGGCTGACCAATACCGCAGCTTTGGGCACGTTGATCTACACGCATTATGTTCTGCTTTTTCAGGCGTGTGGTCTGGTGCTGCTGGTCGCCATGATCGGCGCTATCGTTCTGACGTTGCGCCAAACCAATACGGGGCGTCGCCAGAATATCAGCAAACAGCATGCACGCACACGTGAAGACACGCTTGAGCTTGTGGATCTGCCACTTGGCGAAAATGTGTTGGGGAATGGTGGTTTCCTTCGTCCCCATAACTCCTATTACGAAATTGCTGTTCCCGGATCATACGGATCGGGAGGGCAGACGGAGGCAGACGAAAGGGAGAAAGGCGCATGACGCCCGCTATCGCCGCCATTGGGCTTGGCCCTTATCTGGTTGTGAGCGCAGCCTTGTTGGTTCTGGGTGTGTTTGGCATTTTTCTTAACCGGAAAAACGTCATCATCATTTTGATGTCCATGGAACTGATCCTGCTTTCCGCCAATCTGAATTTTGTCGCGTTTTCTTCCGCCCATGCTGACCTTTCGGGCCAGATCATGGTGCTGTTTGTGTTGACCATCGCAGCCGCAGAAGCGGCAATCGGGCTGGCCATTGTCACGGTCTATTTCCGTAACCGTGGGTCTATCCAGGTTGAAGACGTTACGATGATGAAGGGATGAGCGGACTGATGCAGACCGATCTTCACCTGTTTGCTGTTGCCATTCTTCTGCCGCTGGCAGGGGCGGCTGTGGCTGGGCTTGGTGGCCGTCTTATGGGCGATGCCGTCGCCAAAATAATCACTCTGGGCTGTATGGCTATTGCCACGCTTTGCGGGGTAGGGGCTCTGTATGGTGGATGGAGCGCCGGTTTTGCTCCACGCGCTGTTGCTCTGGCTGACTGGGTCAATGCCGGTGGTTTTCACGCAACGTGGACCCTGCGGTTTGATACACTGTCAGTCACCATGACTGCCATGGTGCTGTGTGTCTCATTGTTGGTGCATTGCTATAGCCTTGGCTACATGAGCCACGAGACAATGCCGACATATCGGTTTTTTTCGTATCTCTCACTCTTTACCTTCGCCATGCTCATGCTGGTGTCTTCCAATGATCTCATCCAATTGTTCTTCGGGTGGGAAGGCGTTGGTTTGGCCAGTTATCTGCTGATTGGCTACTGGTATGACCGTCCTTCGGCTACGGCGGCAGCTATCAAGGCGTTCGTCGTCAACCGTGTGGCTGATCTGTTTTTCATTGTGGGGATCGGCCTGATTTATGTGCTGTTCCATACAGTGCAGTATGATCAAATTTTTGCGGCTGTTCCGCAGGTTCTGGGGGCATACTACCCTCTGTTCGGAACAGCATTCAGCATGATTGAAGTCATCTGCTTCCTGCTATTTGTGGGGGCTATGGGCAAGTCGGCACAGCTCTTTTTCCACACATGGTTGCCTGATGCCATGGAAGGGCCAACGCCGGTTTCTGCGCTTATCCATGCAGCCACCATGGTCACCGCTGGTGTGTTTCTGATGGCGCGTATGTCGCCTTTGTTGGAGTTCGCGCCCCAGACCCGGTTGTTTGTCATCTTCATTGGGGCAACAACGTGTTTCTTCGCCGCCACTGTCGGCATGGTGCAGCCTGATATCAAGCGCACGATTGCGTATTCAACCTGCTCTCAGCTTGGGTACATGTTTGCCGCTGTTGGGGTCGGGGCTTATCAGGCGTCGGTTTTTCATCTGACAACCCACGCATTTTTCAAAGCCCTTCTCTTTCTGGGGGCTGGCTCTGTTATCCATGCCGTGCATGACGAACAGAACATGTTCCGTATGGGCGGTTTATGGAAGAAGCTGCCGCTGACTTATGCTGTCATGTGGATAGGCAGCTTGGCACTCGCTGGTGTGTTCCCCTTTGCTGGGTATTGGTCAAAAGATGCCATTCTGAACGCTCTTTGGGCCAGTGGCAGCGGTATGAGCCAATATGCTTGGGTGCTAGGCACCATTACGGCGTTTATTACGGCCTTTTATAGCTGGCGCTTGCTGTTCCTGGTGTTTCATGGCGCACCAGCCGATGCTCATCTGCGCGACGCTGCACATGAAAGTCCTGCTGCCATGACAGTACCTTTGGTGCTGCTGGCAATAGGGGCTGTGGTGGCAGGTGTAGCACTTGCGCCATTCTATATCGGGCCAAAGCAGGAATTGTTCTGGGACGGAGCAATTTTCAACGCGCCTGCTAACACCATCATGGAAACGCTGGAAAATGTTCCTGCACTGATAGCCCTTCTGCCTTCTATCGCAGGGCTGGCCGGGATTGCCTTGGCCTATGTTTTCTATGTGGCGTCACCAGCATTGCCAGCATCCATGGCACGGTCTTTCGGGCCTGTTTATCGCTTCCTGCTGAACAAATGGTATTTTGACGAAATTTATACCGTTATTTTTGTCCGCCCCTATGCCGCCATAGCGCGTGCACTGTGGAAAGAGGGAGATGAAGGGGCCGTTGAAGGGCTGCCGCGTGATCTGGTGCGTGCAACCGCTACTGGTGCTGCAGAGGCTGTCAAACTTCAGACCGGCTCGATTGCAATTTATGCCTTCACCATGCTGGCTGGGTTGGTGGTCTTGCTGACTGTCGCACTGTGTGGGTGAGGAACGGATGATGCAGACTTTCTTCCTCATGATGATTTCTTGTGAACGGAGTGCGTTGCAATGAGCGACAGTGCAGTAAACTGGACGCTGGCTTTACCTGAAATTGCACTTGCGCTTTCCGGGCTGGTTATTCTGGTTGTGGGGGTCTTACAGCGGCGGGGGGAGGGGTTTTTTCCCTGCGCTATGCTGACTATTGCAGCCTTTATCGGCTGTGGTTTTCTGGTCGTTCTGTCACCGGACGGCGTGGGATACGCAAGCACGTTTGTGAATGACAGCTTCGCCCGGTTTATGAAAATTCTGGCGCTGGCCGGTGGTCTGCTGGCAACAGTGGTGACCGTTGGTTATCGGAGAGAGCAGGGCACGGTATCAGACGCGCTTCCGTTTGAAACCCCTATCCTAATGCTCTTCTCGACACTGGGCGCAATGATTATGGCGTCGTCTGCCAACCTGATGACGCTATTTGTCGGGTTGGAGTTGTCATCGCTGTCCATTTACATTCTCTGCGCATTGGAGCGTGATCGCGTTGCATCTTCTGAAGCGGGTCTAAAATATTTTGTCTTGGGGTCACTGGCGTCTGGCATCCTGCTGTATGGCATGTCACTGGTCTATGGATATGCTGGCACGATGGAGTATGGCGGTCTGATCGCAGCCATTCATGCTGGGGGTGAGATCCCTGCCGGGCTTATGGTCGGTATTGTCTTTGTTGTGGTGGGACTGTGCTTCAAGCTCTCTGCTGTCCCGTTTCATATGTGGACACCAGATGTATACCAAGGTGCCCCTACGCCTGTTACAGCCTATATGGCGGGGGCGCCGAAATTTGCAGCCTTTGCTTTGTTTTTGCGGGTAATGGTTGGCCCGTTTGGGATGGTTGCGCCCCGTTGGCAGATCCTGATTGAAACCGTGTCCATGCTATCAATGGTGTACGGCGCGTTCGCAGCCATTCCCCAGACCGATATTAAACGTTTGATGGCTTATTCCTCCATTGGCCATATGGGGTACGCCATGATGGGGCTGGCATCGGCATCTTCTGCTGGTGTGCGGGCTACCTTGATCTATCTGGCGGCATATCTTGTCATGAATGCGGGTGTGTTTGCGGGTATTGCCTCCATGCGGCGCAAGGGGCGGGAAGTGACCGCTATTGCTGACCTTGCCGGTCTAAGCAAAACAGATCCTGGTATGGCTGCGGCCCTTGCGATCTTTATGTTCAGTATGGTGGGAGCACCGCCGCTTGCTGGCTTTTTTGGCAAGTTCATGGTGTTTGCCGCGGCATGGCAGGCTGGTCTTTATGTGCTGGTCTGTGTCGGGGCGGTTTCCAGTATTGTGGGCGCATACTATTACCTTCGCGTCGTAAAGGTTATGTATTTTGATGCACCCGCAGAAGGGCTGGATCGTCCAGCACCCAGCCTGCTGTTTGTGTCTGGCGGTATGGGGCTGGCAACAGTGTTTTTCATTCTGGTGCTTGGTCCATTAATGACAATGGCCCAGCAGGCCGCAATGGCACTGGCTGGCTAAAGGAGAGGGAATGAAGGCAGTTTGTCCGCCTTGGCGGCTTGAATGTTATGATGAACTGACTTCGACCTCGGATGTTTGTCTTGAACGGGCCAGAGCGGGGGAACTCCCCGGTCTGGCTCTTCTGGCTTTGCAGCAGACCAAAGGGCGCGGCAGCCGTGGCCGCAACTGGGTTGATGCCGGCCAAAGCCTTGCTCTTTCTATGTTGCTCGACGGCGAGCAGATGGGGCAGGACGCTTTAGGTGGTTGGCCGTTTGTTGCGTCACTTGCCTTTTTTGACGGGTTGGCAGCGGCCATGCCTGCGGCGCGCCATCACCTGCAAATCAAGTGGCCCAATGATATTTTGTTAGACGGCCAGAAACTTGGCGGTATCCTGATCGAGCGGGAAGGCGACAGGCTGGTTATCGGTATGGGGGCCAATCTGGCAAACGCCCCTAATGCCGATGCGATTGGGCGGCAGGCTGCCAATCTGGCACGGTATGGAGAGGCCCCACAGCCCAAGGCCGTGGCAGAGGCTATTCTCGCCCAGATGACCCATTGGCTGATGGTCTGGCGGGAGCAAGGATTCAGTATTCTGTGTAAGGAATGGCTGAAACGGGCGCATCCTGTTGGCACGCCTCTTGTCGTAAGCGGCGGGACTACTTATGAAAAGGGGCAGTTTGCGGGGCTGGCCGCAGATGGTCGGCTGCTGCTTGAAACGGAAAACGGAATGAAAACCATCGCAACAGGAGATATCCTGCTGGCATCACAGGGGGCAGTAAGTGCTTCTGGTCATTGACGCAGGCAACACCAATGTTGTGTTTGCCGTGTATGATGGCGCAAAATGGCGTGGTACGTGGCGCATAACCATGCAGGCCCAGCGTACGTCAGATGAGTACGCCGTATGGTTGCTGGCGTTGCTGCGCATGCAGGGTATTTCGGCGGATGATATTGAAGGCGCTGTGATTGGCACCGTTGTGCCCGCAGCACTCTACCATCTGCGCACATTATGCCGACAATGGTTTGCGGTTGAACCTTTGCTGGCGTCAGCCCGACTGGATTGGGGGTTTTCCATCAAAATGGACAATCCGGACGAAGTTGGGGTTGATCGCCTTTTAAATGGACTTGCGGCGCACCATCTTTATGGTGGGCCGTTAACGGTTATAGATTTTGGTACAGCAACCACCTTTGATGTGGTTGATCATGAAGGGAGTTATTGTGGCGGCGTCATTGCGCCGGGAATCAATCTGTCTGTTGAAGCCTTGCATCAGGCTGCGGCGCGACTGCCGCGTATTGGTGTCGGGCGTCCGGCAGTTGATTCCGTTATTGGGCGCAACACGGTTGCCGCTATGCGCTCCGGGGTATTCTGGGGCTATATCGGGTTGATCGAGGGGATCGTCGAGAGGATCAGGCAGGAAGTCGGGCAGGACATGAAAGTGCTCGCTACCGGTGGTCTGGCTCCGCTCTTCTCGGAAGGAACAACGGTCTTTGACCATGTCGATTCAATGCTGACCCTGAACGGGCTGCGGATATTGGCAGGGCGCAACCCCCTGCCGCGTCTCACCATCGAAAAAGATCTTTTGACAGAAGGATAGTACTACTAATGACAGAACAGAACGGCGATTTCGCCTTTCTGCCCTTGGGCGGAACAGGCGAAATCGGTATGAATTTGAATCTCTATCGCTTGGGGGAAACCTGGTTGGCGATAGATTGCGGTATTGGTTTTAGCGGTAACGACACACCAGAAGCTGAAATTCTGGTGCCAGACCCGACCTTCATTGCTGAACGGCGCGACAAACTGGCCGGGCTGGTGATTACCCACGCCCATGAAGACCATATTGGTGCCGTGGCCCATGTGTGGCCTCTGCTTGAATGTCCGGTTTACGTAACCCCCTTCGCAGGTGCCGTGCTGCGCCGCAAACTGGGTGAAGCACGTTTGCTCCAGCAGGTGCCGATCCACGTTATTCCTTGCGGTGGCCGGTTTGACGTTGGTCCATTCGATCTTGAGTTTATCCCCGTAACGCATTCCGTGCCGGAAGCGCAGGCCGTTGTGCTGCGCACGCCAGCGGGCATTGTGGTTCATACGGGTGACTGGAAGCTAGACCCTGATCCGCTTGTTGGGCCGCCTACCGACACGAAGCGTCTGGAAGAAGTGGGGAAGGAAGGCGTTCTGGCGCTGGTGTGTGACAGCACCAACGTCATGAGCTCTGGCAAGTCCCGTTCTGAAGCCGAAGTGCGTCGGAGCATGACGGACCTGATCAGTGGTCTGAAGGGGCGCATCGCAGTGACATGCTTTGCCTCTAACGTGGCGCGTGTTGAAACCATTGCCATGGCGGCACAAGCAGCTGGCCGCACGGTTGTGCTGGTTGGCCGTTCGCTGCGTAATCTGGATGTTGCCGCCCGTGAATGTGGTTATCTATCAGGCGTTCTGCCCTTCCTGAGCGAGCAGGATGTAAATGATCTGCCGGATGATCAGATTGTCATGATCATTACCGGCAGTCAGGGTGAGCCACGGTCAGCACTTTCCCGTATCTCGCTGGATATTCATCCGAATGTCTCTTTGGGTGAGGGCGATACGGTCATTTATTCCAGCCGTATGATCCCCGGTAACGAACGTGCCATCATGGCTGTGCAGGACAACCTGTCCCGTCGTGGTGTGACGGTTATTACTGACAAAGACCATTTTGTGCATGTGTCTGGTCACGCCACGGGTGATGATGTCAGCACCATGTATGACCTGGTTAAGCCCCAGTATGCGGTGCCTGTGCATGGTGAATGGCGTCACCTGACGGCTCATGCCGCACTGGCGCAGGAAAAAGGAATTGCACCGGTTCTGCTGGAAGATGGTGACATTCTGCGTCTGGCACCGGGTAAGGTTGAAGTGATTGATACCGCACCCAGTGGCCGTCTGGCGCTGGATGGTAGCCGTTTGCTGCCCATGAATGGCGGAGTGCTGGCTGCACGACGCAAGATGCTGTTCAACGGTGTGGTGATTGCCAGCTTCGCGGTTGATGACGAAGGGTTCGTCATTGGTGAACCCAAGGTTAGTGCCCCCGGCCTGCTTGAACCGGATGATCTGGAAAGCGTGCGGGTGCGGGAAGAGTTCGCAAACGCGCTGGATGTTATCCCAGATGAACTGCGGAGTGACGATCAGTCCTTTCAGGATGCAGCTAAAACCGCTTTGCGCCGTGCTCTGGGCCGCAAGATCCAGAAGCGTCCATTGGTGGATGTGCATGTTCTGCGTGTTTGACACGCAGCCAGCCCAAATTCCCTGTTAAGAAGACCTTGGAAGGAGACCCGCATGATGCGGGTTTTCTTTATGGTCGCAGTGTTTTACAGCAGAAACTGATCGGGAGTGTTTCCGGCGGTTCCGGCCCCTAGGCCGCTTTACAGACAAGGTTGAGTTATCCATGCGTCTTTCGCGCAGTTTTCTCCCCACACTTAAAGAAAACCCGGCAGAGGCGCAGATCGTCTCTCATCGGCTGATGCTTCGTGCAGGGCTTATCCGGCAGACAGCTTCTGGCATTTACGCCTGGTTACCAGCAGGTCTGAAGGTTCTGCGCAATATCAGCCAGATTGTCCGCGAAGAACAGGACCGCATTGGTGCACAGGAAGTGCTGATGCCAACCCTTCAATCAGCCGAACTCTGGAAGCGCTCTGGCAGATATGATGCTTACGGGCCGGAAATGCTGCGTATTCAGGACCGTCATAACCGTGATCTGCTATACGGGCCGACCAACGAGGAAATGATTACTGATCTGTTTGGTCAGACAGTGAAGTCCTACAAGGAACTGCCGCAGGTTCTGTATCATATTCAATGGAAATTTCGCGATGAAATGCGTCCGCGTTTCGGCGTGATGCGTGGCCGCGAATTTCTGATGAAAGACGCTTACAGCTTTGATCTGGATTATGCGTCTGCTGTGTCCAGCTACCAGCGCATGATGCTGGCTTATCTGCGCACATTCCAGCGCCTTGGTGTGCGGGCTGTGCCAATGCGGGCTGATACCGGCCCGATTGGCGGTGAACTTAGCCACGAATTCCTCATTCTGGCCCCCACGGGTGAGAGCGGCGTGTTCTATGATGCCGCCCTTGAAGAACAGGATTGGCTGGATGAGCCCGTTAATACGGATGACGCCGCAGCGCTGGAAGCCTTCTACAAACGCGTAACCACACCTTACGCAGCCACCGATGAAATGCACGACACAGCAGCATGGGACGCCGTGCCAGAAGACCGGCGTCGGGAAGGACGCGGCGTTGAAGTGGGGCATATTTTCCATTTTGGCACCAAGTATACCAAATCCATGGATATTACGGTTACAGGGACGGACGGTGCGCCTCTGAACCCTGAAATGGGGTCATACGGTATTGGTGTCTCCCGTCTTGCCGGGGCCATTATTGAGGCCAGCCATGACGAAAACGGCATCATTTGGCCTGATTCCGTAGCGCCCTTCCGTGCCGCCATCCTGAACTTGAAGGTTGGTGACGAAACCTGTGATGCGCTGTGTGAGCAGATCTACAACACCAACACCGAAGCCTTCCTGTATGATGACCGGTCCGACCGGGCAGGGGCCAAGTTTGCCGATGCGGACCTGATGGGGCATCCGTGGCAGATTGTGGTTGGTCCACGCAGCGCCAAGGAAGGCCGCGTTGAACTGAAGCGTCGTGCCACAGGCGAGCGTCAGGATCTGAGCGTGGAAGACGCTCTGGCTCTGGTTCTGGCAGGCTGATGATGTTTGGTCCCTTCGAGCGGGCAATAGCCGGACGTTATCTCCGTGCGCGGCGTGGAGAGCGCTTTGTTTCTGTTATTGCCATTTTCTCGCTTGTCGGGATCGCACTGGGTGTCGCCACGCTCATCATCGTCATGGCGGTGATGAATGGCTTCCAGGCAGATCTCATGGGGCGTATTCTTGGCCTGAATGGAGATCTGAGCATCTACGGTGCAGGGCGCACCATTTCACACTATGAAGATGTGACTGACCGGGTGCGCAAAGTTCCCGGCGTTATCAGCGCGACCCCATTGGTTGAAGAACAGGTGCTGCTTAGCGCAGGTTCGTTCAATTCAGGCGGCGTTGTGCATGGTATGACCAAGCAGGGGTTGATTGACCTCAAGGGGGTCAGTTCGTCTCTGGTTGCCGGCACGCTTGATGATTTTGAAGGGGACGACGCTATTGTTGTCGGGGTCAGTCTGGCCGAACGGGCCGGGCTTTCCATAGGGTCCCGCATTACGCTGGTGTCCCCCAATGGAGCGGCAACTGCTTTCGGAACCATCCCCCGTGTCCGGGCCTATCATGTGGTGGCGATTTTTGACGCTGGGGTGAATGACTATAATTCCAGCTATGTTTTCCTGCCCATGCATGCGGCGCAAGTTTATTTTCAGATGCCTGATAAAGTCACCCAAATTCAGGTGATGACGCAGGATGCGCAGAATATCCGCCCCGTCACCATGCGGATTGTAAACGCAGTGGGTGATCCGGGCCTGCGTGTGCTGGACTGGACTAACGCCAACAACGCTCTTTTTGGTGCCGTGCAGGTAGAACAGAATGTCATGTTCCTTATCCTGACACTTATTATTCTGGTGGCGGCTTTCAATGTCATTTCCTCCCTGATTATGATGGTGAAGGACAAGACAGGCGATATCGCCGTGCTGCGGACCATCGGCGCAAGCCGTGGGGCGATTATGCGCATTTTTCTGATGTGCGGTGCCTCGGTAGGAGTGACAGGGACAGTCGCAGGCACCCTGCTGGGCGTTGTGTTCTGCATGAACATTGAACGGATACGGCAGGCCTTACAGTCTTTGACTGGCACCAATCTGTTCAACCCCGAAGTCTATTATCTGACACATCTGCCAGCAAAACTGGTGTGGGGGCAGGTGGGTGAGGTTATAGCCATGGCGCTGGCTCTTTCCCTGCTGGCGACGCTTTATCCATCATGGCGTGCGGCCAAAACAGACCCGGTGGAGGCTTTGCGCCATGAATGATGTCGTGCTGCGCCTTCAGGGCGTCAAAAAAACGTATCGGAGTGGCGAGGAAGCCGCGCTGCCCATTTTACAGGGCGCAGATTTTGCCCTGCGCGCAGGGGAGTTGGTCGCTCTTGTCGCGCCATCTGGCACTGGCAAATCAACACTTCTGCATCTGGCAGGCCTGCTGGATACGCCTGATGAAGGCGAGATTGACGTGTGTGGTCAGAACACCCGTGGGTTAGCCGATGCGGGCCGAACAGCCCTTCGGCGTGATCGTATCGGGTTTGTGTATCAGTTCCACCATCTTCTGGCTGAGTTTACGGCTCAGGAGAATGTCATGCTGCCGCAGATGATTGCCGGTGTGCGCAAGGCGGATGCGCGCGCCAAAGCCGAACAGTTGCTGGGCTTGTTTGGGTTGGGCCATCGCGTAAAGCATCTGCCCGGCAAACTTTCGGGTGGCGAGCAGCAGCGTGTGGCCATTGCGCGGGCACTGGCGAATAATCCCGCTTTACTGCTGGCAGACGAGCCTACAGGCAACCTTGATGTGCGCACAGCAGATGTCGTGTTCGAAGAATTGATGAGCGCTGTAAGAGGTCAGGGGTTGGCCGCTCTTATCGCTACCCACAATGAAGAACTGCTGACCCGTATGGATCGCGTTATTACGCTGCGGGATGGGCTGGTGGTGGAGCGCTGATTATCAGCCTCCACCTTACTTCTTCAGCCGTTCAGTAAAACGCGCTCAATAGCATCCCGAACGCGCGGGGCTGTAGGGGGCGTAACACTGGTAAACCAGGCAACCGGCTTGCCTGCACCGTTAATCAGATATTTGTAGAAATTCCACCGTGGGCGACCAAGGAAGCCATTTTCTTTGTTCAGCCACTGGAACAACGGTACAGCATCCGGTCCTTTTACCGAACACCGTGCAGCCATGGGAAAGCCGACACCATAATTGCGGTGACAGAAGGACGCGATTTCGGAGGATGTACCGGGCTCTTGCTGGCCGAAATCATTGCTAGGCACACCAATAATACCCACCCCAGCTTTCTTGAACTGGGACCAGAGCGCCTGTAAGCCTTCATATTGCGGCGTAAAACCGCACTTTGAAGCGGTATTGACAATAAGCAGTGGCTTGCCGCGATAATCGCTTAGATTGATTGTGCCACCTTCCAGACCGGGAAGTGTGAAGTCATAAGCCGTGGTCATGGCGTGGTGCCTCTTTTGTTGCAAACGTCACGGGGGTAAACCCTGTCTAGCGCAAGAAAAGGAAAGCGGCGAGGGGAGAGAAAGACGGAAAGGTGGAAGCCTGCTGCCCTATTGCGGGTTCTTGTCAGACTTCCACCAAATTATCTGGAGATCGTGTCCATTTATTGTTGTTCATTATATTGAACTCGATCCCGTATTTGGAATAATGAGGATATCGCCTCCTCTTGTCAACAAGGAAAATAAGAACGGCATGTCCAAACCACAGGATTCTGTTCCGGCACTCCGTCGGGCCGTGCGTATTCTCGATCTGGTCAAGGCAGCGTCCAGGCCTCCGTTGGCCGCAGACGTGGCCCGCCAGCTTGATCTCCCCCGCAGCACCGTTCACGGTTTGCTAGGGGTTATGGTGGAGCTGGGGCTTCTGGAAAAAACATCCAGCCAAGGCTACCGCCTGGGTACGCGTCTGCTTGATTGGGTCGGCGGAGTCACAGAAAAGCGGGATCTGGTGACAGAATTCTACCAAGCGCTGGATGGATTTTCTGACCTGGGGCCATTTACGGTGACTCTCACCCTTCTTGAGGGGATGGAGGTTGTGTATGTGGCCTGCCGAAATAGCGCGACCGTGCTTGGCGCGTCGTTTCGGGTGGGGATGCGCCTGCCTGCCATATTTACGGCCACAGGCAATGCCATGCTGGCGGAAATGGATGATACCTCTTTCCGCGAATGGCTGACCTTGCACCCGGCTTCAACTTGGCCAGAACCGCTGACCCCGAATGGAATCCGTTCTGTGACCACATTGGTGCGAGAAATTGCCGAGATTCGAGACCGTGGCTACGCGGTGGATGATGAACAGATTCACGACGGCTTGTGGTGTTTTGGGGCAGGCGTGAAAGATTATTCCGGTCGTATGGTTGCTGGTGTGGGTGTCAGCCTGCCGCAGACCGAACTTGGCCGTTATGACGTCAGCGAACTCGGCCGCCGCGCCGCAGCCCTTGCGCAGGCTGTTTCTGGCCGTCTGGGCTATCGAAACGGCGTTGATGGTGCTGAAACCTAAAAAATTATTCTTTAACGTCGGGAGTCGGGGCCTTTCTTCTGGCTGTTTCTCAGGACGCTTCTCTGAAAAGGAAGATTATGCTTCGTTCCCGTTTGGTCTTTGGTGGTACTGCTTGTAAGCGCGTCTTGTCGGTTGCTTGTCTGGCTGGGACGCTGGCGTTCCTTCCCATGCGATATAGCGAAGCTGCGGAACAGACTCCGCAGACAGAAGTGAAATATCTGGTGTTCGTGCATGGGCTGCACGTCATGGATATTCAGGCCACATACAGGCTGGATGACACACAGTATGGCGTTGCGGCACACGTCAAGACGGCTGGTCTGTTCGGCATGTTCATGAAGACAGACCTGACGTTGCAGGCACGTGGACGGTTTGCCGGCGGCAAGATCGAACCAGAAAGCTTTGAAACAGCCGGTTGGTCACGCAAACGCACACGGCATGCCATTATTCATTATCAGGACTCTACCCCACAGGTCGTTTTGATGGACCCCGTTGAAACAGACCGTGAACCGGTAACGGATGAAGAACGCAAAGGTGCGGTGGATACATTGGCCATGTTGATGGGCCTTTTGCATGACGTCAGAAGCACACAAAGCTGTGGCGGTCAGGAAAAAGTGTTTGACGGGCTAAGATTGACAACCCTGTCGTTTCAAAGCGCGGGGGAGCAGAAAATTCCTTCTGGTGGCCCGCTTGATTGGGGTGAAGCCGCGTTACGCTGCAATTTTGTTGGCCAGCAGATCAAGGGCTTCAAATTTTCCAGTGAAAAAAGCAAGTTGCGTAACCCACAACCCGGACGGGCCTGGTTTGAAAAAATTGGCACAATGGGGCTGGTTGCCGTGCGGATAGAGCTTGATCACCCAAAGCTGGGACACATCACTGTGTTGCTGGATGGTACGCCCCGTCAGTTTTAGTAAGCGATTGGTATCAATCAATTAAAAAAGCCCGACAGAGAAAATGCTGTCGGGCTTTTTTGTGGTCAGATTTGCTGTGAAAACGACTATTCCACCGTCACAGACTTGGCCAGATTGCGGGGCTGATCCACGTCCGTCCCTTTCAGAACAGCGACTTCATAAGCAAGCATCTGCACAGGAATGGTTTGCAGAATCGGGGCTGCAAACTCATGGACATGCGGCAACACCACCATATCTTCCGCAATGGCAGAAACACGCTCGGCCCCCTTGGTATCAGTAAACACCAGCAGACGCCCACCACGCGCTTTGGCTTCCTGCAAGTTGGAGAGTGTTTTGTCGAACAGTGGCGTGTAGGGCGCGCTTGCAACAATCGGAACGGTGCGATCAATCAGCGAAATGGGACCATGCTTCATTTCACCCGCGGCGTACGCTTCAGCATGGATATAAGAAATTTCCTTCAGCTTTAGCGCGCCTTCCATAGCAACAGGGAACATGCTTCCCCGGCCTAAATAGAGAACGTCTCGCGCTTCTGCCACGATAGCCGCCATCCGGCGAATAGCATCGCCTTGCGCAAACACGTCAGCTGCCCGGCTGGGAAGGTCAAGCAGGGCCGCAACCAGTTCTTCCTCAGCCAGGGCGTCCAGCGTGCCGCGGGCGCGTGCAGTTGCAATGCTCAGGCAAGCCAGAACGGTCAACTGCGCTGTAAAAGCTTTGGTTGATGCAACAGAAATTTCAGGCCCAGCCACCGTGCCCAGTACGACATCACTTTCACGCGCCATCGTGCTGTGTTCGACATTCAGAACAGACAGGATATGAACCGCTTTCTGCCGTAAGCTGCGGAGTGCGGCGAGTGTGTCAGCGGTTTCCCCTGATTGAGAAATAAGCAGGCCTAATGACCCTGCCGTCAAAGGCGGGTTCCGGTAACGCATTTCACTGGCGACATCGATATCGACCGGTAGCTGCGCAATGCTTTCCAGCCAGTAGCGACCAACCATACCGGCATAAAATGCAGATCCGCAGGCGGTTATGACGGCGCGCGGCACCGTTGCCAGATCAAACGGCAAATCAGGCAGGACAACACGGCGGCTGGCTGGGTCAACCATGCGTTGCAGGGTTTGCCCGATAACCAGCGGGTGTTCATGGAGTTCTTTTTCCATGAAATGACGGTAGCCGTCTTTGCCGATTGTTCCAGCAGCAAGAGCCGTTGTCTGCTCCTTTCGCTGGACTGCGGTGCCATCAAACGTCATGAACGCCGCACCCTGCGGGGTTATGACCACGCAGTCACCGTCTTCCATGTAGGTAATGCGGCGCGTCAAAGGGGCCAGAGCCAGCGAGTCAGACCCAAGGAACATTTCATTATCGCCATAGCCAACGGCGAGGGGGGCGCTATGGCAAGCCCCGATCATCAGCCCTTCATGTCCGGCAAAAATCATGGCGATGGCATAGGCACCTTCAAGCCGCCGTAATGCAGCAAGTGCGGCGTCTTTAGGGGTAAGCCCCTGTGCCAGATGGTAATCAACCAGTTGGGCAATGGTTTCACTGTCTGTTTCAGTGCTGAAAACCTGCCCGGCAGCCTCAAGCTCTCGGCGTAGTTCCTCAAAGTTTTCGATAATCCCGTTATGAACGATCGCGACGCGTTCAGTGCCATGTGGGTGGGCGTTGCAGGTTGTAGGGGCACCATGTGTCGCCCAACGGGTATGACCAATGCCGGTTGTGCCGGCTAAAGGTTCCTTGTCTAGCAGTGCGCCGAGATTATCCAGCTTGCCCGCAGCCCGGCGGCGTTCCACCCGACCCTCGACCAGCGTGGCAATGCCAGCGGAATCGTATCCCCGATATTCCAGACGGCGCAGACCTTCAAAAACGATGGGCGTGGCATGGCGCAGACCGACAACACCGCAGATTCCACACATCAGCCGTTTTCCTTCCGGGCTTTAAGAGTTTCTTTAAAATGTTTGCCGAGTTCAGGTTTGTTGACCTGGGGCGTGCGGCCAAAAGCCAATGCGTCGGGCGGGACATCTTTGGTAATTGTGCTGCCTGCCGCAATCATTGCGTTGGTGCCCACGGATACAGGTGCTACCAAAATGGCGTTTGAACCCACAAACACGTTGTCACCAATGGTCGTGCGGTGTTTGAAAAAACCATCATAGTTACAGGTGATGGTGCCAGCCCCCACATTGGTGCGGGCGCCAATGGATGCATCGCCCAAATAGGTCAGATGATTAGCTTTTGCGCCGTCACCCACGGTTGTGTTTTTGACTTCAACAAAATTGCCAATATGGGCCCCCACACCAATCTCCGCACCGGGGCGTAGTCGCGCATAAGGGCCAACGAATGCGTTGTTGAACACCTCGCAGCCTTCCAGATGACTGAAAGACCGGATTTCCGCACCGCTCCGCACAATGACGTCAGGCCCGAAAACTACATGCGGTTCAACCAGAACGTCGGCTTCCAGTACTGTGTCGGCGCATAAAAATACAGTTTCAGGTGCGACGAGTGTTACCCCGTTTTCCATGGCTTTTTTACGCAGACGCTGCTGCAATGCGGCTTCCGCTTCAGCGAGTTCAACGCGGGAGTTGATGCCGCGTAGCTCGTCTTCCGCAGCTTCAACGGCGCGAACATTCACTCCTTCAGCCACCGCCAGATCGACAACGTCTGTCAGATAGAACTCCCCTTTGGAATTCTCGTTTTTCACATTTTTCAGCCATTTGCGGAACGTCTCGGCATCCGCGCACAATACGCCAGCATTGCACAGGTCAATGGCGCGTTCTTCAGGGGAGGCATCCGCCCACTCAACAATACGCTGAACGTTGCCATCCTGTGCGACGACGCGCCCATACTTGCCGGGCTCTTCAGGGCGCATGGCCAGCAACGCGAGCCCTACATTATCCTGCCGGCGTTCTGTCAGCAGGCTATTGAGCGTTTCGGCAGAAATCAGCGGGTTGTCGGCATACAGCACGGCAACA
The DNA here is from genome assembly GCF_000963945.1 of Acetobacter indonesiensis. GTDB lineage: Bacteria > Pseudomonadota > Alphaproteobacteria > Acetobacterales > Acetobacteraceae > Acetobacter > Acetobacter indonesiensis. Next base: position 13,865 of record NZ_BAMW01000007.1, on the reverse strand, counting down.
TCACCGTCGCCGAAATAGGCTTCGGCCTGTAGGGCGGCATGGGCTGTGCCCAGACGGTCATGCTGTATGACCACGGGGTAGGGCGCGGCCAGTTCGGCTACATCTTCCATGCCGGGGCCAATCACCACCACAAGCCGGTCAAACACATCTGCCGCATTGGCTATCAGATGTGCCAGCATGGGGCGGCCAGCCAGACGCTGCATGGCTTTCGGGCGGGAGGATTTCATACGTGTGCCCAGCCCGGCGGCCAGCAGGACCGCAGTGGCAGGACGGGATAGGGAAGATGCTGTCATGGTCTGACTGCGGTAAGCCAAGCACAGCCCCCTGTCAAACACCGGGCTGGAGGAAACCGAAAATACGGATATCATAAAATTTTTCAGGACTTTACCAAAAGGCAAAACCAGTGATGAAACAGAAACTTGCCGTGTTTGATATGGATGGAACGCTGCTGGACTCTCTGCCCGATCTGGCCGACTGCGGTCGGCAGTTACTGGCCAGTTATGATCTCCCCGCCGTCTCCGATGCGGAGGTAAGGCGCATGATTGGAAATGGCGTACCTTTGCTGGTGGAGCGTTTGCTTCAGAGCGCATCTGACAAAGGAGCAGCGGATAAAGCCGAAAGTATTGATCACGCGCAGGCCTGCCGTCAGTTCATGGATATTTACACACCACGCGCGACACGGCTTTCCCGTCTTTTTCCCGGTACGGTTGATGCACTGAATACTCTGCGCCAGAAAGGATGGTTGCTAGCTGTTTGTACCAACAAACCGGAAGTGGCTGCTTTGGCTATTTTGGAGCATTATGGGCTTTCCACTCTGTTTGCCTGCGTTGGTGGCGGAGACAGTTTTCCGGTCAGAAAGCCAGATCCGGCGCATTTGTTGGGGACAATAGAAAAGGCAGGCGGCACTCCATTTCGTAGCGTGATGATTGGTGATATGTCGCCAGACCTGCTGGCCGCCCAAGGCGCAAAATGTCCTGCTGTGTTTGCCGCATGGGGATACGGGGACGGCAGTCTGGCTGATCTTGCGCAGGCGGAAGCTGCCAGCATGGCAGATGTGCCAGAAAAAGCAGAAAGCTTACTTGCCGCAGCCTAAGTGCTGGTTGAAAGGCAGGTGTTTCTGTTCATGCTGGTCAGGGTGAAATCTGTTCCAGTTTAGCCAGCACGGCTAACCCTGCCTTGGTAAAGGCCTGTTCACTGAAATGGGAACAGACATACTGTCTTGCTGCAGTTCCCATGTCATGAAGCTGTTCCGGTTTGCGCAGGGCTGTTTCAAGGCAACGCGCTAATGCTGCGTCATTCTTGGGTGGCACCGTCCACCCAGTTCGACCCTGCTGCACGGAGCGGGTTAATTCCCCAACATTGGAGGCAATAACGGGTAAGCCTGCCTGCATGGCCTCGTGCGCAGCCAGACAGAACCCTTCCCAATGCGACGGTTGAAGATAAAGATGCTGTTCGGCCAGAAACGCGGCAGGGTCTGAACAGAAGCCCGGTAACGACACCTCATTCTGCAACCCAAGGTCCCGTATCAGCGCTTCAAGTCGGGGGCGTTCCTCACCTTCACCCGCAAGTGTAAGATGAAAGCGGGGGAGGGAGTCCCGCTGCTTTAACTGCGCCAGCGCCTGACATAACGTATCATAACCTTTGACAGGATGAAGTCTGCCGACAGACCCTAAGCGGACCGTTTCCCCTGCACTCCATGGCTGGCTTTGCGGAGCATCAACACAGGCATGGAATATTGGCCAACACAGCAGCCTGTCTTTCGGAATACCAAGCTGCTTATGGGTGATCTCTGTCACGTAATCGGAATCACCAATCCATAAGCATGAGGCATTACGGCGTAACCGCAGAAGCGTGTCATTGGGGGGGCGCAGGCGGGCAGAATGCTGCCAGCTAATCACGGGCCGCTTCATGATCTGACCGACAAACTGCCCCAGAAGCGTGGCTCGGGTCAGGGATGTCCAGATATGAGTTGGTTGCCAGTGCGCTAATTCGTTTTTCAGCCAGAAAAATGCAGAGCCGTGGTCTTTTTTGCCACCATCCCGAATATGAACATCCAACCCAGCATCACGCATGGGTTTTTCGGCTCTTCCATCGCGACGGCTAAGGGCGAAAATCGCAACCTCGTGGCCAGCCTGCCGCAAAACACGTGTTATGGCTGGTACAGGAAAGGCGGCTCCACCACCTTCTGTGGAATTGATAACGTAGGCAATGCGCATGGGATAATTCTGCTCAGGCTGATGCTTCAGCCGCAAGCAGCTTTTCTGTCAGAACAAGATCGGCTGGCTTATCAACATCAACGGCTGCCCTGCCATCTGACAGGCAGATCAACTCGGCCTTGGCACCCGTCATTTTGGTAATGCGGGAACACAAATCAGCGCGGCTCAGTTTTTTCAAAACCGCCTTTAACAAGACAAATGGCCCCAGAAGCCACGCAATTCGGAGCGGATGTTTGCGGTTTTTTTCAACCCGCAACCATAAGGCTGCAACATTTACGGCAGCCGGTGTACGAAACAGAAACAGGTTGCAACCCGAAAAAGCGAGATCAGAGAGCCGGATAAACGTGCGCTTTGTTACCGGCACGTCACGCAGCACAGTTACTTCAGGTGCGACCGCAGCCGCCACATCGGAGCGTGGACCACATTTTTCTAGAAACTCTGTAATCCATTCCGGTCGCAATAAAGCATTATCTGCAGTCGTCACCAGCAACGGCGTGCCAAATTGCGTTAACCCAGCAAGAACGCTTGCGCTTGGTCCTTCGGGGCGGGAGGGCAGAATGTCTATGCCAGCAGGCACAATGCCCTTCAGCACGGAGGGATCATCAATACAAACGGCAATGCGCCCAACAGCAGGTGTTGCCTGCAGAGCCGTAATGACTCGCAGGATCATAGGCGTGCCGCCGACAGGCAGAATAGCTTTGTGCGAAACACCGGCGGCCACAGCCATAGGGTCAGGCACGCCGGGGCGGGTGCCTGCCAGAACAAGAACAGTCAGCCCGTTAGACGGAGTGTTCATGCCGCATGCCGTGTGTCACGGCTGGATTTTGTGTCTGGCCGGGCGCCATCCGGGCGGTCACGCGGGGGGGAGCCTGTCAGATCCATGACCCACGGATAAACTTTGGCCTGTTTGATGTCATACCCAAGGTTGAACACGGTCGGACTACGCGGACGTGCTTTGGCGTCTTTGTAGTAGCTGCCAAAAACCCGATCGACCACAAAGCTGGTAATGCCAAAATTGCCGTCTTCATCGTGGAAGTGATGCAGCACATGGCGTGCCTTCATACGCTGAATCCAGGCCGAACGCGGCTTGTAGTTCAGATGCTGAATGCAATGGAAGAACTCATAAATGCACGTGATAGCTACACCAGTGCCAAAAGCGGTAGCAGCCGCGCCAACGCCGCCAATCAGATACCCAATAGGGCAGGTGATGATAGCAATTGTCGGCAGGGTGGTAACAGGCGCACCAAACAGGACATCCAGCAGATGCGGGTCCTGATGGTGGTCAAAATGGATGCGCTTCCAAAGCGATGCAGACCATTTCATTTTATACAGAAGCCGCCCATGCAGCACGTAGCGATGCAGCAAATACCAGGCGAGCGGATACACCAGAATAACCGCTGCGATCGCAATGAATGTGGCGGACCATCCGGCGAAAAAATGCACGGCAACAGCCACACTGGCAATAACCAGCGCAAAATAGAGCAGAATGGTCGGATATGTCAGATAAGCGACCCAAAGCTGTCTGAGGTTCATTTTCCCCAGATCAAAGCTGCGGCCGGTTTTCAGGCTCGCATTGTTCAGCGTTCCACTCATTTTGCTTCATTCCTCAAAAGCACCGTAGCGGCTCCCAGCGTGAAAATAATCAAGCCGGGAATGGTCGCAACGGCGGGGGGCAAAAGACCTGCATTCCCCATTGCGCGAAGCAGTCCTTGCGCAACGATGAAAAGCAGCCCCGCCCCAAGACACCAGACGGGCAGCCAGCTTCTGGCCCCCGTCCGAGGAGGGATATAGATCACTGGCATTGCAATTAACAGGAGTACGAGCATGGCGGCAGGGCGCAAAAACCGCTCAAGCAGCCCTGCCTGCAAAAAGCCGGGACTGGAATCAGACGGTAGGTGCCCGCGTAACATGCCGATAATTGTGCCGGAAGACAAAGGCGGGTTTTCGGCAGAAAGCCTTATAAAATCCCATGGATGCAAGGATGTAGCCCAGTTTTTCTGGTCTTCAGGCGATAACTGAACGGCTGTATGATCCTGCACCTGAATGCGTTTTATGCTGTGCAGAACCCATCCTCGCGCATGGGTGTAGTCCGCGCTTTCAGCGTGGATCACTTCTTGCAACAAACCTTTCTTATCGCGTGAGTAGATGTCTAGCCCCGACAGCATATTGCCACCATCGGCCACATATGCCACGCGGGCCACCTGCTGCCCTTCATGAAACCAGAAGGAATGGCCTTTTTCCGGGTGAGGGTCGGTCCGGTTCCACCATGCAGCCAAAGCCTGTTCTGACCGAGGCGTGACCTGGTCATCCATGACAACGCCCACCACGCCAATCAGCAATGCTGCTGGCAACATGCGCTTAAACAGGCCGAGAACTGAAAGCCCCGATGCCTGTAAAATGGCCATTTCACTGGCCATGGTCATCTGGGACAGCATGAACAGCGCACCGATCAGCATACTCAGGGGGAGTGCCCCGGCCAGCAGAAACGGCAGACGCATGCCTGCATAAGTCAGGATGCCAGCAATCCCCAGATGCCGCTGCAAGATGGGGGTTGTCTGCTCAAGTAAGGCGAGAATTTCCAGCAAACCGACCAGCACCGCACTGCATAACAGAACACGGTTGATCAGAACGCCCGAAAGATAGCGAAACAGCACAAAACGAGGCGGCCGGGCAGCTTTGCTCATAATTCAGCCCCAGACTGACGTAGGGCGGCCCGCTTCCGGCTGTTCCATTGGGCTTTTAAGCCCTGAAGAACACCGGCTTTATAAAGAAGCAACAGGGAACAGCCGATTATGAAGGTGAAAGCTGGCCCCCAGATAATCAGCAGAGTGGTTTTTTTTGTAGCAACCATGCTGTGGCCAAATTGCAGAAGGTGGTCAAACCCTACCATGACAATAAAGGCGATAATCAACCCGGCACTGCCGCGTTGACGCTTCCGCATAATGGCAAGGGCTGCGGCCAGAACTGGAATAAAGGGGATAGTCAAACTGCGTGCCAACCTGAAATGCACTTCAGAGCGCATATGTGGGCGCGAAATGGCCGGGTCACGGTCAATAAGACGGTTCACCAGTTCCGGCGATGTCAGTTCTCGCTCGTCCTCGCCACGCTGCCGGAACGGGGAGAGATGAGACGCTTCAGTTAGTGTTCTGGTCGCATGGTCAAATGTTGTCAGGGTCGGCACGCCCTTCCCATTGTCGGTTACAATGGTGCCATCCTCCAGATCAATCTCGACAGCCGAACTGTCTGATGCCAGACGAATGTGTCCTCGGGCTGCAGTAATATCGCGTTCCTGATGGTCTGATGTATCCCGGATGAACACTTTTCTCAGGTTCGAGCCTGCATGGTCCACATGGTCAGCCACCAGAGTCAGGTGGCCAGACGGGCTTGCAAACATGCGCGACTGAAGGCGCGGTGCCCAGCCGGTATGACTCGCGACATAGAAAGCTTCTCTAAAGTCATAGCGGGCATGAGGCTGCACAAAGCCGTACAGCAGAAAAGACAGAAACCCCAGCAGTCCGCCCAGCAAAATAAAGGGACGCGTAATGCGGACAAGGGAAATGCCACTACTGGTGATGGCGTCAATTTCTTCATTCTGGCTCATGCGCCGTATGACGGAAAAGACGCTGACACATAGCGCTGCGGGAATTGCCAGCCCAAGATAATGGGGAAGCAGAGTGCCTAGCAGTTCAATGAACGTGCCAAGATGGTTGTTCCCCGCCGCAAGCAGGTTGAACAGCACAAGCAGCCGTTCAAGCAATAATGCGGTCATGACAACACAAAGCGCTACCAGAAAAGGGGGAATAACCTGCGCAATCAGGTAACGGTCTAGCGTTCCTGGGGTGAAAAACGCTTTCACCCTGCGCAAGAGAGGCTCGTGCTGCATCCGCGCTTCATAGCGCCTTTGCGTCAGAAAGGCGATGGGGGGTAAAATGGTGCATAAATCCGTTCTGCATTACCCCGTTCCCGCCAAGTTCCCGCCGTTGAATGCTGATCCGCCAACAGTCGGTATCTGGCGTAATGGTGACACGATTCCATCCTGCTGTGCGGTCCGAATCTCCCGCACTATGAGATGCTGACGTCGTGCCGACAACCGGGATGGGTGTGCCCGGAATGCAGGTTAGGGTCGCGCGGTGGGAGTGCCCATGGAGCACGAGCTCGGCTCCTTCCTGCCTCAGAACAGTCTGAAGGGTATCCATATGCTCAAGGGCTTTCCGCTGTGTTACCAAACCGGGGGCGGGAGGGTGATGAATCAGCACAACACGGCATAGGCCTTCCTCTCTGCACTGACGCAAAGTGGCGGACAAAGCCTCAAGCTGTTTTCCAGAAAGGCGGCCAGAGGCAAAAAAAGGTGGGGTAGGCACTGCGCTGTTCAATCCGATCAGGGCCACTTTTTCTTTTTGCAAGACGGATGGGAAGCCAGACTCATTCCGCAGCCATTGCGTCCAAAGGCTGCTTTTGGTGTTAAAATGCTCACGTATTAGGGCATCATGGTTGCCTGGCACTAGCAGTGTCGGTGGCAACGCCTGATCTTCAAGCCAGCGTGTTGCTGCTTCATATTCCGACTGAAGGCCAAGATTGGTCAGATCTCCCGTTAAAGCGACAAGATCCGGGCTATGCTGGCGGATATCGTTCATCACTGTCACCAGTGACGCTGCCAGATGCACATGCCGTCGCTTTAGCTGCCAGGATAGAAGAGACAGCAGCCGTTTGAAGTGGATTTCGCGCAAGCTGGGCAGGCTGGCCAATGGCAGATGTGGGTCAGAAAGATGGGCAATCTGAAGAGAGGGCAAAAACGGAGGACTCCGACACAAAGGGGCCTGTCAACGCAGCATGTGACAAGTTCGCGAAGTCCCACTATACCACCGGCATAAGCTGGGGCAAAAGGCACTGGCATTTTATCTGCAAACGCATGAGTGTCTGAGTGCCAGATCGTTTCGCCTTAATTCATAACCCTCGTAGCCGACGTAATCTCAAGGCGGATCGTCATTATCTCGAAACAGCGCGGAATATGCTGGGGCCGATGTTTTACGCGCCCGAAACGGCTGCCGCGTTGCATGAAACCATAGAAGATCTGGCGCGCCAGCAAGTGGAATGTCTGGTTGTTGACGGAGGGGACGGTACGGTTGGTAAGGTGTTGAGCGTGCTTTATGCCTCATCTTACCCAAACCATAACCTGCCTCTGATAGCGGTCCTGCCGTCTGGCAACACGAATCTGATTGCGGCAGATGTCGGGTTTGGATTGCGTGGCGTAGAAGCACTGCAACGCCTGCAAGATAGAGCATCTTCCAAACGTCTATTGTCTGATGTTAAGCAACGTCAGCCTTTAGTGGTCTCATGGCCGGGACAGGAACGGGCAGCAGAACTCGGTTTTTTCGGCGGATTAGGGGCTTTTACGCGAGCGATAGAAATTGCCCATCAGCCCGCAATCCTGAAAAACTATGCTCATGATGCCGCGGTGTTTGCTACATTCGCCTTAACAGCGCGGCAGTTGCTTTCTCCGCGGTTGCGGCAAAGCTGGCTGAACGGAACGCCGGTGGCGTTGGGTCTGGATGGCAATTCTGCCGAAATACGAGATCGTTTTCTATTTTTATGCACCGGTCTGCAATGTCTGCCCCATGGAATATGGCCTTTCTGGCGTTCACAGGGCGTCTCAGACCATGGTATCAGCTATCTGGATGTTTCAGCCCGGCCTGAACATCTGACCAAAGCAATCTGGAATCTGGTCCGTGGCCGTGCCCCCGGCTGGATACAGGCGAGCCAATCTTATCAAAGTGGCTCAGCCGAACGCATCCGCGTCAGAACCGGTCAGTCTTTTGTGTTGGACGGAGAAGTTCTGGAAACGGGCCCAGAGCAATGTCTGGACATAACGGCCGGTCCTGTCGTCTCCTTTCTGCAAGCCTGATGAGTATCCAGCCTCCCTTATTCTCACCAATCATGACAATTAGTCCCCAGAAAATACTCGCAGATCATATAACGCAGGAGCTTCTGACACCTGTGGCGCCAGAGGTTACGGCGTTTGTCAAAAGCATGCTTGGGCATACTAAGCCTCTGGGCGTCTTGTTCTACGGCTCTGGTCTGCGCGGGGGGATACAGGACGATACCCTGCTGGATTTTTACGTTATTCTTAAAAAGCAGTCTGATTGGCCGCGGACGGTGTTTGCCCGCATCGGGAATGCTCTCTTACCGCCAAATGTGGAATACCATGAGATAGCTGTAAATGGCCGGTTGCTTCGGGCAAAAGTGGCTTTCCTAACTCTTGCGCAGTTTCGGAAACTCACTGGCATACAGACGTGGGATACAACTGTCTGGGCGCGTTTTTCTCAACCTGTTCGCCTGGTATGGACGCAGAACAGTCAGGCGCAGCAGGCACTTACTCATTGTGTCATGCGGGCCGTCACAACAGCCGCATACTGGGCAGCAGCTTTGGGCCCACAAAAAGGACAGCCTGAAGCATTCTGGAATGCCCTATACCAGAGAACCTATCAGGCAGAATTGCGGGTTGAAAAAGCGGGCAGGGGGGCTGGAATCGTTGCTAATTATCAGCGGCGTTATAATGACCTTCTTCTTCCCTGCTGGCAGACTATCGGCTTGACGTTCCAGCAAACGGATGAAGCAATAGAAGTTGTTGCCTCGCAAAACTGGCGGCAACAGCAGGAAAACGCCTGGGCGCTTCGAAAAAAACTGGGGCGGCCGCTTAATATCTTACGTCTTATGAAAGCAGCTTTTACATTTTCTGGGGGAGCACGGTACGCTGCTTGGAAAATTGAGCGTCATAGCGGGGTGAAAGTTCCCCTCACTGCATTTGCAGAAAAACACCCCCTTATCGCCGGGCCGCCTCTTCTGTGGCGGTTGTGGCGACAGGGAGTGTTCCAGAAAAACCGTTAAGCGACGGTTTCTTTTAACGCGCCAGCTTCCAGCCCAGCCTGACGGAATATTTCAATCGCCTGATCAATCTGGGCGGCTGTATGCGTTGCCATGACCGAGCAACGTAGCAACGGACGATGATCCGGTGTTGCTGGTGGTAAGCTCAGATTGACGTAGACACCCAAGTCAAGAAGCCGATTCCACATCGGGATAGCCTGTTCCAGTGTTTCCAATGTAACGGCGATAACCGGGCTGACCTGCCGGCTAGCGTTCAAGCCAATCCGGTGAAATCCTGCATGCAGGCGTGCCGCGTTTTCTTTTAACTGGGTTCGGAGTTCCGGATGGTCAGCCAGATCCTCCAACGCTGCCATGGTAGCGGCAATAACTTCAGGCGGTAGGGATGCGGTAAACATATAAGGACGGCAGTTCAGGCGTACCATCTCAAGCTCTGGGTGATCAGACACACAGTAGCCGCCGACGGTGCCCAGGCTTTTTGAGAAGGTGCCAACCACGAAGTCAACGTCTGCTTCAACGCCAGCTTCTTCTGCGACCCCAAGACCTTTTTTGCCCATAACGCCGAAAGAATGGGCTTCATCAACCAGCAGATAAGCCCCGGTTTCGCGCTTTACGGCCGCCATTTCGGCAATCGGTGCCACATTGCCGGTCATGGAATAAATACCTTCCACAACAATCAGCTTTGCACCCGGTGTGCCGTCAAGGCGTTTCAGTCGTTTATGCAGATCATCAGCATCATTGTGACGGAAGCGAATAACCTGCGCGGGGCTCAGGCGGCTACCATCATAAATGCTGGCGTGGCTGTCGGCGTCCAGAATGAGATAATCGTCTTTGCCAACCAAGGTTGAAATCATGCCCAGATTGGCCTGATACCCTGTCGAGAAGACCATAGCATCGCGTCGGCCAAAGTAACTGGCAATGCGTTGTTCAAGCTGGCGGTGAAGAGACTGCGTGCCGTTGGCGATGCGGGACCCTGTGGTTCCCACACCATATTTACTGACAGCATCCTGCGCTGCTTTGATTGCGCGTTCAGACTGGCTCAACCCAAGATAGTTGTTCGTGCCAAACAGCAGGGTTTCGCGGCCTTCAATCAAGCCAACTGTAGAAGAAATCGGTTTTTCGATCACAACGGCAAATGGATTGCGACCACCAGCTTCTACCAGTGCCCCAAGAGCGCTTGCGGTGCCTTCAAACTTGGAAAAAAGTGACGTCATACGCACTCAGCCTTTGTTTTTCAGGTCAACAATGCATTTTGCAAGATCATTGATGGTGCGGATATCCGCCAATTTGTCGAGCGGTACAGAAACATCAAGTGTGTCTTCCACTTCCATGACAAAATTCATCACGGCGAGGGAGTCAAAAGCAAGATCTTCCATAATCTTGCAGTTCCCATCAATGTCACGCGGCACCTTCGGGTTGGCAAGAAGCTTCTGGATGATCAGCGCAGAAACGCTTTCAACGGTTTCACTCATCTCGGATCCCTTCATCCTTGGTCGCAGGTCAGTCTAAACTAAAGTGAGCTTCTGCCCAGTGGACGACCTTATGAGGTAAAAACTGGTTTCTTACCAGCAACCGGCACAAAAGGTCGTTCTGTCTTTGCCTGTCAGCAGGCAGATGCAACTTCCGGTTGTGGTTCAAAAACACCGCTCAGGAACATGGTGCGGGCTTTGGCGCGTGTCAGTTTCCCGGAAGATGTCTGCGGAAGAGCGTGCGGCGGCACCAGCACAACGGAGACATCTACGCCATGGAGGCGACGGAACAGGCTTGAGGCTTCGGCCTGAAGCTCTTCACGCACTTGTGGATCAGTCGCACGACACTGAATAAGCGCGACTATCTCTTCCTGCTCGCCTTTTTCCAAAGAGAACACGGCAACGTCACGGCTACGCAATGACGGAATGTTGCTCTCTGCCGACCACTCCAGATCTTGCGGCCAGATATTACGGCCATTGATAATAATCAGATCTTTTGCGCGTCCAGTGACCACAATCTGACCATCAAGCATATAACCCAGATCGCCGGTGTTTAGCCATTTGTCTTCATCCAGAACTTTTTCGCTTTCGTCTGGACGACGGAAATATCCATCCATCAGGCTTGGGCCAGAAACGAAGATCGTCCCAACTTGACGATCACCAAGCACAGTACCGTCGCTATCCCGGACTTCAAGGCCGTGGCTGGGCAGAACTTTGCCGCAGAGAACAAAAGTTCGGCTGGGGGCATCCGGGCTGGAGGGAGCCTGTGCAAGTCCTTGGCTTTCCAGCACGGCCAGATCAACCGTATCGGTCTGAATCCCCGTATTTAATGGTGCAAAGCTGATGGCCAAAGTCGCTTCTGCCATGCCGTAGCTTGCTTCAAAGGCTTTTGTATTAAACCCGGCAGGGGCAAAGCGTTCTGAAAATTCAGCCAGAATATGAGGACGGATCATGTCGCCCCCAATGCCAGCAATACGCCAGCTAGAAAGGTCGAGTTCAGCAGATGCCGGACGCCGTGCACAGAGTTCGTACCCGAAAGACGGACTGTAAGCGATAGTCCCACGATTTCGGCTAATAAGATCAAGCCAGACATGCGGACGCCGTGCAAACTCTCGTGTTGGCAGCATGTCAACGGTCAACTGACAGGTCATAGGCGTCAGAAAGAACCCGACCAGACCCATATCATGATAAAGAGGCAGCCAGGAAACACAGCGGTCTCCTGTTTCACGGACCTGCAAACCATCATGCGAAATAGCAGCCACGTTCGCCATGCCTGAGCGCTGACTGACGCAAACGCCCATCGGAAAGCGCGTGCTGCCAGATGAAAACTGAAGATAAGACAATGCGTCGGGATGAATTTCTGGCAGGTCGATGTCCGCGATCGGGCGCGTCATAAGATCAGCAGGGGATCCGGCAAAAACCAACCCCATTCCGCTGACGATATCATCCGTCCAGCCTTCAATAATCTGCGGGATGACCACGGCGCTGGCACCTGAACTGCTAATCATGCCGCGTAATGTCGCCAGATAAGCCTCTTTTCCCGCAAAGGCGACCGGCAGAGGCATGGGGGCTGTTACTAGGCCAGCATACTGGCAACCAAAGAAAATACGGGCAAAATCACCATCGCTTTCAGCAACGATAGCAACGCGATCTCCAGGTTGAAGCCCCATTCCCAGCAAACGACGACCTGTTTCAATCGCCTGCTCACGAAGTTTTCTGTAGGGCAGGGCTTCCAGAAGAACCCCTTTACCAGAATAAATATTGAAACCCGCACTTCCCTGCGCAGCATAGTCAAGAGCAGCAGGAAAAGTCGGAAAATCACCGTAACGGCGCGGCTGACCAGAATTGGTTGGAACCGGCTGCAAGGTCTCTTCGTTAGAAGGTGAAGAAGCAGAGTTCATAACGTTCATCAGCTGGCCATTCGAAGAAAATCAACAATTGCGTCGGCGCCCACAGGGGCGGTTGGTTCGTCTCCGCTAAGATCGAACGTGTCGCGTATATAGTCTTTTTGTAGATTTACGAAAGCACCATGTGAACAAAATGCGTCATCTACGGCTTCACCCAGGTAATCTACCGTGTTCAAAACGGGTCCTAACGTCCAGAATCTGTAGTTTTCGTCCCCTTCCCACGTCACATTGTGCGCATTAAGAAAAAGACAGGCGCGCGGTTTCACCAAAAATTCGGCGATCTGAGAGCTGGTATCACCAAGATAAAGGTCAGCTGCAGATGTGTAGGTCATATCAATGCTGCGCGTGCTGCCTGTATCAATAAGCATGTGGGAATTGCTTCCAAAAGCGCGCTCAAGCTGTTTTGCTTCCGATCTCTTGTTATCGAACAGACGATAATGAGGCGCAAAAATCAGATTGTAACGATCTTGATTGGCAAAATGTGACAGCACATTCAGCCCCATTTTTGGCCAGGAAGAGAGGCGCGTGTTAAAATGGGGGTTATAAAGAATAGTCGGGCGGTTGTTGTTGAATAACCGTGCTCGCGTATCCCGCATACGATGTACCATGTCGAACTTGGCATAAACACCCGTATGGTAGCAGCCGGGGCGTATCGCGCCCTGAGCCAACAGGCGTTGCTCCACTTTTCTGCCAGCCATCAAAACATAATCAAAATTCTTCACATCGCGCGCAAAGCCAATGGCGCGATCACCAGCTCCGTGGCGGGTCCAGATCAGGCGTGGTTTTCTCACCCCAAGCTTTCTTAAATAAAGTGAGGTGCGTTCGGGAACGACTATGCCCTGAAACGTTGAGAAATATTTCTTGTTGAAAAATAAGCTCGCTAATCGGGAAAAAACGGTGTGTCCGTGGCGTTCTACGCGCTCACGAAGCAGACTAGGTAGATGCAGGAGTTCGAAGCTGGCCTTCGATTCCGGATAGTAAGACGCCAGTGATCGTGCGTAGTCCAGATGCTCCTGTGTTGTACAGGCAACATGAACTTCAGCATCCGGGTGGCGGCTTGCCATTTCCATTGCAATTGGCAGGGAATGCAAGGTTTGGTGCGGTTGTGCGATGTAGGGGAAAAGAACGCGCATCAGTAGAATAGTACCTCTGTGAGTGAGGCACTTTCGTCGCAGTTTTGGTGCGTCATGGATGCCTCATCATATCCTTGCTCAAGTGGTCTCTTTAAACCACGCTTATGCACAAATCGTGGCAGGAGGCAGGTAGTCAAGATGTCTCGCTCTCAGGGTTCCCTAGCAAGCAGATAAATTTCGTGAGCATCATTGATGTCGCGTAAGGGGCTGAAACTCTTATCTGTAAGAAATTTGTCATGGTGTGTAGATTTTGTGTTGACG
>NZ_BAMW01000008.1 GCF_000963945.1 Acetobacter indonesiensis | reverse complement strand
GCTCATAACCTGAAGGTCATAGGTTCAAATCCTATCCCCGCAACCACTTCCATCATAAATCCCTACAAATCGACGTCTGATAGCCATGAAATACTGGCTTATCAGATACTTAAACACGTCTCGACCTTCGAAAGAGGGCAGGGCGATGCTGCGCGTCCGCGCCATACCGTGGCCTACAGGGCCGCCTTCCTTTGTTGTTTCAGACCGCGACAAACAACAAAGGAACATCACTATGAACAACAGAACAACTTATTATCCCGGTCGTCAGCGGCTGGCCTGGCTGTGTGATCACACGCGGATTACTTATCCAGAGGGAAGAATCCAGATGTGGAACATCCTGATCTGCGAGTGGCAGGAAGTTAGCCCTGACACTTTGTCGAAAATTTATCCGGCTGTGGTCCGAGGTTCTCTGACGGTTGATGAGGCATGGAAAGAAATCGAGCATAGTGCTCGGATGGATCCCTCTTATGAGGGAGAGCGGCCTCCTTTTGAGGATTATTCAACGCAGGCCATAAGTCGCTGGGCGTATGAAAACCAGAGAATATCAGTAGACGACGGTAAAATGGAAATAAGAAATCCGATTGATCGAGAATGGTACAGGAAGGAAAATCGTGATTGGCAGACATATATCCCGAATGATTTCTTTTGTGGAAAAAATAGAGCAGTAATATCGCGCTGCTTTGTAGCAGCGGAGCGTGAACTCAGAGCGCCAGAAAGTAATACTGTAGTCAGTTCGGAAATATCTCCTAAAGATGCAGTCTGCAGATTATTATTTGGTGGCGGTGGAAAAAATGTGCTGATTTTATCTTCCGAAGGAGAGAGTCTGGATTTCGATTTTGATGTTTTTGAAAAATGGGTGGCTTTGAATGAGGGGCACGTGACGTCAAAACGGATCGTGGAAGACTTTCTGGGACGCTCCTGGCCGCCGGGAACGCTAGAACTTCGCATGTTGAACACTACGTTAAAAAAAGCGGGCTGGAAAGCACAGCGAAACGCTTATGAACGCTGGTGGTCTAAACAGTAACCGGTGTAAATGCAGGTGGTCAGAAACCGTGGTTCCTCAGAGAGATACACGTTTCTGACCACCTTGTATTTTAGAAAGTTTTCACTGTTTCTGTTTTAGCGCACATAGTTGGGGTTCCGGAAAAATGCTTATCCAGATTGGAGCACCGCGATTATGCGAGTAATGCGGGCGTTCGCGGCTTTTCTGTGAAACTATCTTCCATTGATATACTGATACCTACATGTTGGGGTATAACCATTGAAGAACGATTGACTCAATTATCCACATTGGTAACGGTCATACCGTGCCCAATAATGCACCTAATTGCGGCTGACTATGAACCACCGATCGTGGTCGGCGAAGGTGATCTTACCATATCGAGTTCCACGAGCTTCAAATACTCGCTGCGTGGTACGCCAGCAGATATCGGTCATGCCCTCCGATCGCTCTGCTGGATCGATGCAGTCCCCTATGATGGCACACTCCGGGAGAGATTGGATCTGACGACGTCTTCCGGGCTGTCGCTTTTAGGCGGTTGGATGAGACCCAGTATCCGCCTCACGGATGACGGTAGAACATCGACCTTCAACGGGGAGATGACTCACTTTCGTTCCTAGATGACGGAGATTTTGAAGAGGGGACTAAGGTCGCGTTTACCTTACCGAACGCCTCCCGCGCTGGCTTGGTGCTTCGACGTTTCATGGATGCGACCGGCGACAGGAACATGCGCGAGAAGGCGTTGACAATCGATGGAGCCGAGTTGCATCTCGTGTTCGACGATGACGCCGACTTACTGATCATGCTTGCGCCTGCGAGCAACATACTTTTCCCTCCGTTTGCTGAAAACTGGCTATGTGAACCGTTGCGCATTTTGTTCGGTCAGCCTATCTATCCACGCTTCGTCCTGCGTCAATCCACGAAGCAGTCGATGAACTGGGTTAGACCATCCCCGGTGTGGCCGCGCCAATCAAAGGCTAGCGCTTTGTGGCAGGGGCCAAAGCAATTGAGCGACAGGGACGGTTTCTGGGAAAGTTACCGGCGGCTGCTATCGTACATCACTTGCGGCCATGATCCGAAGGGCGTCCCCATTTGGGAGGCCAATCGGCGGATCCAGTTCTACATAGAAGTAATTCAGGTCGCGTGTGGTTCGCGTTGGGTATGTTGAGGGCAAGTTCAATCGCATTTTGATGTGCGTACGGATCGGACATGGAGGTAAGGATGACTGACGAAACAGGCTTATTATGTCCGCCATGGAGAAAGGTTCTGCTGAGAACGTGCGACCTTCGTGGTAAAGTCCCATTAAGACACCGGGCATTCAATGAGTAAGCCATCTCTCCCGACGATAAAACGGCTCTTCGCGCAGACGGGGGGACGTTGCGCTTTTCCGGGGTGTCCGACGCCAATCGTGGGCAAGAATGGAGCGATTATCGGCGAGATCTGCCACATCAAAGCCCGCAATCCAGGCGGGGAGCGTTACGATGCGCACCAAAACGAGGCAGAGCGGCAGGGCTATGACAATCTGCTGCTGCTTTGCCCAACGCATCACAGGACCATTGATGCTCAGCCGGAGGCATTTTCGGTCGAGGTGCTGCTCGACATGAAAGCGCGGGCCGAAGCAGCAAGTCGCGAGCCCGAGCGTCCCGAAGACGCGTTCTTCGCTGCTGCTTTGCTTGCAAAACTTGGCAATACCATAATCACCGAGAACAAAGGCAATATCGCGATCAACAGCCCCGGTGCTGTGCAGACGGGGACGCTCATCCTCAAGACGATGAGTAACAAAACAAAGATCCTTCCGCCCGCCGGATCGATCGGAGCTGATGGTGATAAACGGGGTTATGTCAAATATTTAATCGATCGCTACATACAGTTTGCGAAGGCCGGCCCCGGCCGATCCACACCTTTCAAGCCGGCGATTATCTACACCTCCATCAAGCGGGAGTTCGGGGCTCAGTGGGAGCTTGTGAGCCTCACTCGTTTCGCAGAACTGTGTCTCTATCTCGAGACGCGGATCAGAAAGACAAGCCTCGGTAAGGTCAATGCGACGAGGGGACAACCGCTCTTTTCGAGTTTCGAAGAGTATCTTCGTAAACACAGAAAATAAGCTGGACGGCTTATTGCACTTGTTGGGTGCGATTGCCTGAATGTAAGGCAGGTCGCCGCCATTCTTGTCTGCGGCCTAGGTTACGCGGAAGGTGCGACCGTCTCCCTCCGTCTCAGGGGCAGGCAGTTCATTTCATGGTCCCTGCCACTTATGGCGATTATCGTGCTTGCTTATCTGCCGCCCAGTTGCGGAAACACCCTATGTGTTTGCTAATGCGATGCGAGCCGCAGCACGCGCGGTCGGTGAAGACGTCGTCGACCTCGGTATGGGCAATCCTGACCTGCCACCGCCCGAGCACGTCATTGAAAAGCTCGTTGAGGTTGCAGGTCGACCCGACGGGCATGGCTATTCCTAGTTGTCAGATTGCCCTGATGCATGCTTCGCATCGGGGAGACGACATGCTTGTCGATTTGCGCACTGTATTCGGCACAATCAGCAGAAAATTCTCTTATGATCTTTTTCTCCGGTTCAGTCTCATGAACTTGACGCCCGATCAAATATCCGAAGTGCTGTCTGATCCTCAAAATCGTGAAAGAATTAAGACGTTTCTGGACAGGTTCTCTCTGCTTGTATGGGAAAGGACGGGTGCTTTATGAGTATCGTTGAAACACCCGATCCGCCTTATTACTCTGTTATTTTTACATCAGTAAGGACAAAGACTTCCGACGGGTATGATGAAACTGCTCTGAAAATGGTAAGGCAGGCTGAAAGCCTGGATATGATTTCTTTAGTTCTGCTCTATAACCCGGCGAATATTCCAGAGCATGCGACGGCGTAGCAGTCCGCTGACGGGACGGATCAGAAACCAGTAAGGCGTAAAGCATCGTCTGGCCTTGTCACTGAGGCAGAGAACACGTGTTTTTGGTTATGAGGCGACACCTGCTCCTGCTGATGGGCGCGACAGTAAAGCCAAGAACCAGTTTACAGATATCTCCCTGTTTTGTGGCTATGAAAGCATCGGGAGAGGGAAGGGAGCAAAGTCCATAATCAGCACGCCAGAATGCTCCCGCCAGACCATAGGCAAGTGTGTGTTCCGTACGGGCCAGAAGGGTAAAATCATCCAGATCCAGTGGTGGGGCTGACAGGTGCTTTAACAATCGCCCTGGAAGTTCTCGTAGGGAGATGACCTGGCGTATAAGCGGATCACCCTGAACCCGATAGTCTGCGATGGCATCAAGAATATCAGAAGGCTGACCGTGAATGGTTATCGCGTGACGTTCGAAAAAATTGTAACGGGGGAGGAAATAATCAAAGACGTCTATCAAGACCTTATCATTGCCAGGTGATGATGTGGACATTCCAGAGGGCCTCTGTTCAGTGGAAATTGCGAGCTTTGATAGATATGTGCTCATCGCCAGGCACTCTGCCGCATCGTATGCCTGTGGAAGACCGGTTTCCGACGTCCGCGAGTAGGCCGGAGAGGTCGGTGATCTCCTTCGCCACCAGATGTACGACCTCACCTTCTTTCTGGAGCATGCCTTTCACGGCAAGCATCTGGCCACCAAGTACGACGCGCCGGTTCGCATCAAACATGTCCGGCCAGATGATGACGTTCATGTTGGCCGTCTCATCCTCCAGTGTTAGGAATACTACGCCTTCCGCCGATCCTGGTCGCTGCCGGACCAGAACCAGCCCCGCCACGGTGAGACGCTTCCCGTCCTTGGCATTCAGGGCCTGCCGACAGGATATGATGTCTAGCGCCCGAAGATCCTTGCGCAGAAAAGTAACGGGATGATCCCGCAGGGTCAGGCCAAGCCGATTATAGTCCCGCACCACCTCGGCGCCATCCCGCATGGGCTGGAGCAACACATCCGGCTCCTCCGCTTCTCGCGTTACTTCCGCAGCAGCAAACAGGGGCAGCGGTTCGTCCCGTAAGGCCTTAATCGCCCAGAGCGCCTCGCGCCGTGCCAGCCCAAGCGAAGGGCGGAACGCGTCAGCCTCGGCCAGATGGTTCAAAGCTGCTGCTTTCACCCCAGCCCGACGCCATAGGTTATCGACCGAGGTAAACGGGCCTGACGCTCGTGCGGCAACAATCCGGGCGGCATCGTCATTGGCCAGCCCCTTGACCAGATTCATGCCCAGCCGCACGGCGAACATTCCGTTGGGGCTTTCCGGTCCTTCCAGTGTGCTGTCCCAGCGTGAGGTATTGGCGCAAACGGGCCGGATTTCCACACCGTGCTCCCGCGCATCGCGGACCAGTTGCGCTGGCGCATAGAACCCCATCGGCTGGGAATTCAGGAGTGACGCCAGAAATACGTCCGGATGGGTGCATTTCATCCAGGACGACGAATAGGCGAGAATGGCGAAACTGGCCGCATGGCTCTCGGGAAATCCGTAGGAGCCAAAGCCTTCGAGCTGCTGATAGATCCGTTCTGCAAATTCTTCAGGATAACCGTTGGCGCGCATGCCTTCGATCAGCCGTCTCTGGAACTGCGAGACGGTACCAGTGTTCTTGAACGTCGCCATGGCCCGACGCAACTGATCGGCCTCGGCGGCGGTAAATCCGGCACAGATCATGGCGACCTGCATCGCCTGTTCCTGAAACAGCGGGATGCCAAGTGTTTTACTCAGAACCGCTTCCAGTTCAGGTGTCGGATAGTCTTCGGGCTCAAGGCCCTCACGGCGACGCAGATAGGGATGCACCATATCACCTTGTATGGGGCCTGGCCTTACGATCGCCACTTCAATGACGAGGTCATAAAAGACGCGCGGTTTGAGCCGTGGCAGCATGGACATCTGGGCGCGGCTCTCAATCTGGAACACACCGATCGTATCGGCCTTGCGGATCATGGCGTAGGTGCGCGGATCCTCGGCCGGAATGCTCTGAAGCGTGAAGTGCTGGCCCTTTTGTTCCGCCAGCAGGTCGAGCCCTTTTTTCATGCAGGTCAGCATGCCGAGGGCCAGAATATCGACCTTCATAAATTTCAGGACGTCGATATCGTCCTTGTCCCATTCAATGATCTGGCGCTGCTCCATCGACGCAGGCTCAATGGGCACCAGTTCATCCAGCCGATCATGTGTGAGCACAAAACCGCCGGGATGTTGTGAGAGGTGACGGGGGACGCCGATCAGGCAGCGGGCCAGATCCAGCGTCAGGCGAACACGTCGGTCGGACAGATCAATACCGCAGTCATGCAGGGCGTCATCGTCCAGCTTGCGCCCCCAGCCGTGAATCTGGCCCGAGAGTGTGCGGATCAGGTCTTCGGGCAGTCCCATCACCTTGCCGACATTGCGTAAGGCTCCCTTGGCGCGATAGCGGATCACCACGGCTGTCAGGGCTGCCCGGTCACGCCCGTAATGCTCATAGACCCACTGGATAACCTGCTCGCGTCGCGCGTGCTCGAAATCCACGTCGATATCTGGCGGCTCGCCCCGTTCCTCGGAGACGAAGCGCTCGAACAGGAGGGAATTACGAGCCGGATCAATGGCAGTGATGCCCAGCACGTAGCAGACAGCAGAATTGGCCGCCGAGCCACGGCCCTGGCAGAGAATATCCTGACTGCGTGCATAGTGGACAATGCTGTTCACGGTCAGGAAGTACGGCGCATATTCCATCCGTCCGATCAGGCTGAGTTCGTGGTTCAGGCTCTGGCAGACCTCATCCGGAATGCCTTCTGGATAGGTACGTGACGCAGCTTCCCAGGTCAGCATTTCCAGCGCCTGCTGGGGCGTCTGGCTGGGCACGGACACTTCATCAGGATACTGGTAGGCCAGATCATCGAGCGAGAAACGGCAGCGCTCCACGATCTGTATGGTGCGGGCGACCGATTCGGGGTAACGCACGAACAGTCGACCCATCTCCTGTGGTGGTTTGAGATAACGGTCGGCATGACGTTCGCGGACGAACCCGGCCTCGTCGATCGTGGTGTTGTGCCGGATGCATGTCACGACATCCTGCAGGATGCGTCGGTCATGGGTGTGGAACAACACGTCATTGGTCACGACGGTCGGCACTTGCGCCTGATGTGCCAGGTTGGCAAGCTCATACAACCGCATCTGGTCATTGGGACGGCGCAGGAGGGTGAGCGCCATGTAGGCCCTGTCGGCAAAGACGTCCTTCAGCTTGCGCAGATGCAGCGCGCAGGCATCATCCGCCGTGTCGGGGATCATGACAACGATCAGGCCCGCGCCCCAGGCCACCAGATCTTCCCAGAGCAGATGGCATTTTCCTTTCCCGGCACGGGCCTTGCCGAGGCTCAGCAGGCGGCAAAGGCGGCCATAGGCAGCCCGGTCCATCGGGTAGACCAGCATAGGCGGGAAATCCGCCAGATCGAGACGGCATCCCACAACAAGGCGGAGCCCGACCTCTTTTGCCGCGACATGGGCCTGCACTATCCCGGCCAGGGAATTGCGGTCACAGATGCCCAGTGCTTCGATGCCAAGGGCCTTTGCCTGCGCAAACAGTTCGATCGGGGAAGACGCCCCGCGCAGGAACGAGAAATAGGTCGTCACCTGCAGTTCGGCATAGCACGGTGCCGAGATGCTCATCCGAAGATCCCGTGCAGAAACCAGCCCTGCGAGCCCGTCTCGCCATGCTCACCATCACCGGCACGGTAAAGCCAGAAGCGCTCGCCGCTGGTGTCCTCTACCCGGAAGTAATCGCGGGCAATGGTCAGTTCGGCGTCATTCTTCCACCATTCGCCGAAGACACGCTCCGGCCCATCGGCGCATTTCACTTTCCGCCGCACACCCCGCCAGATGAAGAACAGCGGCGGCTGGTCCGGCAGTTCCGCCATGGCCTGCACCGGTTCCGGTCGTGCCAGCAGGCGTGTCGGACGCGGCCAGTGCTCCGGCCAGTTCTTTGTCTCCTCGGGGGCCAGGGCAGGCACGCGGCAGAAGGAGCGTTCGGGCAGATCGCTTTCCACGGGGGCAAAGCGATACAGCGCCTGCATGCCGACACGGTTGGCCAGTGTGTCGATCAGGTCGGACACATCGGTCTCTTCTTCGGCGATGAGGGAGGAGACCGTCTGCCGTCGGTCCATGGGTTCCGCCAGAGAGGCGATCAGCACCATCCGCTCTATCCCGAACCCCGGATCGATGGTCTCGATTTTCTCGCACAGCAGTCGCGTCAGGCGTGTGACGTCACGCACCGGCATGGCGGTCGCCACGCGGATCGCCTCGGTGCGGCTGTCCACCCGATGCAGCAGCAGGTCGAGGCGGCGCACGCCCTGTCCACGTTCGTCCAGTCCCTGGCAGAGCAGCGGCACCAGCTTGCCGATGTATTTGGCGATGGTTTCGGCGGCCCCGATCGGCTCGGCAAAATTACGGCTGACCTCGACCGGATCAACCGGGCGGACTGGCACGATGGCTTCACCCATACGCCCGAACGTCTGATCCAGCCTGCGGGCGATGTCGGGGCCAAACCGCAAGGCCAGCGGTGCGCGGGGCATGGCGGCCAGTGGTCCGATGCGGGATACGCCCAGCGTGGCCAGACCCTCAATGATAGGGGAGGGCAGGCGAAGTGCTTCAAGGGGAAGATCGGCCAATACAGAAGCGGTGTTACCCGGTGGCATGACGGCAATCGGTGCCCGGCCATAGCGGGCCAGTGCGTGGGCAGCGCCCCAGGTGTCCGCCACCACGGCCTTTGCCCGGAACCCGGCTCCCGCCATGCGATGCACCATATCCTTGAGCATGGGAAGTTCGCCACCATGCAGGTGATCCGCCCCCGTCGTGTCCAGAACCAGTCCGTCTGGTGCATCGACCGCTACAATGGGCGCGATCCGGTGCTGAAACCACAGGGCAAGTTTTTCCAGTCCGAGCCGGTCGCCTTCGGGATCAGCGTCCATCAGCACCAGATCGGGATACAGCGCCTGAGCCTTGGCGACCGGCGTGCCTGGGCGCAGCCCCAGCTTCCGGGCGGCAAGATCGACCGACAGGACAACCCGACGTCGTCCTTCACGCCCCGCCAGCGCCAGCGGCGTTTCAGGCGCGGGCGCGTCTGGCCCAAGTCTTTTCCTGATCCGGTCGGTCGGCCAGAGTGGCAGGTAAAGCGAGACGATCCGCGACCGGGATACAAGGGGCGAGCCTTCCTTTGGCATCACAGGCCTCCACTTCAAAATCGGCACATTCGCCCGCCCGGGCGCGGATCAGTTCCAGCAGCCAGCGGGGACGGCCCACACCGGGAACCGGCAACGGTCCGGAAGGCAGGACGGACACCCGCCAGCGTGTCACACTGGCGGTTGGCTGGCCGAAATCTGCCGCATCCGTCTGCCGTCGCCAGCGTCGGATGGCGATGCCAAGCGAACCAGACGTTTCAGCCGCCAGTTGCAGGCGACGTGAGGCCGTCATGGACAGACGCGCCACCTCGGCGACCACGGCCCCCAGGCCGCCATGACGCAGTCCTTCCTCGAAACAAGCCAGCACATCGACATCCGAACTGGCCTCGACAAAAATGGTTCGTCGTGCCGACAGCCCCACCTGTTTAAGGGAGGGAGCGAATACGTCCTGACGGGTGACGATCCACAGCACCTTGCCGCGCGTGCGGGCTGCAATCCCGGCGCAGAACTGACCGGCGGCCGCACTGTGCAGGGCATCATTCCCGCCGCCCGCCACCTCGTGCAACGCGCCCAGCGCCAGACCGCCACCGGGCAGACGGGTGTCTATCTCGCGCACACCAAAGGGCAGCACCGTCCGGCGTCGGTCGCTGTGCCCTTCGAGACGGCTGATTGCGGCCCGAAGCGTCTCCAGACCGGGTTTTTTATGGATTTCAGCAGTCATGTCACGGCTCGACGGTCCTTGTGCAGGCGTATTTCATGATTATATGTTCCTGATTTGTTCTAATCATGCTACGCAAGTCAATGCAAATTCGCTCCGTATCCGGCATGCTGGTGTCCGATGTTTGATCAGTATCGTTGATGAAAGTGCGCTAAGGAATTGAATCCAGAACCTTCTCCCGCTTCAGGCAGCGACGATTATCTGTCCCGTCTGAACGACGCCCAGCGCCAGGCCGTCACACACGGGACCGGAGTCTCGCCGGGCGGGGCGGATTCATCCCCGCTGCTGGTCATCGCTGGCGCCGGATCTGGCAAGACCAACACACTGGCCCATCGGGTCGCGCATCTGATCACCTCAGGCGCCGATCCGCGTCGTATCCTGCTGCTGACCTTCTCCCGGCGTGCCAGTGTGGAGATGACGCGCCGGGTGGAACGCATCTGCAAAACGGTGCTCGGCGACAAGGCCGGACCTCTGGCTGACGCGCTGGCTTGGTCCGGGACGTTTCATTCCATCGGTGCGCGGCTGCTGCGGGAGTATGCCCAGCAGATCGGTATGGACCCTGCCTTCTCGATTCATGACCGTGAGGATTCCGCTGATCTGATGAATCTGGTCCGCCATGATCTGGGGTTTTCAAAAACCGAAAAGCGGTTTCCCGGCAAGGGCACGTGTCTTGCCATCTATTCCCGCGTGGTGAATTCCGGCGCACCGCTCGCCGATGTATTGCTGAAGCACTATCCGTGGTGCGCGGGCTGGGAAGCCCAGCTCAAACAGCTCTTCGCCGGTTATGTCATGGCGAAGCAGGAGCAGGGCGTGCTGGATTACGACGACCTGCTGCTGTGCTGGGCGCAGATGGTCAGCGACCCGGTTCTGGCGGCCGATATCGGTAGCAAGTGGGATCATGTGCTGGTCGACGAGTATCAGGACACTAACCGGCTGCAGGCGGATATCCTGCTGGGCATGAAGCCGGACGGGCGAGGCCTGACGGTGGTGGGTGATGACGCGCAGAGCATCTATGCCTTCCGGGCGGCGACCGTGCGTAACATCCTCGATTTTCCGGCGTCCTTCGATCCCCCGGCCCATGTAGTGACGCTGGACCGGAACTATCGCTCGACGAAACCCATTCTGGATGCCGCCAATGCCGTGATCGGCGAGGCGACAGAGCGGTTCACCAAGGATCTGTGGACCGAACGGGCGTCGAAGGAAAAGCCGCGACTGGTCACCATCTGGGACGACACGGCGCAGGCTAACTATATCGCGGATCGGGTGTTGGAAGAGCGTGAGGCCGGCACACCGATGAAGCAGCAGGCGGTGCTGTTCCGGGCGTCGCACCACAGCGGCACGCTGGAGGTGGAACTGACCCGGCGCAATATTCCGTTTGTGAAATTCGGTGGCCTGAAGTTTCTCGACAGCGCCCATGTGAAAGATGTGCTGGCGTTATTGCGCTTTGCCCAGAACCCGCGCGACAGCATCGCGGGCTTTCGGGTTTTGCAGCTTCTGCCGGGCGTTGGGCCGGGTTCGGCCCGACGCGTGCTGGATACGATGGGCGAGAGTGCCCATCCGTTCGAGGCGTTGAAGGATGTGAAAACCCCGCCGCGCAGTGGCGAGGCCTGGACGGGTTTCGTAAACCTGCTGACCACTCTTGGCAGCCATCAGGTCAGCTGGCCGGGCGAGATCGCGGCTGTACGCTACTGGTATGAACCACATCTGGAGCTGCTGCATGAGGACGCCTCCACCCGTCTGGCCGATCTGGTGCAGCTGGAGCAGATCGGCGGGGGCTATCCGTCACGCGAGAAGTTCCTGACCGAACTGACGCTGGACCCGCCGGATGCCACGTCCGATCAGGCTGGCGTGCCATTGCTGGATGAAGACTATCTGATCCTCTCCACCATTCATTCCGCCAAGGGGCAGGAGTGGAAGAACGTGTTCGTCATGAACGTGGTCGATGGGTGCATTCCGTCCGATCTGGCGACGGGCGAGCAGGACGACATCGAGGAGGAACGTCGTCTGCTCTATGTGGCCATGACGCGGGCGAAGGACAGTCTCGATATCATGGTGCCGCAGCGTTTCTATGTGCATGGCCAGCACAGCCGGGGTGACCGGCATGTCTATGCCTCGCGGACGCGCTTCATCGACCGGGACATGCTGCCTTTGTTCGAAGCCGTGTCATGGCCAGTCGTGAAGCCGGAAGAGCAGGAAAGGCAGGATGCGGTGAAGTCCGTGCGGATCGATATGGCGGCCCGTCTGCGCGGCATGTGGTCGTAAGGGAGCAACGCCGATGTGCAATCTCTATTCCATGACCTCGAACTCGCAGGCGATCCGCGAGATTGCGAAAGTCCTTGAGGATCGCACGGGTAATCTCCAGCCGCTGCCCGAGATTTACCCGAATACGATGGCGCCAATCGTGCGGAATGGCACGAACGGTCGTGAACTGGTCATGGCCCGCTGGGGCATGCTGACACCGCCCGGTTACCTGAAAGGCCATTGCGGTGTGACCAATATCCGCAATCCGGGATCTGCATGGTGGAAGCGCTGGGAAGGAGTGGCGCATCGCTGTCTGGTGCCGCTGACAGCGTTCTCGGAACTGGAGCGTCTGCCTGATGGCAAATCACGGCCTGCGTGGTTTGTCCGGAGCGACGGTGAGCAGTTGGCTTTCTTTGCCGGGATCTGATGCCGGTGGACGTCGGTGCGGAAACTGGCCGACAGCGAGACGAGGGATGACCTGTTCGGGTTTCTGACCACCGAGGCTAACCGGGAAGTTGAAGCGATCCATCCGAAAGCCATGCAGGTGATTCTGACGCAGCCAGATGAAATTGGATGTGTGGATAAACGTGCCGGTAGCAGCGGCTTTGGCGCTCAAGCAGCCGCTGCCGGACGGCGTAATTGTACGTGTTGTTGAGTCGCCATCATCCTTGGAATGAATGCAGCGGGATGGGGAGCAGTAAGTCCTGTTTCGGTTAGGAAATATAAGAAAGCACAATAATAAACCCTGTTAAATCTTAATGCGGTCTACTGCTTAAGTCCCCCTTCAACCGAATTATTTCATAATTTCATCTCATCGTCGATCGTGCCCTGAATGAGCGAATTTAACAAAATTTCTGCCTGAAATAATAAAGATATGTAAATATACTAGCCACCGTTCCCTTCTGTCGCATTTCTATAAGCTATTTCATTGCGGTATTCATTAATTTCTAGTTCTATACTAGACAGATCGCTTCGTATCATAAATCCATAACGCTGCGGCTCAAAATCCATAGCTTTTTTTATAACTTGTATATCTCTCTGAATTGTAGAAATTTTTTCCCAAATTTCGTCATCTGTCGGAATGGTGGTGTACGAATTATCACGGTATCCATTTTTTATAAGCTGATTAATTTTACTAATTTGAATCATTATTGGATCTGATGGAGAAGGCCTTGCAAGTTTAGCGAATAGGGTCTGCCCACATCTTTCGAGTAGGTCAGAGTCATCAAACTGTAATTTCCAACTTTTTTTAAGCTCAATGAGATCATTTTTAGTTACTGTTTTAACCCATATACGATCATTGATGCAGTCTATAACCGTATAGATAACCGGTAATTTATGATTTTCCCAATAAGCTCTATGAGATTCATCAATATAATGTATAGGTGTTCTATCTACCTCAAGAGATATTGTTGATTTTATTTGAACTCCTATGTAGGCGCCTGTGGCCGTTCCAATATCTGTTACTATTTCAATAGTTGCATCGATTCCAACATCGATTCCTGATGCAATACGACAAATGTGACCAAATTCTTTTGTAATTTTATAGGAGAAAAAATAGACCCCCTGTTGATCTGTTCTGTTT
This sequence comes from Acetobacter indonesiensis, assembly GCF_000963945.1. Taxonomy (GTDB): domain Bacteria; phylum Pseudomonadota; class Alphaproteobacteria; order Acetobacterales; family Acetobacteraceae; genus Acetobacter; species Acetobacter indonesiensis. The sequence continues at coordinate 27,113 of NZ_BAMW01000008.1, read as the reverse complement.
TTTTCTGTGAACTTCATCATTAATCCTCTTCGTTTATCGATTTAACTAATATCATTATAATTAAAAATAAGTTACTCCTTAATTATATAAGGTGCCTATGGGAACAGAGGATATTTGTCTCTCGTGTTTGATCCCATAGCATCCTACTGATGCTATCTTTGCTATGTCTATGTATTGAATGCGAGACTATAAAATAAAAACATATTTTATTTTCCATATCTAAATATATGTTTAATTAAAACTTCTTAATAAATTCCATAATACTTCCTATACCAATTACTTTATTATAATAATTACAATTATGAATATAATCCCTATCGTGATAAATATGAATACTATTATGTCCGCCATGCGAAAAGCTTTCCTTGGCACTTATGGCCGGAATGAAGGCGAGTGCCGTCTGTCTGCTTATGTATTACTGAGCGGAATAGCAGATCAGGGGTGATTCAGGTTTGTCCGCTTTACAGAATGAACATTCAAGAAGCTGATATCATCTACAAGTCCCGATGCAGTTCAAACGGGTCTACGGCCATGCGCAGCACTGCCTGCAGTGACGAGGGGCCGTAGCCATTACCCGTTCGGTCTCGTCCGGCGTCTTATTCAGCGGGCGAGCTTTTTTCTCTTCCGACAATTGCAGTTCACTAACATTATGCTAATTGGGAAAGATGAACGCCTTCCTCTAGTCCCAACTTATCATAGGGGTGATTTGAAAATGTTGAAAGCCTCTGGAGACTATTCGTGCGTTTCAGACATTGTAAGTTTCATAGACGAATCAGGTATAAATGGACTTGTTCGAAATCTTAAGCCGCAGGATGATGAAAAAATCTCTCTTATTTGCGCTTTACCTATCCCAGCAGAAGATATTTCCTTTGTAAGGCGGTTGGTCGCGCCATATTATAAAATATTCAGTGATGCTGCACCCATCGGTCAGAAATTGCACGTTACTTCGGCCTTTGCTCCAGATCAAGAACAATGGCGCGTCGCTGCAGAAGTGGCGCGTAACGGTATATTTGATGTTATCAAAAATCGTAAGCTAATCATTATTTATGCCGCAAGAAGATGTGGGCGTACACGTTTGGCTTATGAAAGAAATAAAGAAGATAGAGTTAAAGCTGCTCTTATTAACCAAGAGAGCGATCTTACTATCCCTGGAATAGAAAGGCCAGGAAACGAATTTACTTTAGAGTTACCGATGCTTACCCTTTTGGCTAAAATTAATAGTTTTCTATATAAATTGGGGCGACTGCGGTCGGATATCTGTTCTGATGAGATTGACCCAAAGTGGAGACGTGCATATGGAAAGATAATAAAAGATCTGCATGAAATTAGGGAAAGCGATTGCTATGTTATAAAAAGAAAAATCAGCACGAATGAGGTTATAAAGTTCGATGCAAAAATAAAATTAGAAACAAACATAGAGGAAATTCCGTCTCGAATCGGATTAATTCTTGATTCGAAGAAAGGTCAGTGTGTCGGGGACGACCCACTTATATTTATGGCAGATATCGTCGCAAATCATTTGCACAGACACCTTTCTTCTCTTGATATTTCGTCCCCTCTAAATGCGTCAGAAAGCATAACGGGTTGGGAGTTGGGAGTAAGGACAGTTATTAGCAAGAATTCATGCTTACTAGACATTGTCTAATCTTCTGGAGTGTAATGAACGAGATGCCCGTTTTGGGTGCAATAAAGGCTTTTCCGGTTATTATTTTCCAGAGAAATCGCTTGTGGTGCATAACACTTTCTGGGGCGACGCCCCTCCCCACCAACTGGTCCGTAAACGGCCGGAACAGGGCGAGTTGCGGCGCAACCAGGAGAAGGGATACCGCTTAGGGCATTCGGGCGCTCCTAGATAAAGATTCATCGCGATGATCAAACGCAAAAAGGGAGGGGCGCATAGATTTTTTTGCCAAGGTAAAATGCACGTTCGATATGGACTGAGATCCGTTTTATTCGCTCTGTAGCAGATGGCACATCGCGAGCCGACTTGGCTCTCGATTGACAAGCCACTTCGGAGCCTTGCTACAAGCCCCAGCGATTGTGCGGTTTTACAGATAAAGATCTGATGTTCTGGAGTAAGTCTGTCATTGTATGTAATTTCGTTCGAAATTAATTTCACGCCACGCTGAATCTTAAGGCGACGCGGGCGTCACTAGGTCTGACACAGGGAGTTGCACTTGATTTCGACGATCTCGAAGTCGCCTTACGAGATGATTCTGGAGTGGTCGCCCACTAGGCCTCTATGGCAACAGGACGCCCTCAAGCGGATCGTTACTCAGGGCAGGGTTGGACCTTCCGACGTCGATGATCTTTTCCAGCTCTGCTTGAAGGGCCAAGGAAAAACCGGCATTATCCTTGAGGCGGTCCCGCTGTCTGAAGCCGATCGATTGACACGCATCACCGCCGGCGGCGCGGTCTCCCTACGGTCGATAAGCAACGTGAAGAGGGCCAACCGTCTGGCGTCCGACCAGACGCTTCCTTTCGCGCCCACTGGTCTCACCATTATCTACGGAGACAACGGTGTCGGTAAGTCGGGCTATGCACGAATCCTGAAGCGCGCCTGCCGCGCGCGGTTCAGCACACCGATCCTGCCGGACGCGATCGAAGGGCGGGGTGTGGGTGCTGCGAGTGCGACTATCGCTTGGGCGGATGAGGGTGTCGATTGTCCGCCCGTCCAATGGACCGACGACGGTACACCGCATCCAGTCCTGTGCGCCGTCAGCGTCTTTGACCGCGAATCCGCCACAGTCCACGTCCGCGACCAAAATGAGGTCTTCTTCCGCCCCTTCGGTCTTGATATCCCGGATGAGCTGGCGGCTGCGTGCCTAGCGGTGAAGGAGAAGCTGACCCTCGAGCGAGATCGGCTGAATAAAGCCCGAGACCCTGTCTTTCAAATGCCCACATTCAGCCAGACCTCGAAGGTGGGCCGCATCATGGGATCGCTCCGAGCCGATACGGATTTGGCCCCTCTCCGGGCGCTGGCGACGATGTCCGGCGAGGAGCTCGAACGACTTGCGCGCCTATCGGAGGACCTAGCCGGCGACCCGGTGAAGGCAGCAGCAATCGAACGGGCTTGGGCCACGTCGCTAGATCGCTTCGCCACAGATATCGAGGTCATCCTGGCCGAGACCAGCAATGATGCTATGGCGGCGCTTCTCACAGCCATAACTGAGGCAAGAGACAAACGGACCGCCGCACAAATGGCCGCTGACGCCGCATTTAGCACTGCCTTTCTAGTGGGTGTTGGCGAAGGTCCTTGGCGAGCTTTGTGGGAGGCGGCGCGCCGCTATTCAACGGAGGCAGCTTACCCCGAGAAAGCATTTCCGGTTGTCGGGGACGACGCCGCCTGCTTGCTGTGCCAGCAGCCTCTGAATCCAGAATCTCAGGCGAGGATGATTGCCTTCGAGGCGTTCATCACTACCGATACCGAGCGCCACGCGCTGGAGGCAGAAGCTGCCCGCGACAAGGCAGTCGACCGGCTCACAGCTGCCACCGTGCGCTTCGCATCCTTCCAGCATCTGGGTCAGCTTGGCATACGCGCACCGGAAGCAGCCAAGCTGACGCGGCGTTCTTTAGCAGTGGCACGTGTTCGGCGATCCCTCGGACTAACGGCCGCAAGGGATGGTTCCGCACCGACTATGCCTCCTATGCCGGGCGTAGTGTCAGTCGTGCTTCGTGATCTCGCGGCCAGAGCCCGAGAATACGCCGATGAATTGACGCTTGCCGCCAGCGCCGAAGGACGGGCGAGGTTGGAAACCGAGTGTGACGAGTTGCGCGACCGCAAGGCCTTGAACGCACTCCTTCCCAAGGCTGTCGCCGAGATCGTCAGGCTGAATGATCTTGATCGCGTTGACCGCTGCATCACCGAGACCACTACGCATGCCGTGACACGGCTCGGCAGCGCTATTGCCGATGAGGTGATCACGCCCCGCGTGCGCGACCGCTTCCAGGAAGAGATCCAGAAGCTTGCCGCGAGCCGCGTGCGCGTTGACATTGTACGGAACGGCGGCCGGTTCGGGTCACCGCAATATCAAGTCCGGTTATTTGCGAACGCGAAGGCAAAGGTTCATTCAATCTTGAGCGAGGGCGAGCAGACGTGCGTGGCACTCGCCGTATTCCTCACGGAATTGGCTATGGCTGACAGGCCTTCCACGTTAGTGTTCGACGATCCCGTATCTTCGCTCGACCATCGCTGGCGCCAGAAAGTTGCCGAACGCTTGGTCGAGGAGGCGCAAACTCGGCAGATCATCCTTTTCACTCACGATCTCGTGTTCCTCAACGATCTTCAGACTCTAGCATCCCGAGTTGCGGTCCCGCACAAAGACGTTTCGCTCATCCAGTCTGCCCAAGGGGCTGGTATCGTCCGGGAGGGTTTGCCCTGGGTCGGGCAGAGAATTCTGGAGCGGATCGATAACCTTGAGAAGGAGGCGCGCGCCGCCCGTGACCTCTTTGATGCTCAGGATGACGAGGGTTATGCTACAGCTGTCGCGACATTTTACAATCGACTCCGTAGTACTTGGGAGCGAGCACTGGAAGACGTCGCGTTTTGCAACGTGATTCATCGCCATCGCGACTACATCAACGCTAAAGAACTGAAGAAGGTAGTCGTGCTGCAGCCAGCAGACATAATTGCCTGGGAGGCAGGGTTTAAGATCTGCTGTGACATCACCGATGCTCACGATCCTTCCCGAGGCCGCAATGCAGCCTGCCCGCCGCCGGCCGACTTGCTAAAGCATGTCCAAGATCTGAACACCTGGATCCGTTTGCTAAAAGAACGGCAAAAACACATTGTCTAATACGAAGAGGCCTGTTCACCCCACGTAAGGGAGGGGCGGCCCCCGCCGAAAAGCCAAAAGGCCGCACTTTGCCACCTGAGGTTGGTGATGCGGATCGCGCGGTGCACCAGGTGCTCGACGGCATCATGGCCGCGGGCAAGTCTGGGACAGCGCTGCACGCGGGGCTGGCCGATCGGCTGGAGAAGCACATGACGGTCTTCATCAAGGGCGAATGGGATAAATCGAAGAACGAAGGCGTATCGGGAAAACTCGGCGTTCCGTGATGCGATCCAGTCGCTTCCGCACCGTCGTGCTAGGATAGGCTGGCTCACCCCACTCGAGTGTGTAATGAAACCTACATGAGCTATCCGACCTTCGATGATCTGCCTTTCAATAAGCGGCCCGACCTTTCGCCGTATCTGATCCACCTGACTAAGAACACGAAGCCCAAGGATGACTACAGCGCCTACGAAAATCTTGTAAGCATTCTGCAGACCGGTCGCATCTGGGGCAGTGGCAAAGACGGTTACATCCGCGGCGGCATGAAGGCAGCCTGTTTCATGGACGTGCCCTTTGCCTCGCTCAAATATGTGCTCACGCCGGAAAATACGAAGCCGTCGGAGCCGCAGTACGAGCCTTACGGTATCGTCATTGGGAAGGCGTCCGGCTATAAGCGCGGCTTGCGGCCGGTTCTTTATCTGTCCGATGAGGAAGTCCAACTACTCGGCATTCCTAAGGCCGAGCAGTGGCGTGTCGTTCGATTAGAAAAGCGCGACGACGATTGGGTGAACTGGGTCCACGAGCGCGAATGGCGATGCGAAGGGACATACAAGCTGCGCGCCACGGTGAGCGCTTTACACGCAGTGAGCCACATGCCGACTGGCGGTGTCGTATGCGTGAGATGTCGGTAGGTGCAGGATTCTGGCATGAAACCTACCATGCCCGTGGGGGTGTTGACGTCGTATACGTCGCGATGGACCGACTGGTCGGCCTGCAACATTTCGCTCCCGAACGACAGCCGGTAGGACCTTCCTTGTCGGCACGGTCCCGGATTCAAGGAGGCGCCAGATACGTGACTACAGAGGACGTGCCCAAACAAGCGGAATAACCGCTTTCTGGCATCACTGATACTGGCATGAATATCCTGGAAGTAGGAGGAATCCTCCTGTCTTCTTCATCTTCTTCGAGCAGACAGGCAATCAAGGAGAGCAACAGAAAGTCCGTTACCGCGATAGGGGAAGCGAAAGCAACCATTCGTAATGCTCGCGTTCATGACTATTCCCGCTCAATTTCGATCGTCCATCGGTGAAGCCTGAAGGACTTCTTCTTCCGTAATCAGCTATATGTCGATGCAGGCCCATATGACCCCAATCGTCATAGTTAGCTGATTTCTCCACGAAGACCGGAATGTAATGATCAGTATTCAATCTGCGTTTACCGTTCCTTCAGAAGAAGCCGGGGGCCAGATGAGTTCTTTCTGTTCAGGGATATCATTCTATTTATTTCCCGCCGAAATTTTTGCGCCCGACTACGCAAAGGTAATGATCAGCATTGAAAATAGCTGGTAATCGGATTTTTCTTTTTCTCCTGCCTTTGTGTGGGGAGAAAGTGGCCATGTCCGGAACAAAGATTTCATGGGGACAGGTAAGCCTCGCCTTTCTGATTATCGTAGCTTCTTGGTGGGGGGCGGCACAGTGGGTGGCGTGGAAACTGGGCTTTCAGGCCCAACTCGGCCTCCCTTGGTTTACTCTTGCGCATCGATGGCCCGTTTACTGGCCACCGATGATCTTCTGGTGGTGGTATGCCTACGATGCGTACGTCCCGGATATCTTCGAACAGGGCGGGTGGATTGCAGGAAGTGGTGGTGTGCTGGCATTGGCGTCTGCCATCACGTTGTCGGTTCGACGCGCCCGTGAGGTGAGACGGGCGGCGACCTACGGAAGCGCGCGTTGGGCCAGTCGTGAGGAATTGCAGCAATCCGGACTGCTTGATCCTGACGGTGTCATTCTTGGGCAGTATGGGCGGGATTATCTCCGTCATAATGGTCCCGAACATGTCCTCTGTTTTGCGCCGACCCGGTCTGGCAAAGGGGTAGGGCTCGTTATTCCCACCCTTCTGACATGGACCGGATCAACAATTGTCCATGATATCAAGGGTGAAAACTGGCAGATTACGGCGGGTTTCCGTGCGCGTTTCAGCCGGGTCATTCTGTTCGACCCAACCAACCCAGCTTCTGATCCCTACAACCCGCTGCTTGAAATCCGGCAGGGGGAGTGGGAGGTCCGCGACGCCCAGAATGTCGCGGACGTGCTTGTCGATCCCGAAGGATCGCTTGAACGTCGGAACCATTGGGAGAAAACATCACACTCTCTGCTGGTGGGCGCCATCCTGCATGTTCTGTATGCCGAGAAGGACAAGACCCTCTACGGTGTTGCCAACCTACTTTCCGATCCGAAACGCTCAATTGAAGCCACGCTTGCTGCGATGATGCAGACAAAGCATCTGGGCAAGGATGGTCCGCATCCAGTGGTTGCATCCGCCGCCCGTGAACTGCTGAACAAATCTCCCAACGAACGATCGGGTGTGCTCTCCACCGCCATGTCGTTTCTAGGCCTGTATCGCGATCCGGTCGTCGCGAAAGTTACCTCGCGTTGTGCCTGGCGGATTGCTGATATTGTCAAAGGGCGTTGTCCCACCACGCTTTATCTCAGCGTGCCACCCTCGGATATCAGTCGTACAAAACCGTTGATCCGTCTGATGCTGAACCAGATCGGGCGCAGGCTGACCGAGGATCTGAACGCGCATAAACATAATCATCGCCTGCTGATGATGCTGGATGAATTTCCCGCACTCGGACGGCTCGACTTCTTTGAAAGCGCCCTCGCGTTCATGGGGGGCTATGGCATCAAGGCTTTCCTGATCGCCCAGAGCCTGAATCAGATCGAGAAAGCCTATGGTCAGAACAACTCGATCCTCGATAACTGCCATGTGCGGGTCAGCTTCGCCACCAATGATGAACGGACCGCCAAACGGGTCTCTGATGCGCTGGGGACCGCCACTGAAATCCGGTCCCAGAAAAACTATGCCGGGCATCGCCTGTCACCCTGGCTGGGGCATCTGATGGTCTCGCGGCAGGAAAGCGCGCGCCCGCTCCTGACGCCCGGTGAAATCATGCAGCTTCCACCAACCGATGAAATTGTCATGGCGGCTGGCACCCCACCTGTTCGGGCGAAGAAGGCACGCTATTACGTCGATACGCGCTTCAAGGAACGGCTGCAGCCCCCGCCCAAATCAGGTGACGCAACGGTGTCAACACCAACGCATCCAGATGACTGGACCCTGCGCCCCTTGCCGGAAACGGCCGGACATGGCTCAGCTTCCACACAGTCAACGCAGGAAGATGAAACACCTCTGGGGGCGGGTCACAAACGCACTCCGGATGCCGACCCCAGCGATATTCCACCCCGTAATGAGACGGATGAACAGCACGAACAGACCAAACCACCCGAGGCCAGCCAGCGCGGCACACGGTGGGACCAGGACTTTCTCGATTTGCAGAAAGTCGCCCGGCTGGCTGCCATTGACCGCGATGATGGCATGGAGATCGGTGGACCATGAAACGCCCCCGCAAGAAGCAACAGATGACGGTCTATCTCGAGCCTGATCTGTTCAAAGCTGTCAGTGATATGGCAACCCGCCGCCGTCAGTCCGGTTCCCTCGTGGTCGAGACGGCTCTCTCTGTCTTTTTCTCGCCAGAAGAGGGGACCGGGCAGGCCGCACTGACCCGACGTTTGGACCGTGTCGATAAACGCCTGTCACGGCTGGAGCGCGATACCGGGATCACCGTCGAGACACTGGCCCAGTTCATTCGTTTCTGGATGATCATGACGCCCGCGTTGCCGGAAAGCTCGGCGGCTGCCGCACGGGCGCAGGCGGCCGAGCGTTATGAAGGCTTCATCGAAGCACTCGGCAGGCGTCTGGCGACAGGCCGCCGCCTGCATGAAGATGTTCTTCCGTCCAATGCCGCCGGAGGGGAGCCAGATCCATCGTAACGGAAACAGCGTCTGTGCTTACGTCTGAATTTGAAGGCACGCCTGAGGTTGAAACGACTCAGGGATATGTCTCTTCGGATTACGGCAGATCCGACTTTTCATGGCGTCGGACCTGCCTGAATGCTGCTTCCCGCCGATAATTATACGCCTCGTTGCGCCCCTTTACGCAGCTTGATGAAACACTGTTGAAAACTGGCGGAATGGCCCCTTCTTAATACTTCCCGCGCCTGTGATCTGTGTCTCAGGTTTCTGAAAAAGCGGGGATTTTCATGACAGTTCATCAGTCTTTGTCCCCCGGGACGGTGCGAAGCTCCACCATGCTGCGTACGGCGATGGGGCCTGCCATTGCCGCGCATCTCTCCGATCCTGCCACGATCGAGGTCATGCTGAACCCGGATGGTCGGCTGTGGACTGACCGTCTGGCAGGCGGAATGACCGACACGGGGGAAATTCTCTCCGCCGCCGATGCCGAACGCATTGTGCGTCTGGTCGCTCATCATGCGGGAGCCGAGGTGCATGCTGGTGCCCCCCGCGTATCAGCCGAACTGCCGGGTGGGGAGCGGTTCGAAGGACTACTGCCACCAGTCGTGACAGCACCGAGTTTCGCCATTCGAAAACCGGCCGTCGCGGTCTTCACGCTTGGGGATTATGTCGCAGCCAACATCATGACAGAGGCGCAGGCGGACTGGCTTCGCACTGCTGTCATGGCCCGCAGGAATATCCTCGTGGTCGGCGGCACATCGACCGGCAAGACCACGTTGACCAATGCGCTGCTGGCCGAGGTCGCAAAAACAGAGGATCGCGTCATCCTGATCGAGGATACGCGCGAACTGCAATGCACGGCGCCCAATCTGCTCGCCATGCGTACAAAGGATGGTGTCATCACACTGTCCGAACTGGTGCGATCGGCACTCCGCCTGCGCCCTGACCGTATCCCGATTGGCGAGGTCCGTGGTCCCGAGGCCCTTGATCTGCTCAAGGCCTGGGGAACCGGCCATCCGGGCGGGGTTGGCACACTCCATGCCGGATCGGTGCTGGCTGCCCTCTACCGGCTGGAGCAGTTGATCCAGGAAGCTGTCGTCACCGTGCCCCGCGCGATGATTGCCGAAACTATCGACGTGATCGCAGTGCTGTCAGGGCGCGGCACCGCCTGTCGTCTGAGTGAGCTGGCCGAAATCGACGGTCTTGATCCCGCCACAGGCGCTTACCGCATCCGTCCGGCCAGCCTGTCATCCTCCGAAACACCATTCTCCGGGAAGGGAGAGACATCATGATGTCCCGTTCACGCCTCGATTCCGTCGCCCGGTCTGCTTGCAGCCTGCCCGATAGTCGTGTGATCGGCACTGCGATGCTGCTGTCGCTCTTCTTCGGCTCATCGGCCTGGGCATCGGGGGCCGGTATGCCATGGGAAGAGCCGCTCAATCAGATTCTGGAATCCGTGCAGGGGCCGGTCGCGAAGATCGTCTCGGTGATCATCATCACCGTGACTGGCCTAACCCTAGCCTTTGGCGAGAGTTCAGGTGGGTTCCGTCGCCTGATCCAGATCGTCTTTGGTCTGTCGATAGCTTTTGCGGCCAGTTCGTTCTTCCTGTCCTTCTTTTCCTTCTCGGGCGGGGCGCTGATCTGATGGCGGGCTATGACGATGATACGGTGCCGGGATTCCATGTCCCGATGCATCGCTCCCTGACCGATCCGATCCTGCTGGGTGGAGCGCCCCGTGCTGTCGCCATTGCCAATGGCACGCTGGCAGCGGCTATCGCGCTGGGCCTGCGCCTGTGGCTGATCGGTGCTGCATTCTGGGTCATCGGCCACACGCTCGCGGTCTGGGGGGCGAAGCGCGACCCTTTCTTCATTGAGGTGGGGCGGCGGCATCTCCGTTACCCCGCGTGGCTTCGGGCATAAGGAGATCGGCCATGATGTCCCTTGGCGAATATCGCAATCGGAATTCCCTCCTGTCCGACTTTCTCCCTTGGGCGGCGCTGGTCGGGGGTGGTGTCGTTCTGAACAAGGACGGCAGTTTTCAGCGCACCGCAAAAATACGTGGTCCCGATCTCGATAGTGCAACGCCTGCTGAACTGGTGGGTGTGACGGCACGACTCAATAATGCCTTGCGGAGATTGGGTTCAGGCTGGGCGGTGTTCGTGGAAGCGCAGCGCGTCCCGGCCACGATTTACCCAGAAAGCGATTTCCCAGACGCCGCCAGTCAGATGGTCGATCTGGAACGTCGGGAGCAGTTCGAGGATGAGGGCGCGCATTTTGAGAGCCGGTATTTCCTGACCCTGGTCTGGCTGCCGCCTGCGGAATCCTCTGGGCGTGCCGAACGCTTTCTCTATGAGGGTAGGGAGCATGACGGTCCCGATCCGCATGGCATACTGAATTCTTTCATTGATCGCAGTGATCGGCTGCTGGCTCTGCTGGACGGATTCATGCCTGAGGCCTCATGGCTGAACGACGGTGAAATTCTGACCTACCTGCACAGCACCATTTCGACGCGGAACCAGCGGGTCCGGGTGCCAGAGATTCCGATGCACCTTGACGCCCTGCTGGTGGACCAGCCTCTGTCGGGCGGTCTGGAGCCGAAACTCGGTGACGCGTATCTGAAAACCCTGACGATTACCGGTTTTCCGAGCCGCACCTTTCCCGGCATTCTCGACGACTTGAACCGGTTGGCCATGCCCTATCGCTGGTCCACCCGTGCGATCCTGCTCGACAAGACCGACGCTACCAAGGTGCTGACGAAGATCCGTCGTCAGTGGTTTGCAAAGCGCAAGAGCATTGCGGCCATTGTTCGTGAGGTGATGACCAACGAGGCGTCGGTGCTGGTGGACAACGATGCCGCCAATAAGGCGGCCGATACCGATCTGGCCTTGCAGTCCCTCGGTGCCGACGATGTGGGGCAGGCCTATATAACCGCGACCGTGACGGTCTGGGACGGCTCCGCGTCCGTCGCGGCCGAAAAACTACGTCTGGTCGAGAAGATCATCCAGGGGCGGGACTTTACCTGCATGACGGAAAGCCTGAACGCCGTGGAGGCATGGCTCGGTTCTCTTCCCGGACATGTCTACGCCAATGTGCGCCAGCCTCCGGTCTCGACGTTGAATCTGGCGCATATGATCCCGCTCTCCGCCGTGTGGGCGGGACCGGATCGGGACGTGCATTTCAAGGCCGCACCGCTCTTTTACGGTAAGACGGCAGGCGCTACGCCTTTTCGGTTCTCGCTTCATGCCAGTGATGTTGGTCACACGCTGATCGCGGGACCGACAGGAGCGGGGAAGTCGGTGCTGCTGGCACTGATGGCTCTCCAGTTCCGGCGTTACCAGGGCGCACAGATCTTCGCCTTCGATTTCGGCGGTTCCGTGCGCGCCGCAACTCTCGGCATGGGCGGTGACTGGCATGATCTCGGTGGTGGCCTGACGGATGATAATTCCGAATTCCCTGCCGTCTCACTCCAGCCGCTGGCGCGGATCGAAGATCCCGACGAGCGCAAATGGGCCAGTGAATGGCTCGGGCAGATCTTGGTCGCTGAAGGGGTGACGCTGACGCCGGACGTCAAGACGTATCTCTGGTCGGCGCTGAATTCCCTGGCGTCCTCACCCGTTGATGAACGGACATTGTCCGGCCTGGTGGCTTTGCTCCAGTCTAACGCCCTGAAACAGGCGCTGGCCCCGTATTGCCTCAGCGGCCCTTATGGCCGCCTGCTTGACGCCGATACCGAGCGGTTGGGTAATGCCGACGTCGTGGTGTTTGAAACCGAAGGATTGATCGGTTCGGGAGCGGCCTCTTCCGTTCTGTCCTACCTGTTCCACCGCATCGACGGCCGTCTGGACGGTCGTCCGACCCTGCTGATCATTGACGAGGGGTGGCTCGTTCTGGACGACGGCGACTTCGCCGGCCAGTTGCGGGAGTGGCTGAAAACCCTGCGTAAGAAGAACGCCAGCGTTATCTTCGCCACGCAGTCCCTGTCGGACATTGCCAACAGTCCTATAGCGCCTGCGGTGGTGGAAAGCTGCCCGACACGGATATTTCTGCCCAACGAGCGGGCCATTGAGCCGCAGATCATGGTGATCTATCGCGATTTCGGTCTGAATGACCGCCAGATCGCCATCATCGCGCGGGCGGCGTCGAAGCGGGAATATTACTGCCAGACCCAGCGTGGCAACCGCCTGTTTGAACTCGGCCTCGGTCCAGTGGCGCTGGCGTTGTGCGCGGCATCCGGCAAGGACGATCATCGTTTGATTGATGCCGTGCTCGCGGAGCACAGCCGGGAGGGTTTCCTCCCTGCGTGGTTTGAGGCGCGTAACGTGAAGTGGGCGGCAGACCTCTTGCGGGGCGGAGGCTTGTCATGATGGGTAGGCTCTGTCGCCACAGGGGTAATGCAGTTCTCCCAATTGCTGTCGCCGTGGGTGTCTGGGCGATACCGGTGCCACCGGCTCACGCCCAGTGGGCCGTGTATGATGGCGCGAATCATGTCGAGAACGTACTGATCGCGGCCCGCACGCTCCAGCAGATTGACAACCAGATCACGTCGTTGGCCAACCAGGCTCAGATGCTGGTCAATCAGGGGCGTAATCTGGCGAGCCTGCCGCTTTCGACATTGTCGACGCTGCAATCGACGATTTCCCAGACTACGGCGCTGCTCGCGCAGGCGCAGAACGTCGCCTACAGCGTCCAGTCCGTCGAGCAGCAGTATCAGCAGGCGTACACGTCCGTATCGTCCGGCATGTCCGACAGCGCCCTGTTTTCTCAGGCGCAGACACGCTGGCACAATTCAGTCGGCGGGTTCGAGGATGCCCTGAAGCTGCAGGCGCGGGTGGTGGGCAATATTCCGAACGATAGTTCGGCCATGAGCCAACTCGTGTCCTCCAGCCAGACCTCCACCGGGGCATTGCAGGCCGCGCAGGCCGGAAACCAGCTTATGGCTCTGCAATCCCGTCAGTTATCCGACATTCAGGCCGAACTCGCGGCGAATGGTCGGGCGACCGCCCTGCAACAGGCGCGCGAGGCCGCGACGGAAGCCGAAAGCGAGGCGCAATACCAGCACTTCTCCCAGCATGACACTTACGTGCGCGGCGCGGTGTCGATGTTCGGCAGCAGCGGGAACTGACAGCCATGGCCACCAATGATGTCGGGGTGATCGACACCTTCCTCAATACTTTCACCACCACCATCGATACCGGGTTCGGTCTGGTGAAAGGGAATGTGATCTCACTGGCCGGAACGTTGTCCGTGCTGGATATCGCTCTGGCCGGGCTATTCTGGGCCTGGGCTGCGGATGAGGACATCATCCAGCGTCTGGTCAAGAAGACGCTGTATATTGGCTTCTTTGCCTTCGTGATCAACAATTTCGACCATCTGTCAAAGCTGGTGTTCGACAGTTTTGCCCAGCTTGGTCTGAGGGGAGGGGGTGGCACGCTGGCTCTTGCGGATTTCCTCCGTCCCGGCCGCCTCGCGTCCACCGGCTTTGATGCCGCCCGCCCCTTGTTGGACTCTGCCCACACTCTGCTGGGCCCAGTCGCCTTCTTTACGAACTTCATCCAGATATTCGTGCTCTGCCTGTCCTGGCTTATCGTGCTGGCGGCGTTCTTTATCCTCGCTGTGCAGCTCTTCGTAGCGCTGATCGAGTTCAAGCTGACGACGCTGGCAGGCTTCGTGCTGATCCCTTTCGCCCTGTTCAATCGCACCGCTTTTCTGGCCGAGAAGGTGCTGGGCAATGTCGTCTCATCGGGCGTGAAGATCATGGTGCTGGCGGTGATCTCCGCCATCGCCTCCGTTCTGTTCGGACAATTTGCGACATCCTATGGCAGCGATGTGCCAACGATCGGGCAAGCGGTATCGGTGGTGCTGGCCTCGCTGGCAATTGTCGGTCTGTCGATTTTTGGCGGCAGCATCGCCAACGGTCTGATCTCCGGCGCTCCCCAGCTTGGAGCAGGGGCTGCGGTCGGCACTGGCATGGCGGTTGGTGCCATGGGGGCTGCGGCGGTGGCTGGTGTAGGAGCCGTTGCCTCCGGTGGCGCCGCGGCTGTGGGGGCGACCGCTGCCGCCGCCCGCGGAGGAGCAGCAATCGCGGGTGCTGCTACGACAGCATATTCGGTCGGCGCTGCGGGACAGACGGGGGCAGCCGGAATGGCTGCTGCTGCCGGGAGTGTTGGTCGTGCTGCAGGTGGTGCGGCAGTCAACGCCGTGAAAGGCAAAGCCGCGTCAGCCGCCTCCTCCCTCAAGGAGCGCTATTCCGCTGGTGGCCAATGGGCTGCGCGCGGCATGGGAGGTGGCACGAACGGTGCTGAAGGCGGTGGATCTCCGCCATCCGGGGATGGTCCCTCAGGAGGAGGTTCTCTGGCCGGTGGTGGCCCGGCAGGCAGCGGTCCGTCCGGAGGTGGTGATGGTGGTGTAGAAGACGGGGGTGGCTCCAGTCGCACTGCCGGTGAGCCGCCGCGCTGGGCGCGCAACATGAAGCGGCGCAACGCCGCCACCCATGCCGCCGAGGCGGCCCATGTCATCCGCGCCGCCGATGGTGGAGGCGGGTCGGCGTCCATTGATCTGTCAGAAAAGGAATGAGGACGATGTTCCTTCGCTCCACCACGCGCTACGGGGCAACACCCGAGCCGGTCACACCTTATCAGAAAGCGGCGCAAATCTGGGACGAGCGTATTGGCTCCGCCCGCGTTCAGGCACGTAACTGGCGGCTGATCGCGTTCGGATCGCTGTTCCTGTCCGCTGGACTTGGCGCGGGGCTGGTCTGGCAGTCCGCGCGCGGCACCGTCACGCCGTGGGTCGTGCAGGTGGACCATCTGGGTGAGGCGCAGGTTATCGCCCCCGCAACATCGTCCTATAGGCCCACCGATCCACAGATCGCCTGGTATCTGGCCCGCTTCATCGAGGATGTCCGCAGCCTGTCCTCAGATCCCGTGGTGGTGCGGCAGAACTGGCTGCGTGCATATGATTTCACCACCACGTCGGGTGCCGTCGCCCTCAATGACTATGCGCGCCTGAATGACCCCTTTGCCCGCGTCGGGCATGAGCAGATTGAGCTGGATGTCTCATCGGTTATCCGTGCGTCGCCCACGAGTTTCAGGGTCGCGTGGGTCGAGCGGCATTATCGCGATGGGGCTTTCGTCGGCACAGAGCGATGGACCGCCATTGTCGCGACCAGGCTCAACGCGCCGCGCGACGCAGACCATCTCCGGAAAAATCCTCTGGGGATCTACGTCTCCGCCATCAACTGGTCGAAGGAGCTGGGCCAATGATCTGTCGTGCTCTTCGTTTTCTGCCACTGCTGATTCTGCCTCTGGCCGGATGCGCGCAACAATACCATCCACCGGTCATCCGCTATGACGATGCCGTGCAGGCGATGCGTCTGCCGGAGCCGCCCAAACCGGTTCAGGTGGTTGAAGTCCCGAAACCTCTTCCCCTGCCGGGCCAGCTCAAGCCACTGCCATCCCGACGCATGGCCCATCCGGCCCCTGAAGTCGCCGACCCGACCGCGCGGGTCACGCAGGCCAATCTGGCAGCGCGCATCCAGCCTACTCGGGCCGGGTTCATCAACGCGGTGCAGGTCTATCCCTACAGTCCTGGCGCACTCTATCAGGTCTACACCTCGCCGGGAGAAATCACCGACATCATGCTCCAGCAGGGCGAAAAGCTGGTCGGCACCGGGCCGGTTGCCGCTGGGGATACGGTGCGCTGGGTCATCGGCGATACCGAGAGCGGGGCAGGAGCGACCAAACGTATCCATATTCTGGTGAAGCCAACACGGCCGGATCTGACCACTAACCTGATCGTCAATACCGATCGGCGGACCTATCTGGCGGAACTGCGTTCCACCCCCGGGACCTACATGGCGTCAGTGTCGTGGGATTATCCCGAGGATGACCTGATCGCCCTGCATCGACAGGATAGTGCGGCAGAGGACGCAGCGCCAGTGGATGCGGGGCTGGATCTGAACGCCCTGAATTTCCGTTACGCCATCCAGCCGGTCAAAGGCGGCACGCCGCCCTGGCTTCCCAGCCGGGCCTTCGATGATGGGCATAAGGTTTATATCGCTTTCCCATCGGGGATCGGGCAGGGCGAGCTACCCCCATTGTTCGTGCTGGGGGCTGATGGCGGGCCGGAACTGGTCAATTACCGGGTGCGCCAGAACTGGATGATCGTGGACCGGCTCTTCTCGGCTGCCGAACTTCGGCTGGGCGACAAACAGTCTGAACAGCGCGTGCGGATTGTCCGTACCGATGGACGGCGCTCATGACGGGCGAGCAGGATCCGGGTCGCGATGCAGAAGGGGCAGGTGGAATGGAAAGTGAGCGCCCTGCGGTTCCGCCATCAACGCCAGACCTCCGTCTGCGGGCGGAACGGCCAAAGGTCGTCCGGCTATCGCGCTATGTCGTCTGGGGGCTGGCCGGCACCGCGATGATCGGAATTGGTCTCGCACTCGGTTATGCGCTCCAGAATTCCGGTCGCCAGGGGGCAGGGGCAGCCGTTCAGGAGTCTGATGCGCGTCCCTCGGCCGACGGGTTGGATGCTTTGCCCAAGGATTATACGGGCGTGCCGAAGCTGGGGCCGCCCTTGCCTGGTGATCTGGGTAAACCGATCCTGAAAGCGCAGCAGGAGGGGCGCGCTGGTCCTGTCTCCAGCATGGGCGATCACCGTGCCGAACAGGAAGTCGCGGCTGCTATAGCCAGCAAGCTGTTCGTGCAGACACGTGATGGCGGGAGGCAGGACAATGAACTCCCCATTGTCGCGCCGGCAACCGGGGGTAACGCAACGGCTGCACAATCTGGCGCAAATGACCGTCAGGCTGCCAATCGTGCCTTCCTGGCGGGACAACCTGAGCGCGTCACGGTCAGCCCTGATCGTTTGACGCCACTGGCTTCTCCCTATGTGATTCAGGCCGGGACAGTGATTGCGGGCGCGCTGAACACCAAAGTCAGTTCCGATCTGCCGGGCCAGCTCATTGGGCATGTGACGCAGAATGTCTATGACAGCCCGACCGGCCGTTATCTGCTGGTTCCGCAGGGCAGCACGCTGTTCGGGAGTTACAACAGCAGCATCTCGTTCGGGCAGCAGCGCACACAGGTCATCTGGACCCGGCTTATCCGGCCAGATGGTGACAGCATCGTGCTCGACAGGATGCCTGGCGCGGATGCGATCGGCCAGACCGGCCTGAAGGATCAGGTAGACCAGCACTGGGGTCAGCTTTTTAAGGCCGCTTTGGTCACAACCCTGCTCAGCGTCGGCTCGGAAGCCGGCACATCTTGGGGTGAGAATAACCTGTTTCAGGCGATCCGCAGCGGGGCCAGCAACGGGTTCTCCATGGTGGGGAACCGTCTGATCGACCGCAGCATGGACGTGCAGCCCACGTTGACTGACCGGCCTGGCCTGCCGTTCACCCTGATCGTCAATCGCGATCTTGTCCTCAAACCCAGGCATCAGCATGAAGGAGCATCCCCATGACCAAACTCCGTATCAATGCCATCCCAGACAGTCGGCCCGTGAAGCTGATGATCGAATTGCCGGCGGAGATCCATCAGGATCTGCTGCTCTATGTCGAACTGGTTTTGGGTAGTGCCGGCCAGTCCACAGACGCCATAACTGACGCAGCCAGACTGGTGCCGCTCATGGTTGGACGTTTTATGGAGACGGATCGGGCGTTCCAGAAACAGCGCCATTCGCGGGTGGCTCGGATGAAGTCCGCGGGATCAGGTCCGGGTAGCGCTCCCTGAGCAGGGAGAGGAAGGCGGAGAGGGGGCGGCTTGGGTTGCTACGCAACCAGCAGGCAGCAAAGCGCACCTCGCTCGGTCCGTTTTCGAAGCGTAACTCGCGGTAGACGATCCCGGGCAATGTTTCGCCTGTACTGCTTTCACAATCGATCATGATCCCTCGGTCCTCACTGACAAAAGGCCGCAGAGACGCCAACGGGATATCATGCTCGATCAGGGTGGGATGATGACTGCTGCGGCCCAGACATACACGAATGATCCGTGTCAGTTCCTGACCTGGATCCAGACTGCTGACCAGAAAACGCTCCTTTTTCAGCATCATCCATTCGAGCACCGCTTCGCCAGCAAGAGGGTGTTTCGCGGGTAAGACGGCAATGCATCGCTCTGGCCACAGCGGAAGAGACCCTTCCGGCCAGTTCAATTCACCGGCTGTCACGATGGCAATGTCAATATGACCCCGTTCAAGTGCCGCCAGAAGTTCACGCCGGGTGCCCCCAACGAGCCGCCACTGGAGGTCCGGGTAACGATTGCGGAATTCGGTCAGGGTGGCGCGCAGATTACCGGTCGAAACGGAGGTATAAAATCCAATCGCAATGCGCTCACCTCTCTTATGACGGCTGGAGCGCGTATGGGCAGTCAGACTCTCCATGTCCTGTAGGATACGTCGCGCGGCCTGCATGAAAGTGGTGCCATCATCAGTGGGGTGAACGCCGTCTCGTCTCCTTGTAAACAGGGAATAGCCGACATGGTTCTCAAGCGCTTCGATGTGCCGCACAACCGTCATCTGCCGTACGCCCAACTTCAGGGCGGCTTTTCTGATGCTCCCTTGTTCAAGGGCTGCAATGGCATATCGCAGGTGCCGGGTTTCTATCGTCATTACCCGAGGTTAGCAGGGTCGGGTTCCAGAAATACAGCGTTACAAACCTATATGGCTTCTGCACAATTTTGAGAGCAAATTTCAGTCAACTTTTCTCACGATGTGAGAGTTTAGGTTTTGCCTCATGAAACAAGTCATTTTTAGCAGAAGAAGTCTCGGTCGGCCCTTTGTTTGGTGCTTCATTGTGATTATGGAATTTACAGAGCATTGTAATCGTAAGAATTTTTGTTTCGGATAACGCGCAAATCCGCCATTGAACTCTTGAAGCTGACTTTTCAACAAAATCGGGGGAAAGCGGATAGTCAGTTATCTGGAAGGGATGACAGAAAGCTAACTATCAAGCATGTCGCCCGATTTTTAGCAAACTTGCTGGCGTGAGCGCTGAGATTACTGGCGGGGCATGTGCTTGGCGTGATGGGCCAGTCGTGGACTGCCATCACTACAAGAGACGCTTTATCATACGGCGTCTGTCTGTTACCCGTTATCAATGGCACATCAGTTTGACAAATCCCGTCTAGTAACGGCAGCGCTCAGAAACATGAGGGCACTGGCCGAAGCGATCGTCCGCTGCGTACGCTCGGCGAGCACACGATTTCGGCAGTGCTGGCGGCGCTGGAGGGGGAGGAAACAGGGAGTGCAGGTTCAGATCGCGGGCGCATCGGATCTCGTCGATCGGTTCGAGAAACTGCTTGAGACGTACGATGTCAGCATTCCCAGGCACTCCCAGACCAGCGCAGACATGCTTCCTCTCTGGAGCATACTGAAAACCGTCAGTGCAGGGTTTGAAGGCACACCCGATGACATGCGCTGCGAGTATACCGCTGGGCTGGCAGTCCACGACCTCGCTGCGAAGGTGCTGAGGGTGAAGGACCACCCAGGCTTTTCGACACTCATTCCCCACTTACAGTTGCTCGCGCAGGGCGCAGTCCACCTGACGCAGGAACAGCCCGCAGATGCGGACGCCTATAACAAACTCGTGGAGGTTTACTGGGCCACATTGCTGATGGCTATGGGCACTAGAGTGCAACTCGATCACCCCAAGAGTTCGAATGGCGACAACCCCGACGTGATCGCATTGGACGGCAGTGGGGAGCCCGCCCGTGCTTATGCCTTTAAGACGGTACGCTCGCCGCATACGCAGAGCCTGCTTGATCACATCGTTAAGGGTGTCGACCAGATCGAACGATGCCCCGCGCCCGAGGGCATCGTAGCTTTTAACCTCACCCCCCGGCTACTTGACGCAGGTCTCTGGCCGGAGAATGGTTTCTTCGCGGACTGGCGGCAGCCTGCCGTCCACACGATAAGAATGCTGAGGAAGATGATCTCCGACATCGTGACAGACAATGGGCAGCAGACGATCGATGATGTCTTTGCGGGTAAGAAGGCGACAAGCTCTATTCTGTGCGTCGCGTTCATCCCGACGGTCGCCAGAAATCCCGATACTGGGAACGCGGTGGTAATGCCCCTAAAGGTGGCGATGGTCATCCACTTGAGCGCGAACAGCCCTCCTTCCATAGCGATGATGGCGGAAATAAAAGGCGCGAACGATATCATGCAGACGGTGCTCGTCTGAGGGTGGAATCGTGAACTGGATCTTGAATCAGTCATGTCCGTTATTGGCAATGGCAGTCGTCACGCTCCATGTCTGGCCTGAGGGTGAGAACGTGCGTCGCCATAAATAATGAGACCTCTTTATCATGGATGCGCGGACTTATTAATTTAAATTCTGTATAATAATAGAGGTTTTTATTGAAAATATCTGTTCAATATAAACTTGTTGGCAACTTTCTCTTGCATAAAAGTAGTGGGGCAATCCTTTGCCCGCTCCTAGAAAGGTCACAAAGGCCTAGTTCGATCCCCGCATTAGCTAGGCCGTTGCTATGCGTAAATTGACGGATATCTTTATGGTTTTTTTTTACTTCAATGACTTAGGCTCAGTGAGCTGCAGTCGGGGATGTCATGCCATATAGAAATTTACGATTATCTGCATTGACGTTAGACGCTGTTACAATCAGGCTCAGAAGCGAATGTAATTTTAGCTTCTGGACTGATGACAGACTTTATTCGAAACCTTATCCATTGGTGGGGTGACCCAACTGGGATTTATCCGAGTTGGGTCATATTTAATGAATGCCTTGAGAACGCCGGACCCAACTCTTTGACCGGACAGGAGATGAAGTCGAGGCGATGGGAAGAACATTTTCCTCTACCAGCAGATTTTCTGAAACCGAATATGTCTTATTGTTCATCGCGTTCCAGTGATTTCGGAGGGCCGTTGTTTGACTTCGGAAGCGGGCGCTATTCAGCGCCGCCTCTCAATGATGACGAAGTAGCGCGAAATTTTAGAGCGGCAAGCTAGTGTCTCAAAAACTGGAACCACTGATCGATCCTAATGCGGCCTCTGATGCCGGTGGTGTCGCAGGGCGGGTGGGTTTTCGTTATCAAGATCACGTCGGGGCCGGTTATGTAATCGACATGCTGTTCGATGGTTCACTGGTCCAAGTCGAGTTTGAAACAGCGGACGACATTACGCTTCGTTGGCGCGCTGATAGCGAAGTGGTTAATGAATACGTTCAGGTCAAGACTACCGAAAGCAACACGAAGTGGTCAATTAAAGAGATAACAGATCGAGTTGACAGTCGGTCTGGATCCTCTCTTATAGAGAAGTCTCTCAAATTAGATATTAATACTGGCCCAGCTCTATTTCGATTTGTCACAAAACGAGATGTCGGGACTTCTCTGCGACCATTTCTTAATCACCGCGACAAGCGTAGGCTAGTTAAAACCAAGCTTGATGCGGCGATTAAAAGCATTGGTAACAAGTGGAAAACGATAAAATCAGCCTGTGGTCGGACCACCAAGGACTGGGCAGAGAATTTATATTGGGTCGTAGCGGGCAGTGAAATTGCCACGCAGAACAGTAACATTAATCGGATCCTACAGCTTGCGGAAAGGGCGGGCGAGATTCCTTCACATTCGGTGGCGTGCGAAATCTATCATCAGCTAATGACGTTGGTTCAGACTGCTGGTGATGCATCACGCGTGTCTGACCCCGATGCTAAGGCCATAGATCGAGGTGAAGCTCTTGCATGGTGGAAAGGAAAGGTTGATGTAATCAGGCAGCTCAATAGAGCAGGCCTCCGCGTTTACCGAGTGTCAACTGAGGCATTTTTCTCAGACCTTCATCACATCAACGATGCTACAATTTGTCGCTCTCTTCGCGCGTATGATGTCGAGTTCGATGAGGGGCAATGGCGGAAGTCTGAGCTGATTGAGTACCTGCTACGGTGGCTGCCGGAGATATCCCTACCAGCCAACGTTTTGTCAGAGTTTGATATCCTACATGCGCGAGACCTAACCCGCCGGGCGGTTGCACGAATTGAGCAAAGTAGGGCCATCAGTGATGAGGAGCTCTTTGCTGAACTCATGCTTCATGCTGTTCTGAGACACTATTTCGACAGTGAACCGGTAGCCTGCAAGATATATGCTGGCACGGGTCCAAATCGGTCGATAACTAGTGCGCATATTGTTCCTGAGGATGCTGGCGATCAGTTGTGGATCGGAAGGTCTCGAATCACGACCGCGGCCTCTCACGGCGCAATTCTGAAGGCGGTCATCGCTGAACTTGAAGCAGCTATCTCTAGCGAATTCCTCAAAGAGGAACGCAGCCTCATTATGACACTGCGGGAGCCGCGGCACATGAGAGCGACATCTCTAGACACCGTGCTTTCAGCACGTGGAAAAGTGGAAGAGTTGCGTCGTTGCCTACATTTTCCAATTCTGATGGCTTACGACAGCAATGTAATTCAATCTGGCTTCTGTGAGGACTACCTCGTCGATTTACGGAAGGAAGTTGTCACTGAATATGAAAGTATAAAGTCGAGAATGACACCAGCGTTGGTTAACATCCAGATCCACATTTTCCTTATACCGGTTGAGAATCCTGCTGGACTAATAGCTGAATTTGGCAAGCATCTAAGGGGGAAGTCATGATTTTTCTCGAAGATGATCTTCGCAGCATCCTTGCCAAGGATGAAATTACCTCGACAAATGCGGAAATCGCTGTCGCAACGATTGCATCGTGGGTAAATGATTTTGCGACACATGATTTGGGGCGTGACTTCCTAATCCGGCTGTTAGCCAAGAAACCTCAGCTTCCCGAACACCTATATGATCTGATTGATGGTCTCCTGATGACAACTGGTCTGCTGCCTTATGCCGGACCGCCACGAACGCTGGAAGATGCACTGTTTCGAGAAGCTCATACTATACCAAACCTAGACGGGGATCGGGTGTTTCACTCTCTCCAGCTTCAAGTCTTTCGTCTTATAATGAATAAAAAGAATGTCATCCTGAGCGCGACAACAAGCGTGGGTAAAAGCGTCATAGTCGACGCAATTATCGCATCCGGAAGATTTAGGAAGATAGTGGTGATCGTCCCAACGATAGCCCTTATAGACGAAACGCGCCGCCGTATATCAAGAATATTTGGTAACACTCATTCAATAATTACTCACCCAACCCAAGAATCAGATGGTTCTTTACCTACTATTTATGTACTCACACAAGAACGCGTTCTATCTCGAAAAGATCTCGAAAATGTTGATTTTTTTGTTGTAGATGAATTCTACAAACTTGATTTGGATCGACCAGATAATCGCGCCGTTGACCTTAATTTAGCCTTCCATCGATTGGCATCGTCGGGCGCTCAATTTTATCTGATTGGTCCGCATATTAGCGAGGTTCGAGGGATTGCTAGCCGTTATCAACACGTGTTCCTACCCTCAACATTTTCTACTGTAGCGCTAGACATCGAATATTTCAATCTTAGTCAGACCTCAGATGATCGAGAGACGAGGCTGCTAGAACTCGTGCGGGACTTGAAAACTCCAACGCTAATCTATTGCCAGTCTCCTCCAAAGTGTGGCGAGGTAGCTCGGATTTTGATCAAATCTGAGTATTTCTCTCATGTCTCGGAGACAGAAATCGCCGTTGATTGGCTACTCCAGGAGTTTCCTGAAGAATGGATAGTCATCGAAGCATTACAGCGCGGAATAGGAATTCATCATGGCAATGTTCCACGAGCTCTGCAGCACTACATGGTTCGCTGCTTCGAAGAGGGAAGCATACGCTTTCTTGTGTGCACATCAACGATTATCGAAGGTGTAAATACGGTAGCGGAGAACGTCATTGTCTATGATCGACGTCTTAATACGACCACCCTCGATTCATTTACATTCCGCAATATTGCTGGACGTGCCGGGCGAATGGGACAGTGGTTCATTGGCAAGGTTTACGTTCTAGAATCGCCAATCGAGGATGAACAAAAAGCTGTCATTCTTCCAATTGAGGATCAAGACACGAATACCCCTATGTCGCTGCTGCTAGATCTTCCCGATAGTGATCTGAGTGATCTGTCTTTTTCTCGGATCGAAGATGCGCTGCGAACATCGACTCTGTCACTCGCAACACTTCGTGCAAATAGATACATATCTATTGATGCCCAACGTCAGATTGCTGACCGTATTCGGTCAGATCTTGTGTATCTTAAGATTCTTAATTGGCGTGGAATGCCAAGCGCACGAGAACTCACGGCAGCCTGTGAGCTTATCTATGAATATATAGATGAAGGCCGCTCGCTGAAGGCCTATCAAATTTTTGGTGGGGAACAACTGTCTGCACGTCTCTTCAACTTGTCCAGTGCGACTTTAAGGAGTTTCATCGCTGACCGCGTCGCACGACGACGTGATGATCAGAGTGTGAGCGACGCGGTTGAGTTAACCCTACGCTTCATGAGATCCTACGTAGTTCACACCTTCCCCCGTCAACTGAGTGCTATCAATACCATTTATAAGGATGTTGCGCTGGCCCTTGGTTTCGATGTTGCTGCAGACTATTCATTTTACACGGCGCGGACGGAGAACCTTTTTCTTGAGAGTGGCCTTTTTGCGTTGGATGAATATGGGGTACCCCCGCAAACGGCATATCGTTTGGGTAGCCGATACCCTGGAATGGACAGTCTCAATAAAGCACTCGATCTAATTGCTTCCATTGATTTGGAACAAGAAAAACTGCATCCGTTTGAACAAGACCTGCTTCACGAATTACAGAGGTCTCTGGCTCGTAGAGACTGAATGCGTGCTCTGGGCTAATAGTGAGATGATCCTCTGATTTTTCGTGAAATTCAAATAGAGTACGGCGTCCAGATGCAATGAATAGACGATAGATTTCTGGACACAGAACTCGCGATTTTCCCGCTCGTATAGGCGCAAATCAGTTGGAGTGTTTATTTAATTTATAAGTTCTGCAACGAAGTATTCGTGGCGCGTAGGCTGCACTGAGTCGATATCTGTCATTTTCCACGTCCCGAAAGCGCTGCGGAGATCTTGTTGGACACAAGATTGGTTGAGAGTCTCACGTTCTCTCGCTTCAGGTGAGCGTAACGAGCCGTCGTCTTGATATCGCTGTGTCCCAGCATTCGGCCGATCATCGTCAGGTCAGCACCCATTTCCAGTGCGTCAGAAGCGAATGAATGGCGCAGATCATGAATCCTGACGTCGTCCAGACCGGCGGCTTTGCGAATGCGGCGCCAGGGTTTTTGCAGGTCAGTCAGATAGCCACCTTTTTTCCGTCCGGTAATGACATAGGAGTTGTCCTCCAACCGGGGGATGGATTTGATGACGTTTATCGCTGCCTGTCCGATCTGGACGATTTTGGCTCCCGTTTTACTGTCGGGGAGCCTCAATTCGGATTGGTCGAAGAAAATATGGGTCCATTGCAAAGTCTGGATTTCGCGTAGTCGGCAACCTGTCAGGACGAGCAGACGGATCGCCCAGACGGCCTCCGGCATATCCTCTGTTTTATCGAGTGTGGCGCCGAGGCGCGCATATTCTTCCTGGGTCAGATAGCGCTCGCGCTTCTCTTCCTTATAGCGCTGAACGCTGCGGCATGGGTTGAGACCGTCAGTCCGAATACCCCAGAGGTCTGCCAGGCTGAACATTTTGGACAGCACCCCGAGCGTGCGATTGGCCTGATAAGGGAGCTGTCGCATATCGCCATGGAATTCGGAGACGTCCGCCCGCGATATATCTGCCATCCGCCATGTTCCGAATTTGGGAATGATGAACAGATCCACAGCCCTCTTATACTCGCTTTGGGTCGTTGGCTTAAGGTGGACATCCACATATTCGTTGAGGAAACGATTGCTGAATTCCCTGACGGTCATCGCTTTGCGTTCTTCTACGCGAGCATCCGAGGGATTCTCGCCGCTATGCACACGTGCAAGAACTTTGATGGCCTCATCACGCGCAAGATCTGCCGTCCAAGGGCTTCCATGTTGCCCGATTGTGTAACGGCGCATCCGGCCGCCGGAGCGATAATGAATGACGTACACCTTTCGGCCGGACGGCCACACCCGTAATGCGAAGGCCGGAATGTTGTCATCCCAGAGGAAATAATCCTTCTCTGCCGGTTCGGCAGCGGTGACAATTTTTTTGCTGAGCTTCGCCATACTTGCCCCCATCACAGGAAACACATAGGAAACAGATGAATGCGAAACCGGGCGTCGCCGGTACAAGAACTGCGTAGCCTGATGGCATAGTTTTTCAAGGAAAATAAGGGGTTGTTCGTGGTTAGGCGTAGTTCTGTCGGCGTAAGCACCCGGCGACTGCCGCCTTGCTGAATATTTCTATTCTGG
>NZ_BAMW01000009.1 GCF_000963945.1 Acetobacter indonesiensis | reverse complement strand
CTGCCATAACGGCGGGAATGTGCGCCCGCCATGACTATGAAGGGCTGGGCCTGAATGTCTTTTTATACGTGTCTTATTGTTATGCTAGGCGGTGCCTTGGGCACGCTGGCCCGCTACGTTGTGTCCGTGCTGACAGGCCCCTATAGCCGCATGATGCCGTGGGGCACAATTATTGCGGTCAATATGGTGGGGTCATTCATTATCGCTTTTTTCGGCACACTGACTTTGGCCGATGGCCGCTATGCCGTTTCAGAAAACATGCGCCTGTTTGTCATGATCGGGCTATGTGGTGGCTATACCACTTTTTCTTCCTTCAGCCTGCAAACGCTTGATCTGCTGCGCATCGGCGCATGGGGCCGCGCCATGCTGACTGTCGGGCTGTCCGTTGTGCTGTGCGTAGGGGCTGCATCCCTGGGCCATATTCTGGCATCGCGCCTGAACCACCACACAATGCTGGTGGCACAGGCCGATATTGAAGAAGAAGTCTGATAACAGGCTGGCTGGCAATGCGTTATGCGGGTCAGCTTATTTGGCTGTTAATGACAGTTTTTAAGGATACCAATTTTCTGTAATTTTTCAAAAATGCTGTCGGCAACTTTTGTAACCATCTGACGGGTTTGATCAAAAGTGAAGCCTTCAAGGGTGAAAGACTGGATGGAAATATTGTAGTCATTTACCCAAACGGTCTTTCTACTGGCGATATCTGTAAATTTTGTTCTGAAGGTTTCCCCCATGATTTGCGATTTTTGATTCAGATCAACTGCCGTTGTTAAAACATACAATAACGAATCCGCATTATTCTCTTTTATCTTCGCGTCGATATCACGGTTGATATCCAGTGAAACGGCATCAAGCTGAACTTCATTTAAAGCGACATTGCAGCGAGCCAGATTGTTTTTCAGCGCATCAAAAAACAGGTGCCGAACACGTACATCCGTCTGGCGGCTAAATTTATCAAGTAAAAGAACGCTTTTTACATCGCTATGGTACGTTTTGTCGTACACACCGCCCTGATCGTTCATGTGAACGCTACAGCCGCACAGAAAAAGGAAAATGGCTGCCACAGCGTTTTTCACAACCCGGAGAGTCATTGTCTTAGAAGCTTCCTTGAAATAAGTTTATAGTCTGTGCGCTGGATTACATAGGTATGCTAAAAAATCCAGATACATAAAAGCAAAAAATATTAATAAAATACAAACAATAATTACGTTTTAGCTTAATGCTTTATTTTTTTTCAGTATCCATTCGGTTTGATGAGGAAGATTTATTGTGGGAATAGGGTTGCACTCTTCCACACTATCCAAATTGTTAAAACTATGTATATTGCCGAAAAGTAATTTTTTGAGTGGGAATTGGCAGTTTGCGTTCTGTTCTTTCTTTCGGCTCTCTGGCCGTTGCAGGCCTTGTTCTGGCTGGGTGCGCTACGGAATCCTCGCGCACGGTGGCGGTGCCCGTGGTGGCCAGTGCGCAGGTGCCTTATAATGGCCCACGCGTGGCAATTGCCGCGGGTAAGTTTGCCAACCGGTCAAACTATATGAATGGTATTTTCTCAGACGGCATTGACCGTCTGGGCAATCAGGCGCGCACCATTCTGTTGACCCGCCTTCAGCAAAGCGGCCGTTTCACTGTGATGGACCGTGATAATCTGACAGAAGGCCGTCAGGAAGCCGGTTTTTTGAAACAGGGCCAGTCCATTCAGGGCGCCAGCTACCTTGTGACGGGTGATGTAACAGCATTTGGCCGGAAAGAAGTAGGTGACCAGCAGCTTTTCGGTATTGCCGGCCGTGGTCGTAGCCAGATTGCTTATGCAAAAGTCAGCTTGCAGATTGTAAATCCGCTGACATCGCAGATTGTCACATCCAGTGAAGGCGCGGCCGAATATAGCCTGTCCGACCGTGAGGTCATCGGGTTTGGCAGCACAGCCAGTTACGATTCAACCCTGAATGGAAAAGTGCTTGATCTGGCGGTGCAAGATGCCGTCAACCATCTGGCACAGCAGGTTGATGCAGGGCAAATACGGTAATTTGCCACCAATAACGGGGCGATATCTGCCCCGTCACGTTTAAACGTCAAAACGGATTTTATACCAAATGGCTTTGTCAAAAAGCGCACTGGCAGGCATTGGCCTGTTGGGGTTTCTGGCCGCCTGTAGTTCGGACCGGACACCCCCTTTGTATAGCTGGCGGGACTACCCGGAACAGCAGTATCTCTACCTGAAAGGGCAGACTGACCATCAGGCGCAGATTATCGCGCTTGAAAAAGATGTGCAGAAGGCACAGGCCAAAAATCTGGCGCTGCCACCGGGGTTTCATGCGCATCTGGGTATGTTGTATGCCGCAACAGGCAGAACAGACCTGGCCCAGCAGGAATTCAGTCAGGAAAAAACACTGTTTCCTGAATCAGCAACCTATATGGATTTTCTGCTGAAAAATCTTGGCCAGCCAGCAAAGACCGCATCATGACTTTATCCCGCTTTTTCCGTATGGGCGCGTGCAGCGCGTTGCTGCTGACACTGGCCGCCTGTGCCACACCCACACAGGCACCAGACTACACGGCGTTCCGCTCTGCCAAGCCGCGCTCCATCCTGATTCTGCCGCCTGTTAACCACACGCATGATGTAAATGCATCCAATGGTCTGGTTGCGCAGATGACGCAGCCTTTGGCTGAAGGGGGCTATTACGTGGTGCCCGTCACGGTCGAGATGGAAACATTCCGCCAGAACGGGCTGGATACGCCAGACGATATTGCCCAGGTTTCCGCCCCCAAATTACAATCCATCTTCGGGGCGGATGCAGCGTTGTACACAACCGTTACAGCCTATGGTTCGGTGTATCATGTTGTCAGCAGTGATACGGTTGTAACCGCATCGACCAAACTGATTGACCTGAAAACCGGCAGTGTGTTGTGGAGCGGCACCGGCACGGCATCCGGGCGTGATCTGGGTGACAGACCAGCGGCAGGCGGTGGTGTTATCGGCATGCTGGTCAGTGCGGCTGTTAATCAGGCTGTGAACAACCTGACGGACGAAAGCTTCCGTGTGTCCCGCATTACGGCAGAGCGGCTGCTGCGTGTTGGCCCACCTGATGGCCTGCTTTATGGCCCGCGGTCGGTCAAATACGGCACAGACTGACCCGCACCGTAAAAGCTTTTGAAAAACGGCGAGGGGCCAGGGTCTCTCGCCGTTTTTGTAAGGTTACTGCGCAATCTGTCTGGGGCCAGCCCACAGGGCGTATTCGGTAGGGGTAACGCCCATGAACTGCCGGAAGCGGGCAGACAGATGGCTGTGTGAGCTAAAGCCGCACGCATGGGCCACGGTTGAGGCCGGTTCGCCCATTTTCAGCAGAAATGCCGCGTGTTCAAGCCTGCGCCGCAACACAAAGGCATGGGGTGTTTCCCCGCTTGATTGTCGGAATGAGCGGATAAAATGATACGGGCTGACCCCCACTACCGCGGCAAGGTCTTCAACCCCCAATGGCTGGTCAAGTGCCTGCCTGACATAGTCATCAACCCGGCGCAGGTTGGCGGGTGACAGCCCCCCACGCTGGGGCGCGTTAACCAGCCGGGTGGAGCACTGTTTCAGCACATGGTGCAGCAGCGTCTGGGCCTGTTGCCCAAGGGCAAGCCGGTTTTCAGGGGGCTGCCAGCACAGGTTGATCATGCAGGTGCGGATCTGCCGTTCAAGCCGCGGGTTTCTGAAATAGGCATCATGGCCCAGCCGAACACGGTCGGGGTCCATGTCGAATATTTCATGCGCGGCGCGGTCAAACGTCTGGGGCGCAATATAGAAATGGAACATACGAATGGGGCCCTGCACATCCCATTCCGTGCTGACATTGTGCGGCATCAGGCAGAAATCGCCCGCGCCGTGGCTGTTCTGCCAACCAGACGCCGTGCGTTTGCGCAGCTTGTCCCCGTGTTCAAGATACAGGCTAAGCGTGTGGTGATTAGGCGTTTCATAGGTGGTGCAGGTCCGTTCATCCCGGTCCCAGATCACCATGGCCAAACCTGCGCCAAGTTCCACTTCGGCCACGGCGGGCACCGATCGGCCGTGCAGATAATTGCGGATGGTGAAGCGGGACAGCGCGGACATCTTGTTACCATATCGGCATGGAATACAGCGCAAGGCAAGTAGGCCCTGCCTGATGCGGCGGCAAAAACCGCAGGAATATGATAGCGGCCCCTCCAGCCCCGGTTTAACCGGGGGTAGGGTGCAACACGGACTACGGCGCAGCCCACCCACCCCGTGTTGCGTCAGACCATAAAGCAAAGGGGTAAGAATAGTATGGCGGCGTTCCTGTTTTTTGCGGTTGTGCTGATCTGGGGCACAACGTGGTACGCCATTCACATGCAGGTTGCGGTAACGGACGCCAACACAGCCATTTTCTGGCGGTTTCTGGTGGCGTCTGCGTTGCTGGCGGGGTGGCTGAAATTATCAGGAAAATGGAAGGCTGCTCCCCGGCAGGATATCCCGTTGCTGGCGCTGTTGGGGGCCACCATGTTTTCCTGCAATTACATGTTCATGTATCGGGCTGAACAAAGTATCTCCAGCGGCACGGTGTCTGTTGTGTTCAGTCTGGCCGTTATTTTCAATATGCTGAACCAGTGGCTGTTTTTCCGTATTCGGCCTGCCTTGCACGGGGTTGTGGGGGGCGTGCTGGCTGTGGCTGGCGTGGCGTTGATGATGGGCGTCACCGGTGCGTCTTTGACGGAAATTGACGGCATTGCTTTGGCGCTGGGCGGCACAGCCTGCTTTTCAATCGGCAACATGATCTCGCGCCACCTGTTGCTGAAGGGGCTTGATCTGCCAACTGTTGTCTGCCGGGGCATGATGTGGGGCTGTGGCTTTACCGGAGCATGGCTGCTGCTGACAGGGCATGGGCTGGCCGGATCATGGCAGCCGGGGTGGGTTGCGTCCCTGCTTTATCTGGCTGTGCCGGGGTCTATTATCGGTTTTGTGGCCTATCTGCGGCTGGTGCATGTTATTGGTGCAGACCGCGCGGCGTACACCACTATTCTTTCACCCGTGGTGGCGCTGGTTATTTCCAGTATTGCAGAAAACAGCGTGTGGTCAGCCAGCATGGGCGCAGGCATTGCGCTGGTGCTGGTAGGTAATCTGGTTTCCTTTTTTCCGTGGCATAAACTCAAGCCCCGTGCGTGACGGATCGTGTTTTCGCAGCATGGTGCAACCCGAAGCTGAACGGATAGAGCCACTCACAACCAAAACCGGCTCTCTGATGCAGAAGCATCCAGAGAGCCGGTCAAAATCGTCAAACTATGATCACTGTAAAATGCTGTTTCAGGCCGGGTAAAACGGAATAACGCCAGCCTGACGCAGGTCAGATCCGATCAACAGCCTTTCGGCCAATAGCCGGATCATCGGTGAAGAAACCATCAAGCCCCATATCCAGATACCGGCGAATTTCAGCCAGTGATCCTTTGATGTTGCGCGCAGCATCTCCGTCTGCATTGCGAAGCTGCTTTGGCAGAAAGATATTTTCCGGGCGGCAAGTATAGGCATGCACCAGAAGCCCTGCGGCGTGGGCATCGTCAATCAACGTGGTGGGTGTTGTCCACGCGCCCTGTGAATCACGCGGGATAAGGTCAGTCAGAGACGGGCCAATAACATCGGCATAGGTGCGGACCTCTTTCAACCCTTCCGGCTTCATCAGGTCACCAAAGGTAGTTTTCAGTCCTTTGGCAGCAAGGTCAGGCGGGGTCTGGCCGCGTTCACCCATCAGAAACATGACGCGTGCCTGCGGGTTGACGGCTTTTACGGCGTCTTTCAGGTGGCGCAGATTGGTTGTTTCAAAAGACTGCACTTCAAGCGGAGCAAAACGGGTATAGCTATGGGCTGCAATAATCCGCAGAAACGTGGCTTCCGGGTCAAAGCCCAGAGCGTGAAAATGGGTTGAATTCTTGATTTCAGGAATAATCCCCACCACACGGCCACGGGCGGCAGAGTCCGCGGCAACGAAATCAATCATTTCCTCAAAGGTCGGGATATCAAACTGCCCGTTATAGCGGGTATTGTGCACCCGCAGGGTGGCCAGCCGTTCACGCGCGCGGAGTGTCTTCAGTTCCGCCAGCGTAAAATCTGTGGTGAACCAGCCTGTTTCCTCCCGCCCGTCAATTTTCAACGTGCGGCGGCGGTTTGCAAATTCGGGCCGGTCTGCCACGTCAGACGTTTCGGCAATATTGCTTTCATGGCGGCAGACAAGAACACCGTCTTTGGTTGGCACCAGATCGGGTTCGACAAAATCTGCGCCATCGGCAATGGCTTTTGCGTAGGATGCCAGAGTATGTTCCGGCCGCTGCGCAGAACAGCCACGGTGCGCAAAAACAAGCGGTTTTGGCACAAG
Source organism: Acetobacter indonesiensis (assembly GCF_000963945.1). GTDB lineage: Bacteria > Pseudomonadota > Alphaproteobacteria > Acetobacterales > Acetobacteraceae > Acetobacter > Acetobacter indonesiensis. The sequence continues at coordinate 72,658 of NZ_BAMW01000009.1, read as the reverse complement.
GGAAGGGGCGGCCCAGCTACGGGTTACGCCCATAAATCCGGCTGCGCAGGTGGCAGCCAGAAGTGCACGACGGGAAAGATCAGCCATACGCTCTACCCCTTAGAAGGAGGCCGTGAGTGTAAGGAAATACATACGCGGCGCAATGGGGAACGCCGTATACTGGCCCGATGCGTTGTTGGTGTTCAGGGTAGACCAGCCTTTTTCATTTGTCAGGTTGGTTATGTTCCCCTGCACCCGTAGCGAACGCACATGCGGAATACCCGTAATGTTATAGCCGGCATTCAGGCTGAACAGGGCATAGGCGCTGGCATGCAGGTCATTGGTGAAGGTGGTGTAGCGTTTGCCCACAACATCGCCAATAAACTGGGCGTCAAAATTACCCCAGTGGGTGGAGGCCACGAACTTTTCAGTCCAGTTCGGCACACCGGCCACGTTTTTACCTGCGGTATGCACAACCGTTGAACCGTTCAGGTAGTTATCGTTATAGGTCGATTTGTTATAGGACAGCGCATTGTAGAATGAGAAATGCTGGCCAAACTGCGCGGTGAAGGAGAAATCCATCCCGTCAGTAGAAACCGACCCAACGTTTGTCAGTGTGGTGGCGCTGCCCACAATGGAAGACAGCGTCTGGGTTGAGGCCACAGCCAGCAGACGGTTTGAGAAATGCACATGGTAGTATTCAAGCTGACCGCTGATGTTTGTCAGCGGGCCAGCATCCAGATGCCTGTTGGTACGGAACCCGGTTTCATACGTCCAGGATGTTTCAGGTTTGCCATGACGCTTGAAGTCTTCAAACGCGGCCTGGCTGGTTACACCCCAGGGGGTGGCGTTGCCATAACCCGCAGCCTGAAAAGACCGCATGTTTTCCTGAATGTTGGCAAACCACTGCTCATGCTGCGTAATGTTCCACAGCGCCCCGAAGGACGGCAGGAAGGGCCGCACCGCCGCAATGGTGCCACCCGGCACGGTAATGGCGGTTTTGGGTGATAGTGAACCGGGCAGGCCGGCAACAGGCAGTGTACCGTTGGTGTAAACCAGTTCAGACTTGAACCCGGCATTCAATGAGAAATTCTTGGAGATTTTCCAGGAATCCTGCAGGTGCGTTGTCCAGGTGTTGGTGTAGAAATAGTTGGTATACTGGTTAATCAGCGCGTTCTGCTGGCGTTCATACGGGGTGGTGGGGTTGTTGATATCAAACGGATACCACCGGCGTGCCTGCGTGTTGTTGTTGCGTTCATACCACCCGCCCAGTTCAATGGTGTGCTGGCCCAGATGGTAGGTTAGATTGCTCATGATCCCGCCACGGTTGTCCCAGTATTCGGTTGTCCGGGTGGCCATGCCAGACCCGCCAAACACGTCAGACAACTGTGATGAAGACTGATTGGGGAAGTAGGACGAAAACAGTGTGGGCAGACCCGCAGCCGTAATGGGGCCAGCCACCACACCTTCACCAATATCGTGATGATAATAGATCTTGGTGTCCCATTTCAGGTTTTTGCTGAACTCATGCTGCCAGCTTGCATACATCAGGTAATCCTGACGCTGTGCGGCGGAGTAATAGTTGCGGTAGTTCAGGCCTGCAGACGTATAGGCCTGTGAATTTTTATAGTAGTTAACGGCTTCGTTCAGGTTGGGATACATGAACGGACGCACATATAGTGACCCACCGTTGGGCATGACAATGCCGTCTTCGTTGGGCTCAACCTTTTCGGACCAGTCAAAGAAAACGCTGACCTTGTTCTTTGAATCTTCATGCACAAACTTGGCGTTGACCTGATTCCCGCCCTGATGGCCTGCAAAATCCCACGCGCGGGCGTCCTGTCGGCCCCATGACACGTAGGCGGAATTGCCGTTGCCAAAATCACCCGTATCAATCCGGGCAAAGGTGCGGAAGGTAGACCAGCTGCCGAAAGTCTGGCTCAACTGGCCACCGGCGCGGTGCAGGGGGTCCTGCGTGGTAAACTGCAATGTGCCGCCCAGGTTACTGGTCGAAGCCGTGCCCAGCGCACCGGCACCCGTTGCCACTGAAGCCGAGGCAAAGTTTTCACTAATAGCCGCACGCTGCGGGGACAGGCCGTTATAGTTACCGTAAGACTGATCCCCCAGCGGGATACCATCCAGTGTGTAGCCAAGCTGGTTCTGGTTGAAGCCGTGAATTACCAGCGATGAGTTCTGTTCGTTATTGCCCCACGGGTCAGCGTTGTTGAAGACCACGCCGGGAAGAATCTGAAGGGACTTGATAGGGTTGATGCCGGGCAGAGTGCGCTGCATCTGAATATGGCCAACCGTCTGTTCGGACCGGCTGTGACGGCCTGTTGCAATAATCTGTTCCGATTCAGCCGCATGGGCCGCACGCTGGGTTGACGTGCGGCGCACGGCGGCATGCGGCACGCTCGCCACTGGGGCTGCAACGGGTGTTACGCCCGGCGCGCTGGTGCGCGGCACTACATGGGCCCGGTGTGTGGTGTGATGCGGTTTGGCCGTGGTTGCGGCATGGGCCACAGAAAAAGCCAGAGGGGAGCAGAACAGCCATAAAGCCTTGCGGCGGGAAAAAGACAGAAGATGCATGGGGGTGCTGTGCCCTGAGCCAGTGAAAAATTCCCCTGCTTCTTAAAAATGAAACGTTCTGAATAAGAGTGACAGTTTTATTAAAATGGCTGATTAATGCGGGTTTGAAGTGTTGTTGCAACACTCGTTCAGGAAAGTTTTGATCGGTGTGTTTTTTAATTGACACAGTACGTTCTGCTTTGTGGCTCGTTTATGTCATTCCCGCGAGACGACCGTGACCCCTCGCTCTGCCTTGAGAACAGGCAGAGGGTGTCTGCATAACGCCCAATAAAAGGGGACCGCAAGATGGGCCATATCCGGGGTGTGGCGCTCGATTCCAGTTTGGGCGAGGCCGAGAAAAAAGGTCAGCTCTTGCGCCCTGCGGATGATGGTGCTCTGTGGTTGACCCCAAAGGGCGGCGTCATGGTGGCTCGCTTGTCTAGATAGTCTGAGAGATGCGCATGTCAGATGAATTTTTGAACGTACAGCTTCTGATATCCGGCAAATGGCAGGATGCGGCAGATGGTCGTACGTTACCCGTGCAGGATCCCGCCACCGGAGAAACCATAGGGAAAGTGGCGCATGCCTCCAAAGCCGAACTGGCTCTGGCAGCCGATGGTGCGGCCAAAGGGTTTGAGGCATGGCGGGCCCTGACCGCATGGGACCGTTTCGTGATAATGCACAAGGCAGCCGAACTGCTGCGTGAACGCGCCAAATCCATTGGCCGGATCATGAGCCTTGAACAGGGAAAGCCGCTTGAACAGGCGATTATCGAAATTCAGGGTGCAGCCAACGTTATCGACTATTTTGCTGAAGAAGGCCGTCGCCTGAATGATGTGCTGATCCCGCCGCGTGCGCAAAATGTTGAACAACGTGTGTTGCATCGTCCTGTAGGCGTTGTTGCCGCGTTTACACCCTGGAACTTCCCCATCAACCAGATTGCCCGCAAACTTGGCGCGGCGCTGGGGGCCGGGTGTGCGGTTATTGTCAAGGCACCGGAAGATACCCCGGCATCTCCGGCTGAACTGCTGCGGGCGTTTCTGGATGCAGGCGTGCCCGCTGGCACGGTGTCTCTTGTCTATGGTGACCCGGCCGAAATATCTGAATATCTGATTGCACACCCTGTTGTGCGCAAAATCTCCTTCACGGGCTCCACCCCAGTGGGCAAACATCTGGCGTCCCTAGCTGGCGCACAGATGAAGCCGGTTACAATGGAGCTTGGTGGCCACGCCCCCGTTATTGTCTGCGCGGATGCCGACCTTGATGCCGCTGCGGCCCGGTTAAGTGCAGCAAAGTTCCGCAATGCCGGGCAGGTCTGTATTGCCCCGACACGCTTCCTGCTTGAAAAAAGCGTTGCCCCGGCGTTTGTGGAAAAATTCAAGGCGAAGATGAACGCCCTGAAAATTGGTCACGGGGTCGATGACGGTGTGACCATGGGCCCGCTGGTCAATCCCCGCCGCGTCAAAGCGTTGCAGGAGCTGGTGGAAGATGCCCGCGCTAAGGGTGGCACCATCTGGCAGGCAGAAACGCCCCTGCCAAACGAAGGCTGCTTCTTCCCGCCAACGTTGATCAGCAACCCGGATCTGTCCATGCGTGTGATGCAGGAAGAACCCTTTGGTCCGCTTGCCATTGTGTCCGAATTTACGGATCTGGCTGAGGCTGTGAAAGAAGCCAACCGTCTGCCATACGGGCTGGCCGCCTACGCCTACACCACAAACGAGCGGACCCAGCGCCTGCTGGGCGAGAAGGTTGAGGCTGGCATGGTGGCTATCAACCATCATGGCATTGGCGTGCCGGAAGTGCCCTTCGGCGGTATCAAGGATTCAGGTTACGGCACGGAAGGCGGACCAGAAGCCCTTCGTGCCCATACCTACATCAAGCTGGTTTCCAGCGAGCAGGCTAAAGCCGAGTTCTGACCGATAAAAACAGGGTAGGTATTCGCCTGTTCTTAAGGTTTTATTAAGATATAAGAAAATAAAGGGGTCTGGAAATCGTTCCGGGTCCCTTTTTTATTGCCGTTCCAAATAGTCCAAACGACTCTGTTAGGTGATTTCTAATGCATGCAAAGACAATGATAACATAACAGTCATGTAATTTTTCTAATGAAAATAATCATGCGCAAACAGAGGGTTAAGACCTATTTTCTGCGGAAAATCATAAAATGTCAAATATTGATTAAAGTTAATGTTTGTTTTTACGTGTCCTATGAAGTATGCGGTTTAAGGTGATGTTTGTGGCCTTCAAACGGAAATATCGACCAACACCGTTCTAAGCTCGCAGCCGTCGCCTTTAGGAATGATGTACAACAAGAGGAAAGTGAGTATGGCGACGGGCGATGTTTATAGTTCGTTTGTAAGCGGTGCTTCCGCTTACACTAATAGCGATAGTAGTACTATCCAGAATGGCGGTGCGATATCTGGGTATGTTGATGGCGGAGGCACTGCGCACCTGAATCAGGCTACCGCTTCTGGTACATTATCCGGCGCGACGGCAAATGCTTACGGTGTGCTTCTGGCGGACAACTATAATGGAAGTGCGTCTGTTAACAGAGGCGACCTTATCCTCAATCCGATCATCAATTCGGGTGGTGGTGCGTTCGCAGCCAACGGCGGGGTAATTAGCGGCGCTATTGTTTCTTCTGGTGGCGGTCTTGCTGTGGCGGCAGGTGCATCAGGTTACGGTAGTGGTTCTGCTGGTCTGATCGTAGATCCCCATGTCCTTTCTGGCGGGATGGTTGTGGCCGGTGCCTTTACGGCTAAGGGGCAAACCTTTCTCGGAACTGGTGTGGTTTCTGGCGGTACATTTGAGGTCGGCGCTGCGGAACTGCTCAGCTCATCATATGCTGTTGGCGGCGACTTTAAGGGCACGCAGCTTATTCTGAATGGTGGTAGCGCATTTGGTGGCACCTTCCATGATGGTGGTCTGCAGCTTATCGGTGGGTATTATCTATCTTCTGCAAACGGATCTGGTGGCACCACTACGCGTCTCGCTAACACGCCGGGAAGTGAAAGTGGCTGGGTTGCTAACAAGTCGGTTGCAAGCGGTGCACAGATTCTCGCAGGCGGCACGGCGAAAGTTCTCGCAGGCGGCACATCCGTAAGCGGCACTGTTGCTAGTGGCGGCACGGAAGTTATTTCTTCCGGTGGTATCGCAAGTGGCACAATCGTTAGCGGTGGCACAGAAATTGTTCAGAGCGGTGGTTTGACCTCAGGGGCAACCGTTGTTTCTGGCGGCACAGAAATTCTGAGCGGCGGCACAGCCTCAGCGACAATCGTCGCTAGCGGTGGTTCTCAGCTGGTCAGTAGCGGCGGCACCGCTGTCGGCGCTGTAGTAAGCGGTGGTCTTGAACAGGTTGCTTCAGGCGGCACTGCTCTGCGGTCAGTTATCAGTGCTTATGGCAATACTGCCGTTAGTGCTGGGGGTTATGTCTCTGGAACCACCGTCGGTAGTAACGGCGGCCTCGGCGTTCAGGGTATTGCGTCCAACACAACAGTTAGTGGTGGCGGCGTCGTTCAAATTGGTTCTGGCGGCACAGCTATTACCAATAGCATCAGTGGCGGCAAAGTTTATGTCGATAGCGCTGGCGTACTGAACACAACAACCATTTCATCAGGCGGTACTGTTACAGTCAGCAACGGAGGCATAGCTTCCGGAACTGTTATCAGCGCGTTTGGTGCAGAAATTGTTAGTGCTGGCGGATATGTATCCGGGACAGTGGTTGCTAGCAATGGTGGTCTAGGCCTTGCAGGTAGCGCATCTAATACGACGGTTAGCGCTGGTGGCGTAGTAGATGTCAGCTCTGGTGGTACTGCTACAACCACGACCGTTCAAGGTGGTAGTGTCTATGCTGCTAGCGGTGCGGTTCTTAGCGCAACTACGATTTCTGCCAATGGTTCTGTTACGGTTAGCGGAGGTGCGCAGGCTTCTCAGTCTACTATCGGTAGCGGTGGTACCCTGACAGCGGCTTCTGGTGGAACACTTATTGGTACAGTAACTGTCTCTGGTGGTGCGACCCTTGCTCTGGGTGGTAACAATGGTAACGCAGTTATTGATCTGGCAGGAACAACTGCTTCAACACCAGCGAAAGTCATCATCGCTTCTGGTGTAACCGATGTTCCCGAACAGTTCACCAGTTGGAGTGACGGGGATCAGATCATCTTCAGTGGTGTTTCTGGTAATGCATCCAATGTTTCCAATATCTCTTTCTCTGATGCAAACCACATTACCTTTACGGTCGGTGGCAATACCTACAGCCTCAACATTGTCGGTATTCAGAGCAAGTTCAAGTTTGTGTCTTCTACATCAGGACTTACACTTGAAACCTGCTTCCTGACGGGCACGCTGATCCGTATGCTTGATGGTCAGATTGCGGTTGAAGATGTTCGTCCGGGCGATACCGTCATGGTGCGCAAAGGCGACGCATTCGTCCCCACCACTGTGAAGTGGGTTGGTAAGAACAAATCTGTGGTCCGGTCTGATGCAGCTTATACAGATGAAGCAGGTTATCCTGTGCTCATCATGAAGGATGCACTGGCAGATGGCGTGCCGTTCAAAGATCTGCGCGTGACACCAGAACATTGCCTGTTCATTGATGGTCAGTTCATTCCTGCACGTATGCTGGTCAATGGCCGTAGCATACGTTACGACACGAACTACGCTGTCTATGACTACTATCACATTGAAACAGAAGATCATTCTGTGATCGAAGCTGACGGTGTGCTGACTGAAACATATCTGGATACCGGAAATCGTGCATCCTTCGCACGGATTGATGGTTCGGATGTTGTTTCTGGCTACTTTGACGCAACGAAAGACTGGGCGCACGATGCAGCAGCACCGCTTGCAACCAGCCGTGACGTTGTTGAACCTGTTCACAAGGCAATTGCTGCACGCAGCACTGTCGTGGCTCAGGACGTTGTGGTTGCTGAAGACGCAACATGGTCTGATGACGCAAACCTGCATCTGGAAACAGAAAACGGTTCCGTTATCCGCGCTATGAAGCAGGTAAACAACACGGTTTCCTTCATGCTGCCGCCGGGTGTTCAGAAAGTGTTCATCACTTCCAGAACGTCTCGTCCGGTTGATGTGTTTGGCGCGTTTGTTGACGACCGTCGTGAACTGGGTGTGCAGATCGGTAAGATCGAACTCTTCAGTGGCGTTGAAACCGTCTCTGTCAGCAGCCATCTCGAAACGGAAACGTTAGAAGGTTGGGCTGCACAGGAAGACAACGCAACCGCACGTTGGACCTCTGGTCGGGCGGTGGTTGACCTGTCTGGTGCGTCTACCGATGGGTTTAGAATGCTGACGCTCGATGTTGTTTCCACGGTTTCTTACCGCGTAAATGACCAGAAGCAGGCCGCTGTTCTAAGCGCATAATTTTTCAGGGTTCTGAAAATGTCTCCTGCTGCTATAACAGGCAGCAGGAGATTTTTGATTCAGCAGCTTTCAATGAGGCAAGTCTTATATGCTCGAAACACTTCTTCAGCGGTTACGGGGAACAAAAATATATGGCTCTGCCTTTGAAAGTGCATCACGATCATGGAGCTGGAGTGGCTTTCTGGCCGACGTCCGGAAAACAGCACACGCTCTTGAAAGTATAAAGCAGTCAAACCCCACAGTTGTCGGGATAAGATGTGCAGATTACTATAACCACTGGGTTCTTATTTTTGCATTAGATAGACTTGGGCTGGCATCAGCGTCCTTCCAGAATGATTACGGACCATCCTTCAAAACGTATCTCGCTGTTGTAAAACCAGATCTCATTTTAGCCGATCTGCCGCTTGATGCTGGTATTCAAAATTTTATAGTCAATAAAAAATGGTTTTTAGATATTCTGAGTCAAAAAGATGACTCTGCAAAGCAGTATGACTCTCCCGGTTTCTGTCGTATCGGCGTGGCAGCGGGTACGGATGTTAAACCCCATAAAATAGGGTTGACGCGGGGTGATATTGAACAAAATATTCAGCAGCTCATAACATCCAATATTTTTTCTCCTTCTGAAAAATCTGACAGACCAGATTTGTCTGTTATTTGCTGTATTGGTATTGATATTCTTGCTGGTTACCAGATTGTTCTGGCTGCATTGGCTACAGGCTATCCGGTTAAAATCATTGATCGTACCCAAATTGCGTTAGCTGTCGCGCAGCATAAACCAATTGTTTTGGTGCTTTCTCCGCTTCATTTGGAATATATTCTCTCGTCACTTTCTCCCGTTTCCATGCCACAAGAGACTATTGAAATCATTGTGGTGGGTGGGCGTCTTCCTGTTGAACTGGAAACAAAGACGAAAGCAAAGCTGACAAAGAAAATCCATATTTTATATGGCACGGAAGAGGCCGGTGTTATTGCCGTTAAAAAAAGCGATCATCTGTCAGATCCTAAAAGTGCAGGAGCAATTCTGCCGTGGATGAACGTCGAAATTGTTGATGAGTCCGACAAAGTCCTTCCGCTCAAAACAGAAGGGCGCGTGAGAGTAAGCGGTAATACAGTTATAAAAAGCTATCTTGATACTGAATTGGGCGCAAATAACCATTTTAAAAATGGCTGGTTTTATCCCGGTGACATTGGATTTTTAAACGATAAAAATGAGATTTTCATAACAGGCCGTACTGACTCTCTGGCGTCCTTCGGCGGAGACAAGTTTGATCTGCGCCTGCTCGACCAGATTTGCAAAACATATCCGGGCATACAAGACGCCTGCACATTCTCTGTTCCAGATGATAATGGCGTGCTTACACCATGGGCCGCGATCGTTTGTCACGTTGAACTGGATGGTGCTGCGTTGGGTGCCAAACTTCATGAAAAATATGAAAACTTACCACCAGTAACCCTGATCTGGGTCGATCGAATTCCATACCGTAGTGATGGCGAACCCGATCGTGATTTTCTGACAAATGGTATTCTCCGTAGTCGTCAGAAATAAGGAAAATCTGAAACTATCTTTCTGTCTATCGGAAATTTGAGGTCTGACGTGAACAAAAAACAAGAATTCGCCATTATTGGTACAGGCCTTCGTTTTCCAGAAAATATAACAACATTAAAAGAGTTTTGGGATTTTCTGAATAGCGGTCAGGATGCTAGCCGTGAGGTGCCTAAAGACCGCTGGAGCATCGACCGTTATTATGATCCCGGCTACGAAACGCCGGGCAAAACCTACATGCGGCGCGGTTCGTTCCTGACACAGGAACTCGGGTATTTCGAACCGCAGGTTTTCGGCATTTCCCCGCGTGAAGCAACTCTGATGGACGTGCAGCAGCGGCTTTTACTTGAAGTCGCGTGGGAGGCTTTTGAAAGCGCCGGTATTATTCCGGGGCGGATGAACGGTAGCAATACGGGCGTCTTTGTTGGCTCTTTCTCGCTCGATTGGCTGGTCTATTGTGGAAGCGCGCTCAACCGGGACTCCATTAAAGACCATTTCTCAACAACAGCCGCCTCTGCCACCATGCTCTCTGCACGGCTGGCGCACGTTTTCGGGCTTTGTGGACCATGTCTGACCATAGACACGGCGTGTTCCTCTTCTTTGGTGGCTATTCACAATGCGTGCCTTAGTCTGAGCAATGGTGAGTGTGACATTGCTTTGGCTGGTGGCGTTAATTTCGTTATTAACCCACAGGGTGCCATGCCAATGTCGCGTGGGCATTTTCTGGCAAAAGATGGGCGGTCAAAAAGCTTTTCATCAGATGCCGATGGTTATGGCCGTGGTGAGGGCGCAGCCCTTCTGTTGATCAAGCGGTTGGAAGACGCGGTTGCGGCAAAGGATCCTATTCTTGGGGTCATTTGTAAAAGTGGCGTCAATCATGATGGCAGAGGAACGGCGATTACTGTGCCTAACGGCGCAGCGCAGGAAGCCCTGATCAAAGATGTTCTCCACAGAAGTGACCTGACTGGTCAGGATCTAGATTATGTGGAAGCGCATGGTACCGGCACGCCAGTTGGTGATCCGATAGAAACCGCAGCGATTGGCAGCGCAATAGCGCAGAGCAAGCAGGGGCAAGCCCCGCTGGTAATAGGGTCGGTTAAGGCGAATATAGGCCATCTGGAAGCCGCAGCAGGTGTCGCGGGGGTGTTGAAAACGCTTCTTTGTTTGGAACATCGGGAAGTCCCTGCGCAAGTTAATCTTGAAGATATCAACCCGAATATTGAATGTGAAAAATGGAACCTTCACATCCCCAAAGGGAACAATGTTCCGCTGCCTTCTGAAAAATCTGTTTTATATGCAGGTGTAAATTCGTTTGGCTATGGTGGCACAAACAGCATGGTGATCATGCGCTCGCCCCAGAAAGACGAAGCTGCCCCTGTCAGCCGCAAAAGCAGGGGAAAGCCTGCCGTAAAAACCTATCTTCTGCCGCTCTCTTCAACGCATGAAAAAGGTCTGGCCAAAGCAGCAGAAGCCTATAGTGCATTTTTGCAGAATGATACGACTGTTGATCTGCATGATGTTTGCTATTCGGCTGGCGCCTACAGAACGTGGTTTCAGCACAGGGCCGTCATTCTGGCAGACAGCCGGGACGAGATGATTCAGAACCTTGCTGATCTGAAAACAGGGAAGCAGAACCAGTCAGTTGTAATTGGTCGCAGCTTTGTTGCGCCAAAGCTTGGCCCTGTTATGATTTTTTCCGGCATGGGGTCGCAGTGGGAGGGAATGGGAAAAACTATTCTGTCTACGCTACCCCCTGACGTGCAGCCTGTGGCAGAGGCATTTGACGCCACATTCCGGAAGCTTTCAGGCTGGTCTCTTCTAACTGTTTTGACAAGCGAGGAGAATGCTGATTTCTCCGTTCATAAAACGGAAATAGCCCAGCCAGCTATTTGCCTTCTGGAAATTCTGATTTTCAAAACTCTTGCGGCATATGGTGTTTCGCCGTCAGCTATTGTCGGCCACAGTGTGGGGGAAGTGGCTGCGGCGTATTGTGCCGGGGCATTAACGCTTGAAGACACCGTGCGTGTTATTTATGTGCGCAGTCAGCTTCAGGCGCGTTTGGCAGGCTCTGGCACAATGCTGGCTGTCGGTGCTGAACGAGAAAAGGTTGAAGAATTCATACAGAAGCACGCATTGAGCGTGTCTGTTGCAGCTGTAAATAGTCTGAAATCCTGCACGTTGTCTGGTGCGGAAGAGGATCTGAAAAAGGTTGAAGATCATTACAGCAAGCAGGATGTGTTCGTACGTTTGCTGAATGTTGAGGTGCCTTACCATAGCGCATTGATGGAAACTATTCAGTCTGACATGCATAAAATGCTGGCTGATATTCACCCCATACAGCCGGTTTTTCCCCTTTATTCAACGGTTACGGGCGAAAAATGGGATGATAACGTTCGGCATGATGCGCACTACTGGTATCAGAACTCCCGCCAGCCGGTAGAGTTTTTTAAAGCGGTTTCACATATACTGCAAGAAATAGACAGTCAGGTAATTCTGGAGGTCGGCGCTCATCCTGTTCTACTGCCTTCTGTAAAAGAAATTATCTCAAAATCTGATATCCAGATTCAGACAGTTCATTCGCTGCGTCGAAATGACGTCGGTATGCATTGGGCAGAACTCTGTCTGGCACGGCTGGCAATAGCCGGTGCGCCGCTAGACTGGCTGCGTATGACTGGCGGCCAGCGTGTGGCGATCCCGTATTACGCTTGGCACCGGGAGTATTACTGGTCTGAATGTCAGGAAGCCGCAGCCGATCGTTTAGGGCTGATTGTGCATCCGCTGCTAGGGTTGCCAATGGTGTCTGCTACGCCTCGCTGGCGGGCAACAATCAATCAGAACTATCTGCCTTGGCTTCCTGACCACCAGATTGAAAGCAATGTTATTTTCCCGGCAGCCGCCTATATGGAAGCCGCATTGGCTGTGCATTTTCAGGTGCATGGTACGCATCAGGCTATATTGCGGAATTTTGAGATTTATTCCCCTATTCTGATTGAAGAAAAAACAAATTGCGATGTTGAGTGGTCTTATAATGCCCAGACGGGAAAACTGGAGGGAAGCACCCTAACCCGAGGGGATGATGATAGTGATCCACTCTGGCGCAATCATGTTCGTGTAGAAGTTCTGACGTCGGCCCCTTGGCCAGTAGAAGGCCGTAAGGTTTTTTCTCCGGTTGTCGTAAAAACATTCGATAAAAATGAATTTTATACAACACTTGCCCAGAATGGTCTGCAATATGGGGAACAGTTTCAGGTTGTGGAAGACATTGCGACAGTGCCAGAAGGGCTGTGGGCAAAGTTAAGCCTAACCCCTGAACGCGCTATCCAGAGCGAAGACTATGCTGTCCATCCAGCTTTGCTTGATGGCGCGTTTCAACTGATCGCCGCAGCGGTTTTTGAACATAATCCAGATAACGATTATGCTTACGTGCCCGTCAGTGCGGAACGTCTGATCTATCATGGACAGAAATGTGCTGAACTGACGGCAATTGTCAGCGTGGGGGCAATTTCGTCAAAGCAGCTTGTTGCTGATGTGCACCTTTATGACGATGAAGGTCATATTGTGCTCAGTATTGATAAATTGGTTTGTAAAGCGGTTCCTCGCGTTACAAGAAAGAAGAAATTTGAAAACCTTCTTTATAAAACAACGTGGAAAAAAGCAGAAACCTTACCCCTTCTGGTTGACCCCCAAACTATTCTTGCTGTGGGTGATGCAGATCAGATTGACGCCTTTAAAGCAGTGTCAGAGCAATATCTTCTGACAGTTGATACAGTTTTGCTGCCCGGTGAATATAATCGATCCTTTTTTGAGGAAGCGTTTAAAGACACCACGTTTAATGACTACAAAGCGATAGTATTTTTCAGTCCTCTAGGAAGTGATGCCAGCCAGATAGTCGATGTTGGGCAGCTTCTGGCGTGCGTTCAGGCGATAACACATCTTTCTGCTGAAGAAGCCTCGCCGCGTTTTTGTGTTGTTACAGCCGTGGGGCAGGGTGTTTCTCTGGCCCAGTCTGCTCTTCGCGGCTTTGCGCGCGGCATGGAGCTTGAGCGTTCAGACTTGCGCGTAAAAATTATCGAGGTTGAGACGAACGGTGCAGAAGCCGTTTTGGAAAGTATTGGCGCAGAACTTATTCAGGATGATTCTGAAGACCATGTCCTTCTGCGAGGCGGGGAGCGCTTTGTTGCTCGCGTTGTGCCAACATCGCTGAAGAATGATAATACAACATCACTTCCGCTTGCCGGGCGCACGGATCTGTCTGCTGTTCTTAAAGTATCCGACACCGGGTCTTTAGAAAAACTGTATTATGAAGCTAGTAAAATACGGAAACCATCAGCAGGTGAAGTTTCCTGTCAGGTTCTGGCATCAGCACTGAATTTCAAAGATGTTCTAAAAGCCATGAACCTTCTGCCTGATAGTGTGGTTGAAGGCACTTTCTACGGCCACGCGCTGGGTATGGAAGCGGTCGTGCGTATTCTGGATGTTGGCGCTGGCGTTGAACATTTTGTAAAGGGGAAGGACTACATTGTCGCGGCGGCGGATTGCTTTGCAACATCCTTTACCGTGAAAGCCGATACACTTTTTGCAATAGAAAAACCTGCGTCCCTTTCTGCCCCGGATGCCGCGACGCTGCCGGTTGCGTTTCTGACCGCATGGTATGGCCTGTCTCATCTGGCGCGGTTGCAAGCTGGTGAAACGGTACTAATCCATTCTGCCAGTGGTGGCGTGGGGCTTGCTGCCATTCAGGTCGCTAAAATGCTTGGCGCAACGGTCTTTGCAACAGCCGGAACGGAAGAAAAAAGAGACTATCTCCGTAATCTTGGCTGTGCGCATGTATGGTCATCCCGCACATTGGCGTTTGCTGATGAAATTCGTAATCTGACCCAAGGCCGAGGCGTAGATGTTGTCCTCAACTCCCTGTCGGGTGAGGCACAGGCCGCCAGTCTTGCCAGTGTTGCTTCTCTGGGACGGTTTGTGGAAATTGGCAAAAGAGACATTATTGAAAATGGCTCTCTGGCCATGCGCGTCTTTAACGAAAATATCTCGTTCTTCTCGGTTGATCTTGACCGCCTTCTGAACGAAAAACCACAGCTTATTAAAGACATCCTTGGCGCTATGGCCAGCATGATTGGCGATGGCTCCATTCACCCCTTACCGTCAACGGTGTATCCCGCCGGTAAAACGGTTGATGCCTTCCGCTATCTTTCCAGTGCCAAACATATCGGTAAAGTTGTGATAGATTATACCGATCTGACCGATGTTGTCGGGAAAGAAAAACTGCCACCCCGACCGCACATTGACGCTGAAGGCGCTTATCTGGTTACCGGTGGTTTTGGTGGTCTTGGTCTGGAAATTGCAGAGTGGTTGATTGCCTCTGGCGCGACACATCTGGTTTTGACCGGTCGTAAGAAAACCGACAATGACGTGGTTCTGAACAGGCTTCAGGTCTGGCGGGATGCTGGCTGTACGGTCGAGGAGCGTTATTTTGACATCACAGACAAAGATAGCCTGAAACTTTGCCTTTCTGAATTTGGAAAAAAGCTGCCTGTTCTTAAAGGGGTGTTCCATTGTGCCTGCGTGTTCGATGATGCTCTGCTGGAGAATATCACCCCAGAGCGTTTGAAAACCGGGTTTGCGGCAAAGGCCGTTGGCGCGTCCCATCTGGATGCGTTGACACGCCACATGCCGCTTGAATTCTTTGTTCTGTTCTCGTCAGTGACCACCATGACGGGCAATATCGGGCAAAGTGTTTATATTGCCGCGAATGAGGTTCTGAATCAGATATGTGAAAACAGGCGGGGGCTGAACCTTGCCGGGTTGTCACTCAATCTGGGCCCGGTGGAGGGTGTTGGTATTCTGGCACGCAATCAGGTTGCAGTCGATGCGTTGCGGAATGCTGGCATGAACCTGTTGGATATTCATGAGGTTCTACGCTTCCTGCCAGATGTGATGGAACAACGCTGGCCGCAGATTACCGTGGCAGATATTGACTGGGAAAAATGGTTTCGCGTTGTTCCGCTGGTTGCGGATCTCTCGCGCTTTACGGCCATGCATCATCTGGTGGGCGCATTGGAGGCCACCAGTGAAACAATGCTGTCATTGCTGAACCTGCCAGAAGAAAACAGGCAGGATTTTATTGTTGAACGACTGAAATCAATTATCGCCAAAACCCTGCATTTGCAGGAAGACACGATTGAAGATAACGCCAGATTGTCGGAACTGGGGTTAGATTCCTTGGCCGGGGTTGAACTGCAAACTGGTATCCGGGTTGAATTCGGGGTGGAAGTTTCGGCTATGATGCTGGCGAAAGATGACAGTATCCGTAGTCTGGCCAAGAAGTTTTATAGCCAGATACAAACCAAACTCTCTACCATGAGCCCCGAGGACGAATGACGATGGCAAACGCTTTTCAGTCAACACGCGGTGTTCAGAATGAAGAGATTATCGACTGGCGCAAAGGGTCTGTAGCGGAAGGATGTCGTTACCGAGCCACAAAGAACCCGAATCTGGAAATTCTGACGTTTCTGGGGGATGGTCGAAACCCGACAGCGCGACTGACCGCGCAGAGTCTGGATAAGCAGGCAGGCTGTCTGGCATCTTGGTTAAGCAAGCTTGTTCAGCCGGGGCAGCGCGTTGTGTTGTTGTTTGAAAACGGGCCTGATTACCTGATAGGCCTGTTTGGTTGCCTGTATGCAGGGGTTATTCCAGTTTCGGGCGTATATCCAACTGATTTTGGCAGCAGGCAACGGTTCTGCCATATTGCGCGTGATAGTCAGGCCGTTGCTGTTGTGGGCTGTAAAAATGTACTGTCCGTGTTTCAGAAAGAATGTGCGTCTGAAAACCTGAAAATAGCGTGGATTCCGGTTGAACTGTCTGAAAAAGGGCAAGGCTATTTTTACGCCCCGCGTGACAATGAACAGGACGCCCTGATTCAATATACGTCTGGATCTACCAATATTCCGAAAGGCGTTATTCTTACCAACCGGAACATTATCTTTAATCTGACCCAACAGGGGGAAGAGCTTGGCTACGCGCGCGGAGATGTCGGCGTAAGTTGGCTGCCTTTGTCGCATGATATGGGCTTGATGGGCTCTGTTCTAATGGCCATTGGTGCGGGTGGGCAATGCGTGCTGCTGCCGCCCGAAAAGTTTTTGGAAAAACCGCTTAACTGGTTGCATGCCATCAGCACGTATAAGGCAACTCTTTCCGGTGGCCCGGGCTTTGCTTATGAAATGTGCCTGAACGCAGTTGATGAGTCAGTGACAGAACTCGATCTTTCCTGCTGGGATCAGGCGTTTATTGGTTCTGAGGCCATTGGCAAGGATATGCTGGATCGCTTTGTTGAAAAGTTTTCGGCTTATGGCTTTCGGGATGCTGCGTTCTGCCCCTGTTATGGCTTGGCCGAGGCAACATTGCTGGTCTCTGCCAAACCGCGCGGCACGGAACGGATTGCCCAGTCATTTTCGCGGCAGGCGCTTTTGGTCGGCACTGTAGAAACGACAGATAACCCAGCCGATGACCGTGTGCTGGTGTCCTGTGGGAAGGTGATAGCGGATACGGACGTTGTCATTATCAAAAACGAGGCCGCGCTTTCACGTGCATCGGAAATGGAGGAAGGGCTTATCTATATCCACGGGCCGGGTGTGGCTGTCGGCTATTGCGGCTATGGTTCTGAAACGCCCACACATTTCTGCTATCAAGGGAAAGACTATCTTGCCACGGGCGACAAAGGTTTTTTCGTGGAAGATGAGTTGTTTCTTACGGGACGAAAAAATAACGAAATCGTCCTTAACGGGTTTGCCATAGACCCTGAAGATCTGGTTTTTTCCGTGTCTGAAAAGACGTCTTATGTGTCGCAACATAATGCGACAGTCTTTTTACAGGGTGACATTGACCCGGTGCCCGTCTTTGTATGTGGCGTGCCGCATGATGCCTTGAGTCATGCCGCCGATGTCTTTCAGGATATTCAGGATGTCCTGTACGACAAATTCAGAATACAAAAGGGATATGTCTATTTTGTAAGTCCTTCAGCCTTGAACCGAACCCCAAGCGGGAAAATCATGATCAAGGATACCAAGGCCTTTCTGCTTGAAAACCCGAAAACCATTTTAAGAGAGATGGAAATTCTCCCTCGTTCTGCGCAGGGCTTTCGGATTATAAAGCAGGAAAAGCATTGATGAAGAAGAACAGCCCAGCATGAACCCGGATGATCCAGATACAATCCCCACGCAGGAAGGCCCGTGTGGGATAAGATTTGACTTCAATGATGGCGCCCGAATCTTTTTCCCCGCAGGCGACCAGTGGCGGGTTGATATCTGGGATCTGGACACCAAAACACTTATCTACCGACATGTGCTGCAAGGCGGTACAGTGCAGACCCGTAAGCGGTATTTTGTGCGCTTTGCTGTCGATATCTGGAAAAATGACGAGCATATTTTCAGGCATGAATTTGATCTGACGGGCCAGATTGTCGCCATTAAAATGGGGCAGGGCGGTCTGGGTGATCATCTTGCGTGGATCGAGCATGTCGAATTTTTCCGCAGGAGGCACCAGTGCCGGGTTTTTTGTCAGATACGGCCAGATCTGCTGGCCTTGTTCCGTGAAAGCTACCCTGAAATAGAATTCCGCCCCGGTAACGTCAGAATGGAAGAGCCATTCTACGCGTCCTACAAAGTGCTGGTTTTCTATAATGATGAAGGGCTTGATCACAGCCCGGTTGACTACAGGGAAGCGGGGCTGGCGCTGTCTGCCCCTTATATTCTGGGGCTACCGCTTATTGAACGCCGGCCCTCTCTGTCTATTCCTCCTTCTGTCAGACCAATTGCCGAGCCATATGTCTGTCTGGCCACGCAGGCCTCAAGCCATTGTAAATACTGGAACAATCCGGATGGATGGATCAGGCTGGTCCAGTATCTGAAAAACCGTGGTTATAGGGTTATCTGCATTGACCAGAAGCCTGTCACGGGTCAGGGGCGTGTCTGGCATTATATGCCCCATGGCGCGGAAGATGAAACGGGTAACAGGCCGTTGTCAGAGCGCGCCATGTGGTTGAAACATGCCGATTTTTTTGTCGGGCTTTCAAGCGGATTGTCATGGCTGGCCTGGGCAATGGAAACGCCCGTTGTCATGATCAGTGGTTTCACTGCCGAGCGGAACGAATTCTCCACCCCATGGCGTGTGATTAACAGGCACCTGTGCAATAGCTGCTCAAACGACATCCGGTGCCAGCTTGATGTCAGTGATTATTTCTGGTGCCCACGGCATAAAGATACGCCGCGGGAGTTCGAATGTTCGATTGGTATTTCAGCCGAACAGGTCGTTTCTGTAGTGGAAGACTGCATTCAGAACGCAAAAAATAGCGCCCCTGCCGTCTAGTCAAACAGGGTAGGCCAAGAACAGGGCAGGCCATGCCATACGAATGACCTGCCCGAACGGGCTAAAATGACGCTGACAGGCTCAGGTTGAAAGACCGGCCCATGCCCGGCAGGGCGCGGGTGGTGCCGATATAGCGCGTATCCCCCAGTGAGAGACCACCCAAAGGCAGATAGTACGGCTGGTTCAGCACGTTATCGATGCCTGCATCCAGCGTCAGCATTTTCCATATATAGCTGCCCCCAAGGTTGAGCAGCGCATACCCGGCAGTGCGGGGTTCGCCGCGCAGCCAGTCCACCGTGTCCTTGGGTTTGACGAAGTTCATTTCCACGCGGCCGGTCCATGGGCCGACGGTTTCATGCACGGCCACGGTGCCGTTCAGGGGCATCATATGGTACAGGCCGGAATGCGTGACATCATCCTGCCCACGTACCCAGTTCAGCACACCGGTTACCTCACCTTTGCCAAAGCGTGGGGTGTTCCACAATGTATAGTGGCCGGATGCGTTAATGCCGTAGG
The DNA here is from genome assembly GCF_000963945.1 of Acetobacter indonesiensis. Taxonomy (GTDB): domain Bacteria; phylum Pseudomonadota; class Alphaproteobacteria; order Acetobacterales; family Acetobacteraceae; genus Acetobacter; species Acetobacter indonesiensis. The sequence goes on along the minus strand of NZ_BAMW01000009.1, from coordinate 53,307 downwards.
TCTGCGCATTATGGTTGGCAAATTGCAGCAGGTGGTGCCCGTTGGTGAACGTGCGCAACTGAACCACGTTAATGTAATTATGGATGTAGCTGTAATAGGGCTGCACCTTCAGCCCCCATCGGCCTGCTGCCGTGGGGTCGTGCCAGTCGAGGGTAAAGCTGGCGGTGTTGGCAATTTCAGACTTCAGATCCATGTTGCCCACATAGCCGTTACCATCGCCAAACCAGCCAATCATGCTGGATGACATGCTGCCCATCCCCCACGCATAGCGTTCATACAGATTGGGTGCGCGTGACTTCCGGGCATATCCGCCCTCTATCGTAAGGCTATCGGTCATCTGCCAGCGGGCCATGGCGGTAACATCAAAGTTCACATCCGTGCGGCCACGGTTGCGGGCGTTGAAGGCGCGGGCGGCCATGGCGTCGGTCATGTTCATCATGCCGGTCCAGGAATACGGGGCCACATCGCCGGTGTTCATCATGATCAGGTCATTCCGGAAGCCCAGCAGGGTCGAGACACGGGGCGTCCAGTGGGCTTCCCATTCAGCGTAATGACCCAGCCTGTCACGGTGGCCATTATTGATGTTGTGATAGGTATTCGGCCCCATCATCATGCTGCCCTGCAGGGCGGGCCACCAGTCATTCAGGCCGGCATGGTCAAAGCTGCTGCCCAGTTTGAGCGTATGCGCCGGGGCCAGCGGAATGGTTGCTTTCAAGGAATAGCCAGCCAGCCGGGAATCATTGTTCATGGGCATACCGGTGGTGGCGGAATGGCCCCCTTTGTCTGCCAGCATGTCCATGGCATGCGTAATGCGCTGCCAGTAACCACGGGCCTCAAGCTCGCCCCAGTCGAATGAGCCAGTATATTTCCCGTTCACAAAGGTGGAGCGGTTGTTGGTCATGTCCATATACTGGTTGGCAAAGGCCTCACGCGGGGTGTCCTGCTGCCCCACGGTGACAGACAGCAGATGGTTGTCCTTGTGCAAGCCCACTGTCACAGCGTGATTATATGTCAGGTAGCTGGTGGAATGGACGGTACCCATGCCTGCGCCGCCCTGATAATTGCTCGACTGATCGTAAGATGCTTCGTAGCGGATACTCAGCAGATGGTTGGCGACCGTCATGGCCCCGGACGCACCATAGCCTGCGCCGTTGCTGCGATAGGTGCCACGCACCCGGCCGGTTACCAGTATCTTCCCCTTGCGGGCAAAGCGTGGGTCAGCACGTTCAACGTCTATGGTGCCGCCAATGCTGTCGCCCCCGGTGCTGACGGGCGTTAGCCCTGCAATGCTGGTGGCCGTTTTTACGCTGTCGGGGTCTATGTAAGACAGGGCCGGGTTCATGTGGTTGGGGCAGGCGGGGGCAATGCGCACACCGTCCACAATGGTCGCCACACGATCATCTGCCATACCGTTCAAGACGGGCAGATTAGCCAATCTGCCACCACCATAGGAACTGAAACCGGGCTGGTTGCGGAACAGCGAAGACGCATCCGGGCTTGAAAGGCGTGACATCCGCAGGGAACTGGCATCGGGCGAGGACGCTGTCAGCGGCGCGTCAGACAGGGACGTTTCTTCTTCCTCGCTGGTCGAAATATCCAGTCGGGGCAGGGTAACAACAGGGCTGCTGACCGGGTGGGAGGAGCCGGAAGTCTGTGCGCTGGCAACCTGAGTGGTAACTCCACCGGGGGCACTGGTCTGTGCAGTGGTTTGCCCAGACGTCTGGCTGCTGGTCGGGGCACTGGTCTGGCTGGCAGTCTGGCCGAGCGCATGGGGGGTGTATGGGGCCACGCAGGCGGTGGCAATAACCCACGCCCATGCCGGAACCCGGCGTGGGTTAAGGAGCGTGATCATCATGAAAATCCTGAAACAAGGCGTGTAAAACCGTCTTCGTCAGGCCATCAGGCCAGAGAAGGGCTTAGGGACGTCTGGTTCAGGCAGGTGGCCCGCGTGATGGCGGCAGGCCGAGTGAAAGAAGAGGCGGCGCACGCGGGTTGGAGGCATGGCTGCCCCGGCGCATCCAACGCAGTACGGGCGGGGGTACAAGCACAATGCCCATAGGCAGTGCCGCTGGCAGCGACAACAGCGGGCACAGCGGGCAGCCATCACCATCATGATGGTGATGATGCAACGGATAAGGGGCTTTGGTCGGGCTTATGCCATGGTCATTGCCCGACGCGCCCATGGCATGATGGTGGTGCCCGGCCATACCCCGCATGGCGGCTGTATGACCCTCCGCCGTGTGCGGACTGACGGCAGAGGCCGCAATATCCACCCCCAGCAGGCGTTCAATCGCCTCCCGCGGTAGTTCTTCGGGCAGGGAAAAACTCTGGAGCGCAAGCAGCCCAAGAAAGCCCACCAGTGTCACCACAACCAGCGGCCATTTTAGCAGCATGTGCAGAGGGTGGGCAGAACGGGACATCAGGGCGGCCAGAAATCCTTGGTGGGTGAAGGCGCGGGGTCAAAAATCCGTTAGGTCTCTCTTTTCGTCCGCCACGGGCTTTGTGTCAAACGCGCGTCAGACGTGTCTGGCTTTTGTTTTACCCATGACAGGGGCTAAGCGTATGAGGGCAGAGACAAAAGACTCCTCACGCAAAGGTGTGGGGTGATAAAAGCAGCCAGACAGGGGCCGCAACAAGGAAAGAAGAGCACCGTGACGGTCAAGCCACGTCGCACACAGTACAGGGAGGAGCGGGTGCCGCTTGCACCGCCGCTGTATGCGGCTGACCGGCTTGTGTCGCCCGAACCTGCAAGCCTGCCCGTTCACCTGTCAGCCCCACTGGGCGAACACGGGCTGGAGGACGGGTCTGGCAAGAAAGAGGCACAGACCACCGCAGCAGACCACCGGCGTTTCTGGACTATTGCGTTCATGGTGGCGCTGGTTGCGCATGTGATTGTAACGGTGTGTCTGGTTGCGACCATGCAGCACCACACCCTGCTATCTGCCCCCGGTCAGCGCGCCGTGCAGATGGTGTTTGAAACGCCCCATGCCGAACAGGCTGCTCCGCCCCCGGTCGAGCCTCCTCATTCCGCGCAACCGGTGCATCCGGCCCCGTCCCTTGACGCACCGTTGCAGGATGCCGGGGCCAAAGTGCCAGACCCAGTGGTGCCTGATGTGACGGAGGCTCTGCCCACAGACCCGTTGCCACAGCCGGTTGTGCCGCATCGTGTGGCCGCCCCAGTCATTCCCCGCGCGAAGGCGCATACCATCCCGACGCCTGCTAAAGCCAAGGCGCAGCAGAGCAACCAACCGCCAGCAACGCCCACAGTGCAATCGCAACGCCCGCCTTCACCAGCAGAACCTGCCGCGCACTCATCGGTCACGGCGGCGGATGCCCCGGCTCCGTCTGTCGCGCACAAGGCGCAAGGGGCCGGGGTCACAACACTGACCTGCACACCACCGCAGACCCATTATCCGCCTATGGCCCGTCATTTGCATGAGGAAGGCGAGGCCGTGGTGGAAATAGGGCTGAATGCAACCGGCGCGGTAACAACCACACGCCTTGTGCAAAGCACGGGGTATGATGATCTGGACGCACAAGCTTTAACCGCAGCCCGTGGGTTGAAATGCGCGGCACCTGCACAGGGGGCTATGGTGGGGCGCATTCCGGTAGGGTTTCATATTCAGTAATGTGGGCCGGGGCGGTGGTGAAGAACCGACAGAACAGGGAAAACCCGGTGTCGGAATTGTTAAGAGAGCAGGGGTCAAGGTGACGATAGGGTGAAGAAACCCGCACCTGATCACCACGTTGAGACGCATCATGCTCTATCAATTCTCATATGTGCAGCGGCACGCGTTTTCAAAAGCTTATGCTGAAATGCTGAATGCGCGCGCGGCTGTTTGTCAGGACAGGCCAGAATGGGCCGCGCATATGCGGTATCCCGCAGGGGAAGATGTGTTAGACCACACATGCAACCCAGTCTATTTTGTTTCGATGGATGAAGCGGGGCGGCACATGGCGTCCATGCGTATCATGCCCACAACAGGTGATACGGTACTGCGCCATAATTTCAGGGATGTTTTTACAAACTGCCCGGATATTACAAGCCCGGATGTATGGGAATATTCTCTGTTCTGTAGTTCGGTTGATACCACAACGCCAAGTGGCCGTTATGCCGCGGCTGACGTTACAAAAGCAGTCTGCCGTCGTGCGCTTGAAAGCGGCATACGGCAGATTGTGGGGGTTTATGATACCGGGCTGTTTCGCATTGCGCGCAGGCTTGGGTGGGAACCCAGCACCATTGCCACCGATGGGGACACTGGTGAGCTGCTGGTTGGCGTTTGGGATGTCACGCCCCTGACCCTCCGTCATATTGCAGAGCTGCAATTACTTGGTGTGTAGCCTAAAACCCTTGCTTTTCCGGGGGAGGAGCCTCATCTAACCGTCCTGAACGCGTTATAACAGAGTCCGCTTTTGAAGCCTAAACCCCCCTCTTTCCTGATTGCGCCTGCCACCATGCAGGCCCTGATAACCCGGATAACGGAAGCAACGTCGCTGGCCGAGTTGCAGGCTATTGTCGCAGATATCCCACACAAAACAGGCGTACAGAACATTGTTTATCATTATCTGGGCCAGCAGCCTGATGGCGCGTCAGAGACCCCACGTGGCCTGACAACCTATGCTGACGAATGGGTGACGCATTACATTGCCAAGGGCTATGTGCATTACGACCCGGTTATTCGGCGTGCAGAGACCAGTCTGGTTCCGTTTGACTGGGGAGAGTTGAGCATTGATGGCGATGATCAGAAAAAACTGTTCAAGGAAGCGACAGATTTCAATTTGGGTGCAACCGGTCTGAGCATGCCGGTCAGGGGGCTGGGGGGTGCGAAAGCCCTGTTCACCATTACCAGTGAATATGCAAAGGCATTTTCCGGCCCGATACGGATTGATTACCTGCGCGAATATCAGGTGCTAGGTGTGTATGTGCATGAAGCCTACATGCGGCTGACAGGATTGATGAAGGCGGAACATCAGCATTTGTCACAGGCTGAACTGGCATCGCTCAAGCTGGCGGCGGATGGTCTTCCCGGCCCTGTCATAGCGCAAAAGCTGAAACTACCGGAATCGGTTGTGCGTTTGTATATTCGCTTGGCCCGTCATAAGCTTTTTGTGGCAGATACGTCTGCCGCCATTGAAAAAGCGCGGGCGCTGGGCCTGATTTAATCCGGCTGACCCAAGCACACACTATGATCTTTCCCGTTTAATCTGCCTGTTTTCGGTCTGGCAGGTTTTTCCAGCTTTCAAGCGCAATGGCGCGGGCCTGCTTCAGATCAACAAGGGGGGCAGGGTAACTTTTGCCCGGTGTGAAGCCAATCTGGCGGCATAAGGCGGCATCTGCTTTCCATGGGGTATGGATCAGTTTGTCTGGTAACAGCCGTAATTCAGGCACCCATGTGCGAATATACGCGCCGGAGGGATCAAATTTTTCAGATTGCCCCACGGGGTTAAAAATACGGAACCATGGCGAGGCATCAATGCCTGTGCCCGCGCACCATTGCCAGTTCATGGCATTCTGGGCAGGGTCAGCATCCACCAGACGGTCATGAAACCAGCGTTCGCCTTCGCGCCAATCGGTCAACAGATGTTTGGTCAGAAAGGACGCCACAACCATCCGAACCCGGTTATGCATCCACCCTGTTGTGTAAAGTTGACGCATGCCAGCATCAACCAACGGATAACCCGTCCGGCCCATTTTCCACGCCTCCAGCAGGTCAGGCGCATGGTGCCAGGGCAGGTGGTCAAATTCCGGGCGCAGATTGCGTGTGGCTAGGTCAGGTTCGTAAAAAAGCTGCATCCAGGCAAAATCACGCCATCCCAATTCAGCCAGAAATGTTTGCGCATTTTCTGCACTGACCGTCTTCTGCGGCGCAGCCCTGACTGCGTGCCAGACCTGCCGGGCAGATAACAGCCCGGCCCGTAGATAAGGGGAAAGGCGGGATGTGGTGTCTTTGTCCGGCCGGTTCCGTTCATCGGCGTAGTGGGCAAGGTTGTTTTCTACAAAATCATGCAGAAATTCCTGTGCGTCTTCTTCGCTGCACGGCCAGTCCTGTTCGGCGGCTGTTGCGCCGTCTGGTAGCCGTGCGGGTGGAATAGCCTGTGCTTTCAGTAGTTTTTCTAAATTATCAGAATAATTATGAAACTCTATAGTCTGGGGTGCGGGCAGGCAGCGCCCCGGCTCCCCCATGTTTTGCGCGGCACGCCACCATGCCGTAAACACCCGATAAGGCTGGCCTGCGCCGGTGCGGATGGTCCAGGGTTCATGTAGCAGCCGCACAGCCAGAGACTGGACGTCAACATGCAGGGATTCCAGCGTTGTTTTCAGCGTGGTATCCTGCGCCTTGCCCACGGGGTCGTAACGTCTGTTCCAGAAAACTGATTTTATACCAAGATGTTTAACAAGTGCGGGTACGATATCTACTGCATCCCCACCAATCTGTAACAGGTGGCCGCCTTTTTCTGTTAACGCATCATGCAACGCAGCGCGGGCTTGCGCCAGCCACCAGCCAATGACGCCCTGTTTGTACGTTGCCGGGTCATGCACATACGCGCAGACAACAGGCTGCCCACTGGCGCAGGCGGCATGCAGGGCCGGATTATCCGTCAGACGAAAGTCATCACGGAACAGAACAAGGACGGGGGCGGGGCTGGTCGGTTGTTTCTGGGCTGTCATGCTTCTACACTGCCTGCGTGCCGGGAACGTGGCAACAACCCAGGTGCGGCATGGGGTATGACGCAACTTTTTGTTTTGCGCAGGCGTTGTGTGCCACTCGGCAGAGCCTGATTGGAAGGAATATGTCATGGTAGAAAGTTGCACACCCACCGGCTGCGGCCCGCGTGCGCCGCTGACGCCCGAGCAGGAACGCGTTCTGCGCGACCATGGAACAGAACGCCCCGGGTCAAGCCCGCTGAATGATGAAAAACGTGATGGCATTTATCATTGTGCCGGGTGTGGCAGCGTGCTGTTTTCGTCCGACACCAAATACGAAAGCGGAAGTGGCTGGCCGTCGTTTTTCGCACCTGTTGAAGGCGGGGTGGAAACCACGCGTGACATCAGCCACGGCATGATCCGCACCGAGGTCCATTGCGCCAACTGCAAGGGGCATCTGGGGCATGTGTTCCCCGACGGCCCCCCACCCACGGGTGAGCGCTACTGCATGAACGGGCTGGCCCTTGATTTTCACCCAGCCGAAACGCTCTGACCATTAGGGTCGGGGCGCGAGGTCTTGACGTCAGAAAACCGGCCTCCCATCTCATGAGCATGACATACGCTCATGCTGCTGCCGGAAACGGCTTTGCTTCCTCGGTCGATACAGCACAACGCCTGCGCCGCGTTCAGCGGTTGGCATGGGTGCTTGATGCGGCTTTTCGCCTGCCGGGTACCCGCTTCCGGCTGGGCATTGACGCGCTGGTGGGGCTGATCCCTGTTGGCGGCAGCCTGATTATGGGTGCGGTGTCGCTCTATATCGTCTGGGAAGGGTGGCAGATGCGCTTGCCTCCCTCCGTTCTGGCGCGAATGGTGGCCAATATTCTGCTTGAAACCGCAGTTGATGCCGTGCCGGTGGCAGGCGACATTTTTGACGCCGCATTCAAGGCCAATCTGCGTAATGTCGCATTGATGGAACAGGCGCTCGGGCGGAAAGTCTGACGATCGGGCAGGGCAGCGGTCCCTGCCGTCCCTGCCAGCATTCCTTTACCTGCGGTCTTATAATCAGCCACCCTGAAAAGGGGTGGCTGTTTTCATGCGTGGCGCTTTATGGGGAGGAGCATTTGGTTGGTAGTCAGGCTATCCGCTGCTACCCAATGTTGCCGTGCCCATAGACTGACCAGATCAGCCTCTCGATCGGCCTAGGCACGGCGCAGTATCTGCCCACCCGTCAGGGGGGATGCATCGCGCCAAACTGGCGGCTGACAGACTGCGTTATCGACCGCCAGCTACCGCGTAGGGGATGGTCTGATGCGTTTGCCGTGCGCCAATGCCGCGGAGAAACAATGCCCAACCCCGGTCAAAAAAATCGCGCCGTTCCTGACAGCAGGCCAAGGGTTTTTGGCCGAACAACGCATCTTCCAGCGGCCAGCCCGTAATCAGGCCCGCCAACAGATTGGCGGTCGTGCTATCCGCATGACCCGGTTCAATCTGGCCCATAGCCTCGGCCGCCATTAGCAGGCGCACCACGCTGCGGTGAATGGGCTCACCAATAGTGTTGGTCGCGTGTTCCATCAGGCTGGGGTAGCGGTAAGCGTCTGAAATCAGAATCCGATAGGTGCCAAGCGCATCGGGCTGAAGCGTCAGGTCAAGCAGCAGGCGCATGACGTGTTCAAGTTCGGCCAGAGGGTCCTTCAGCGGCGTCTCGTTCATAGTGCGCAAGACAGACGCCGTCAGATTGGTAATGACTGCTTTGAACAGATCTTCCTTGGATGAATATCGCCGGTACAGGGTCTGTTTGCTGGCAGATGCCTTGCGGGCAATCTGGTCAACAGACGTGCCAGCATAGCCATGCTGCACAAACAGCCCGGCAGCGACCTCCAGCAAATAAAGGTCAAGTTGTTCGGTATCATGCGGGGTAGGGCGACCACACCGGCGTTTTTTCCCCTCCAGGCAGGGGTTCGCCATATCCAGGTGGCTGGTCATCCTCTCAAACTTGGTCATTAGGCATGATCTCGAAAAAAAATGGTCAGGTCGTGGCAGGTCTAGGCACAGACCAAAAAACGGCCAGCCGCTAATCTGTCTTCAGATGGTTGGCTGCAATATAACCCTTAATAGGTCTGTCTTACGTTATTTATGTAGAAACACAATATCCGTAGTGAAAGCTGTTCATGAATGGCTGCTCTGAAACCGGCGACACCCCGCAGTCTGGCAGGGTATGTGGCCAACATCCCCCTGCTTCCCGATGATGTGAGCCACCAGACTTCTGGTGCCTGAAAATAAAGACGTGCACAGTCAGTCCGGGTTCCAGCCTTGCGGCATTCTGCTTTCGGCATGGCCCATGCTGGCAGGAGCGCACGCAGAAAATGGCCGACCCAGACTACCCACCCCCGAAAGGTCAGCCTTCCCACACGGCAGAGGCCAAACCCGCGTCTGCTGACGGTACGCAGCCTGCGGTTCAGGCCATTCTTGCGCTGGAGCACACGCTGGGTCGTTTTTACCGGCTGGCGTGTCTGGTTGTGGCGCTTGCGGTGGTTTCGCTGCTGGTCAGCACGGGGGGGCCGGTGTTGATGGTGGTCTGCGCCTCGGCACTGGTGGCTGTTGTGCTGCACGGGGCGGCGCAGGGCATTGCGCGTCTGCTGCGCCTGCCGCAATGGGCTTCGGTTCTGGTGCTGGTCTCGGCACTGGGTGTTGCGATAACGGCGCTGGTGCGCATTTTCGGGCCGGAGATCATGGTGCAGGCGGGGCATCTGCGCTCTGCGCTTGAGGTTCAGATCCGCACCTTGCGGGATACCCTGAATACTGATGCTTTTGGTCATTTTGTAATGGATCACATTCCCCAATCCATGGGGGGCAACCAGATTGGTACTCCCGGCCATGCTGTCGGGGCGGATTTTACTGGCTCCATGACCAACGTGCTGACCTCTACCTTCGGGTCAGTTGGCACCATGATTGTGATTGTTATTGCCGGTATCTATTTTGCCGTATCGCCCCGGTTGTATGCCAATGGCCTGCTGCGCCTGGTGCCAGAGCCGCATCGCCCACTGGGGCGCAAGCTGCTGCTTACCATTGCGCACACGCTGGGGGCATGGGTGGCTGGTCAAATGCTGGATATGACCGTGGTTGGCTTTCTGACATGGTGGGGGCTGTGGGCCATAGGCATGCCACTGGCGTTGCCACTTGGGCTTGTGGCAGGCACCGCCAACTTTATTCCGTATCTGGGGGCCTTTCTGGGGGCCGCGCCAGCCCTGCTGATCGGGCTTTCAGTGGGCACGAAGCAGGCTGTCATGGTGTTGGGGCTTTATGCTGTTATCCAGACGTTTGAGGGCTACGTCATGTCTCCCTTCATTCAGAAACGGGCTGTCAGCATGCCACCGGCGTTGACCATATTATCGCAAACCATTTTTGGAGCCTTTCTGGGTGTATGGGGGTTTATTTTTGCGTCTCCCATAACCGCCGTTCTGCTGGCGGTCGCAACCCAGCTTTCCAAGCCTGTTAAACCGCAGGATGAAGTGTAAACACAGCCCCCACAGGGTGCGTAAGCATTGCTTGCCGGCGTTAAATTGCTTGGGTAGATTTATTTTTCAGCCACGCTAGTTTGGGTATGCTGTTTCCGCTGGTTTCCCCGGTCCGTGTCATGGCATAGGGGGCGCGCAATCGCGCTGAAGGAAACACGCCCGCCATGGAACCCCGCAAACCGCTTGATACGCAGGCCGTCAGCCTGATGGTTGTCCTGTGCCTGTGTTTTGGTTTGCAACAGATTGTGTTGAAGGCCACCTCTGCCGATATGGCCCCCATTTTGCAGGTTTCGCTGCGCTCTGGCGGCGCAGCGCTGCTGGTCTGGCTCTACATGCTAATGGGCAGGGAAAAACTGGCGGGGGCGGAGGGCGCATGGAAGCCGGGGCTGCTGGCAGGGGCCCTGTTTTCTCTGGAATATTTGTTGGCGGGTGAATCCCTGCATTATACATCGGCGTCCCGCGCGACGGTATTTTTATACACGTCCCCTATTTTTGCAGCACTTGGGCTGCACTGGCGCGAGCAGTCCGAACGGATGGCCCCGCTGCAATGGGCCGGAATTGTTCTGGCGTTTTGCGGTATCGCACTGGCATTTTTTGGGCATGACCTGTCCGCCCCGAATGCGCAGGCCAACCAGCCGTTAGGTGATTTTCTGGCCCTGCTGGCCGGGGCATCCTGGGGAATGACAACCGTTGTAATCCGCACATCGTCTCTGGCGCGCGTGCCTGCCAAACAGACGTTGCTCTATCAGTTGAGTGCCGCGTTTGTTCTGCTGCTGGGCAGTGCCATTGTGTTGCATCAGACCGATTTTGCGCTGACACCCAGATTATGGGGCAGCCTAATTTTTCAGACCGTCATTATTTCTTTTGTGGCGTTTCTGGCTTGGTTCTGGCTGCTGCGACATTATCTTGCATCGCGCATCAGTGTGCTGTCGTTCATGACCCCTATTTTTGGCGTTATTCTGGGCGCGGTTCTGCTGCATGAACCGATGGAGCCGGGTTTTTTGGAAGGTGCCGCCTGTGTGCTGGCAGGGGTTGTGCTGGTCAGCGGGCATAGCTGGTTGCAGCAGATGATGCGACGGGCACGCGGGCGCAGCAAAGTGTCCGGGCAGTAACGGTTCCGGCCAAGTCATTTTTTCGGCTGCATGACAGGGCTCAATTTTGTGATGGCTGTTTCCGGGCTGGAGGTCAGTATAGTCTGCGGGCTTAGCCCCGGTTCAGAAAGAGGCCATCGACCGTGTCAGATTATGAGAAATTTCGCCACCTCAGCCCTTTTGAACTCAAGGATCAGCTGATCAAGCTGGCGTCAGGCCGTGCCCAGCGCGCCATGCTGGATGCCGGGCGTGGAAACCCCAATTTTCTGGCTACAACCCCCCGGCAGGGTTTTTTCCAACTTGGCCTGTTTGCCGCGGCAGAATCTGAACTTTCTTTTTCCTACATGGCTGAAGGGATAGGCGGTCTGCCCCGGCGTGATGGGATTGAAGACCGTTTCAACGCGTTTGTTGCCGCCCATAAAGACCAGCCGGGTGTCGCGTTTCTGCGGCGTGCCTTATCTTATGTGCGTGATCAGCTTGGTCTTTCCGCGGACGGTTTTTTGCAGGAAGTTACGGCTGGTATTCTGGGATGCGATTACCCGACACCACCGCGTATGCTGAAATATGCAGAAAAAATCGTGCGTCATTACCTTATTCGGGAAATGGCGGGTGGCACCATGCCCGAGGTCACTACTGATCTGTTTGCACTGGAAGGCGGCACGGCTGCTATCAGCTATATTTTTGCATCATTGCGTGAAAACGGGCTGATTAAACCGGGGGATAAGGCAGCCATTGGTATGCCGGTTTTCACCCCGTATGTTGAAATACCTGAACTGCGAGACTACCAGTTGCAGGAAGTTGCCATTAACGCAGCCCCCGAATGTGGTTGGCAGTATCCTGAGTCTGAACTTGATAAATTGCTTGACCCTGCCGTGAAGGTGTTTCTGGTGGTTAACCCCAGCAACCCGCCTTCTGTTAAAATTAACGATGCCGGGCTGGCCCGCATTGCAGAAATTGTTAAAACGAAAAGACCAGATCTGATTATTGTCACAGATGATGTGTATGGCACCTTTGCGGATAATTTCCGTTCGCTATACAGCATATGCCCCTATAACACGGTGCTGGTTTACTCCTTTTCAAAGTATTTTGGTTCGACGGGCTGGCGGCTGGGCGTTGTGGCTACACATACGCAGAACGTGCTGGATGCGGCACTGGCCAACCTGCCAGAAGAAGACAAACTGGCGCTGGATAAACGCTATGCGTCTCTTACCCCGGATGTGCGCGGCCTGAAATTTATTGACCGACTGGTGGCTGACAGCCGCACCGTAGCGCTGAACCACACTGCCGGGTTGTCTACCCCACAGCAGGTGCAGATGGTCCTGTTTTCGCTCTTTGCACTTATGGACGGGCGGGATGCGTATAAAGCGGCTTTGAAAAATCTGTTACACCGTCGGGAGTTGGCTCTGTATCGTGACCTCGGCGTTTCCGCGCCGGATGATCAGGGGAGCACCCATTATTATACCCTGATTGATCTGGCAAAGGTGGCAACCCAGCTTTATGGCACCCGTTTTGCCCGCTGGCTGATAACGCGGGTAGATTACCAGACAATCCTGTTCCGTATTGCCGAGGAAACAGGCGTGGTCTTGTTGCCGGGTGTTGGTTTTGCCGTGCGGCGGCCTTCAGCACGGGCTTCTTTGGCCAATCTGAACGAGTACCAATATGCCAGCATCGGCACAGCGCTGCGTCGCATGGCCGACGAATATTATGATCGCTACAAACAGGAAAAAGGGTTGGAGGTGCCTGAAAAAGGGCCTGCCCCTTCCACGCCACCCGCCGAATAAAAGCGGCATAAAAAAACGGTAGCCCGAAAGCTACCGTTTTTTTTATTCCGTATCAGGCAAGGACTATCAGTCGTTCTTGCCAAATGCCGGGCGTGTGGATTCAAACAGGAACCATGTGCGGCGCTCTGTTTCGTCAATCCAGTTTTCAATCAGGCTGGCTGTTGCCACGTCATTGGCTTCACCACACAGATCATGCACCTGACGCAGGCGCTTGGTCAGAGCAAGGTTGTCATCACGGAGTTCAGCCAGCATGTCTTCGGGTGTGACATACAGGGCGTCATTATCCTGAATCTGGGTGCGACGGCTGATTTCACCGACAGAGTGTAGGGTGGTGCCACCAATTTTACGGGCGCGCTCTGCCATCGGGTCTGTCATGGCAAAAATCTGGTCGCTCTGCTCATCCAGCAGCAGGTGGTAGTCACGGAAATGGCGACCGCTCATGTGCCAGTGGAAGTTTTTTGTTTTGATATAAAGGGCAAAAACATCGGCCAGCGTGTCGGCCAGACCAACGGCAACTTCGTGAACCGCATCGGCCTTCAGGTCTGTTGGCGTGCCCAGATATTCTTTCACGTGGGCTGCTTTTGCATCAGGTGCTGATTTCGCCATAACTTCCGTTCCTTTCATGAAACCGTCTGAAATTGTGCCGCGTAATGGCGTCGTGTGACCATAAGAATGTAGGCCGTAAAAAGTTTCTTTCAAGCACGCCGCTAGCAGCTATGATCACGATGCAAGGATGAAAGAAAACTTTAATGATTCGCCTTGTTTATTCAGTTTTTAAGGGGCGGTTGAGCAGTCTGTTCTGCGCTTCTGATAACGTGATGCTTCGGGCCAGAAGGTCTGAAACGGTTTCTATAATTGGCACGCTGACACCATGCTGGCGCGCCAGTGCCAATAAGGCATCGGATGTTGGCACGCCCTCGGCCACGCCTTTTAATAATTTTGTGGCGTTTTCGGGTGTCATGCCGCGTCCTAAGGCCAGCCCCATCTGGTAATTGCGCGATGCTTCGCCCGTGCAGGTCAACAACAGGTCTCCTAGCCCGGCTAAACCCGCCAGTGTGGCAGGTTGGCCGCCAAGCGCATCTGCCAGACGCCCCGTTTCTGCCAGTCCGCGCGTAATCAGGGCTGCGCGGGCGTTTTCTCCCAGGCCGGCCCCCATAGCTGTGCCTGCGGCAATGGCAATGACGTTTTTAGCCGCCCCCCCCAGTTGCACACCAAGCGGGTCATCACTGGCATAAAGCCGAAAACTGGGGGAGGCGATATGCCCCGCCCATTCATGCGCACGCCCTTTATCGGCAGCCGCCAGCACCGCAGCGGCAGGCAGACCAGCGGCAATTTCATGGGCAAAGTTCGGGCCAGACAGTAGTCCACCCGGTATATCGGGGCGGGCATCTGCCAGGATCTGTAAGGGAAAGCGGTGTGTATCGCGTTCAACGCCTTTGCAGCAGAGGATGGCCGGAACCCCCGCAGGTAACAACGGCAGAACGGATGCTAGGTGTTGAACCGGGATAACAACCAGAATCAGATCAGCATGCGCGGGCACGGTATCTGAAACGCAAATGCTTTCTGGTAATGGATAATCTGGCAGGCGCGGCATCGCGCCAGATGTTAGTCGAGCCGCCGGGTTGCGGGCCCATAATTGCACATCGGCCCCGCGGCGGTGCATGTGAAGCGCCAGTGCGGAACCCCAGGCCCCAGCACCCATAACCACAATACGCATGTTCATGCCCTAGCCGTGCCAGAACCCTGTGCATCCGGCAAGCGACCACGATATGAATAAAAAGAGACGGATATAAAACCGGGGCTATACGCCAGAAATCTGGCCCACAATGCAGCGCTGATCAGGCAGAAAGAGCAGCAGCCTGCTGTTCAGAATTTGCCAGATGTGCCTGCATCATCTGCATCCGTGCTTCACGCAGCATGCAGACGACACCCGGCACGCAGTTCCCGCACTGTGCTTTGCAGCCCTTGGAGGCATAGATTTCACGTGGTCGGGTCGCCCCATCTGCCACGGCAGATTTAACATCTTTGTCGGTCAGGCGGTTGCAAGAGCAGATGACCATTCAGATCGTCCCGTGCTGAGTTAACACAATGGACTATACATGAATGAGAATTAGTCGCAATAGCTATTCTTAAGACCCGCATTGCACGGCTGTCATTCCCGCTGGCTTGTGATCAGAATGGCAGAGGAAAAGTCGGGAAAGCCTCATATTTCGTACCCAACCCACGTCCTTCGTGTCGCAACAAAAGGCAGCGGCCTGAAAACAAGACTCGGTGTGGGGAGGAGACTTTCAAACGGTCGGAAGTTCTGTTTCCCGATTACGGCTGACAGGAAAAATGGCGTCATAGGCTATGTTGAAGAAGAAAGCATAGACCAGATAAAAAAGAGCCAGCGAAAAGCTTAAAGAGAATGCCTGCCTGATAGTCGTGTGCAGATACCAGGCAATGGCTGGTAGAAGAACAACCTGTAATCCGGCCTCAAATAACAGTGTATGCACAACGCGGATGCTGAGTGTTTTGTGCACTGACCCGGTCAGGCGGCTTAAACTATAATCAAAACCCAGATTATAGAGATAATTCCAGATCATGGCGGCTATGGCACTGCCGATACCAATAACGCCCATTGAGTCTTCTTGTAAGCCGAATAGCTGCGCGCCGACAGGAATGACCAGCAAAAGCGCCAGACATTCAAACAGCAGAGCATGGCGCACCCGATTGGCAGGGGAACGCATGGGGGGAAGAGCAGGATCATCAGTTGACATGGGCGCAACCTATCTCATAACCCACGTAAGGAAAGATAGAACCTATCTGTTTTGGTGATGGATGACAGTTTCGCTTGACCAGTTACAGGCGTTTGTTGTGGCAGCCGAGGAGGGATCATTCTCGGCGGCAGCCCGTGTGTTGGGCAAGGCGCAATCTGCTGTCAGCACGCATGTCAGTAATCTGGAAATAGATCTGGGCCTTCCGCTGTTTGACCGGTCAGGGCGGGTGCCAGTTCTGACGGTTGCCGGGCAGCGTCTTTTGCCCGAGGCCCGGTTGGTGCTTGAACGCAGGGAGCATCTATTGGGGGTAGCGCACTCTCTGGAGGAAAAAGTCGAAAACAAACTGGTTGTGGCCATAGATCAGCTTTACCCCGAGCACGCGTTGGGCACGATTTTTTCTGAATTTGCGACTGTTTTCCCGCATGTGCAGATGGAAATTCTGTTTCCGCTGATGGAGGATGTGGCGCAATTGGTGCTGGATGGCGTGGCTGATCTGGGCGTGATGTGGCAGCAGGAGCATCCGCAACCTGAATTGTTATTTCAGGCAATCGGTCATGTTGCGCTCAAGCTGGTCTGTGGGCGTGATCACCCTTTGGCACAGGGCATGGTGACGTGGGACGATTTGAAACGCTACCGCCAGATTCTTGTCGCAACTCGTGGCCGGGAACAGACACGTCAGAGTTTGCGGGTCAGTGCGGACGTCTGGTGGGTGGAAAGCCATTGGGTCATTCTGGAAATGGTGAAGCACAATATAGGGTGGGCTTTTGTGTCTGACCATGTGCTCGCCGCATCAGCAACAGCACCGTATATTGTGTCCCCAGAGTTGCAGCAAAGCGTAGGGGAATGCCTGACACCGCTTGTGACAGTATGGCGAAAAAAGCAGGCCCACGGCCCCGCCGCCCAATGGCTTCGTGCACGGTTGGGGCGCGATGGTATTCCAGATTTAGCACCAACGTGCTTTTCTAGCGTGTCATGACAAGATTAAACTGGCCGTAGAAGAAATTACCACAGGAATACTATTGGCAGATGAGGATGCTTTGCTGTATTCTTCTGGGAGTGATGAAAGTAGGTGCAACTCAAATATTAAGTATTTGCAAAATATAAATAAAAACAAGAAACCAAAAAATTATATTTTTGTATAATAAATAATAAACTTATATGTAGAAATAAAATTTAGAGTTATTCAGTTATTAATTTTTTATTTTATCGCTTTACATCAAACAGTTCGCATGCGAGTGTTCGTGCCGATGGTTTGGCTATAGTTTGCATTACACAAATTTTGGAACGCACGGACAATTTTATGGCAGCTCTCAAAGAGAAAAGCGCGGTTTTGGCCCAGTTTGGTAAAGATCAGCGGGTTCTGGTGTGTAGTGGTGGACGGTATGAATCTCAGGCAAATGCCCAGATTCGTGAATCCATCATGGATGGGTGGGCAGAATGCTTTGGTGAGGAAAATGTGACCGCTGTTCATATCAGCGGTGCGGCGGCCTCTGTTGCGCGCCTGAAGCCTACCATTGTGTTTGCTATTGGGTCCTACCTTCCCGAAAGCACATATTTTGGCGAAGTCTGCCGTGAAGCCAAAAAAATAGGGGCCTCCACCGTTTTCTGGGCAACAGAAGACCCCTACGAACAGGATGCGAACTATCGCATTTCAGACGATTTTGACATTGTTTTCTCCTGCGACCGCTGGGGGCATAATTTCTACCTGCGTGACAAAGTCTTCCATCTGCCTCTGGCCGCCAGCCGCAAACTGCACTACGCCCCGCTGACGGGTGAAGCGGACAGAACGATTGACGTTCTGTTCTGTGGTGTTGCGTTTACCAGCCGTAAGGACATTGTGCGCA
This sequence comes from Acetobacter indonesiensis, assembly GCF_000963945.1. GTDB lineage: Bacteria > Pseudomonadota > Alphaproteobacteria > Acetobacterales > Acetobacteraceae > Acetobacter > Acetobacter indonesiensis. The sequence goes on along the minus strand of NZ_BAMW01000009.1, from coordinate 35,671 downwards.
CGCTTATGCCGTCTCTGCGTAAGTTGAATGTGCGTATCATCGGTCCGGGTTGGGGCGAATTTGGTATCGGCTTTTCTGATGCGCGTATTGAAAAGCATCAGTTGGTCGAACTGTATCAACGTTCCAAAATGGTGCTCAATCTGGGCCGGTCCCTTCATTTTGAAAACAAGCGTTTCATGATTTCCCCTTCCACCCCGGGGCCGCGCACATTTGAAGCCGCTGCTGCCGGCGCGTTTCAGGTATTTCATGAAGACACGTATGAACTGCGTCGTTATTTCAACGCTGACGAAATCCCGACTTTTTCCAACAAGCGCGACTTTGATAAATTAGTGGAAGAGTATCTGCCTAACCCTGAAAAACGGGCAGAAGCCACCCGGCGAGCGCAGGAAAGAACCCTGGCGGAACACACGTATGGCAACCGTATTCAGGATGTGGTCCGTGTTCTGCATGAACAAGGATTCATGGCCTGACAAGCAGTTCGTCCGGCCATAGGGTTACGTGCCCTGTGGCCGGCCAGTTTGCAGTCTCACTCAAGCGAACAGACCCTCATCGCTGCCAGTAAAACGGAATGATGGTGGATCATACTGTAAGTGTAAGCGTGGAATACAGGGATGTCTTTGTCTGAAAACAGGAAAAAGTTTGACTGGTCTGCTTTTGACCTGGAATGGTACAAAAAGCGGTATCAGCCTGTTCTTTCTTTTTTTAATGTAAAGTCAGATGAAGAAATCCGCCGTTTTTATGAAACGCGCGGGCCTGCACTCAAGCATTCTCCCAATCTGTTTTTTGATGAAGCCTGGTATATTAGTCGCTACCCCGTGGTGGTGGACCACGTTGCCGCGGGTGACTACGTTTCTGGTTTTGACCATTACTGCAAAGTCGGTTTCTGGTCCTGTAACCCGCATTGGTTATTTGATGAGGATTATTATCGCCGGAACTTTCTGGATTTCCCTATAGAAACCCTGGCCGAAAACGGTTTCAGAAACGGGTATGATCATTATTTGAATCAGGGCGGTCGGCTACACTGCGCGTCTTCCCCATTTTTTGACCCCGCCGTTTTTCTGGCGGATGCGCCTGACTTTGTGGTGAATGTTGACGATGGGCCCTACATCAGTCTGCTGAAGGCGTTGCCGAATGCAGACTTACAGATGCGGCGGTTTTCTCCTTACTTTGACCCTGAATGGTATCTGGAAACCTACCCCGAAGTAAAAAGGGAAGCGTTTCTCTGGAATGGCCCGCTGCACCATTATCTGGCGAATGCCAAACCCACCTATTACAATCCGAATGCCTATTTTTCAGAACAGTTTTACGCAAAAGCCTATGAAGATGTAGCAGATGCTGTAAAGCACGGGGCGTTCAGAAACTGTTATGAGCATTTTGTAAAAAATGGTCAGTATGAACTGCGTCAACCTGCCGAAGACGTGAAATTGCGCGTTTATGCAGAAAATCCTAAAGTAAAAAGCGAAATCGCAGCCCATACTTTTCCAAGTGTTTTTGTTCATTACATAGCGCATGGCGGCATAGTGGAAGAAACTGGTTATACAGCGCATGAACGGGAATATATCTCGAAAAGCGTTTATCAGGACATGTGCCGGGTGCGGTTGCCGCTATTGCTGCGCAGCGGTCTGGACTTTTCATACGAAAAGCCAGAAATCAGCGTTATTATAATTGTGCACAATAATTTTGCCATGACCATGTCGGCTCTGGCGTCTTTACGTGCCAATTATGCCGGTAGCCTTCAGGTTATTCTTGTTGATTCCGGCTCGTCAGATGAAACGCGCCATATTGAACGTTTTGTAAAAGGGCTGGATGTTATCCGGGCCTTAGGAAATGTCGGGTTCCTGATGGGCTGTAATGAAGCTCTGGGCCATGTGAAGGCAGACTTTACACTCTACCTGAATAATGACCTCGAACTGATGCCTAACGCTTTGGAAAATGCCGTGGCGCGGTTTGCTAAGGAGCCGAATGCAGGGGCTGTGGGTGCCAAGCTGGTGCGTACAAACGGTCTTTTGCAGGAAGCGGGCAGCATTATCTGGGGGGATGGCGGCGTCTGCGGCTATCTGCGTGACCACATGCCAGATAGCCCGGAAGCCAATTACGTACGGTCAGTAGATTTCTGCTCTGGTGCGTTTTTACTGGTGCGTACAGACCTGCTGCGTCAGCTTTCGGGGTTTGATCCTGACTATGCCCCTGCCTATTTTGAAGAAACGGATCTCTGCGTTCGTATTCGTCAAAAGGGTGCAGATGTTGTCTATGACCCGGCAGTTGTTGTTGTTCACTACGAGTATGGCACATCTGGCACGCTGGAAAGCAACCAGATGATGGTCGTAAATCAGCAGAAATTCATAGAAAAAAACCGGGCCTATATCGAAACGCGCCCTGCACGAAACCCACATCAGGATTTGTGGGCGCGCTCGGCTGTACCAGCGACAAAAAATGTTCTTTTCATAGAAGACTTTTTGCCGTTCAGGCATCTTGGTAGCGGCTTCACCCGCTCCAATGACGTGATTACGGCTATGGTCAAATCACTGGGCTGTCACGTTACGGTTTATCCCGTATTCCGCCCAATGGGCATGGTGGATGATACCTACACAGGCTTTCCTGACCGTGCCGAAATCGTGGCGAACAAAGGGCTGGAAGATCTGGCAGGTTTTCTGAACTCTCGCCCCGGTTATTATGATGTCATTTGGGTGGCGCGGACCCATAATGCCGAGCGGCTGGCCCCGGTATTGGCGGAATGTGCGGGCGCGCTGTCTGGCTGCTCCGTCGTGCTTGATACGGAAGCCGTGGCATCGGGCCGAGAATTACAAAAATGGGCACTGAAAGGTGAGCAGCCTCAGCACTCCCTTGAAGAAATGCTGCAAAAAGAATTTCGTTCGGCCGGCATCGCCCAGAAGCTGGTGGCAGTGAACCAGAAAGATGCCACAACGCTGCGACGCCTTGGGCATCAGGACGTCTCTGTTCTGGGGCATTTGCAATCCGCGCACCGCTTCACACCCGGTTTTACCGAACGGCAGGATATCCTGTTTGTCGGGGCGGTGCATGACAGGGATTCGCCGAACCTCGATTCCCTGATCTGGTTCGCGAATGAGGTGCTGCCACTGTTTGACCCCCACTTGCCGCCAGACGTGAAATTCAGGATTTGTGGTTACACCAATCCTGACATTGATCTGAAAAAAATTCTGGCTCACCCAAGGGTAGATGTCGTGGGGCGCGTTGAAGATGTGACGCCTTACTATAACGCGCACCGTGTGTTTGTAGCACCCACCCGGTTTGCTGGCGGTATTCCCTACAAGCTGCATGAAGCCGCCGCGCACGGTATCCCGATTGTGGCGTCAGATATCCTTTGTGAGCAGGTTGGCTGGCAGTCAGGGGAAGATCTGCTGGGGGCGGCAACAGGAAACGCCGCGGCTTTCGCCCATGCTGTTGTCAGCCTGTATCAGGACCGGACACTGTGGCAGAAAATACGCCGGAATGAACTCAGGCGTGTTGCGGTTGAAAATGAACCCGCAGCCTATGTTCGTACCATTCAAACCATTCTGGATGTACCAGCGCGAAACCCGGAGTATCTGTGTTGAGCAATCAGGTGCAACCCAATAAAAAGAACACTCCAGTTTTCGACGCTTGCTTCAAGTAAAGAAGCGATTACAAATTACGTGATCATGTGCCTTGATGGGGCTCACTACAGGACGATAAGGGCGGCAAAAATCAGATGGCCATAATTTACAACACCAACTATACGCACAACCCCAATGCCTATCTGACCTTGGGGGTTGAGCGCGCTGCCAAAGCACTCCTGGGTGATGATCAGGTCGTTGTGGCCGATAATCACGATCTGGGTGCCCTGGCCGCAGCAGGCGAGCATTCCACCCTTATCTGTATTGATGGTCAGCGGATCAATATTCCGCTGCTGCAACGCATGCGGCCCGCGTTCAAGACCATGATCCTCTGGACATTTGAAGATCCTTTCATGAAGGATTTCAATGCTGCCAATGCCGGTCTGTTTGATTACGTCTTCACCAATGACCCGTCCTGTGTCGAAGCCTACGGCAGTAAAGGCCACTACCTGCCGCTGGCGGCCTCTCTTTCACTGCATGACCGTCTGATCAAACCGGCTGATCAGCTTGATTATGACATTTTCTTTGCTGGTACCATGTGGCCAAACCGCGTGGAAACCCTGCGCCATGTCATTGCCGCGTTCCCGAATGCACGGTTGAAGCTGATCTGCCCCGGTAACGAATATCTGCCGCCTCTGCCGTCCGATCTGGCTGAACTGGCTATTCAGCGCCCGGTTAGCCACGAAGCCTTTGTTGATTTTGCAAACGCCAGCGCAGTGACGCTGACCATGTTCCGTGATTATGCCAGCCATGGCGATACCAGTCAGGCGACGGCTCCCGGCCCCCGCTTTTATGAACTAGGTCTGGCCGGCACGGCACAGGTGATTGAAGCGCCTGAAGCCATGGACAGCAAATATTTTGACGATGTGAAGGGCATTGCACTTGCCCGTCATGTTGGTGGTGTTATTGCTGCCATCGACAGTTTCCTGACCAACCCGACCTTGCGGAAACGGGCGGCACAGGCAGCCAAGAAATCTGTTCTCGACAAACATCTGTATGAAAACCGTCTGCGCACCATGATGGACGTTACGGGGGCAGATTTTGGCCGTCGTAAAGCGCCGCCAGTGCCAACAGTTGCACAGCGTCGCCTACGTGTGCTGATGTGCACGCATTCCACAAAATATGAAGCCGCTTGGGGTGGGGTTGAAGTTTATCAGGAAACCCTGTGCTCTCTGCTGGGGCGTGAAATTGATTTTTACTACTGGCTGCGCCGTGGTGGTCACTGCCGTCTGATTACCTCTGATGGGGAAGAGGTCGAACGCTTTGACGTGCCGGAAGTCGGCTGGACAGATGCAATGTGTGACGGGCCAGAGGAAATGGCCTTCTCCAACGTGCTCAGTCACTACAACATGGATGTTGTGCACTTCCAGCACCTTGGCCATCATGCGCTGTCTCTGCCCATCATCGCCAAGGCCTGTGGTGCTGGCGTTGTGTTCTCGGCCCATGATTTCTGGCTGATTTCTTCCCGCTACAACCTGCTTGACCAGAGCTTCCGGTATGACGAGGAACTGACGAAATCCGTTGTTGCCTATGACATTATTCTGAAAAATGCAGAAAATGTTGAATATGGTGGGGAACAGACCCGTCGGGCTTTTGTGGCCACAATGCTGCATTCTGTGGATGCATTGCTGTTTGGTACAGAACACTCCTACAATCTGATCAGCAAAATCTACCCGATTGTTAAGCAGAAAAAATGTGCCATCATGGGTATCCCATCCCCTGAAAGCACGCTGCCGGTTGCGCGGAAGGATTATAAGCCTCTGGATGGCAAACCACTCAGTGTTGCCATCGTAGGGAACTTCCTGCGTACCAAAGGGGCCGATACCATTCTCAATCTGATTGAGATTGCACACCCCGATAATTTCCACTTTCATATTTTCGGGGCTGTTCACCCGGAATATAAGCAGGTGCTGGCTGACCTTAACCGCCCCAATGTCACGGTGCATGGTCAGTATTCCATGGGTAACACTGACGCGTTGAAGGTAGCGGACGTCGCCCTGAACCTGAGCATCTGGCCGGAAACATATTGTATTTCCCTGTCAGAAGCCTGGCAGAACGGTCTGCTGCCCATCGTCACGGATGTTGGCGCGCTGCATGACCGTGTGGAAGATGGCGTGAACGGTTTCAAAGTGCCGATCAACAGCCCCTCCATGGTGCTGGAACGTCTGGAGCTTCTGCGCGCCTCTGAACCGCTGCGCAAACAGATGATGGCCAATATCTCGCCCGCATTGTGGACCGACGGTGCGGAATATGGTCGTCAGCTCCGTGATATTTATTACGAAGCTGCGCCATTTACGCGTCTGGGCTTTTCTGAAATGCAGATTGATGCTGGACAGGTTCATCTGCTGCCGCACGCGTCCTGGCGCCATCAGGCTCCGCCGCGTCATATCTTTGATCCGCCAACCACGCGTGATCTGTCGGTTGAATTGCCAGAACCCGTGAGTGACTGGTTCGCTATTCAGGATGCCGAATATTACATTGATGATATTTGTCATCATGTTTTTGCAGAAAGCGAACTGGTTGATTTTGAAGGCGCTTACGAATTTCATATTCGGGGTTGGCACATGGTGCCGCGTGTCAGCGCATCCGGCACGCTTTATACCGTGCTGATTGGTGACAAGAACCAGCCTGTTATCTTCCTGCCTTGCATCCGGGAATCGCGCCCTGATGTGTTGACTATTTATCCTGATGCACCGCGTCGTTCCGGGTTTGCCGGTCAGGTTGCGCTGCGTGGTAAATGGTGTGAAGGCACGTTCCGTGTTGCCTTGATCAACGTGATCAACGGCCGTGGCAGTTTCGCTTTGACCCCCTTCCAGATTCAGGTTGATGAAGGCAAGATCAAGCATATTCTGTATGCCCAGCCATCCAACCTGCGTGTGATGGCAGACTTCCGTCGGGTTGCTCATCAGGATGGTCAGATCCGTGGTGTCAAGCTGACACAGCCTGGCACACAGGCATTGCAGGTCTATAATGGCGGGGATCTTGAATATTACATTGATGAATGCTCGGGCCTGATTGGTAATCCACCGCGTGAAATCAATAAAAACGGTTTCTATCTCAGCGGTTGGGCGTTCCTGCATAATATCCGCGCTGCCGGGAAGCTGTTTGTCGCTTGTGTGGCTGAACAGTCTGACGAAATCTTCTACTTCGGCACAGAACGATGTGTGCGGAGTGACGTCAGTGGGGTGTTCTCTGATGCGCCCCTATGCGTTGGTTTCGAGGCTGACATTGTCTTCAAATCTGGCTTCCCCAAAAGCCTGACAGGCGATTATCGTATCTGTCTGGTCAACACCGTGAATGACCAGATCGGTATTCGCCCACTGGATTTTGTTGTGTCTTTGGATGGCAACAGCGTGAAAGACGTTGTAAACCGCGAGGTCTCTCCGCAGGTGGCAGAGCATGTGCGCGCTATGCTGCGTGCAACAATGCAGCAGACATCTGAACTGGTCAGTGCCTGAGTGAGTTATACGCTTAACTTGCAGGTTATTGTTACTGCAAGCTAGCATTTGACATGATGCTGAAGGGAAGCCCGGACAAGCTTTAGGCAGCTTGTTTGGGTTTTCTGTCATATGGTTCAGAAAAACATTCTGTCAAAATGGTAAGAAATTAAAAAACTGGAGGGTTTGGGTTATGCCAGATAACGAAAACAACAGTGAGGCTATGTCAGATCATAATGCTGACACTCTGGATAATCTGGCGTCTGGAAATACAGGTGACGTATATCCGAAAGCACCTACTGCTTTCGAGATAGAATGCATAGAACGGGATGCACAAGCGACTGAATATTTCCGTAATCAAGGCGCGACGACGCTTGAACATGCCTTCACAGTAGCTAATATTCTTCACCGAAATCAGAAACCGTTTGAAGCGGCTTGTATTTATGGTCTGGCTTTCCGTATTCATTCAAAAAACCAGGGTGAATATCCACTGCCGCAGGCATTGATGCAGGTCAGACTGCTCTGCTTCCTGAAGGCGGGCAAGGAATTGCCGGAACATGATCTGCAAACGCTGGCGGCCCTGTGTCGTCCGTATGCAAACTATATCGAAAGTATTCGCGCCGCTTGGCGTGGAGGCGATAGCCGTCAGGCGCTTATTCATATGGGAAATGCTTTTGAAGAGTTTGTGAGTGGTGAGGAAATAGACTGGCTGTATTTGGAAATAGCCCGGAAAATTCATCCCAGCCTTTTCAATTCTGATATACTAAAGAGTGCAGGTGAAAAGCGTATTCCCCAAAAACTATTCATGTATTGGGACAAGAATCCACCTGAAGAGGTTATTGAAAATCTTTATTTCCATCAAGGTATTCCTGATATGGAAATTAAATTTTTCAATAAGGAAGATGCGGTAGAATTTCTTTATCAATATTATGGAACTGAAGCCCGAGAACTCTTTCTGTCCATGCGGAGCTCTGCAGAAGCCGCAGATTTTCTACGTGTGCATGTTACCAATCTTTACGGTGGGTGGTGGCTCAATGCAGATGCCCGCATTGAAAATGAAGATGCTTTGAATTTCATGCTCGGGCAACAAGACGATGTGGTGCTGTTTTTAAATAAAAATCATGTTGTTCATAATGGTTTTTATGGAACGCTTGCGAACAGTGTCTTCATGGGAGAGTGTCTACGCAGCCTCTACACTAATAGCTACAAGCATAGATATCTCTATAGACCTTATAAAACAGGTCCGGGTATCTTCAACCGTGCCCTCTCAAGAATTGCTTTCCGCGCCCTTCAGGGTATTAACGACGGCGAGCGGATAAAGCTATACGACCAAGAAAAATTTGATGAAATTATAAAAAAGTCTTCGTAGTTCATTGCTGTATAAATATGTCGTATCAGTTTTATCGGCGCGTATATTGATATTTACAAACAGCCTTTATGGTAAGGGTATTAACCAGAAAGGCTGTTAAGTTGAAAATGTGAACAGATTCGCGAGAGTTATTCCTCAATTTAATGGTGCATAACCTGCTGGTTATGGCATGCTGATTGTTCCTGAATTGTGTAATAGATATGTGTGTTGTGGCATGAAAAGCTTGCATCTGGGGAAAGCGTTTCTGCTGGTCTGCTGTCTTGCCGGAGCAGTTCGTGCTGAAGACGCGCAGGTGGCAGAAGAAGGGACATGGTCCGTTACCCGTTCTGATAATAAGGACGGGGGTAGCTTCTGTCAGGTTGAAGGGCAGTTCAGTGATGGGCGTACGTTCGCGTTTTTGACAAGCGAGCAGACGTATCCAAGTCATACCTTGCTGATTACTGAAAAAGAATGGCCCGATATGACGGGGCAAATCATGCCCCTTCTTTTTCAAAGTGCCAAAGATAAAAAATGGCAGCAGACATATAATGCGTTTGGAGCCAATAATTCGCTTTCTATCACTTTGACGCTGGATGATCTGAAAATTCTGTTTTCCGGCATAAGCCATAGTGGTTGGTTGATACTCGCGTTTCCATCCGGGTCTGAAGAAGAATGGGTGATGGATATGGGTGGCTTTGCCAAAAGCGTGGCAAAATTCAAAAACTGCGTTTCAGAAATGACAGAAACCGAAAACGCTTTTTAACAAAGACTACTTAAACAGAAGCCTGTTTGAGGATCTGCTCTACAGTCTCAATCAGTGCACGGGCGCTGGCTTGGTCTCGCGTTGGGGCGGGCAGGCGTGGGCCTGCTTTGACGCGGTAGCGCATCGGCAGCGGTGGCATGCGTAGAAAAGGCCAGCCTTGCGACAGATAAGGCGAGTTCGTTTCAATCAATAAAGGTTGCACGTCAGCATTAAGGCGTTGGGCAATAGCCGCGAAACCCGGCTGGAATGCACCGGCTTCTGCGCCCGCGCGTGATCGTGTCCCTTCTGGAAACAGCAGAAGCTGCCCGGCTTCTTCCAGACTTTGGCTGGCAGGGCCAATCAGCCGGAGCAAGGTGTCATGGCGCGGATACCCGGCCGTACGCAGGGTGCTGCCTAAGGTTGATCGCTCCCAGATTGAGGCTTTGGTAACACACGTCATGTGGGGAAGAGCCGACGCCAGAATAAGACTATCCAGCCGGGACGGATGGTTGGCGACCAGCACAATATTGCTGACGGTGCGCAAAGACTTCAGTGCGGACAAATCACAATCCACCATACCCGCCGCTTGCAGGTAACGAATGGCAAGCCGCGCGATGGTGTGTAGCCACGCACGGCCCAACCGGCGTCGGTGCGCACTATCGCGCATCATGCTGCGGAGCACCCATGACCCGGCATCCAGTGCCAGAAAAATAACGGCGATAACCAGCAGGGAGCCATAAAAGCGCAGGCAGGCACTGATAGCGGAAAAGCGGAGCATGATAATGAAGGGCTTTCTACGGCAGGGCGCAGGGAGGCTTCTGCATACTGGGCCTTTTAGTTTGCCGCCAGCGGAAAATGGCAGGCCACGTCGTGCCCGGATCGGACAGGTTGTAATGTGGGTTCCTCAGTCCGGCACCGGTCCTCCACGGCGGGGCAGCGTGTATGAAAACGGCACCCTGATGGACGGGCGACAGGGCTGGGAATATCACCGCGTAATGGCGGGTGACGCAACGCCCCAACTTCCGGTCGGGGGACGGCCTGTGTCAGCGCGGCGGTGTAAGGGTGCGCAGGATGATGCAGAACATCATCGGTTTCGCCAATTTCCACAATGGCGCCCAGATACATGACAGCAACGCGGGTTGAAATCTGACGCACGACGGCCAGATCATGCGCCACAAAAACATAGGTCAGGCCAAGCTGCGCCTGTAGGTCTGCAAACAGGTTTACAATTTGCGCCTGCACAGACACATCCAGTGCTGAAACAGGTTCATCCGCCACGACCAGACGGGGGGACAGCGCCAGAGCACGGGCAATGTTGATACGCTGGCGCTGACCACCAGAGAATTCGTGTGGATAGCGGTCAAGCGCTGTGACAGGCAGACTGACCAGTTCCATCAGATCATGCAGCCGGCCGGTTATGACTGCCGGTGTGCGTTTGCGTCCATCCGGGCCGGGATGCACTTTAAGCGGCTCGGCCAGCAGATCTCCAATCCGGCGGCGAGGATTGAGCGATGCGTAGGAATCCTGAAACACCATCTGCATCCGTTGGCGCAGGGGGCGCAACGCCCGTTCACTCAGACGGGTAATGTCCTGCCCTTCAAACAGAATCTGGCCGGATGTTGCGTCCGTCAGGCGCAGCAGGCAGCGACCAAGCGTGGATTTGCCACAGCCAGATTCCCCTACAAGCCCCAGAACCTCGCCCGGCATGACATCGAGGGAAATTCCATCAACGGCTTTCAGAGACTGGCCGCGTGGCAGATCATAGGTCTTGCTTAAGTCTCGGACGCTCAGCAGCGGTGCTGTTGCCGTGTCAGTCGGGCGCAGCATAGTTTTTGCGTTAGCGTGCCCTGATGGACCATGCGCGGTCTGCGCGACTGGATCAGCCGAAGACTGATCGGCCGGGGAGGAGGGGGAACCGGTCATGACTGTGCCTCGGGCGACGAGAACTGTGCGGGAGGCTGGGAGGATACGGGAGCAGTAACCACGGCCCCCTCTGTCAATCTGGGCGGAAGCGGTGTGCCCTCGGCAGGCAGAACACACGCGGCTGCTTGTGACGGGCCAACGGCAAAAAGCGCCGGGGGTGGCGCGGCCAGACAGGGTGTATGCACAAACTGGCAGCGTGGGCCAAAAGCACAGCCTGCTGGCCGGTGCAGCGGGGCAGGCGGAGCCCCCGCAATAGCGGGCAGACGGTCCGGGCGCGCACCATAGAGCGGTGGGATGGAGGCCAGAAGGGCAGTAGTATAAGGGTGTCCGGGGCGGGCAAAAACATCCGCAGTCGGGCCAGTTTCGGCCACCCTGCCGGAATACAGCACCAGTGTGGCGTCACACGTTTCTGCCACGACCCCCATATCATGCGTAATCAGCAAAACGGACGAACCATGAGACGTCCGTAAATTACGGATCAGATCAAGGATTTGCGCTTGTACCGTCACATCCAGCGCGGTTGTGGGTTCATCAGCAATCAGAAGCGCCGGGTTGCAGGACAGCGCCATGGCAATCATGGCGCGTTGGCGCAGCCCGCCAGAAAGCTGATGAGGGTAGCGGTCTGCCGTGCGGGCCGGGTCGGGCACACCCATTTCACCCAGAAGCTGAACGGTCCGTGCCCGCGCCTGCTTGCGGGAGAGTTTTTCATGAGCCCGGATCTGTTCATCAATCTGCCAGCCGATGGTGTAGACCGGGGTGAAGGCTGTCATCGGGTCTTGAAAAATCATGGCTATCTGCCGTCCGCGCAGGCGACGAAGCTGCTTTTGCGGCAAACCAACCAGTTCCTGCCCCCGGAACAGGGCTGATCCGGTTATGACAACGCCGGGGCTGTCAATCAGGCCCATCAGCGCCATGGCCGTCACGGATTTGCCAGACCCTGACTCTCCAACCAGCCCCAGAATTTCCTGCTCGGCCAGCGTGAAGGACACGTTTTCAACAATAGGGATCAGCCTGCCCCCAGACGGGAAGCTGACGCACAGATTGCGGACATCCAGCAACGGCAGGGCGGGGGAGGGCATGGTGTCAGCGTGCATCACGCACCCTTGGGTCAAGCAGCAGATAGACGCTATCCACCACAGCGTTGGCCAGAACCACAAACACGGCAGAATACATCACGGTAGCCATGATCAAGGGCAGATCAAGGTTGGTCAGGGCCTGATACGTCAAGCGGCCTACGCCGGGCAGGCCGAACACGACCTCGGTCAACAATGCGCCCCCGCCGACAAGCTGTGCAAAATCAAGCCCGAACAGAGACACAAACGTGACCAGAGACGTCCGCAGCCCATGCCGCAGCAGCACGCGTGTGGGTGACAGCCCTTTGGCACGGGCCGTGCGCATGAAGTCCTCGCCGGAAAGAGCGACCAGATCTGCCCGCAGCACCCGGCTGTAAATGCCAATGAACATGACCGCCAGCACCACCCACGGAATAACCAGCGCCTTGAACCACCCCCACGGGTTTTCGGTCAACGGCACGTATCCCAGCCCCGGCACCCAGGAAAACAGCCACGTATCATGGTAACGGCTTTGGGTAACCAGATTGGTGACCTGCCCCAGCCAGAACACCGGCATAGAAATACCCACCAGCCCCAGCATCATCAGGCTACGGTCTATCCATGTGCCTTTCAGGGCGGCGGCAACCGTGCCCATGGCAATTGACACCACAACCCAGATAACGGCGGCGCCACAGACTAGCGAAACCGTAACCGGGGCTGCGCGCGCAATTTCAGGCACAACCAGTTCACCCCGGTCAACGTAAGATGCCAGATCCTGTGTGATGAACAGTTTTTTCATCATGGTGGCGTATTGCACGGGCAGAGGGCGATCAAACCCGTATTCCTTCCGCACTTTTTCCATGGTCTGGGGCGATGCATTGCGCCCTGCAATGCGGGCGGTTGGGTCCGCACCCGGCGTGGCGAAAAAGACCATGAACACCAGTGCGGAAATGCCGAACAGCACAAATACTGTCTGCCCAAGGCGGCGCAGCAGGGCCGTGATCATGGCTGGTGCTCCATCATGCAGACCGCCGTGCGGCATCGCGCACATCCAGCGCATCGCGTAGTCCGTCACCCAGAATATTCAGGGCAAGCACCACAATCACAATGGCCAGACCAGGGGCGACTGCCACCATCGGGCGGGTGTAGATCAGTCCCTCCCCATCCTGAATAATGGTGCCCCATGATGCTGCCGGTGCCTGCACACCAATGGACAGGAACGACAGGGCGCTTTCTGCCAGCAGTGCAAGCGCCATCAACAGGGGGCCCAGCACAACCAGCGTTGTCATGACATTTGGCAGAATATCAAACAGCACAATGCGCCACCGCGGCACGCCCAGGCAGCGGGCCGCCGTAACAAATTCGGCCTGCCGCAATGCCAGCACCCGACCCCGAATGGGGCGGGCGGCATAAGGCACATACACCAGCGCAATAATCACAATCGGGATCAGCAGATTATCGGCTTCAATCACAAAGGGGCCAAGTTTCAGCCCCTGACTGACGGTCACGATAGAAAGGGAAATGGCGAACAGATAAACCGGAACCGCCCACATAATATCCATCAGGCGGGACAAAATGGTATCCACAAGGCCGCCAAAAAACCCTGCGGCAATGCCAGCACAGGCCGCCAGAATCAGACACAGCACCGCCGCAGAGGCCGAAATCAGCAGCGAGTTACGGCCACCGTAGAACAGCCGTGCTGCAACATCGCGCCCCTGACTGTCTGCCCCCAGCAGATAGGCGGCGTGGCCCGTAGGCCCAATGGGGCTAAGGCCCAGATGCAGCGGATTATCGTTCGGCTGCATGATATCTGCCTCATGCCCATCCAGCACGATGCTGCCGGCCACGTTGGATGTGAACGGGTCAACATGCGCAATGTCATGCGCATAAAACGGTGCGAACAGGCAAAGCAGCGTGACAAGCACAAGGGTTGCCAGCGCCACCATGGCGGCACGGTTACGGACCAGCGTGCGGCCAGCCTGCCGCCAAGGCCCCAAGGGGCGCGGTTGTGCGGCTACGTTTGCGCTGGCCACAGCACTGGCTGCACCGGACGAAGAAGGAGTATCAGCCGTCATTGGACCTGAAGCTGGGAGAGCAGAATATCATCATTGAGTGTTACGATGACGTTACGCGCGCGTTTTGACAACAGCGTAACCCGTTTGATCTGCACCAAAGGCACGGACGGAGCCTGCGCCATCAGCGCCCGATCAACGTCTGCCCATGCGTGATCACTGGCTGTTTTGTCTGTCAAAGCCAGTGTGGCGGCCTGATCCATTCTGGCATCAATGGCCGGATTACAGAATGCTGACATATTGAGCGAATTGTCCGAATGCGGGTGGATACTGCCGCACGCAAACAATGTCTGCAAAAAAGACGCTGCGGACGGATAATCTGCCTGCCAGCCGGTCAGGGCTATCTGAACGTGGTTGTCACTGTTCTGCACGTAAGGGAATTGCACCGTCTGCGTCATGCTACGGACCACGGCATTATAGCCTATGGCCGCCAGAGTGCTGCGCAGTTCCATGGCCATTGACCCGTAGCGTCCATCCAACGGGGCCACGATTGTTACTTTCTGCCCCGCAGTGCCACTTTCGTGCACCAGTTGACGCGCCGTTTCAAGGTCGGGTGCCTGCCATTTGGGAAGCGGATGGTCGGGGGATGCGCCTTTGGTATAGGCGCAGGATGGTTCATACCCCGGCGCGCCCTGCGGCAAGAGTTGACACGCCGGCAGTGCCACAGCGGAGCCGCCATGGTAAATGACCATCGCATGCCGGTTGACGGCATAATTAAGAGCCTGCCGCGCTTTCAGGTTATCAAAGGGCGGCAGGGTCGTGTTCAGTGCGGCGTAGTAATACAGCAGCAGCGTATAAAGCTGCACCTGCGACACATAACGGGACCCGACCTCCCCCAATCGGTCAAGCGGTACGTCTTCATACATCCAGTCATACTGACCATTTTCAATGGCCGTGACTTCAGATTCCGGTTCAAGCCCAAAGACCAGATGAATATGGTCTGCATAGCCCGCGGGCTGTGTGTCATGTGACCATTCACGAAAATACGGATTGCGCTCAAGCAGCAACTGTTGCGTGGGATCATAGGCCACGACCCGGTAAGGCCCGGTTCCGGGTGGGGCCGTATTCCCCATGTCATGCGGTGGGGTCGCGGCAGGCACGATGGCCGAATGGCCCCATGCCAGACGCTCCAGAAATTCCGGGTCGGGCGATGTCAGATGAAACGTAATGCTGCGGGTGGTGGCATTCGTTTCTATGCCACCAGAGAGCGTGCAGTGTACCGGGTCTTTCAGGCAGGCATCCGCGCCAATAATATGGCTATAATACGGGCCAGCCGTCGGGCTGCCAACTTTGAAAAGCCTGCGGAAAGAGGCTGCGACATCCTCGACCGTCAGCTCCTGCCCGTTGGAAAAATAAATGCCGGGGCGCAGGGTGAAACGATATGTCAGGCCACCGTCTTCAGGGTGTGGAACCTGCTCAACCAGATTAGCGGCAACGGGCTGCACGCCGGGGCCAGAAAACTTCGGGTAAGTCAGCAACGTGTCATAAACTGGCGTTTCGATCTGTTTGGTGAGCGAGATATACGCCACCTGTGGGTCAAGCGTGCCGCCAGAGCTTTGTGCTGTCAGGTTGAGCGTGCCACCCCTGTGCGTGGCTACCTGCATAGGTTGTTCGCCGATGGGGGCAGCCAGTGCGACAGTTTGAAAAACAGATAGCCCCAGCAGGTAAGCGCCCGCAAAAGCAGTCTTCAGGGCTGCGTGGAAGAGCGTGTGGTTTACAATCTGCATATGTCAGTCAGGACAATGCTGTTTTACCTGCCGCAGCCAGTGCCGTGTCAGCCTGCGGGGTATGAATGCGGGCGCACAGTACGTTGCGCAAATGCCGTTCAAGGGCGTTGTCACGGCTAAGGGCCGGGTTGCCAATCGCCGCGACGCCTTTCTGCACGCTGGTAATGGCGTTTTCTGATACGCAATATTTTGTCAGGTTGGCTTCCGTCGGGTTTGTCTTGCCTTTTGCATAACGGGTGAGCCAGTCAGCCAGCAACGCCCGGTTTGAAAGCAGCAACGCGTCAATTTCGCCCAGAAGCGTATGAAAACGAGGCAGGGTGGACAGCGATGCACCCAGATTGGCTGGAACCCGCTGGTGCAGAAACCCAATCAGCCAGTCACGGGCCGAATGTGCCACACCGTTATACAAGGCCGCAATCAGAATGGCATGCCACATAATGACATCCTGCCCTTCGCCGCGCCATGCGTCCGGTGAGCGGAGGTCTACCAGAAAATCTTCTGGCAGAAGGACATTCTTGAAATGAACAGTGTGGCTGCCTGTGGCACGCATACCAAGCTGGTTCCAGCTTCGTTCAATACGCACCCCCGGTGCATCCATGGGCACCAGAACCTGCCCCGTGCGGGGGGTGTCTTCTGCTGTGGCAGCCCAGACCAGCCCCCACCGTAAGGCGGTTGAGCCTGTTGAATAGATTTTGCATCCATTCAGAACCCATTGCCCATTTTCATAATGCACCCGCGTTGCGGGCAGTCCCCCACGGGACGGCGTGCCCAGTTCAGGTTCCACGCGGAGGGCATTAATCAGGGCACCGTCCTGCACCGCGCTGTCTGATACCAGTTTGCGTGTTGCTTCCGGCCAGTGGCGCGAGTCCGCTATACTTTTATGGTGCAGGCATTGCATGGCCAGAATAAGCGTAGTGGAAGGGTCTCCCTGCGCCAGTGTCTGAATAAGCGGCACAATATCCTGCAACATTTTGCCGCCCCCGCCGTACTGCGGAGAAACCGTCAGCGCCAGCAGGCCCGCATTGCGCAGATCGGCCAGATTATCAAGGGCGATGTCACCAGACAGATCATACGCCGCAGCCCGATCAGAAAAACGGCTGACAAGGTCAGGCAGTATTTCAGAAAAATCTGGCATGATCATTCCTCCGGTATCAGATGCGTGCGTAACGCCCCTGATAATCAGTCCGCTTTTTTCATGATGGTCGCCAGATGGGCGGCCATGTCTTGCGTGCTCTGGTTTGCATCAACGGTGCCACGGTAGCGGGTGTTGGGGTCCATGATGACAAAACGGGGTGACATCTTCATGGTGTAAGTCCATTCAGGGTCATCCACTTTTTCAATGGGTGCGTGATATTCTT
Organism: Acetobacter indonesiensis; assembly: GCF_000963945.1. Classification (GTDB taxonomy): domain Bacteria; phylum Pseudomonadota; class Alphaproteobacteria; order Acetobacterales; family Acetobacteraceae; genus Acetobacter; species Acetobacter indonesiensis. The sequence goes on along the minus strand of NZ_BAMW01000009.1, from coordinate 18,398 downwards.
TGGCCAGATCAACCAGAGAAAGCGGGGCTGCAGTGCCTGCGACCACACGCGGCCCAATGGCGGCCCCATATTCACGCAGATGGTCAGCATCATCCCGGTCAGGGTCAAGGCTGATGAAAATAATCACAGCGTTGCGCTTTGACGGATCAACCTGATCAAGTGCGGCTGACATATTGCGCAGGGCCGGTTCACACGCATCCTGCGCGCAGTGGGTTGCCCCGAATAGAACCACCATCCAGCGGCCATGAAAGGTCTGGTCTGTCATGGTGCCGGTTGTGGCGTCCATCAGGCGGAAGGAGCCACCGACTTCGTTCCCGTAACTGCTTAGTGTTGGGCCATGATGCATGGCGTATTGGGCGGCCATGTACCCTGCACCGCCTGCAACGGCCAGAATAGCCGCGCTAACCAGAGCAACATTTTTTGTTGAAGGGGTCATTGTCTCAGTGTGCCTCTGCCCAGTTGTGGCCTATGCCGGTTTCCACCACCAGCGGAACGGAAAGTGTTGCGGCGGCTTCCATAATGGTACGGGCCAAAGCGGCTACCGCCTCGGCTTCGGCTTCGGGGGCTTCAAACAGCAGTTCGTCATGCACCTGTAGCAGCATGCGGGCTGAAAAACCGGCTTCTTTCAACGCATGAGGCAACCGCACCATGGCCCGTTTGATGATATCTGCCGCACCGCCCTGCAAGGGCGCATTAATGGCTTGCCGTTCCGCATACTGCCTGCGTACAGCGCTTTTTTCCTGAATACCGGGCACATAGCAGCGGCGGCCAAATGGGGTTAGCACATAGCCCAGCGTGCGTGCTTGTTCGCGCATGCGTTCCATATAGTCACGAATACCCGGATACCGTGCAAAATACGCATCAATATAAGATCGCGCTTCCCCTGCGGGAATACCAAGCTGCCGCCCCAGCCCGAAAGCTGAAATGCCATAGATAATCCCGAAATTGATAGCTTTGGCGCGGCGACGGGTCAGCGCATCCATGCCTTCCAACGGCACACCGAACACTTCGGACGCTGTGCGGGCGTGAATATCCTGCCCCAGTTCAAAAGCTTCACGCAGGGCTGGAATATTTGCCACATCGGCCAGCAGACGCAGTTCAATCTGCGAATAATCAGCCGAGATCAGCTTGTACCCCTTGGGCGCGATAAAGGCGCGGCGAATACGGCCGCCTTCTTCCGTGCGGATGGGAATATTCTGCAAATTGGGTTCGTTGGAAGACAACCGGCCGGTGGTCGTAATTGCCATCTGGAACGAGGTATGCACCCGGTCTTCCGTGGTGGTCTGGCGCAGCAGCGCATCCGTGTAGGTGCTTTTCAGCTTGGCCAACTGCCGCCAGGACAGCACGCGCGCTGGCAGGTCATGCCCTTGGTCAGCCAGGTCCTGCAACACCGAGGAATCTGTGCTCCATGCCCCGGCCTTGCCACGCTTGCCGCCTTTCAGGCCCATTTCATCAAACAGGATTTCACCAAGCTGGCGGGGGGACGCGACATTGAACTCCCGCCCTGCGGCCTCATGAATTTCTTTTTCCATAACGGCCATGCGTGTGGCAAAATCTTCTGACAAACGGCCAAGTTCTGCACGGTCAACCGCTATCCCGGCTTTTTCCATTGCTGCCAGAACAGGCGAAAGTGGCCGCTCAATCTGTTCATACAGGGCCAATGCCTGATTGGTGCGCAGGGTAGGGTGCAGCACATGCCACAGGCGCAGGGTAACGTCAGCATCTTCTGCCGCGTATTCCGTAGCCCGACCAACCGGCACCTGCGTAAACGGAATACGGTTACGCCCTGTGCCGGTCACGCTGTCATAGCTGATGGGTGTGTGGCCCAGATGCAGTGTCGAGAGTTCGTCCATGCCCTGCCCATGCAACCCGGCAGACTGCGCGTAGGAGATCAGCATGGTGTCATCAACAGGGGCAATGCTGGCAAAATCAAGCCCTGCGCGGTCAAACACCAGAAGGTCAAACTTGGCGTTCTGGAAGATTTTCAGCACGCTGGCATCTGTCAGCAGCGGCCGGATCAGATTGATAGCGGCGTCTGCCGTCAGTTGCTCGCCTGCCGGTTCTTCCAGCGTGCCTTCATGGCGCAGCGGCACATAGCAGGCTTTGCCGGGGGCCGTTGCCAGAGACAGGCCAACCATATTGGCATGCAGCGGGTCCAGTCCGTCTGTTTCCGTATCAACCGCGCACAGTCCGGCTTCCTGCGCCATGCTGACCCATTTTTGCAGGGCTTCGGCCGTGCGCACGGTTTCGTAGGGGCCATAGGCTGCCGCTGTTGCAGCGGTTACCGCTTCGCTTTGTGCCGGTGTGGCTGTGGGCGCGGCACTTTCTGTGCCGCCACCGTTGACCGAAGCATGGGCTGCGGCCCGCGCAGCACGGTGCGCGTGTGCGCCAGACGGATGCCCAACGCCCAGACGTGTCAGAACAGAGCGGAAGCCCATATCTTCCAGCCAGTCTGCCAGAACAACCTTGTCCATCTCGCGCACGGCCAGGTCATCAATCGGCAGGGGCAGGGGTACGTCACACGCCAGCTCAACCAGCTTGCGCGAAATGCGCGCAGCGTCGGCATGTTCAATCAGCATGTCGCGCCGCTTTGACTTTTTCATTTCAGGCGCTGCGGCCAGAACGGCTTCTAATGTGCCAAATTCATTGACCAGAGCCGACGCCGTTTTTGGTCCGATACCCGGCACCCCCGGCACGTTGTCTGTCGGGTCACCCATCAGGGCCTGCACGTCTATCACCTTGTCTGGTGTGACGCCAAATTTGGCCTCGACTTCTGGCACGCCAATGGCGGTCTGCTTTATGGGTTCAAGCATGCACACGCCGGGGCCGACAAGCTGCATCAGGTCTTTGTCAGAAGACACAATGGTGCAGGTGCCCCCTATCTGCCGCACTGCTGTTGCGTAAGACGCGATCAGGTCATCTGCTTCCCAGCCCTGCAATTCAATACCGGGCACGTTGAAGGCCTTGGTGGCATCGCGGATGAGCGCAAATTGCGGGCGCAGGTCTTCTGGTGGTTCTGGCCGGTGGGCTTTGTATTGCGGGTAGATGTCTGACCGAAACGTCTGCCGCCCTGCGTCAAAGACCACAGCCAGATGCGTGCCCACATGCTCCCGCAGCAGGCGGGCCAGCATGTTGGTGAAGCCATACACGGCATTAACCGGCACACCGTTGGGGCTGGTCATGGGGGGCAGGGCATGGAAGGCACGGAAAATGAATCCGCTGCCATCGACCAATACCAGATGAGGAGCGTCAGATTGGGTCATGGCGGGGGCTCAGACTAGGGCGCAGGGATGAAAAAGCATGGTTTTGGGATATGCGCCCTTGCGCCATCTGTCCAGCGTGAGGGGGGCAGGTTGGTGGCGTCAACGCCAGCCGCACCTTAGCAACCGTGCGGCTTACAGACGTGTTTGGTTGGTTTGTGAATAAGATATACGCATAAATTACCGCAGATTTCCTGCCCTTTTAACTGTATTCACAGAAATATAAACAGAGACGTGATGCTACTGCGCCCAAGTGCCCTGTGTAGCCTGCTTCTGAACAGGGGGAAGAAATTATGGCAGATAAAAAACGGATGAGAAGTAGATATAATAACAGAATTTTCAAAACATCTTCTGTTATTCAGACCGATGCTTCTGTCACAAAAACTGTTTTGGCGCGTGCTGTCCTGACTGTTTCCGCCCTGACGGCGTGGGGAAGCACAGCAGTAGCAGGCCAGACCACTCTGGCGCAGAACAGACCCACCGTGTCCTTGCATCCCGCCACCGAGCATCCGGCCGATACGCAGCCGGGTGCCACGCAGAATGATGATTTTTCTTTCAGCAAATTATTTGACGGGCAGAGAACACTTGGCACCAGCGGGTTAAGCTCGCTTGAAGGATCAAGCGGCGGCGGGATTGCAAGCTGGGCCACCATTGGCGGCTATGGCAGCAAAAAAGCAATGGGTCTGGCGGTGCATTATAGCTACGTGAATGTCACCAATTATACCGACCAGAATTTCGGGGCCTTGATGGGCTTTTATGACCGGGTTGAACTGTCATATTCGCATAATTTCTTCCAGACTGGCGGCACGGGGGCCAAGCTGGGGATTGGCCGTGGCTATCAGTTTGATCTGGATACAGGGGGGATTAAGGTCCGGCTGCTGGGGCATGTGCTCGACAAAACCCTGATGCCGCAGATTGCCGTGGGCGCCATGTATAAACATGACGGTGATTCAAAGGTCATTCACGCCGTCGGGTCCAAACATACAGACGGTGCAGATGTTTACATTGCCATGACCAAGCTTTTTCCCAAAATTGGGCTGCTGGTTGATACCACCATGCGTCTGACAAAAGGAAACCAATGGGGTATTCTGGGTTTTGGTGGCGACCGGAACGATAACTACTACCCTCAGTTCGAGGGGTCTTTAGGGTATCTACCGTCTTTTATTCCGGGGCTGGTTATCGGGGTTGAGTATCGCACCAAGCCGCGCAACCAGAATTTCACCCCCGAAAGTAACTGGTTTGACGTGTATGCCAGCTATTTTGTGAATAAACACCTGAACATAACGGCGGCTTATGTGTCGTTAGGCACTATTGCCACCTACCGCACCCAGACCGGCGCTTACGTATCGCTCCAGACTGGGTTTTAAGTCGCGACTATGCGGGCGGTATAACCCGATAAGGCAGCAGGACAGAAAGAGGCCGCCCGGCCAAAAATCAGGGTGATTTCTGTTCGATGGTGCCAATGACCAAACCCGGGGTCAGAATTTGCGGCAGCACAGTATCTGGCCCATGGGCCGGGCTGTAGATGTAAAAGGGCACACCATCCCGGCCATGTGCTTTCAGAAACGCGCTGATGGCGGGGTCATGGTTGGTCCAGTCACCCCGCAGGGTTGTAATGCCCTGTGCCGCAAACGCAGCCTGCGTGCTGGGCACGTCAAGTGCTACGCGTTCATTCACCAGACAGGTAATGCACCAGGCTGCGGTCATATCCACAAAAACGGGTTTACCCGCAGCTTTCAGTTCCTTGAAGCGGGCTTCTGTAAAGGGTTCTACTCCCTTGGGCAGGCCAGAAGCTGACGACGCAGCCTGTCCAGTGGCCGGGTGACGCAGGGCAGGCAGCAGAGCCAGTGCCGCCAGTAACCCCATAAGGGCGAGGCCATGCAGGGCAGCGTTGGTCCGCGTATGGCCCTGTTGAATAAGCCGGGCCTGAGCAACCCCGTACAGCCATGCGGCAAAGCCCAGAAGAACCAGCCCCGTGGCCAGCAACAGAACAACCGACGCGCCCCCTTCAAGCGAGGCCACCCATAGCAGCCACACGCATGACCCAAGCAGCGGAAAAGCCAGAAACTGGCGCAGATACTGCATCCATGGGCCGGGGCGCGGCATACGGGCCGCCAGTCCGGGCACCGTGGTCAACAGCAGATAGGGCGCAGCCAGCCCTAGCCCCATTGCCGCAAAAACAGACAGCCCCGCCACAGGCGGCCCTGACAAAGCCCCCGCAATGGCAACCCCCATGAAGGGAGCGGTGCAGGGCGTGGCCACCACAACGGCTAAAATACCTGTCAGCACATCATGCAGGTGCCCATGCCGGGGCGTGGCTAATCCCCCGACTGAAACGGGCAGAAATTCAAAAACACCTAGCAGGTTCAGTGCCATGGCGAACAGAAGCCATGTTATGGCCGTGACAAATAACGGTGACTGAAACTGAAAGCCCCAGCCCTCTGCTGCTCCGGCCACGCGCAGGGCCATCATAATACCGCCCAGCGCAAGGAACGTCACCATAACACCCAGCGCATAACACCCGGCGCTTGTTATCTGCGTGCGGCGTTCAGCCTTGCCTAGTTTGGCAACAGACAGCGCCTTCATGGCTAGAATGGGGAACACGCAGGGCATCAGGTTCAAAATCAGGCCGCCCAGAAAGGCGAAGGCAACCTGCTGTAGGAACCCCACAGTCTGCAAACCGCTGGTGCCAGCAGAAGCGGAGGGAGCCGGGCCAGCAATGGCCGCAGCCGTCTGCGTCAGGGCGTGCTCGCTCCCTGCGGCATCTTTCAGCACCACAATGCCAGACAGGGGCTGTGATGCGGCAAAGTCAGGCAGACGCTTCAGATGAAAAAGAATGCTGCCATCGTCAATCTGTTCGTTCTGGGCCGCGGCCTGATCAATCAGCCCCGGCTTGTCAGGCATGAACCACGCTTCCTTCACGGCGCGTGGGGAAAGATCCTGCCCGGTCAGACGCAATGTGCCGTCAGGGGAAATACTGGCCTGATAAGGTGACGGCACGGGCGTTGCCTGTGCAGCCCGTGCAAACAGCGGCGCCTGTGCTGATGGCGTTGCAGCGCCTGTGGGTAACGTAAGGGTCAGGTCAGCTTCTTCTGGCACGCACACACTGGCGCAAACCAGCCAGCTTGCATGCGCTTTCAGCGTCGTGTCCGGGGTCTTTGCGTCGGAGACCTGTTGCAAGGGCAAGGTCAGTGGCAGCACGACATCGCCTGTGTAAGCATAGGACATCAGCGACGCATCCCGAATGCGCTGCGGTGTCGGCCAGTCAATATGGTCGGTTTTTCCGGTCAGGTGGCCATCGGCGGTAAGGGCTACAGCCGTAGCTTCCCCAGCATCACCGGGGTTTTGCCAGTATGTGTGCCAACCCGGCTGAAGCTTCAGCCGGAGGGCAACATGCAGGGGCGTTGTGCCGTCAGTTGTGTCCGTGTCTGTTATCAGGGTCGCAACGCTATGCTCGGTGCTGACGGCAGCACTTTCACTGGCCTGGGCGGGGTGAGAGAGAGCGAACACGCCCCCCACACCGGCGCACAGTGCGGCCAGAGCAAAAGCACGAAGGCTCCAGAAAGAACGCAGAACAGTGCGGTCGAGGCTTCGTACCCCAGTGCTGGGTGCAGAATGGTCAGAACAGGGCAAAGCATGGAAGCGCATGCACAAACTTTCGCTTGGAAAAACCGGGATGACACGTCTTATAGCGAAGAACGCAACGCAGGGCACGGCCCAGTGTTACGCGATGGGCCTGTTTTCCCGCACTCTGCTGTGGCGTAAGGTGCTGAATAAGAGGCGAAGCGCGTCACACAGGTTCTGTTTTTGCTCAGTAAATGGGGGAAGAATGTCTTTTTTCAGCCGGTTTTTGAAAAAGAAAAAAGCCTCCCCAGCCGCGCCGCAATCGCCCCTTACGCTCATGCAGGCTGCCAGCAACGTGACCGAGTTGGAGGTCATTGCTCCGCAGGCGGCATTGCTGGTGCAGGATGGTGTGCTGCCCGATGGGAGTCAGTCCGTGTTTCACGGTTGGGTGTCTGATGCTCTGACGCTGCGCCAGTATAAGCTAAAGGACGTTGTGCTTGACCGATCCCTGATGGTGTTTTTGCAGCAGGGCCGGCTGATTACCGATACCAATTATCTCCAATCACCCGATGCACTTGCGGCCCTGACCATAAGGCCGGACGATCTGATCGCGTCCCCCGCAGAAGATGTTGCTGCCTGCTTCGACCATTGGGACACCAATTACTATCATTGGCTGGTGCATACCGTCCCCACCTTGTTTCAACTGAAACAACAGGGCTTTAACGGTAAGCTTATTCTGCCGCAGTTGACCCCATGGCAGCAGGAAACAGTGCGGCTGGTCGGGTTTGACCCGGCCCACAGCATCCTAACCCAGCCCGGCAAACATTATGCCTTCAAGACTGTTCTCTACACTGATTACGTGCGGGGGGCGGCTGACTTCTCCCCATCCGTTCTTGCACGGAGCGCGTACCATGCGCTGGCGACGCAAGCTGGGGTAACCGGGCAGGAGCAGCGCACGCTGAACCTGTTTATTGAACGCGGCGCAGCATCAAACCGTGCCATGCCGAATGAGGCAGCCCTGACGCAGGCCCTTACCGAGGCAGGATTTACCGCCGTCAGGCCTGAAACCATGAGCATTGCGGAACAGGCCCGTCTGTTTGCAAAGGCCCGGATTGTTGTGGGGGCATTGGGGGCGGGCATGGCCAATCTGGCATGGTGCCGCCCCGGCACAGTGGTGTTTGAACTGGTGCCCCAACACCATCAAAACCCTTGCACCCTGTCGCTGGCCACTCAGATGGGCCTGCCTTATTGGGGGGAACTGGTTGAAACCGGGGTTGAGGCGGAAAGCCATGTTGCCGGGTCTCAACGTGCGTTTAATGTTCCCGCCATTGTGCAGCGTGCCAAACAGCTAGCAGATTATGCACGCGACACTGTGCCCTAATGGCACATCATGCCCCGTTTCCACCGGGGATGATGTGCTGGCTATCAGGAACGCTTGTTCCATTCTGCCAGTTTATCAACCACGGCCTGTGCGGACATGGTGCGGGCATCACCTAGTTCCAGCGTGGCATCGGCGTTCAGCACTTTGCCATCGGGGGTGACAACCAGCGCAACCGGAATAGCTTTAATCTTGATGCCGTATTTCTGGGCAATGTCCATGTTCTTGTTGAAGTGGTCCACATTCACGGACACGACCACAAAGTTTTCAGCAACCCACGGGGCAATCGCCGGGTGGCTCAGCACGCCTGCCAGCACGCGACAGTCCGGGCACCAGTTTGCACCAAAATCCAGCAACACTTTCCGGCCTGTTTTCTTGGCCTGGGCAAATGCATTTTCAACCGCAGCCGGTGCGTCTTCTGGTGCGGCATAAGGGTGGGCGACCGCTGTTATCTGGGCATTGCCGACCTGTGGCACAGGCTGTGCGGCAAAAGCTGCCCCCGTGGTTGCAGCCAGCGTGAGGCCTGCTGCCAGAGACAGGGCGGGAAAGGACCGATAAAAGATCATACGCGCACACTCCGTGCTTCATAAAAATAACGTGGTTTGAGTGTAAGCTGATACAGGTGGGTTTCGTCAATGTCCGTTTGAAGGCGGTGCAATAGGCCCGGCATAGGGCATCACGCTTTCTTTATGAAAAGAAAGACGTTTTTATAAGAAACAATCGCTATCCTGCTGTGTCATAACATCCAGCAAAAGGCGGACCCAACCGCCTGCTTTTCATGAGTGCGCCATGTCCGTTTCTGCTTTACCCTCTGCCGACACAGTTGATTGCCCCGCACCGTTCAGTCCGCTTCATCGTCCCACATTTTCCGTGCCAGCAGGGGCGTGTGACACCCATGCGCACGTTATTTCGGCCGATACAGCGCATTTTCCCCTCACGTCAGATCGTAGTTATACGCCCCCCGCCGCACCGGAGCATGCGTATCTGGCCATGCTGGATGCACTAGGGTTGGCGCGTGGTGTGCTGGTCCAGCCGAGCATTTATGGCACGGACAACCGCTATATGCGTGACGTGCTGTCACGCCACCCCAACCGTTTGCGTGGGGTAGCGGTAATAGACGCGGACTTGACCAGTGATGCCGACCTTGAGGCTATGCATAAGCAGGGCATACGGGGCGTGCGCATCAACGCGCTGTTCCGCGGTGGTGTGGGGCTTGAAACCATGGAGCAGCTTGCCATGCGAATTGCGCCCTTTGGCTGGCATATCCAGTTTCTGATTGATGTGTCCCGCGCGCTGGAATTGCTGCCGCGTATTGGCCGGTTAGGGTGCGGGGTGGTGATAGACCATATGGGCTATCTTTCGCCCACACCGGGGCCGGATGTGGGGGCCATGAAGGCCCTTGAAAAATTTGTTGCCGACAAAGGCTGGTGGGTAAAACTGTCAGGGGCCTACCGCCTTGTGCAGAAACTGGATGATATGACGCTGGTGACGCCTATTGCGCAGCGGCTAATCCGGGCCAACCCGGACCGAATGGTATGGGGGTCAGACTGGCCGCATGTGTCTGTGCGGGAAATGCCTGACACAACAACTCTTCTTTCCAGGCTGGCCGACTGGGCACCTGATGAGGCTCTGCGTCAGAAGATATTGGTGCAGAACCCGGAAACTTTGTACTGTTTCTGAAGAAAGGCGGCTTTATCGCGCACCCTGTTGGGCACATTTTTCATTTCCTGCTGATATCTCAATAAAAATAAAAAATGGAGATCAGAATGGCGTTGTTGGCCAGGCTTTCCCGCGCGGAAAAAGCAACTTGCCTGTCAGCCTTTGGCGGCTGGATGCTTGATGCGTTTGACTACATGATTTTCACCTTCGTTATCACCACACTGATAGGGCTATGGCACATCAGTGCAGCCTCTGCCGGGGCATTGGTCACGGTTACGCTTCTGTTTTCTTCAATCGGTGGGTGGGGCGCTGGTATTCTGGCTGACCGCTTCGGGCGTGTGCGGCTTTTACAGGCCAGTATTCTCTGGTTTTCCGTCTGCACGTTCCTGATTGGGTTTTGCCAGAATTTTACACAGCTTTTTATTGTGCGCACATTGCAGGGTATTGGCTTTGGCGGCGAATGGGCTGTGGGGTCCGTGCTGGTGGGTGAAATTGTGCGGGCCGAACATCGGGGCAAAGCGGTTGGCCTGATTCAAAGCGGCTGGGCCGTAGGGTGGGGGGCAGCAGCCTTGTTTTATGCGCTGGCCTTCAGCCTGCTCTCTGCTGATACGGCATGGAGAAGCCTGTTCTGGATAGGTATTCTTCCGGCCTTTCTGGTGCTGTATGTTCGGCGGCATGTGCCTGAACCCGCTGCCTTCAAAACGGTTATGGCTAAACGTGACCACGCAGATACGCCCCCGTTCTGGGCAATTTTCAGCCCCTCACTTTTTAAGACAACCGCTCTTTCAGCTTTGCTGTGCCTTGGCATTCAGGGGGGCTACTACGCCATCACAACCTGGTTGCCGACGTATCTGGAAAAGGAACACGGATTATCGGTCATTCATACCGGGGAATACCTGATGGTTGTAATTATCGGGTCATTTCTGGGGTATGTATGCGGGGCGTTCCTTGCTGACTTATGGGGCCGCAAGCCAACCTTTTCATTTTTTGCCGTGCTGTCTCTGTGCAGCGTGATAGCGTATCTGCTGCTGCCGCTGACCAATACCCAGATGCTGATAGCAGGTTTTCCGTTAGGGTTTTCTGCATCTGGTATTTACAGTGGTCTGGGCGCTTATCTTTCCGAACTGTTTCCTCATGCCTTGCGGGCAAATGGGCAGGGTTTTGCCTATAATTTCGGGCGGGCAATGGGGGCGTTTTTCCCTGGTTTAATCGGGTTTCTCAGTCAGGCTATGGGGTTGGGAAACGCCATCTGCGCCTTTGCCGCCTGCGCCTATGGGGCGGTGCTGCTGATTGTGCTGTGTCTGCCAGAAACAAAAGGCAAGGTTTTAAGCGCAAACTGAAAAGCAGGGCTTTCATGAGCAAACCGACCTGCACGATGAGGCCCTGATCATCGTGCAGCATGTTTAAGAAAAATCAGTGTCCGTGTGCGTCGGACGCGCCGGGTTGCAGAACAAACAGACGGGAGCAATAGGGGCACACAGTCTGGTGTCCCCCAATTTTCAGGAAAACACGCGGGTGCCCCAGTGCGCCTAATCCGCCATCACATGCGATTTTGCGTGTATCAACAACAATGGTTTCCACATGCCCAAGCCGGGGGCGCGGGGTGGGGGTGGTGGGCTGAATAAGCATTCCGCCAATCCTCTCTCGGTCAAGGCTGGGCGCGCAGGGGTCTCTCTGGCGTCATAGTGCGCAGGATGATACGCGTTGAAGATGCCAGTATCTACCTCTCTTCACATCCCATACGCGTGAGCATGTCCGTTTTTACCGTCATTTCCACACTGTTTCAGCGGGTGCAGGGCTATGGTGATGGCAGGCAAAAGCTGTGCGCCGCCTGTTGCGTCAGCCTGTTGAGCATGGCTTCAGCATGCAGTTCCACCATGCCGCCAGCCCCCACGCCCCCAGCCCGATTTGCGGCTGCGGCACGGCTGGTTCCGGCAAACATGGGCCTTCCTGTTTCCGATGGCGCGGTTATACCCGCCCGCCGCTGGCCCGCTACGGCGCCGGAGCACGCCATCCTGCTGGCATATCATGGCTTTAACGATAGCCGAGATGCGTGGGAGAGTGCTGCACCGTTTTTCACCCAGCACGGCGTTACGGTTATTGCGCCAGACCAGCGCGGGTTCGGGCAGGCCCCAATGCGGGGTGGCTGGGCTGGGGTGCCCCGTATGTTGGCCGACATGCGCGATGAAATTGCCCAGATACGCGCTGCACACCCAAACACACCCCTATATCTTGCAGGGGAGAGCATGGGTGGTGCTCTGCTCATGCTGCTTATGGCTCAACCGGATGCGCCTCACGTTGCAGGCACAATATTGCTGGCTCCCGCTGTCTGGAATCTGGGTGTTGGGGCGGATGTACCGCTACGGGTGGTGGCGACGCTTTTTCCTAAAAATCTGGTTACAGGGCGTGAACTACCCGTGCATGTTGTGGCCAGCGATAATATGGCGGCCTTGATACGTCTCTATTACGACCCTCTGACCCTGCGAGCCACCCGTCTGGAGGCTTTGAGGGGGCTGGTCGGCCTGATGAAACAGGCGGGTCAAGCCGCCCCCGCCCTGCATGGCAAAGTGCTGTGTGTGTATGGAGATCAGGATCAGCTTGTCCCGCCAGAGGCCATGGCGCACATCTGGCAGACGATGCCATCCACCGTTCGGCGAGATCTGATACCCGGCGGCCACCATCTTCTCCTACGTGATCGAAATGGCCAGATGGTTATGACGGATATGGTGGGCTGGATGATAAACCCTGAAACATGGCTCCCTTCAGGGGGAGATTTTACCGCATCGGCATGGGCAGCGTTGGGGCAGGGGCAGACACAATGGGGCAAAAACGGCGTGCCGCTTTTCCTGCCCGCGCAGCTTGATGGGGTGGTGTCCCCTTAATTATGTCTTGGCATGCAACCATTTTCATACAGAAATGTTGAACAGAAACATCGTTTTAAGAGGGAATACCCCATGCGCCGTTTCGTTCTTATGCTGGTTGCTCTGTCTTTTGTCGGGGTGACAGCAACAGCCTGTCAGCCACATAAAAAAACATTTGGTGAAAAAGTGCAGGATACGCTTGATCCGCCACAGGGGCCGGCTGAAAAAGCAGGCCGTGCCATAGACCGTGCGACGGACGGAAAATAAACCCCGTCTTTTACCGATTATTTTGTAATGCCTAAGAAAACCGCTGCCACCGAGCCTGATACTTGCTCAGTGCCGCAGCGGTTTTTCACGATTGAAGGTGTGAAAATCAACAAGACGTTCTGCTAACTCAATTAACGGAACAAAAAACAGATTGCACGATGCGGTGCACAAAAGATAACTGGTGGCACCCTGGATCTTCCACCCCAAAAGCTATGATACGTTCAGACTTGAAAGCCATCATAGATGGTTGGAAGTGTCTCGCTTCATCGCCTGCAAAAACAATTATAAAAGGGAAGCGTTACGTAGAAAGTAAGCATAAGCGCAGACTCAATATCGCTCTCGCAAAGTTTCGATAGAAAATAGAGAGGTGATTAGGGGCGTCTTAGCAGATCAAAAGGAACGGGCTCTCAGAAATAAAGCGAGTCATCTGCTTGGTTGACTAATTGTTGCTCATCTATAAATCAGACAGTACGTTTTAGAATTTAATCTGACGGCAGCGTAAACAATACATATAAAAATGTTAAAAAATAGCTATTTTTCTAGAAGTTAAAAGCATAAATTATATAATTAACAAATAGTATTTATAAATATTCCATGTATTTATTATATTTTTATAAAAAATAAAAATATAATAAATAAAAAAGTAAAAAAATTTAAAATAATCACATTTTGTATTCAATTAAAATATAAATTAAAGGAATATAAAAAGAAAATTTTATAAAAACTAACATATATAATTAAAAAAGAAAAGCATACAGAAAAGTTATTTGTCTATTATTCTATTGCCACATAAATGTCCTGAAAATTTCATAATTTTTACAAATATTTCATTTCGGACGAATTTGGTATCTTTTTGTTATATCAGCCTTGTAGCCTAACGACGGTGTTAGTTTATTTCTAATCACCGAATTCGTTAACGAAGCTTTACAGCTCGGGAGAAGTGATATGGCTACAACTTACACTCAAACTGTGAATGGCATCACTTACACGATTGTTGACAATGGTTTTGCTCTTAATGGAGGGCGCAGCTACACAGCAACAATTACCGATAGTAACGGAAATTACATTCTAAACAATAAAAACATTAACACGGGGCTTTTAAGTACAGGTCTATTTGGAACAGGTGGTGTTGTTGTTGGCACGGATGGCTATACTGAACTTTTAAGCACTCTTTCATCAGGAACATTTGTAACACTCCCTGGGGCGACAGGTGGCATCGACATTGCCGTGTCTCTTTTGGCGGGTAATACTTTTTATATTGGTGGTGACACAACAATTAATGTGGCGGTCAACGCAATCGGTGCTTCGAACATAAATGTGTATGGTGGAACGGCCACTTTTTCTGGGTCCCTTTTAGCAAATGCACTTAGCGGCAGCACAATTAACATTGCCTACGGTGGCAAGTTTAATACCGGTGTTGGGCTTGTGAATATTCTTGGTGGCTCTACAATCAATTTTGGCGATGGTGGCGGAACGCTGATTGCGAATGGCGACTCAACGCTTATTAATTTGAGTGGAACAACAATAAATAATTACAACCCTAGTAAGGATGTTATTGAACTTCAGGGTCAAATAACTCAAGTTACGTCTTATTCTATCTCAACAAACAATGGGTCATCTGCAGTTACACTTTATAATGGGACTACTGAAATTGGCTATTACGAGGCCAACCTTGCATCTGGTGTAACTTTAGCGTCTGGCACATATACTCCTGATAGCGGGGCCAATCCACTCTCAATCACTTATGATGCATCTAATACTTACATCGGTGTCTGCTTTCTTGCAGGAAGCATGATTGAAACATCGAGCGGTCTATGCGCCGTAGAAACAGTAAGCGTTGGTGATCAACTGGCCACTTACAACTGGCGTAATAATACAACTGTCCCACGTTCTGTTGTCTGGGTCGGTAAAAAGCATGCAACAGTGCGTGAAGGGTTGCCTGAAGCAGATGCAGGTTATCCGGTCCGTGTTTTTAAAAATGCGTTGGCAGAAGGCGTTCCTTATAAAGACCTACTTATCACTCCCGAGCATTGCTTGTTTTTTGAAGGTCGTTTTGTTCCTGTCCGCATGTTGGTTAACGGTATTTCCATCGTATATGATAAGACAATGACGTCTTACGACTACTATCACGTTGAAACAGACGAGCATGCAGTCATTTCTGCGGATGGGGTTCTTACAGAAAGCTATCTGAATACTGGCAACCGTACTACATTTCGCCAGAATGGACCGGTAATCAGCATCGGGGGCACCACTAAAAATTGGGAAAATGATGCGGCAGCCCCGCTGTGTGTTGACCGTGCGTTCGTTGAACCACTTTTCAGGGTGTTAGCTGAAAAAGTCGGTAATCGCGATGAAGTGCAGCAGACCACCATGGACGCAGACCTTCATCTCGTGACCGACAAAGGCGCAATCATCAGGCCCGTACGGAGTGCAGGCATGACTTACAGCTTTATGATGCCAGCAAATGTACAGAGTGTGCGCATCGTTTCACGTGCCAGCCGACCAAGCGATGCCATTGGTCCCTTTGTCGATGACCGGCGTCTTCTCGGCGTCTGCGTGGGGGAGATCAGTTTTATGGTCGGGAGCAGAGTAAAAACTTTGTCCACTCATCTCAAGACAGAGGCATCTGAAGGGTGGTATCCCACCGAAAGCGGCAAATCAGCCTGGACAAATGGGAGTGCTATTTTGACGCTTGGTGATTTGGCAAAAAATAAAATGGGCATGCTGATGGTCAATATTCAGGCAGCAGGGCCATATCTTCTTACTGAATACTTTGATGAGACTTCACGGAAAACCTTAGCGGGCTAAGTTTTACGAATATAGCTGAGCGTAAACCCCCATTCCGTACAGGGACTGGGGGTTTATCTTGTCAATACAATAGCATCTTTACTTAAAAAATATTAGTTTACAACAATCATTGGGCATGTGGCAGATTAGTTAGTCGGCTTATAAAGCGCAAAGCTGGCAAACCCACAATAAAATTGGCAAACGTAAGCGTTAACTTATTGTTTAAGATGGATTTTTCTAGAATGGCGGACCCGAGAACCGCCTAACTAGAGTCCCAGATAGTTTCAGGGCGTTCCAAAAACCCTTTATTTTCTAGTGCCTTACTCTCTGATGTGTCCACCGTTGTTTCTGGACGTACCTCTAAAGCCCATGTTTTAAGGGGGGTAACAAGAGGGGTAAATATCATGAGTCGTCTTCCGCCCAATCGTCTGACTGCCCTGCATATCTCCCGTCACAAGAGCGGAAGCATATGTGACGGAGGGGGATTGTGGCTTGTGGCAAAGGGAGGCTCCCGTCTTTGGGAAATGCGTTTCAAGTCACCCGTGACCGGCACGCGCCGCCAGATGAGTCTGGGGAGTGCGTTTGATCTGTCTCTATCAGACGCTCGCGCCCGTGCTTCTGATTGCCGCCGCATGATTGAGAGCGGCCTTGACCCCATAGTGGAGCGTGAGAAAGCGAAGGCTGAGCGCAAGTTAGAGACTGGCGTTACCTTTGCCGAAGTGGCTGCCCGCTACATTCAGGAACAGGCCCCCGGCTGGAAAGACCAGAAAGCAACAGCAACATGGACGGGCTCTCTTTCGCAGCATGTCTTTCCAGTGTTCGGCAAGAAGGCCGTGCGCCACATCGACACTCAGGACGTGCTTGCGGCCCTCCGTCCAATCTGGACAGAAAAGACAGAAACAGCGGGACGACTTCGAGGCCGGATTGAACGCATTTTAGACTATGCCCGCGCACAGGGATGGCGTGAGGGCGAAAACCCGGCCCGATGGAGGGGGCACCTGTCTGCCACACTGCCGCCTCCGTCAAAGCTGATGAAGGTTCAGCACTACAGCGCCGTGGGGTGGAAAGATATAGCCCCGGTTATCACCGCCCTGTGTGCATCGGAGGGCATTGCAGCCAAGGCTGTGCGCTTCTGCTGTTTGACTGCCGCCCGGTCTGGGGAAGTGAGGAAAGCCGTCTGGTCTGAAATTGATATGGCAGCCCAAATCTGGACCATCCCTGACCACAAGATGAAAGCTGGTCGGGAGCATCGCGTGCCGCTGTCTGCCGATGCGCTGGCCGTTCTTGAGGAGATGCGGCCCCTCCGTGACCACGCTGCCGGTGATCTTGTCTTTCCCGGACACAAGAGAGGCAAGCCTCTGTCTGATGTCGCCTTAAGCAAAGCCCTTCACCTTGCCGCCAAGACAAAGGAGGTAACAGTGCATGGCTTGCGCTCCACCTTCCGGGACTGGACATCTGATACCAACGCCTGCCCTCGTGATGTTGCGGAAATGGCCCTTGCCCACGCCATAGAGAACAAGGTTGAAGCCGCTTACCGAAGGACTGACCTGCTGGACCAGCGCCGCCCGCTTATGGAGGCTTGGGCCGCACACTGCCGGGGATGAGGTAAAGCGCATCCGGTATTGTATTTTTGTGTCGGGACTGTCGGGATTGTCGGGAGCAGCCCAAAATATGGCTATTTTCTCCCGTTTTTTAGGGGGCAAGTTGGTCCCGACATGCAAATATCGTTGTAGGGACTGTCGGGAGCGCCTGTGTATGCAACCGGGCTTGGCTTGGCTTATGGAGCAGGGACCGCACCACAAACGAGAGTTTGTATAAGTGCGCCATTCTGGGATGGGGGGGTATAGGGGGGCAAAAGGTTGAAATCGGCTTGTGTGTGGACCGAACACCTCCCCATTTTTTGCGCGTGCGAATTAAAATTTCTGGCTGAATTAAACCTTGGGCCGCCTCTGAAATCGCGTTTTGAATATCAAGTTTTTGGAGGTTCTCGGAGCCGATCCTCCCAGCCGTTTTCTCGCTATACCCGGCCCGGATAGCGGCCTGCGCAACCTTAACATTTGATAACAGGCTGACTCTTTCGATTTCATGTTTTTTCAAGAGGGCCGCTTTGCTCAGAGCCGCTGTTATCAGCAAACCCGGTCACACTGCTTCGCCACTGTAAGAGCAGCGGAAAAAGCTTCCACCCTCGCGCGCGTGCGCGTACTGGTCACAAAACTCAGCCCCACCGGCACCCGAACCGCGCCATGCAGAAATCGTTTAGAGCCTCCTCACGTCGCCACATTTCATCGAAAGCGGCCTCATGGATGCGACGATACGTTGCATGGTGCATCCCTTTTGGTCGGGACGGATCACGTGAGGAAAAACTACCTCCGCAACTCCCGCCAATTCGTTGCAAGAGCTTCTCCTGCCTCATCCATGACCGGCCTATGGCGTCCACATTCCGGCTTTCATAGGTCATGTTGAAACAATGCCGACACGCAAGCTGCTTGGAATTGCTGGACAGGTGCAGGGCCGAGACCCTCCTCGCACAATATGGGCAGATCATCCAAGGCCGCCTGCCTCCATAATTGCAGTCTGACCATGAAACACTAATGGGCATGACAACGCGCAGGCTCTCTCGGT
>NZ_BAMW01000010.1 GCF_000963945.1 Acetobacter indonesiensis | reverse complement strand
GTTTGCCGGTCTCAGGGGCGCGTCGTATTCCTGACTGCTCGCAATGCCGGGCAGGTAAGGGCTGCCAGCGTGTAGCCGTGCGGCTTTACCAGTGCCTCAGCCCGGTTGCGTGCCGCGGCCTGCTCTCCAGCGTCGCCCCGCTCAGCCAGCGCCCATATTTTCGCTAGACGGTCGAGATTGAGTTTGTTCTTATGCTGTCCGGCCATCATGTGCCTTCAGTATGATGGAGGCTGGAGCAGTGTTGCCATGGTCTCCCGTTACGCCAAGCTGATGCCGGATGTGTATCGGGATGAAATCATCCGATGGTGGCGAGAAGGGCCGGAGGGACTGGAATGGCCGGAAGGTGAGCCGAGCCCGTCAGGTTGGGTGAGTGTTCAAAATGAACAGGCAGCCAGTTCCCCTCCGCAGGAAGATAAGACCTTGTTGCTGGCTCGTGCATTGCTGGTGGCGCAGGAGATTATTGAACGGCAGTACGAGAAAATCATATCTCTTGAGCGGGCGCAGAAATAGAATTGTGACTGCCTAACTGCGCCTTTATGTGCTGGTGTTCAGCATTGAGACGCGCATCGTCCGAATCACTAGCCTGCGTAAGGCGAACAAACAGGAGGCAAAGCTCTATGCCGCGCAAACCTGACTTTATCATGCCGACAGACGAGGAGGATGCCCGTATCAATCAGGGGATTGCTCTGGACGCAGACAGCCCTGAACTGACCGAGGCCGACTTTCAAAGGGCCGAGCCTGCTTCCGCTATCGTGCCTGATCTTGCTTCTCAGCGGCGGGTGCGCTCCATAGAAAGCCCTGACGAAGAAGCTGGTTTCTATCCGGCTTGACCCTGATCCGGCTGACCGTCTGAAGCAGGACGGTCTGGGCTGGCAGGGGCGTATGAATGACATGCTGCGTGAGGCTGTGGGGCTATAAGAAGAGCCACGGCCTGCGGTCATGAGTGGAGGCTCATATCCCTGAGCCGCGTGATACGAAGATGGGGGATAGAGGGTGAACGCTAGGATCTACGCCTCAACCTGAGCCAGCGCATCCTGCACCAGTCGATTGAGGCTGACCCCGCGGGCTGCGGCAATCTCTGCAGCACGAGCATGGATCTCTTCAGGAAGTCGGACTACAAAGCGGCCAGAATAGTGCTTGACCGGATCAATGCCTTTTTCAGCGCACATCTCAAGAAAGACACGGAGGGAGGCTTCGCCTTCCTGCTGCAGGCCGCTCACGCTATCTGCATAGAAATCAGCCCCTCCGTTCAGTCCCAGAAATTCCCCCCGGAACATGCCGATTTCAGGATCAAACTGTATGACAGCCCGATGGCCGCCAATTTCCATCATGTTATTCATGGTGTCACTCCATTCTGTTCAAGCCATTTTCTGACAGAAGCTACGGCTCCTTTGTCGGTGTCTGGTTTAGGATGAGGTCGGTGGAAAACCTTGATCTCTTCAAACAAGAATACCCCGATGCGTGAGCCTTCACGCTCTGACACCTCCGCGCCCAGAGAAACGAAAAGAGCTTCAATGTCTGGCCAGGGCACGTTGCCTGAGACGGGACGTTTGAAGATTAACTCCAGCGTTCGGCGGTACTTGGCTTTTATGGTATATTGATACTATATTTTAGTATCAATATCAAGCTTGATCGGCATAACCGTTCAAAGGAGGCAATGCTACCCACTACTTTTTCAGAAAAGACCGTTCCTATTAAACATGCAGGTCGAGAGGACTCAAAATGGGAAAAGAAAGCTCTAAGGCGCTTCCGACTGACAGGCTATGGACCTGCCGGGATTTAGCGCATTATTTGAACTACCAAGAAGCTACGGTCCAGAAGCTCTCCAGCACAGCGCCTGAAAGACTGCCGCCTCGGGTTGCCAAACTTGGCCGGCCTCGCTGGCATCCAGAAATTGTCTATAAGTGGGTCATTGAAAATTCCAACCTCTCCCGACAGCGCCTTGGGCGCCCAAGACAGGTTAGGCAATTTCAGTAATGCTTAGTATTGCAAGAGGCGGAGAGGTAGAAAACAGCTTTCCTTGGGCATCTTCACTTCATGAACTACAAATCAATTCTTCTTCTGGTGTTCTATGTGCTAGCTGCTTTTCTGTTTCAATTCTCAAAGCGACTTCTGTTTGGTAGAGTCGGCCATGCTTTTCTATATGCTCTCGGTACCTTGCATCTGTCTCACGCATGATTTCTTGACGTATGCGGTCTCTGTCCCCCAGCATTTGTAGCCGCCACTGCTCCAAATCCTGTTGCCACTTTAACAACTCAGCTGCTGCGGTTTTGACCCTCTGCATGTCCTCACCAAGCTTTACGTCCGCTGCTCTGCTGCAGTTCCGAACGATCTTTTCCTTATGCCACTCTGCCCGCGTCATTCTGCGCCGGGAGAAGCCAAATCGGCGGATGCCAAGGGCGGCACAGACTTCAAGCCAATAAGTATCCTGCAGGTCGCGCATGGCCGCCCGGTAAGCGGCGTCCCCGGCCCGATTGGTGGCTCCGTGCTGAAGAGCTGTATCCTTTGCCAGAGCACCCGGATGTAACCGCCGTGCACGCATGGCAGGATCATCAGGCAGGACGTATGCGTGCAGATGTGGGTGGCTCTCGTCAGTATGCCGAATGACAGACGCCAACTGGGGGCCATAGCGCGTCTGAAGCCATTTCAAGGTGTCTCGCTCCCAGCCCTCATAATCCCTCCCTTTCCGATGGAAGGAGGCTACCAACGTCAGAAGCGTGTGCTGGTCCTGCCGGATGGCGCGCAAGCCAGTAGAGGTCTGGATACGGATAGAGGCAGCCCGTTGATCATGCTTAGAACGCACTTCCGAAGGATGGGCACCGTGCAGGACAGCGGGTGGGCGGGGTTGTGTAACATGGTAGCAGGCCCATGGCTCGCGGGCGGCTTCAGCGAGAACAAAGGCGACAGACCCGCCCCTGTTTATCAGGCTTGCGGGCGTAGGTTTCGAGGTGGATGAATTGCGGGTTCATGTCTAATTTTGTGTCCGACTGTCATGCAAGGCACCAGCGAATAGCTAACGACTGTGTGCGAATTTCAAATATGCAAATCTGAAGCTTAACCATTAATCTGAAAGCCTTATTAACCGACTAAGGCTTCTTGTCGGTCGATATCGTTCTTGAGACTATGCCTGCCTAGCTTGAAAGATATGCAGGTTGGGAGAAAAAGCACATTGAAGCTATTATGAATTAAAACAGGCGATCAATTAAATTGAAGAGAGAACTTCCGAGTGAGCGAATTGGACACTTATCTAACGCTTGACGGCCAAGCATTCATTGCGCCCCAGTATTCTATTTGGCTTGATGCGCGTCGTAAGGCTGATTGGTCGTGCCCAGATTATGTTGTGCTGGACTTTCGCCACAAGCATGTTGTGGTGGTTGAAGAAACTAAAGCGTTTCGACCGGAAAAACTGATAGGCAAAGTTATTGGGCGCGGCGAGCAGTGGTATAGTCGTCTTTCGGCGTTTTTGGTTCGGCAGAACGTAGTGTCAGAGGATTGGCATATACGCTGCTTGCTGGTGATGCGTTCTGATATAATTGAGAAATATAAGTCGCAGCTAAAAGACCAGTTGGATGTCTCTTTTCTAACACTCGAAGACTGTTCTTTTCCATGGAAGTTTCATGATCGTCGAATGCAAGAGGGGATACAAGGGAATGAGAGTGTGAGTGCCAAGACAGTTGGAGAGTGGGCTTCAAATTCTGAATATTAATTTTCTTAATATTCGATGACGTGTCAGCGAATTAGTCTGGGCGGGCGGAGTGTAAATGGTGAGCGCCTGAAGCGTAATAGTGGAGGTCTATGAGTTTTTATATGAAACCATCACCCACGCACGGAGGGCCTCAACCCGCTCAATTTGGGCAGGGCTTGGCGTGCGGGGGATGCGTCTCTTGTGAGGGATGCAGGAATCCCTGCATCGTTAATGCCCTTGCGACGGGTATTTTCATGCTGCAGGTTCAGACGCTCGGCTATTCCTTGGCACTGGCCGCACGTCATTTACGACAACCCCAAGTTAGCCTGTCTTGCGAGCATTCGCTGGTTTCGATCAAAGGTTGTTTTTACGGCCTTTGCCACGTCATGTGGGTCGCTGGCGTTCGTGGTAACATTCAGATGCGTGTCGCCAAACGTGTTGTTCACTGTATGGTTTTCATCGCCCATAGAAACCTTCTGACTTGCTGCATCAACGGCCCGTGAAATGCTGGTGATATAATCAAGCGTCTCTAGCGGGACGTGAGACTGCTAGCCCTGTCCAAATGCCTGCTGGGCTTTCTTAAGGTTGCCGCCTCCCCAGTTATATTCTGCCAAGGAGGATGCGAGGGAGCCTTGGTAATGTTGCATATCGCTATGCATTCGCTTTGCGGCGTATTCGGCGGCCTGCTCGCAATTGTTTGGATCAACCCCGGCAGCCGCAGCCCACGTCAGGCATAATCTGGAAATCACCCAGAACCCCGGCCTTTGATGGCACAGCGTTCAAGCCTCGGCTACTTTCTTGCGCCCACATGCCATCCAAAAGCCCATTTGGGAGGCCATATTGCTTTTCAAGGCGGCCAAGGAACGCTTGCTTGGCCTTCATGTCCGGCGTCAGCCGTTGCCCCAAACCTCTGGCGTTGCCGCGAAAGGTGGTTGGATGTTCATCATTGAAGGCCAGAGCCTTACGCTCCAGCGAGTGAAACGCATCCCCTGCCGTATCAGCCGCAGCGGCCACGCCGTCGCCCATCTTGGACGCACCGGACTGAACGCGCTTGAACGCCCCTTCGGCCTACTTCTGCCCCTTAACAACGGCTTTCGCGTCCAGACCCAACTGAACGATAAGGGGGTCGATTACTGTTGCCATGATTTATTATCCTTGCCGATCTGCTCCATAGCGTGGTGCTGGATATGCTTCTCAGCCTGCACCATTTTTGCATCCGTGAAGGTCCGGCCATTGTCGAAGCGCGGGCGACCTCTGGCCCTCAGCAGGCCGGGAATGGCGATGCGGTAAACTGTTGGTTCAGGCTGAGTGTTTCCCATACCAGATAATAGTACAGGCGAGGCTTTCGGTACAACGAAAAGCAGCTAATTTCTTGTCTAAAGAACCAGATAAAACCAGTGATTGGATGTTGAAAAACGTTGAAACGGAATGACTGAAAAAAACTGAAATCGCCACATTATTTCATACGCGCAAAAATGGCCGTTTTCTGCGGCTTTAAT
>NZ_BAMW01000011.1 GCF_000963945.1 Acetobacter indonesiensis | reverse complement strand
TGCCAGTGCCAGTGCCAGTGCCAGTGCCAGTGCCAGTGCCAGTGCCAACGTGTCGTGGTAGGGCGGGGATATGCTTTGCGTGACTGTACTGGGGGGCAGATTTTTGCCGGGGAGGCTTCGGCTTTGCAGGCATTGGCATGGTGTCCATATCCATGCCCTTCATGTCCATGCCCTTCATGTCCATGTCAGACATATCCATATCTGACATATCATGCGTGGCAGGGTGAGCCACTGGATGGGCCTGTTGTGCACGGGCCGTGAGAGGCAAGCAGACGCTACCCATTAAAACAGAAACCAGACACGATTGGAAAAAATAGCGGTGTGTCCTCATGATACCACCACCGTGCGGAACATGCCCAATTCCATATGGTATAACAAATGGCAGTGATAAGCCCATAATCCGGGCGTATCAGCCGTGACCAGATAGCTTAGGCGTGACCCCGGTTGCGAAATGATGGTGTGTTTATAGGGCGCGTAGGCACCGTGACCGTTTTCAAGCTCGCTCCATAACCCATGAAGATGAATAGGGTGTTCCATCATTGTATCATTGATCAGAATAAACCGGACCCGTTCCCCCAATCGTAACGGGATAGGGTCAGCTTCAGAAAACTTCTTTCCGTCAAAACCCCAGATATAACGCTCCATATTGCCCGTCAGGTGCAGCACGATTTCGCGTGAGGGCGGGCGCGGGTCTGTTCCCGGCCGGGTAGCGCGCAGGTCTGCATAGGTTAGCACCCGGCGGCCATTGTTCTCTAACCCATCGCCCGGGTCAGCCAGCCTGTTAACGGGCATGGCGGCGACATTCTGGTTTTCTACATTCCGCGGCGGCGGGTTTGGGGACGCATGAGGGAGCATCAAAGAGGATGCGTCAGTCATGTCCGTCTGGTTGGGTGCGGTGCTGCTCCCCATTTCCATAGTCATCATGCTGCCATCTGGCATCTGATGCATAGGGAGGGGCTTGGTGTCAGAGGCAGGGCTCTCCATTGTCATCCCATCGTGGGGATGGTGCATGGAGCCCATATCCATGCCCATATCCCGCATGGTGCGAACTGGCCGAGGGTCCATGGGGGGAAGATCGGCCGTCATACCTAAGCGCGGGGCCAGAGTGCCGCGGGCGTAGCCCGTGCGGTCTTCACTTTGGGCAAAAATAGTATAGGCGCGGTCTTCCTGCGGTTCGACAAGGCAATCGTAGGTTTCGGCCACCCCAATGCGGAATTCGTCAACAGGAACGGGCTCAACGTCATTTCCATCAGCCTGAATGACGGTCAGTTTCAGGCCCGGAATACGGATGTCGTAAAATGTCATGGTTGAGGCATTGATAAAGCGCAGACGCACCTTTTCACCGGGGCGGAACAGGCCGGTCCAGTTTGTATGGGGTGGGCAGCCGTTCATCAGGTAGGTGTAAACAGTGCCGCTGACGTCTGAAATATCTGTGGCTGACATGTTCATGCCTGCCCATTGCAACCGGTCTTTCAGTGTCGGGATAACACCCTGTTTTTTTGCGTCCTTGAAAAAAGATACTGCTGTGCGCTGCCTGAAATTGAACGCATCGCTTTGAAATTTCAATGTGCTGGCAATGGCGTGCGGGGCCATATCCGTCCAGTCTGACAGCAGAATAACGTAGTCGCGGTCATA
Organism: Acetobacter indonesiensis; assembly: GCF_000963945.1. GTDB lineage: Bacteria > Pseudomonadota > Alphaproteobacteria > Acetobacterales > Acetobacteraceae > Acetobacter > Acetobacter indonesiensis. Next base: position 67,624 of record NZ_BAMW01000011.1, on the reverse strand, counting down.
ACCGTGGGGTTCAGGCTGTATGGGGTCAATAATCAGCGCACCGTAAAGGCCTTTGGCTTCCTGCATGCCGGAATGGCTGTGATACCAGTATGTGCCACTCTGTTTTACCGGAAAACGGTAGGTGAAACTGCTGCCCGGTGCGATCCCGCTAAAGCTCAAACCCGGAACGCCGTCCATATCGGCAGGGCAGCGGATGCCGTGCCAGTGGATGGAAGTCGGTTCTGACAGCGTATTATGCACATTCAGGGTGACAGTATCGCCCTCGCGCCAGCGGAGCACCGGGCCGGGCACGCTGCCATTCAGGCTGGGGGCCTGAAACGGTTTGCCTGTGATGTTAACTGTGGTGTGCCCGACCGTCAGATCAAAATCAGACCCGTTTTCAGGCGGGACATAGCCGGGTGTCAGAGACGCGCCTTGGGCCTGCTGTTGGGGTAGTGTGGCCAGCAGGGTTGCCCATGCGCCTGTGCCAGTAACAAAGCGCCGACGCGACAGATGCCCTTTTTTGGGGCTGCGAGAGGAAAACATGGGTGATCCAGTCTGTAAATATCCTGACAGGCTGTTGGTGCAACAGCCTGATTTTCAACGTGTTGTTCAGGAAAATGACAGTCTGGGTGGGCGTAACAGGGGAACGGTGCCGTTATTGACGGCCACTGCGGGCCTGAACACCGCATGCGTGGCCGAAACCGGCACACTGGCAGGCAGCAGAAGCGGCGCAGGGTGAATAAACGCAACAGCGGATGTCATGCTTAAGCAGTCAGTGGCGCAGCAGTCCTTGTGATGGGGGGCAGGGTGTCCATGCTGATGCGCGGCCACAGGCTGTGCCATGCCGTGATGAGGGTGCGCCCCACAGGGATGTTGCCTTGCAGGCGCTTTTGCCTCCGTCTTGTCAGTAACGGACACGTTCTCCGCATGTGACATGGTGTGGAGGCAAGAGATATCAGTCCGTGCGCCAGCCGATAGGGCGGACGCGGGGTAAGCCAAGGCAAACAGAAGCACCCCTGCTGCGAACAGAAGAAAAGGCAGACCGTATCCGGCAAGGAAGGCGCGGTATGGCGTCATGGATGCAGGGTGTCCGGTTTCCGATTCAAACAAGTGAGTGCATTTTCGTGCTTGAAACATATACCCCCGGGGGGCATATGTTTCAAGGCTTCTTTGTGATGATGCAGGGAACGGTGATGAGTCGCCGTCAGGGCCGCATCATGAAACAGGATAAGACAGAACAGGATGTGTCTGATGGGTCAGTCAGTTCAGTTTGCAGTAGGGGGAATGACCTGCGCTGGGTGCGCCGCCCGGATTGAAAAAGTGCTGGGCCGTCTGGACGGTGTGCAGGCAACTGTCAATTTTGCCACCCAGCGTGTGCAGGCCACGGTGCAGAATGGTGGAGCCTCTGTTGCAGATGTTGTTGAGGCCGTGCGGAAAACAGGCTTCACGGTTGAAACGCAGACTGCTGATCTGACGCTGACTGGCATGACGTGCGCTGGCTGTGCCGCCCGCATTGAAAAAGTGCTGAACAGTTTACCTGCGGTTGAAGCAGGCGTGAACTTTGCAACTGAACGTGCGCATGTGGTGTATGTACCCGGGCTGACAGATGTGCAGACCATGATCGAGCATGTCGAAAAAGCCGGATATGGTGCGTCACTTTATAAACAGGCTGAACAACAGGATGTAAAAGCCCAACGTCACGCTGAATGGCGGCGGGAGCTTTACGGCTTTGTAGTCGCTGCCGTGCTTAGCCTTCCTTTTGTGTGGGAAATGGGCGGCATGATGGTTGGCGCGCATGTCATGCTGCCACAGACTTTACAGCTTATGCTGGCCGCGATTGTGCAGTTCTGGTGTGGGCGGCATCTGTACCAACGCGCATGGCATGCGGTGCGCAGCGGTGCCGCGACCATGGATGTTCTGGTGGTGTTGGGCACCAGTATTGCTTTTGGTTTTAGCGCCATTGTCGTGCTGTTTGGTCTGCATCAGCCAGTATATTTTGAAGCCAGCGCCATTGTTATCACACTGATTCTTCTGGGCAGACTGCTGGAAGCCGGCGCCCGCGCCCAAACAGCGGCAGGGATGGAAAGCCTGTTAAAGCTTCAGCCCAAAATTGCGCACGTGGACCAGAACGGCGTGGTGGTTGACTTGCCGGTGGAGCAGATGAAAGTTGGCACCCTATTTGTTGTGCGCCCCGGTGAAAGTGTGCCGGTTGATGGCGTGGTGCTTGATGGCGCATCAGATGTAAACGAAGCCATGCTGACCGGCGAAAGCCTGCCAGAACTGAAGCAGAAAGGCAGCACGGTTTTTGCCGGAACGCTTAACCAGACAGGGGCTTTGCGGGTTCAGGCTACCAAAGTGGGGGCTGATACGGCTCTGGCGGCCATTGTGCGTATGGTTGAGCAGGCACAGGGCAGCAAGGCCAGTGTGCAGCGTCTTGCAGATAAAGTTGCGGCTGTGTTTGTGCCCGCAGTGCTTGTGCTGGCGGTTGTAACCTTCCTGTTGGGGTGGGCGCTAACGGGTTCTGCGTCATGGAGTTTGGTCAGCGCCGTATCCGTGCTGGTTATTGCGTGCCCGTGTTCACTTGGGCTGGCCACCCCGACTGCTATTATGGTGGGCACGGGGCAGGGCGCACAGGCTGGTATTCTGTTCCGTAATGCCGATGCTCTGGAGCAGGCCCGCAAGCTGACAACAATGGTGATGGATAAAACAGGCACCCTGACGGAGGGACATCCTGTTGTCACAGATGTGCAGGCAGAACCCGGTGTTGCCACGGCAGATCTGTTGGCCCTGGCTGCTGCGTTGGAGCAGAATTCTGAACATCCGTTGGCCAAAGCCGTGCGTGATTATGCTGTTGCTTCCGGGGTGCAGCCAGTCGCAATGACACAGTTCAAAGCCATACCGGGGCAGGGCGTCATGGCGCAGGTTGGCGAGGACGTTGTGCGTCTCGGCTCCCCGCGCTTTTTGGAGCAATCTGGTTTGCAAATTGCCCAAACGCTGGTCGCTGACTGGCAGGGGCAGGGGAAAACCGTCATCGCTGTTGCCAAAAGTCAGCAGATTCTGGGCTATTTTGCTCTGGCTGACAAAGTGCGGGATGAAGCAAAACGCGCGATTACCCTGCTGCATCAGATGGGTGTCAGCGTCACTATGCTGACAGGCGATAATGAACGCGCCGCCCAGATGGTTGCACGGCAGGTCGGGATTACTGATGTGGTTGCGGGCGTGTTGCCCAACCAGAAGGCAGAAAAAATTGCCGCACTGAAAGCGGCCGGCGGCTGTGTTGGTATGGTCGGGGACGGGATTAACGATGCCCCGGCCCTTGCGTCTGCCAACGTCAGCTTTGCAATCGGTGCAGGGGCAGATATTGCGTTGGACACAGCGGATGTTGTGCTGGTGCGCAGCAGCCTGATGGGGTTGGTTAACGCGCTCTCGCTGTCGCGCGCAACGGTCTCAAAAATACGGCAGAACCTGTTTTTTGCGTTTATCTACAATATTCTTGGCCTGCCATTGGCGGCATTTGGTTTGCTCGACCCTATTGTAGCAGGGGCCGCCATGGCGATGAGTTCTGTTTCAGTTGTCAGCAATTCATTGCTTTTGCGCCGGTGGAAACCGCTGGACTAACCGCGTTCTCTAAAAATCCAGTCAAATTTTGGTGCTTGTGCAACTCGGGTGCTCACAAATCGCTGATTGCGTGCAAGAGTATGCGAGTGCGACTTAATAAACAGCACTGTGTGCGGCAAACGCCGCAGCAGGAAAGGATAACACAATGTTTGCTTCTCGTTTGAAACTGGTTGCGGCACTGGTCTGCGGGGTGGCTCTGGCCCCGGCGTTCGCACAGGCAGCCGACACGGCTGGCGGAGACCTGCTGGGCACCGATGGTGCGTCACATGGCAGCGTGCATGTTACGGCCGCCCCTGCGGGCGTTATTCTGCGTATTGAAGCCAAAGGACTGACTCCCGGCTGGCATGGTGTGCATTTTCATGAAAAAGGGAGCTGCGAGCCCCCGAAATTTACAAGCGCAGGCGGCCATGTCCATACAGCAAAGCCGGTTACCCATGGTCTGCTGAATGACAAAGCCAATGATGATGGCGATCTGCCCAACATTTATGTCGCAGCCGATGGCACCGCGACTGTTGAACTCTATTCCACGCTGGTGTCTTTGAATAACGGTGGCAAACTGCCCGGCCTGCTTGATGCTGACGGGTCATCGCTTGTTATCCATGCCAAGCCCGATGATTACAAAACACAGCCGATTGGTGGCGCGGGAGATCGCGTTGCCTGTGCTGTTCTGAAATAAGACAGAATCATCATCCAGTTTCACGTTCTGCTTGCTTTTAAGGTCAGCAGAACCTGATACCAGAAAGGGAAGCCAGCGGGGACGCAGGCTTCCCTTTTTTATTGGTAGCCCACACCATGCAAACAGGGTCAGGGAAGTGTGGGTTCGGTTTCGCCCAGAAAAATACTGGCTTCTTCTGGCAACCATTCCCCCGTGTTTTCATCGCGCCCTTGCAGCACAAGCCGTGGGCGTTCAGTTGACCGCAGGCGTACGGCCTCTTTCAGGAAAGGCTGCATGGTGTCTGATTGTTTACGGTTAATAAGGCAACACAGGGAGGTTTCGGGGAAGGAGGACAGCAGATGGGCTGAACTGTCTTCCCCGGCAAAAATCATCAAAGGGGGACGCTGACGTTTGGCAATAAGGTATTTGTGGATAATGGCCGTTTTGCCACTGCCATACGGAAATGGATATTTGGCGGATTCTGTCGAAAGCAGCACATGCTTATGCTCGTCCAGACGGGCACCAAAAACATGCTCCCGGCGAATATTGTAGCCATATTCAGATGATGTTGCGAAAAATGCAGTGCAATCTTCAAGCGAAGATGTGCAGATAATCGGGTCGATACCGTGTTCCTGCAAAATCTGGAACAGGTCAGACATTTCAGGTGTCAGACGCAGGGCCTGCACAATGGTGGCCTGAACGGTGCCGCCTTCTCCAGCGCGTCCTTCCGGGCAGCGGAGGGTTATCTGGCCGATGGATTGACCCAATCCCCACTCGTTTGCAGCGCGCGTCATGGCCAGAACATCGGTTATGGTCTGGCCTGACAGCAGGCGTATCAGCCACCGTTGTGCTTCTTCTCCCCCATGCGTGGCGCGCAGGGCCTGATAGAAAAAGACCATACGGGCCCGAAAAGCTTGTGCCACGGCATCCTGCACAATGGTTTCGCGGGGCAATGGGTGGGGGAGGTGCCCATAGCGGGCCGCCAGAGAGCTGTAGTCTTCTAAAATATCCTGCACCAACAGACTAAGTGAAATAGGCTTGCCTTTGATGGTGGTGAAGGGCTTTGGCAAAGGCCTGTCTGATGCGTGGGTATGAATCAGGTGCCGGAAGTCACTGGTTGGCAACAGAAAGCTGAAATGGTCGAGCATGTAATGAAACAGCGTGTCCTGCACATTGCCGACAATAGCTGTTTCATCCCAGTCAAATACCGCATAGGGACGACGGTTGACGTCGTAGTTTTCTGAATAATGCCCATGTTCGTTAATGACGGCCTGAATGGCTGCGCGTGTTTTGGGGGCCCACTTCAGTGTTTCCAGCGCGGGTGGCGGAACGTCTGACGGGTCAAAACTATGGGCGTTGGCCAGAGAGGGCAGGGCTAGGCTGCCAGCCAGACCGAAGCAGAACGAACGGCGCGGGAGAAAAAGCGGCATGCAAAGTCCGGGTGGCTTGTTGCAGAAAAAATCAGGGCATGGGCCGAAATAACTGTGAGGGCCAGAGTGCCTAATCTTTTCCGCTCTGTCACGCGGCTGCTTTATGAAATTTTGCCGATGAAAGCCCGCTGTGTTCAGGGCGCTTTTGGTCTGACAACCCGACAGATTTTTTTGTCCTGTCGGGTAGTCAGCAGAGGGTATTAGTGGTTCTGGCCAGCCAGAAGGCGGGTCAGAACACGCTCACGGCCAATCAGGGGCAGCAGATCACGCAGTTCTGGCCCATGTTCCTCACCCGTAAGGGCAAGGCGCAGGGGTAGGAACAGCGCTTTGCCGCTGAGGCCTGTTTTTTCTTTCAGGGCGGCTGTCCAGTTTTTCCAGGTTGTGGTGTCCCACGGTTCTGGTGGCAGAAGGTCGGCAGCATCTTTCAGGAAAGACGCCACATCTTCCTGCGGCGGGGGCACGATGTCCCCATACGTGACGGTGTGCCACAGCCTGGCTTCAGACAGCATGTCGATATTGCCACGGATGGCCAGCCAGAATGCTTCTGTTGAGCCTTCTGGCAAGCGGTCAGCAACGGCCCTAAAAGGAAGCTGTCCCAGATATTTGTGGTTCAGGCCCAGCAACTGCCGTGTGTCAAAACGCGCTGCGGATTTGGAGATATGGGACAGATCGTAAACATCTGCCTGTTCCGCAAACGGCAGCAACACCGGATCATCCGAACTGCCAAGACGTGCCAGATAGGCAACCAGTGCTTCTGATTCCACACCATCCTGACGCAGCGTGCGTAATGACATGGCGTCAAAGCGTTTTGACAGCTTGCCCCCATTTTCATCCAGCAGCAGGGGCAGATGCGCGAAGCGGAAATGGTCCGGGCGGGCCCCCAGTGCTTCTGCAATATCAATCTGCACGCCTGTGTTTGTCACATGGTCTTCACCACGGATAATGTGGGTGATGTCTGTTTCAAGATCATCCACCACAGAAGCCAGTGTGTACAGCACGGTACCATCGGTGCGGACCAGCACGGGGTCAGACACGGATGGCAGTTTGACCTGACAGTTGCCCATCACCAGATCGCGCCACTGCACAATGCTGTCAGACAGGCGGAAGCGCCAGTAGGGCACCTTGCCGTTGGCTTCAGCCTGTGCCCGCTGTTCCGGCGTCATTTTCAGCATAGCGCGATCATACACTGGCGCACGGCGCTGGCGGATCTGCGTTTCGCGTTTGGCGGCCAGTTCCTGCTCGCTTTCAAAGCAGGGGTACAGGCGGCCGGTTGCTTTCAGCCGTTCAATGGCTTTGGCGTAGCGATCAAGCCGTTCTGTCTGGCGAAAGGTTTCATCCCACGTAATGCCAAGCCATGTCAGGTCGGTGCGAATAGCCTCGACATGGCTTTCTTTTGACCGTCCGATGTCCGTGTCATCAATACGGAGTTGGAACTTGCCGCCATGACGGCGGGCAAACAGGGCGTTTGCAATGGCAAGGCGGGCATTGCCAACATGCAGCATGCCGGTGGGGCTGGGCGCAAAACGAAGCTTCATGAAGTCTCTATGCCGTGTGTGGAGCAGAAATACCAGACTGAGCCGTGGGGGCATGGGGCGGAAATGCCCTGCCAGCCCTTTAACTCGTGCCTATTTTCAAACAGTGCTCTTAGCCTAGTCTGGCCATAAAGAAAACGCGATGAAGGCATGGGCCCGCATCGCGTTTGCTCTAATCAGATCATCCCACGGTCAGTGCGTTGTCGGGACGTCATCTTCATCGTCAGGTGAGGATGTGTCTTCTGGCAGGTCATCCTCATCTTCCACCATGCGGCGGGGGTCGAGCATGCGCCAGTCGCGTTCCATTGGTGTGGCGCGGGTCGCGGCGAAATCATCAAGTTCGTTTGCTGATTTCCAGCCGTCCTCGCCCGCTTCCAGCACAATGGCGTCTTCACCAAAGCTGAACCATGCTGTCAGCACATCCTTGGCAGATGCTCCCGGCACGCGGCAGCGTTCCATGCTGTCACGCACATAGGTGCGGGCAAAGGCGTTGGCGTGCGCCAGATCATGAAATCCGCCAACTTCTTCAACAATATTGTCTTCTGCGCCACCGGAGAGGTCAAGAATACGCACACGCCATGTCTTGTCTTCCGTGGTGGGGTTTTCTGTCATTCAGCAGAGCCTTTCTGTGTTTTGCGCTGGGACGGGAGCAGGAACTCACGCCCTACTTTGACGCGTTCAACGCCGTTGTAGGAAATAATATCGGCCGTTGCGTAGGTTTCGTTCCATAAATCAGGAATGAAGGAGCCTGTGCCCACAACATCAATAGGGGCATGGGCGTCAGCCATGCAGGCGCATTTGGTTACGCCAAAACCGGATGACGCAATAATTTTGACATGCGGAAAACCACCTTCATCCAGCATATCGCGCATCCGCCACACGGCAGCGGCCGAGACACCTGTGCCGATCAGATACCGCAGTTCGGAATCAGAACGGTAGCGACGCAGGGCATCAGGTGCGTGACGGTCCAGTACTGCGTAGGATTCCTGCGTGGTCAGCCCTTCCAGAAACCGGCCGCCATGCGTATCAAGCCGCACGGCCAGACTGCCTTGGGCCGCCAGTTCTGGGAACCGGCGGCATACGGCCAGCGCATCGGTCACTTCCTTGCCAAAATAATCAACCAGCACCACCAGATCCGTATCGGGATACAGGTCATGGAACATCTCTGCCGCACGGACGGTGGACCCGGCATAGCCAATCAGCGCATGGGGCATTGTGCCGTAACCGTGGGTGCTACCAAAAAATGGAGCCACAGCATCATTTGCTGTGCCAATAAAACCAATGGCCCCATCGCGCTTTGCGGCGCGTCCCCCTACGGATGCCGCATAGGCCATCAGTTCCTGCATTTCATACCCGGCGCAGTGGCGAGCATCCATGGCCAGAAATTTGGTATGGGGCAGGGAAAGGGCAATCTGATACGCTCTGTGGGCCGCAACGCAGGGGCTCCCCAGCTTTTGCAGCAGCAGCGTTTCCAGATCAGCCAGATGTGTGAAGGAACCGGTAATGTAAACCAGTGGTTCACCGGCCCCCACCCATTCACCTTCAGGGTGAGCCACTTCAACAGTGTAGGGGCTGTTGCGTTCTGCCATAACGTTTTTCAGCCATTCCAGCATCAGGCCGGGGGCGGAAATAACGGGACGGCGGATGAAGAACGCGTAAGTTACCTCGCAGTCGCCAAAGCGGGAGACAATCTGCTTGGTGCGGTTAAAATAGGAATCCGTTCGGGCCGTGATAACAGCGTCAGAAAGTGGAGCGGACGAACTGGCCGTGGACAGGCCGGGCGTTTCTACGCCGTTAAAAGGCTGCACCATCCTAGTTTCAACTCCATTGCGGTTCAGGTTGTCTGGATGATGGGGGTTCCGGGCGGTGCGGTAAAGGCACCCCCCGGTTCTGTGATGTAAAACCCGCTAACTGGTTTTATCGTTTGCCCGTCAGTTCTTCAGCCATCAGGAAGGCGAGTTCCAGCGACTGTTCCGCGTTCAGGCGGGGGTCACAGAAGGTTTCGTAACGGTCAGCCAGATCAGATTCCGTCAGGCAATGGGCACCGCCCACGCATTCAGTCACGTTCTGGCCGGTCATTTCAATATGCACACCGCCAGCATGCACACCTTCAGATGCGCAGGCGTTAAAGAAGCCTTTGACTTCCGTCATGATGGCATCAAATGACCGTGTCTTCACCTTCTGGGTGGTGGAGATGGTGTTGCCGTGCATGGGGTCGGTCAGCCACGTTACGGTGCGCCCTGTTGCTTTGACGGCGCGCATCAACGGGGGCAGGTGTTTTTCAATCTTGTCCGCACCCATGCGGGAAATCAGGGTGATACGGCCAGCTTCATCAGTCGGGTTCAGGATTTCCAGCAGCTTTTCAAGGTCTTCAACCGTGGTGGTTGGCCCAACCTTGATCCCTAGCGGATTGCGTACCCCACGCAGAAATTCAACATGCGCTCCATCGGGCTGACGCGTGCGGTCCCCAATCCAGATGAAATGGGCTGAACAATCATACCATTCACCAGATGTGGAATCGACGCGGGTCAGTGCCTGTTCGTAAGGCAGCAGCAGCGCTTCGTGCGAGGTGTAGAATTCGGTTTCATCAACCTGCGGGGCAGAGGCCGCGTCAATACCGCATGCCTGCATGAAGGACAGGGTTTCCCCAATCCGTTCTGCCATCACCCGGTAGCGGTTTGCCAGCGGGGAACGTTCAACGAAGCCAAGGTTCCAACGGTGGACTTCATGAAGGTTGGCATACCCACCGCGTGAGAACGCCCGCAGAAGATTCTGAATGCCCGCTGACTGAAAATACCCTGTTTCCATGCGTGCGGGGTCAGGAATACGGGCTTCTGCCGTAAATTCAGGCCCGTTGATGATATCCCCGCGATAGGACGGCAGGCTGACACCGTTCACGGTTTCCATGTCGGATGAGCGGGGTTTGGCAAACTGTCCTGCCATGCGGCCCAGTTTAACCACTGGTACTTTTGCGCCAAATGTCAGCACAACAGCCATTTGCAGCAGCACACGGAAGGTGTCGCGTACTACATCGGCCTTGAATTCGCTGAAGCTTTCAGCGCAGGCACCACCCTGCAACACGAAGGCCTGCCCTTTTGATGCCTGAGCCAACTGGTTACGTAGGCGACGTACTTCCCCGGCAAACACCAGTGGCGGATAAACGTGCAGACGGTCTTCAACAGCCTTCAGGGCTGCGGCGTCTGGATAGGTTGGCATCTGTTTGACAGGAAACGAACGCCAGCTATCCGGCATCCAGGTAGCAGACGTCGGGCGGGGCTGGGCGAGCGAGGAACTCATTGAATTGATCCTGTCAGTTCTATCTGTCTGGAAGATGGGTTGTCAGTAAAAAGAAAAACACCCTCTAACGCCTGAAGGCGCAAAAGGGCTGCCTTTATGTCTAAATTACCTGCAATACGCAAATTTTGTTCCTGCAATGCGCCTTTGAACGCAACGAACATGCAGGCAATGCGTAAAGTGAATAAGCGGCTTGCTTGCACGGTATGCCCACACCATGCTCGTTATCCCCTGCATTCCTCATGCTGAACCAGTAATAATATCAACATCATAACGGGATATGCAGGCCGGATGTGGGGGAGTCTCATCCCTCATTGGATTTTTCCGTGAGTTGGTGCGATACTGTCTGCTTGCCGCCTGCATCACGCTGTGAGGGTGTGGGTTGAGGTCAATTTTTTCCGCGGGGTGACGCGCAATGGCGCAACTGCGTAAACCATCTTTCTTGCTGCTGGCTGGGCTTGGCCTGGGTGCCAGCCTGCTGTCCGGCTTTTCTGCCTATGCTGATCCGGCCCTGACGCCAGACAACAACATTTCCTTTGGGGAAGGGTCTGCGGCGTACGGTTCATCCCAGAACAGCAAATCGACTGAAAAGCAGACTGTTCACGGGCACCGTAACCTGCCACCGGGGTATCAGGATGCTCCGTCCATGGAGTTCAACCATGGGGATGACCCGGACCATCTGGCTAAAGTGCATCGTGACGCCGTAACAGGGTCTGATCTGTCCCGTTATGGGTCTGCCTATCAAAGCAGTGGTCCTTATGGTTCTGGCCAGATGGGTGATGCAACAGGCAACGGATGGGTCACGCCGCGCTGATGCGGCCTGTCTTGAGTTAGAAAGCTGCGGCACTTTGGCCGTAGCGCTGCGTAGGGACTTTTCCCTGCGCTAGACGTGCTAGTCTTCCACAACTGAAACGCTGGTCTGGCCGCTTGTTAGATCCATCAGGCGGTTTGTCATGTCCTGCTGCTGGTCGGCGGGCAGGGTCAGTAGGAATTGTGCACCTGTAGCGTCGTATTCCGGCGTGCCAGCGTCCAGCCCCCATTCCTGCAACCGGGCCTGTATAATGGCCAGCAGAGAAAACGGGATGTGGAAGGTCAGGGTAACGCGCTCAATAATCGGTTCTTTTGGGGCTTCACGCAGACATTCTGCGGCCGTGCCTGCATAAGCGCGTATCAGGCCACCCGCCCCCAGTTTGACCCCGCCAAACCAGCGCGACACTACGACCACCACAAAATCAAGCTTCTGGGCCGTAATAACCCCCAAAATAGGGCGACCTGCCGTGCCGGAAGGCTCGCCTGCATCGTGGCATCGGCATAGCGGGCCAATTTGCCACGCCCAGCAGTGATGCGTGGCTTCCGGTTCTGCTCTTTCTATCCCCGCAATAAAGGCATCGGCTTCTTCCGCGCTGTGAACAGGCAACGCACGCGCCAGAAAGCGGCTTTTGCGAATGTCTTTTTCAAGCTGAAACGGGCCGATCAGTGTCTCTGTCATGCCTGCATATAAAGTCTGCACCCGGTGGCCGACAAGCCATACCCGTAAGAAGCCAGACATCGCGCCATTGGGGTTTCTGCGTGAACGGACAAGTACGTCCCGCGTTTATTCTCTGCTAGAATGAACGTCTGCACTGGGGCAGAGTGTCTATCGGTTTATCTGGCGATGTATAAAGCTTAAGGCAACGAGCGACCGAGCGGTCCTGTAGCGTGAAGCATGATGGAAGCGGGGCATGAATGACTGAATCGGTAATCATCACCATTAACGCCATGAAACGCGAAACATTTATCGCGACCTTTGGTTCGGTTTATCAAAATGCAGAATGGGCGGCTGAGGAAGCCTATGCCTGTCGGCCGTTTGCGGATGCCAGCACATTGCACACCACTCTGAACGCAATGGTGCGCGGCGCGCCGGAGGGAGCCCGTATTCGCGTTATTCGGGCGTACCCCGGTTTGGAGCAATTTCTGGCAGCAGCGCCGGATGCCCCCGTTTTTCCGAACGGTAATGAGGCTCCCGCTGGGCTTGGTCGATTATCACCAGAAGAATTTGCCCAGTTCCGCTCGCTGAATAAAGCGTATCAGGAACGGTTTGATATGCCGTTTGTCATATATGCCGAAGGGCGGACCAGTGCGGAAATTATGAAAGCGCTTGAACAGCGCCTGCGTTACGAACCGGAAGTTGAGATCGCAACGGCGTTGAATGAGATCAGCCTGTTTGCACAGGACAAGCTGGCAACCATTTATCAGACACTGGAGAAGACGGCGTAAGGGCACCAGTCCTTAGTCTCGGTGTTGCGCGTTGCACAAGATTGCACCGTAGTTGAAAAACAGGCACATATCGTCAGGCTTACATATTGAGCAGGGAACGGGGAGAGTAAGGCGTTATGGCGCAGTGGTTCCGTAAGGGGTGTGTTCTGGCTGTTGGCCTATGGGCTGTTGCCCTGCCGGTTATGTCTGTCACGCCTGCTCTGGCTGATGAGGGCGATGATGAGGAAGGCAGCAAAGGCCCGGATATGCATAAGCTGGCCGCCAAGCCCCCTCTGCCGAAAGCGCATAAGGATTTTTCCAAATTTCGCTTTATCCCGCAGGGTGACAGAGTGCAGGAACAGGCGGATTCAAACCGTCTGCTGTTCTGGACACCGGATGGCCGACCAGACGGCTATGCCCAGCGTCGTGGCAGCGGAATTATCTATTACAACGCACAGGGGCAGGTGACGCGTGTGCAGCGTCTGGATGCCAGTGAAATGGCGGATGACTGACGGTGACGTCTGCTTAAACCACTAAAAAAGGCGACCTGTTTTGGCAGGTCGCCTTTTTTATTATTCGGAGCATGAAAGCATCACGCTCACGGCTCATCAGCCAAACTGTGTGCTTTCCTGAAAGCTGCTTAGGGGCTTTCAATCAGTTCCAGAATAGAAGCTGATGTTTCTTCAATCGACCGGCGGGTGACGTCAATCACCGGCCAGTTATGGTGCCGGCAAAGCCGACGGGCCCAACGCAGTTCTTCCTGCACTTTTTCCAGATCAATATAAGCGTATTCCGCAGCCGGATCATGACGGTGCCCGGACGGAATCATCTGCGACAGACGGGTACGGCGAATTTCAATCAAGGTTTCCGGTTCAATGGTTAAGCCAATAACCGGGCGTTTGATGGAAAACAGCGCAGGTGGCGGTTCAATACCCATGACCAAGGGCACGTTGGCCGCTTTGATGCCCCGATTAGCCAGATAAAAACAGGTCGGCGTTTTGGAAACACGGGAAACCCCGACCAGAACAACATCCGCTTCGCTCAGCCCGTTTGTTTCCTGCCCGTCATCATGGGCCAGAACGTAGTGCATGGCTTCAATACGCTGGTAGTAATTTTCATCCATGATGTACTGGCCACCCGGATGCCGCGTTGCTTCTTCCCCTGTTTCGTTAGAGAGGAATTTCATGGCGTTATCCAGAACGTCCAGCAGGCGCACCTGCATGCTGGCACATCCTGCTTCCATATCTGCCTGAAGGGCAGGGTCAGTCAGCGAGGACATGACAGGCCCACGGTCTAGCGCAATGTGACGCAGCACACGGCGAAGCTGAAGGCGCGAGCGGATAAGGTTCCAGTGACGGAGCCGCACATCAGTGTTGGGAAATTGCGCAATGCAGGCACGGGCAACGGAATCAAGCGTCTGGCCGGTGGCTTCAGAGACAAGATGAAGGGTCAGAGATTTCTGGTTCATGATCGTTCAGTTTTGAAAAAGGCCGCCCCTTGCGGAGCGGCCCTTTTCGTTAGGCTTTCACCGCATTGCGGCGGGCTGCAAGGGCAGCCTGCGCGCTGGCAAGGCGCGCAACAGGCACACGGAAGGGCGAGCAGGAGACATAATCAAGCCCGACTTCTTCAAAGAAGGAAATGGACAGTGGGTCGCCCCCATGTTCACCGCAAATCCCAAGCTTGAGGCCCGGTTTCGTGGCACGGCCTTTTTCAACGCCCATCCGCACCAGACCACCCACGCCTTCGCGGTCGATGGAAATGAACGGATCCTGCGGCAGCAGACCTTTTTCCACGTAAGATGGCAGGAATGACCCGGCATCATCACGGGAAAGACCAAGGGCCGTCTGCGTCAGGTCGTTTGTGCCGAAGGAGAAGAAATCTGCACTTTCAGCAATCTGGTCAGCCGTGATGGCAGCACGCGGCAGCTCGATCATGGTGCCGATCAGATAGGTCAGTTCAGCTTTCTGTTCTTCAAGCACGTTGGCAATCACGGCTTCGCTGGCTTTGCGCACAAGGTCAAGTTCTGCCTTGGTGCCCACCAGTGGGATCATGATTTCAGGAATAACCTGCTTGCCTGTTTCCTTGGAAACGGCCAGGGCAGCTTCCGTAATGGCACGGACCTGCATGGCGTAGATTTCCGGGTGGCTGATGCCAAGGCGGCAGCCACGATGGCCCAGCATCGGGTTGGATTCAGACAGAGCTGACCGACGGGCCCGCAGCGTTTCAACATCCTGACCAAGAGCCGCAGCCACTTCCTTCAGTTCTGCTTCCCCATGCGGCAGGAACTCATGCAGCGGCGGGTCAAGCAGACGGATGGTGACAGGCAGACCGGCCATAATACGGAACAGCGCCGTGAAGTCATCACGCTGGAAGGGCAGCAGCGCATCAATGGCACGCGCACGTGCTGCACTGTCTTCCGCCATGATCATCTGGCGCACATGGCCAATACGGTCCGGGCCGAAGAACATATGTTCGGTACGGCACAGGCCAATCCCTTCCGCGCCGAAGCGGCGGGCGGTTTCGGCATCTTCCGGTGTTTCAGCGTTGGCGCGAATACCCAGACGACGCACGGAGTCAGCCCACCCCATCAGGGTAGAGAAGTCGCCAGACAGTGAGGGAGCAATAGTCGGAACGCGGCCCAGATAAACGGCACCCGTGCCACCATCCAGCGTGATCCAGTCACCAGCTTTCAGCGTGTGGCCACTGACAGACATGGTCTGCGCCTTGTAATCCACCGTAATGCTGCCAGCACCGGCCACGCAGACGCGGCCCATGCCACGTGCAACCACAGCAGCGTGAGACGTCATACCGCCACGGGTGGTCAGCACACCGCGGGCAGCATGCATGCCATGCACATCTTCTGGCGACGTTTCGATACGCACCAGAATAACGTCTTCACCCTTGCTGGCGCGATCTTCAACATCTTCAGCCGAGAACGCGATTACGCCTGTTGCCGCCCCGGGGGAGGCCGGAAGGCCACGGGCAAGCTGTGTACGTTCTGCCTTGGGGTCAAGGATCGGATGCAGAAGCTGATCAAGCGAGGACGGAGGCACACGGGTAATGGCTTCTTCCTGCGTGATAAGCCCTTCCTGCGCCATGTCGATGGCAATACGCAGGGCAGCCGCCGCAGTGCGCTTACCGTTACGGGTCTGAAGCAGATAGAGCTTGTTGCTCTGCACCGTGAACTCGATGTCCTGCATGTCCTTGTAGTGACGTTCAAGCAGGGACCGGACGTTCAGCATTTCCTTGTAAGCTTCAGGAAGTGCCTTTTCCATCGGGTTCTGATCAGGCGTTGCGCGTTCGGCAGACATTGGCTGCGGCGTGCGGATACCGGCTACAACGTCTTCACCCTGCGCATTGATCAGGTATTCACCGTAGAAAATATTTTCACCGGTTGACGGGTCACGCGTGAAGCAGACGCCGGTCGCACAGTCAGACCCCATGTTGCCGAACACCATGGACTGCACGTTAACAGCCGTACCCCAGCTTGCGGGGATATCATGCAGTTTACGGTAGGTATTGGCGCGTGGGTTCATCCATGACCCGAACACAGCCCCAATAGCGCCCCACAACTGGTCTTTGGGTTTTTCAGGGAAAGGTGTGCCGGTTTCACGCAGAACAATGGCTTTGTAGTCTTTGACCACATCCTGCCAGTCTTCGGCGGTCAGCGCGGTGTCATCTTCCTTATCAAGCGCGCGTTTGGCGTGCTCAAGAATATCTTCGAAACGGTGATGCGGCACGCCCAGCACGACGGAGCCATACATCTGAATGAAGCGGCGGTAGCTATCCCATGCAAAGCGGGAATCACCCGATGAGCGGACAAGCCCTTCAACCGTTTCATCATTCAGGCCAAGGTTCAGCACCGTGTCCATCATGCCCGGCATGGAAACGCGGGCACCAGAGCGGACAGACACCAGCAGCGGTGCGTTGGCATCACCAAAGCGCAGCCCCATTGCATCTTCAACAGCGGCCATTGCTGCGTCAATCTGTGCTTCCAGATCAGACGGATAGGCGCGGCCATTGTCGTAGAAAGCTGAGCAGACTTCTGTGGTAATCGTAAATCCGGGGGGGACGGGCAGGCCGATGTTGGCCATTTCGGCCAGATTAGCGCCTTTGCCGCCGAGGAGATTGCGCATCCCGGCGTTGCCTTCATTATGGCCAGCGCCGAAACTATAGATCCACTTGGTCATGTTGCCGTTCACTTCGTTGGTGCGAACGCAGAGCCAGCTCAACCCCGGGCGAGGGGATGGGAGAACCGAGGTAACAGGCCGATCTGCGAACGAATTTTTTTAATTATTATTCTGGACGACTAAATCCACCCCTTCGACAGAAACGAGCATGACGCGTTTTGTTTCCCTCGGCAACGACTCTTTTTCGGTTTCAGGCGCTTTCTGGTGTGGCAGGCGCATCCCCGGCGCAGAAGCTGTTCCACCCGGCTTCATCCAGCGTATCAATCCCTAATTCTGCCGCTTTTTTGGCCTTTGACCCGGCCTTTTCACCCAGAATGACCAGGTCTGTTTTTTTTGAGACAGAATCAGAAACTTTTGCACCCATCCGCTCTGCCATGGCGCGGGCTTCCTGCCGGGTCAGTGTAAGAAGGGTGCCGGTAAAGACCACTGTCTTGCCAGATAGCGGGCCTCCCGAGGCCTGCTCTTCCTCAGTTATGTTCAGAAAGGATTTCAGGTCTTCCAATGTTGCACGGTTGTGCTCTTCGCTCATGAAGGCAACCAGATCATCCGCTATGACGCTGCCAATGCCGGTAATCGACCCGAGTTCAAGTCGTTCGTCAGATCCAATAACAGAAGCCTTGCGAAGCTGGGCGACCCAGTTTTCATAGGTGCCGTAATGCCGCGCCAGCAGCCGCGCGTTGCTTTCACCAATACGGCGAATACCCAACGCGAAAATAAAGCGCGAAAGCGAGATGGTGCGGCGCGCTTCTATGGCCTGCATCAGGTTACGCACTGACTGTTCGCCCCAACCTTCACGCTTCATGATGGTGTCAGCATGAGAATGGAGGCGGAAAATGTCGGCTGGGGTGTGGATCAGCCCCTCATCGTAAAACTCGCGGATGGAGCGATCGCCCAGTCCTTCAATATCAAACGCATTGCGTGAGACGAAGTGAATCAGGCGCTCTACAATCTGGGCGGGACACGTCAGTCCGCCCGTGCAGCGGCGTATGGCTTCGCCTTCCGGGCGTACGGCCACAGCCCCACAGGCAGGGCAGTGGTCCGGGAAATGGAATGGCTCGGCCCGAGGCGGTGCGTTCGGGCCGGACGGTACAACCGCCAGAATTTGCGGAATAACGTCGCCCGCCCGCTGAATCTGCACCGTATCGCCCGGGCGTACGTCCTTGCGGGCGATTTCGTCTTCGTTATGCAGGGTGGCCCGCATCACCAGCACACCACCAACATTGACGGGTTCCAGATGCGCAACAGGGGTCAGCGCTCCCGTGCGGCCAACCTGAATTTCAATGGCTTTGAGGGTTGTTACGGCCTGTTCTGCCGGGAATTTCCAGGCAACGGCCCAGCGTGGGGCGCGTCCGGCAAAGCCCAGGCGTTCCTGCAAAATCAGGTCATCAATTTTATAAACAACGCCGTCAATATCATACGAAAGGCCAGCCCGTTCACGGCTGACGTCATCAAAAAATGTCTCCGCCCCACTGGCGGCTTCCAGTTTGCGGGATAATGGATTAACCGGAAAACCCCAGGCTTTCAGTTGTTCCAGATACGCCCAATGGCTGCGTGACTGTCGTTCAGAACTGAACCCCATAGCGTAGGCAAACAAAGACAAAGGCCGACGGGCTGTAACACGCGAATCAAGCTGGCGAAGTGAACCTGCTGCCGCATTGCGCGGGTTGGCAAAAGGTTTGCGGCCAATGGCTTCCTGTGCGGCATTCAGTGCCAGAAAATGCTCTTTTGACAGAAACACTTCCCCACGAATTTCAATTAGTTCCGGGGCGGGGCCGTTCAGCTCTTTCGGTAAGTCTTTCAGCGTGAGCAGATTGGCGGTGACGTCTTCGCCCTCGGTGCCGTCGCCACGGGTTGTGCCGCGTATAAACTTGCCGTTCTGGTATGTCAGGCTGATGGAAAGGCCATCAATTTTGGGCTCTGCTACAAACGCCAGCTTTTGGGCGTCAGCCTCGCTCAACCCCAGAAAGCGGGTGGCGCGGTTGATGAAGGCTTCAAATTCGTCCTGATCGAACACGTTATCCAGTGACAGCATGGGCACCAGATGGCGGTGCTTTCCAAACGCACTATCTGGCGTGGCGCCGACGCTGTTTGCCGTACTTTCGGCTGGCTCGGCTTCCGGGTGCAGGGCCAGAATGGCATCATAGCGTTTGCGCAGGGCGTCATAGTCCGCATCGCTGACTTCCGGGGCGTCATGCGTGTAGTAGGCCGTATTATACCGGCCAATCAGATCAGAAAGGCGAGTGAGTTCTGCTTTAGCCTGTGCAGCGTCAAGGTCGGTTGGGGCGAGGTGTTCAGTCATTCTTCTGTCCAAGCAGGCTGGCGGCGGCGGCGCGGGCGGCATCGGTAATCACATCACCGGCCAGCATACGCGCTATTTCTTCCTGCCGTTCTTCGGTGCTGAGCGGGGCAGCGTGGGTGGCGGTGTTGCCGTTACGCACAATTTTGCCAATGCGCAGATGGGCGTCAGCACTGGCCGCAACTTGTGGGCTGTGGGTGACGGCCAATACCTGCACGGACCGTTTGGCAAGCCGATGCAGGCGCTCTCCAATGGCAGCGGCCGTGGCTCCGCCCACACCGGCATCAATTTCGTCAAACACAATGGTGCCGATGGAGGATTGTTCGGCCAGAACCAGCTTCAGCGCGAGCATCAGGCGCGACAACTCCCCCCCAGAGGCGACCTTGGCCAAGGGGCCGGGTGGTTGGCCGGGGTTGGCGGCTATCAGGAACGTTGTCTGTTCCATGCCCTGCGCGCTCCAGCTTTCGGAGGGCAGGCGTTCGAGTTCCACCAGAAAGCGGGCGCGCTCAAGTTTGATGGGTTTCAGCTCTTTGGTAACAGCCTGTTCCAGCTTGCGTGCCGCCTTTTCACGCGCAGCAGAAAGCCGTTGTGCAGCGGTTTCGTACACGGTGCGTGCTTCCTGCACGGCCTGTTGCAGCGCGTCCAGATGAGTTGCGCCGGTTTCAAGGGCGGTGAGTCGAGCCGTCAGACGCTCAAGCAGGCCGGGCAGATCATCAACTGCCACATCATGTTTGCGGGCGGCGGCGCGTAAGGCAAACAGCCGTTCCTCTGCTTCTTCCAGCAGTCGCGGATTGGCTTCTGACTCGTCCGCCAGACGGGAGAGCAGATTTTCCGCTTCGGCCAACGCTGTTTCCGCGCTTTCAAGGGCAGCTAAGGCTTCGTTGGTGCGGGCTTCAAGTGGGTCTGCCAGAGCGGGTTCGGCAGAGGGCGCAGGCAGAAGGCGTTGCAGGGCGCGGCTGGCCCCCCGCAGGGCAGCGGCGGGCCCGGCATTGCGGCGGTCTCGGGGGGTGAGTTCGGATTGTGCTGCGGCAATGGCTTCACCACGCCGTTCGGCCTGTTGCAGGGCGTGCCGTTGTTCGGCCAGCATGGCTTCTTCATTTGGCTGGGGGGCAAGTGTGCCCAGTTCCTCAACCGTATGGCGCAGCCATTCTTCTTCTCGTGCCGCTTCTTGCAGTGTTCTGCGGGCCGCCGTTAGCTCCGTGCTTAATTTCTGCCAGCGTGTGTAAGTGCGTGAAACTTCTGTCAGCAGGGACGACGGCACGCCATAAGCATCCAGAAGCCCGCGATGGGTGCTGGAATCGGCCAGTCCCATCTGTTCGTGCTGCCCTTGAATTTCGACCAGAGTCACGGCAACGCGGCGCATGAGCGTAATGCCCACAGCCTGATCGTTAATCCATGCACGGGAGCGCCCGTCTTTAGAGATAATACGGCGCAGCATCAGCGGCTCACCCGCTTCTGCGGCAATGCCTTGTTCGGTCAATAGCCCGTAGGCGGGATGGTCAAGCGCCACATCAAAGCTGGCTGTTACGCGGGCTTCTTCTGCCGTTGCCCGGACCAGACCTGCACTGGCACGCTCACCCAGCGCCAGCCCCAGACTGTCTAGCAGAATGGATTTCCCGGCCCCGGTTTCCCCTGTCAGGGCCGTAAAGCCCGCATGGAGAGACAGGTCCAAGGCTTCGATAAGCACCACATCTCTGATGGAAAGGTTTGTCAGCATGATGGGTCCGGTCTGAAAAATCTGACGAAGACAGAAACAGGATGGGCAGTATCCGTGCCCGTGACTTTATGGGTTTTATAAAAAAAAGAGGCGAACGGAAAGAGAACAAAAATAAAAAAGGGACAGACGACAGCCTGTCCCTTTGCACAATAGGCTGCAGCGCACGCCACTAGGTCACAGCACGCGGGCCTGATCTGGTGCTGCTGGCTCGGCCTTGACCGGAGCCACGGGGGCTTTTTTGATATCCAGCGGCTGTGCCTGCCCCATGGCGGCCGGGGCAGGGGCTGCGCCAGCGGCGGTAGGCGGAGGTGCCGTCTGGGCCGGTGTTGCCGGTGCAGTAACCAGTTTGCCCGGAATGGGGAATTTTTCGTTCAGCAGTTTGTAGCGCTTCAGGTTGTTGTACGCGAAGCGATACCATTTGCTGCCGGGGTAGTTATAGCCAAGCACAATGCCGGATTTACGCGCCTGATCTGTCAGACCCAGATCAAGATAGACTTCAACCATACGTTCCAGCGCTTCTGGCACGTGGTTGGTTGTCTGGAAGTCCTGCACAACGCGCTGATAACGGTTGATGGCGGCTTCGTAGTTGCGTTCCTGCTGGTAGTAGCGACCCACCTGCATTTCCTTACCGGCCAGATGGTCACGGCAAAGATCAATCTTGAGCTGCGCATCACGGGCGTATTTGGACTGCGGGAAGCGGGTAATCACTTCTTCCAGTGCGTCCATGGATTCCACGGTGCCCTGCTGGTCACGCTGCACGTCGGCAATCTGTTCATAATAGCACAGGGCGCGCAGGTAATAGGCGTAAGCGGCATCGGCACTGGTAGGGTGCAGGCCAATAAAGCGGTTAAGCTGCTGCACTGCTTCAGGGTATTTACCCTTCAGGTAGTAGGCATACCCTTCCATCAGCTGGGCGTTCGCCACATAGCCTGAATAGGGATAGTTCTGCTGAAGAACCTCAAATTCTGCCGCAGCCAGCGTGTAACGGCGCGTCCGTAGGGCGTCGATACCGTTGTTATACAGGGTTTCTGCCGAGGCCAGTTTCGGAACCTCGGGCGCTTTCTCATGCCCGAACAGCCCGCAGCCGGACAAGCCCAATAGCAGACTGGCCGTCGCCAACTGGCGAATGCGGCAGCGAACGGAAAGAGGATTGATAACGCTCACAGACATCCCGGTTCTTTAATTTGAAGCTATCTTATAGCACGCATAGCCGTCAGGGAAAGGAAAGGATAGATGCTCTGTGCGCTTTAACGAAAAATCATATCATGCAGCGGCAAGGGCGGCCACTGCGGTCGGTGGAACAAAACGCCAGGCTGACGTATCTGCAAACAGGGCGCGTAGCACCTGATTATTCAGCCCATGGCCTGAACGATAGCCTGTGAAACGGGCCCGCAGCGGGGCACCGGCCAGATACAGATCCCCCACGGCATCCATCATTTTGTGGCGGATGAACTCATCGGGGCAGCGCAGGCCAGCAGGGTTCAAAATATCTGCACCATCAACCACAATCGCATTATCAAGCGAGCCGCCACGGGCAAGGCCCGCCTTGTGCAGGGCTTCAATTTCCTGACGCAGAGTAAAAGTACGGCTGCGGGCCAGATCGTGCCGGAACGTGTCAGGTGTCAGGGACAGAGAAAAATTCTGCTTACCAATGGCGGACGCAGAAAATTCAATCCCCAGAGACAGATGCAGCGACGGTGCGGCAGAGGGTAAAAGTTCAACAAAAGCGCCGTTATGTTCTACCCGGATGGGGCGCAGAACTTCAATGCTCTGGCGTACGGCGTCCTGTGGGGCTCGGCCAGCGCAATCAAGCAGAAAAACGAAATCAGCGGCTGAACCGTCAAATACCGGAATTTCCGGGCCATCAACCAACACCAGCGCATTGTCTACCCCACATCCGTGGAGTGCCGCCATCAGATGTTCAATGGTGGCAATACGGTTTGCAGGATTAGTGGCCTCACCCAGAACCGTGCTCAGGCGTGTATCAACCACGTGGTCGAATCGTGCGGGCAACGGCGAAGCGTTCAGATCACTCCGGCGGAAGACAATCCCGTGATCAGCTGGGGCAGGCATCAGCGTCAGGTTGATCCGTGCACCGGTGTGCAGACCGATCCCGACGCTTGAAATAGTCTGGCCCAGCGTATGCTGACAGGTCTTTACCGTCTTGGTGCGGCTATAGGGAGGAACAGACAACGCTTCCGGCGTAGCGGAGAGAGAAATCGGTTCCATCAGGAGACTGTCCATGGCTCTGACGTTTTCCTGCTAGAGTGAAAAACTGTGCAGCCTAACGCTAAAGCCGGCAAAGTGTTCTGGCGAGTCAATGATTATTGCCGTCTATTACACACAAAAAACGCGCCGCCCCATAGGACGGCGCGCCATAAAATACCGCCAGATTACTGACGACGCAGGAAGGTCGGGATTTCCAGACCGGCATCATCCGTTTCAGCCTGACGGATGCTTGGCCCTTGGTCAGCCTGACTGACGGTTGGGCGCTGCTGCGTTGTGGGTTCGTTACGCTGTTCATCCCCAGCGCTGCGACGGAACGCACCGGTGACGCGGCCGAACAGGCTACGGGAGGACTGCTGCGCATGTTCAGGCGCGTAAGGGGAGCGAGGCGTTTCCGTAAACAGACCAGCGCGGGGTGAAGGAACCTGACGGCTGAGAGGTTGGGCCTGACCAGCCGGGGCAGAGGCCGCCGGTGCCGCCGAACCCGGAACACTGTGAGCCGGGGGAGGCGTTACGTGAGATGATGCAGTCTGCGGCGCCTGATAAGCCGGTTGTGTTGGCGCAGCAGCGGCAGGACGGGGTGCCTGATAGTGCGTCTGCGCAGCGCTGCTTTCTGCCCGTGGTGTGCTCGCTGAAGCCGAGGCTTCTGCCTGCGGAGCTGCGTTGGCAGCCGCAGCAGGATGTTCAGTTCCGGTTTCGCTTTCAACCGAAACCAGATGCAGACGGTCAGCATTGGGGGGGGGAATATCAATACCGGTTGCTACGACGGAGACACGAATTTTGCCATTCATGTTTTCGTCAATGATAGAACCCCAGATCATGTTTGCGCCTTCGGCAACTTCACGACCAATGCGGTTTGCGGCTTCTTCCACTTCAAACAGCGTCATGTCTTCACCGCCGGTGATGTTCACCAGCAGGCCCTGTGCGCCAGACATGGAAGAATCTTCAAGCAGCGGGTTGGCGATCGCAGCTTCAGCAGCTTCAATCGCGCGGTTTTCACCTTCGGCTTCCCCCGTACCCATCATAGCCTTGCCCATTTCGGCCATGACGCTGCGGATATCTGCGAAGTCGAGGTTGATGTAGCCGGGGGCCATCATCAGGTCGGTCACGCCACGCACGCCCATATACAGAACGTGGTCAGCCATTTTGTAGGCTTCACGCAGAGTAGTACGTTCGCTGGCAACGCGGAACAGGTTCTGGTTTGGGATAACAATCAGCGTATCAACATACTGCTGAAGTTCTTTAATCCCTTCATCCGCCAGACGGGCGCGACGCTTGCCTTCGTAGTCGAAAGGCTTGCTGACAACGCCAACCGTCAGAATATTCCGTTCACGCGCCATGCGGGCAATAACCGGGGCCGCACCCGTACCCGTGCCACCACCCATACCGGTGGTGATGAAAACCATGTGAGAGCCATCAAGGTGCCGGGCCAGTTCATCTGCCGCTTCTTCTGCCGCGCCGCGCCCAACTTCCGGTTTTGCCCCGGCACCCAAACCATGCGTCAGGTGCGGGCCAAGCTGTACACGGCGGTCAGCCCGGCTTTTTGCCAGACTTTGAGCATCCGTATTGGCAACAACAAATTCCACGCCCTGAAGGTTCGACGCAATCATGTTGTCCACTGCGTTCGTACCGCCGCCGCCAACGCCGATAACGGTGATTCTCGGCGAGAAATCAGCGTGATTTTGAGGTGGCACGGTCAGGTTCAGTGTCATAAGTCTCTCCCGGTGAACAGCGGCGGCTAACGGAGTCAGTAATGGCTAGCGGGCGTGATGTTTCAGTATTGCGTTAAGTATATCAAACTCTCTCACGAATAAAAGCGACGAGTTTCTGTAAAAAACCTGAAGGGGGTGCTTCTCTGAACTCAACATCGCCAAATGGTCGTTCAGCACTTGCTGCCCAGGATAGCAACCCGGCCGCAGTGGCAAAGCCTGCGGCTGCGGCCGTTTTTTCAGGCAGGCCAATAATGTTCTTGGGCCGCCCCAACCGAACCGAGCGTGTAAACGCCGGCCCATGTCGGCCTTTAGCGGCAGGTGAACCCAGAATACGCTCGGCCAGCGGCCGCATGCCATCCAGAAGTGAGGCTCCGCCGGTCAATACAATGCGACCACTTGCGGCATTACCCAAACCTGCGCCATCAAGTTTTTCACGTACCAGTTCGAGTGTTTCTTCCATGCGTGGCCGGATGATACGGCCAAGCTGTGCGCGGGAAATCTGTTCAAAATGCGGAACGTCGTTGCCCAGTAACTCTACCGTGATCAGTTCGTCCTCAACGTCCGATGCAAGATCCGCGCTGCCGTAAACCGTTTTCAGACGCTCGGCATTTTCCAGCGATGTGCTCAGCCCACGGGCAATATCGCGGGTAACGTGCAGACCACCGACACCAATTTGCGCGGTGTGCAGGATCTGGCCTTCGCCAAAAACAGCAAAAGAGGTTGTACCGCCGCCCATTTCAATGACGGTGGTGCCCAGTTCCCGCTCATCGGCATCCAGAACGGACAAGCCAGAGGCCATGGGGGAGGATACAAGTGCTTCCAGCTTCAGTTCTGCCCGGCTTAAAACCGTTTCAAGATTCAGCAGGGCAGTCGAAGCCGCATCAATAATATGCAGCCGTGCTTTCAGGGTTTCACACAAATGACCACGCGGGTCTGCGACGTTTTCGGTGTCATCGACCGTAAAATCAATTGGGAGTGTATGGACAACGTCGCGTCCTTCAACCGTCGCCTGCACACGGCCTTCCGTCACCACGCGGCGAATATCGGCTTCCGTGACAACGCGGCCGCCGACAGGCCACCGTACGTTGAACAGACGGCTGGCCGGATGACCGCAGGACAGATTGACCACAATGCGGTCAACCGTCCGTTCGGCCATCATTTCAGCCTGACCAACCGTAGCCCGAATGGCCGCTTCCGCTTTTTGCAGGTCTGTAATGGCACCGTTGCGAATACCATCTGACCGACGCCAGCCGCAGCCAATGACCCGCAGATTGCCGTTTGGCTCGCCCTTGCCAATCAGGCAGGTAATTTTGGTTGACCCGATATCCAGCACTGCGGAGTAGCCGTTGCGCCATACGCGGGGGCGTTTATTGGCTTCTGACGGCGGCAGCGGAAGGATGGTGTCATCACCACTCATCAACAGGCCGGAAGATGCGCCCCCATTGGCAGATTTTTTGCGAGACCGGCCCCCCAGAGAAAAATTGGGAGAGGAAGAACGTGCGCGGTCATTCATTGTGGGCTTCCCGTTGCGGGGGCTGAGGAGTGGGGCTGACCAGAAGGCGCTGCCGCGGGTTTGCCGGGATGGGCACCGGCTGCGGCTGGGGCATCCGTTTCTGGTTTGCTGGCATCGGGTTGTGGTTCTGGCGGTTTTTCCCGAATGGTCAGGCGGTCTGGCAGGCGCATGTCAATCAGCACGACAGGCCGATCAAGCAGACGGGTGGTCGCGTGGAGCTTGGCCAGCCGATGGATGGCGGGCACTTCCTCTCCCTCTGGCAGCAGCACTGTGGCACCATCTTTGAGCGTGAGATTCCAGCGCCGGTTGCTGACGCGAACAGCTGCGACCATGCGGGAGCGGACTTCTGGCTCCAGCGCCAGTGCATCAAGCAGGGTTGCTGCGGGGGCATTGGCACCATCACCCACCACCAGCGGCAGTTTGGTAAAGGCTTCTGCATCTTTGCCAGTCATGCCCTGATCAGGCACTTTGTTGCCCTGACGGTCAATCAGTTCAAAATGGCCATTATGCTGCCAGACGGCAAAAGGCGGCCGTTCGGTAATATGAACATCAATCTCGCCCGAAAGGTGCCGCTCAACCGTTACATGATCAACAAACGGCAGCGCATTCAGTCTGTCGCGTGCGTCACTGACGCTGAAGTTCAGAACAGGGTCACCCACCTTTACGCCAACCGCGTTACGAATAGCTTCCTCACTGGTCAGCTGGGCACCGTCGATTTTAAGCGCGGTAATACGCAGGGGGGCTTTGTTCAGTAATCTATCGCGTATGGGGGCAAGTTGTTCTTTTGCGCCAGGCAGCTGAAGATACAGATAAGCCGCGCCGCCCACAGCCCCCAGAACGATAAGCCCGGCCAGTGGCCGCAACAGATGCTTCTGCCTGCGGGCAAACAGAGCCAGCCGGGACGGACGATCAGAGGGTGAGGGCGGTGGTCTCATTGACGGTGAAGGGCCTGTTCAACCAGCCAGCCGCACAGTTCCGGGTAGCTGATGCCGCAATAGGCGGCCTGTTCTGGCAGAAGGGATGTTGCGGTCATACCCGGCTGGGTGTTGACCTCCAGCAGAATAAGCCGGGCTGGGCCGTCGCCAGTGTCATCCAGCCGGAAGTCAGACCGCGATGCGCCTGCACAGCCCAAAGCCTGATGCGCTGCCACAGCAATATCACAGGCTTTTTTCGCAATATCCGCGTCTATGTTTGCCGGTAGAACGTGGGCAGACCCGCCTGCTTTGTATTTGGCATCGTAATCGTAGAAATCGCGGCCTTCGGCTGGGGTAGGGGTGATGTCTGTTACTGTCAATGCACGGTCACCCAGCACGCCGATAGTAATTTCACGCCCCGGAATAAATTCTTCTACCAGTGCGTGTGTGCCGTAGTGCCAGTTTTCGACAATCCCTGCCCGCACATTTGATCCTTTGCGGACAATGGATACCCCAACTGACGAGCCCTCGCTTAATGGTTTGACCACATAGGGGGCAGGCATCGGGTCAGCTTCAGCCAGCTCTTCAATGCTGATAACCTTGCCGTCAGCAACGGGTAAGCCTGCAGACAGAAACACCGCGCGGGCGGCGGCCTTGTCCATAGCGGTTGCAGAGGCGCGTACGCCGGAGTGGGTATAGGGTAGGCGCATCCATTCCAGAATGCCCTGAATACAACCATCTTCCCCAAAGCGGCCGTGCAGGGCATTGAACACCACATCCGGTTTCTGTTCGGTCAGGCTGGCAACCAGCCCGGCCAGATCTGCCCCGGCATCCAGTTCCGATACGGTATAGCCCGCGCTCCGCAGGGCATCAGCTACGCCTTTGCCGGATGACAGGCTGACTTCGCGTTCAGAGGAAATGCCGCCCATCAGAACGGTCACACGTGTATTGCTGTTCATGCCGGGGTGCCCGTTTTGCCAATACGTTTGATTTCCCAGTGCAGGGAAACACCAGAGTTCTGTTCAACCCGCTTCCGGACTTCCTCGCCCAATGCTTCAAGGTCCGAGGCGGTGGCTGTGCCGGTATTGATCAGAAAATTACAGTGTTTTTCACTGACCTGCGCCCCGCCCAGCGTTAACCCGCGGCAACCGGCAGCATCAATCAGTTCCCATGCCTTGCGGCGTGAGAGTTCAGGGTCAGGATTACGGAAGGTTGACCCTCCGGTTCTGGCCCGGACAGGCTGGGATTGTTCGCGGGATGTGCGCACGTCGGCAATACGGGCGGCAATATCGGCCGGGTTTGCAGGCACACCGCGCAGGCGTGCGCGCACCACCAAAGCACCTTCGGGCAGGCCAGACCGGCGATACCCAAAGTTCAGTGCGCCAGCATCCAGCCGTACCAGACTGCCATCGCGGGTTACAATATCCGCCCAATCAAGCACTGCTGCGATGTCAGACCCATACGCACCCGCATTCATACGCACGGCCCCACCGATGGAGCCGGGAATACCTGCCAGAAATTCCAGCCCACCCAGACCAGCCTGTGCCGCATGTTCGGCAACCGTGGCATCCAAGCAGGCCGCGCCAACAACCAGTCCGTCCTGCTCAACTGTGACATCGGCAAAACCGCGGGCCAGACGGATGACAATGCCGTCCAGCCCACCATCGCGGATAATGACGTTTGAACACGCGCCCAGTGCGGTCACAGGAAGTTCTGGTGACAGCTTCTGCATGACTGCTGCCAGATCTTCCGTATCGGCTGGCTGAAACAGCCATTCCGCATTGCCGCCGACCCGAAACCATGTGCGTGGCCCAAGAGGAGCTTGCGGTGTAAGACGGCCGCGTGTGTCAGCAAATGCATGCTGCACAAGGTTGGTCATGGTGTCGGCAGTCATGCCGCACGTCCACCTTTCGCTGCGGCCTGAAGGGCCGACAACTGTTCTGGCAATGCCTGTGCCCAGTTGGTAATGGTGCCTGCGCCAAGGCAGACAACATAGTCACCCGGTTTGGCAATGGCGTTGACCATTTCTGCCAGATGGTCAGGGCTGGACAGCGGCACGACTGATCGGTGGCCACGTTCGCGCAGGCCTTCAATCAGCATATCGCGGCTAACGCCCTCAATCGGCTGTTCACCCGCCGCGTAGATGTCTGACACAATGACGGTATCTGCATCATTCATGCAGGTGCAGAAATCAGCGAACAGCATTTGCAGGCGCGAATAACGGTGGGGCTGCATTACGGCAATAACCTTGGCTGCCCCTGCCTGACGTGCCGCTTTCAGCACGGCGGCAATTTCAACCGGGTGGTGGCCGTAATCATCAATCACGGTAATGCCGCCGGCTTCACCCGTGCGGGTAAAGCGACGCTTCACACCACGGAAAGAAGCCAGACCAGAGCGGATCACATCGTCACTGATATCCATTTCCGTTGCCACAGCAATGGCAGCCAGAGCGTTCTGCACGTTATGTGAGCCCAGCATGGGCAGGCGGAATGGACCGGCCTTGCGGGTGCGGCGGGTAATGCGGTCTGTCAGCGTGACTTCAAACGTCGCACCCATTTTGTCCGTAATCAGCTTTTCAGCCCGGACGTCTGCCTGCGGGGAGAACCCGTAGGTGACAATGCGGTGGTCGGACAGGCGCGGGATCATCTGCTGCACGGCCGGGTGGTCAATGCACAGCACGGCAAAACCATAAAACGGCACGTTGGAAACAAACTGGTCATAAGCCGCTTCCATGGCCTCGGCTGACCCCCAATGGTCCAGATGTTCGGGATCCATGTTGGTCACGACGGAAATAACAGCAGGCAGGCGCAGGAAAGAACCGTCACTTTCATCCGCTTCGGCCACCATCCAGTCACCTTTGCCCATGCGGGTGTTGGTGCCGTAGGCTTCGATAATGCCGCCGTTGATAACGGTCGGGTCAAGCTGCGCGGCTTCAAGCACGGCGGCCACCAGACTGGTGGTGGTGGTTTTGCCGTGTGTGCCGCCAATAGCAACCGACCAGCGCAGACGCATCAGTTCCGCCAGCATTTCTGCCCGGCGTACCACAGGGATCAACCGGCTGCGGGCGGCAACAACTTCCGGGTTGTCGCGGCTGACGGCGGTTGAAATGACCACAACCTGCGCATCACCCAGATTGGCGGCATCGTGCCCGATGGAGATAGGAATACCCGCTGCACGCAGACGTTTGACGTTGCCGTTTTCTGCAATGTCTGACCCCTGCACGGAATAGCCGAGCATGGACAGAACCTCTGCAATGCCCGACATGCCGATACCGCCAATACCCACAAAATGGATGGTGCCGATGGAAAGGGGGAGGGCTCTCATGCGCTGAACTCCGTCTGGCTGGGTGTCGTCGGATAGGCGGGCGAGGGGGAAAGGTGCAAACATTCTTCTACAATATCGGCCAGACGGGTGGCGGCATCCGGGCGGGCCAGTGTGGCCGCGGCGGCGGCGGCACGCGCCAGATCGTCCGGGGCGGTTAACAGATCACTCAGGCGCGAAGCCAGAGCAGCGGGGGTGAAATCCGGCTGGCGGATCATCCACCCGGCACCAGCAGTGGTTATGGCGCGGGCATTTTCAGTCTGCTCATCACTCGCCGCAATGGGCAGTGGGACCAGAATGGACGGGCGGCCCGCTGTGGTAATTTCTGCCACGGAAGACCCACCGGCACGGCCAATGACCAAATGCGCGTTTTTCAGCAGGGCGGGAACATCGTTCAGAAATGGCTCTACACGCGCCTGAATACCCATGCCCGCATAGGATGCACGCACATCGTCCAGATCGGCCTTGCGGGCTTGTTGCGTAACACGCAGGCGGCTGCGCAGGGTTTCTGGCAGTTTGCCAAGTGCGGCCGGAACGGTCTGGGCAAAAACAGTGGCCCCCAGTGACCCGCCCCAGACAAGCAGATGAATGGTGTCAGCAGGGGGCGCATATGCTTCCCCGGCCAGATCCGCAATCGCAGGGCGAACCGGCATGCCGGTCAACGCTGTGCGTGCGCCAATCGGTAACTTGGCGACGGATGGGTAGGAAGTCGCAATAACATCAGCAAAGCGGGAAAGCACGGCATTGGCCTTGCCCAGAACAGCATTGCCTTCATGAATAATCAGGACAGGATGCTTGCGGCCCAGTAGCCGCCCACCCAGCAAAGGCGGCACGGAGGGATAACCGCCGAACCCGACAATGGCATCTGGCTTGACAGTGCGCAGAATGGAACGCGCCTTCCATGCGCTGGCCAGCAATGTCAAACCGGCTTTCAGGGCACGGGTCGGGCCACGGCCTGCAACACCGGCACCCCGCAGCACATATTGTGGGCCACCTGCAAACACACCCTCGGTCCGGGTGCCGGCACGCTCATCCGTCATCAGCACAAGCTGGTGGCCGCGGCTGGCCAAGGCGTCTGCCAGTGCTTCTGCGGGGAAGAAGTGCCCACCGGTTCCCCCGGCGGCAATGACGATAGTGCGGGGGGTCATGCTGGCCGCCATTGTCTGAGTGTGGTCATGAAGCCGTTTCCAATCTGCGTGCGGCCGCCGGGCTGGTGTCGGGTCAAGGCCAGAACCATGCCGACTGCCAGCGCAATAGACATAGCTGAAGACCCACCATAGGAGATGAAAGGCAGCGTCATGCCCTTGGTCGGGATAAGATGCAAGGTCGAGGCCATGTTCACAAAGGCCTGAAGGCCAAACCCCGTGACCAGCCCGGTGACGGAAAGCACCACAAACGGGTCATCTTCCCGGATAAGGCGCAGCAATGTGCGGACCACAATCACGCCAAACACGGCAATAATCAGCATGCAGACAATCATGCCGTATTCTTCCCCCGCCACGGCAAACACGAAGTCAGCATGGGCGTCGGGCAGAAGGTCTTTTACGCGGCCTTCACCGGGGCCACGGCCTGTCAGGCCGCCATTACCAAAAGCGCGTAGGGCGGTATCAATCTGGTAGTGGTCCCCCACGTTGGGGTGCATGAAGCGTTCAACACGTGACCGCACATGCGGGAACAGGAAGAAGGCCGACACACCCGCCCCGATCATGCACGCCACGCCGACACCCACCAGAACAAGGCTAAGGCCATCAACAAACAACTGGGTCATGAAAACGGTGGTGATGACTGTCAACATGCCGATGTCTGGCTGAGACTTCAGCAGCATCAGAATGGCACCAAAAAGACCAAAGGCCAGCAGCATACCGGGGAAGTATTTGGTCAGGCGGCGCTGGGTCAGCAGCCACCCGGTTACAACGGCAAAACAGGGTTTCAGGAATTCGGATGGCTGAAGGGACATCAGGGGCAGCGCAATCCATCGGCGTGCGCCTTTGATCTCAATGCCATGAACAAGTGTCAGGGCCGTAGCCCCCAGCATCAGAGCCCCCCCGATCAGGGATAGTCGCAGCACGGCTTTGCGCGAGAGTGTTGAAACGCCCGTTACAATCAACCCGGCAATGCTGAGAAACATCATCTGTTTGAAGATGAACATATTGCGTGATGCGCCAATACGCACAGCCACAGCAGGGCTGGCGGCCATCATCAGAATATAGCCAAACCCGATGAGAATGAACGCGCAGATAAGCGTGGTGCGGTCAACATTCCGCCACCAGCGGCCCAAAGCGGAATCATCACTGCGGGAATACCCTGGCATCAGCCGTTCTTTCCTGTCTGTGGGGCGGTATCAGTCTGCATTGCGCGGGCCAGTTCCTGAAACCGGAGGCCGCGTGCTTCAAACCCTGAAAACTGATCAAAACTGGCGCATGCGGGTGAAAGCAGCACAACAGGTGTGTGGCTTTGCTGCGCTGTGGCGTAGGCGGCAGGCACCGCGGCCTCTAGCGTGCCTACAATAGTGTAGGGCGCGTTATGGGCACGGAGGGTTGCGGCCAGTTCCTCGGCATCGCGGCCAATCAGGAAGGTGTGCGTGATGCGCGGGAAGTAGTCTGTCAGAGAATTGATGCCGCCTTCTTTTGCCATGCCGCCCGCAATCCACACCAGCCGGTCGTAACATCCCAGGGCGCGGGACGACGCATCGGCGTTGGTGGCCTTGCTGTCATCCACAAAGACAACACCATTTTGCTCTGCCACCACTTTCTGGCGGTGCGGCAAACCGGGGAAGGTGCGCAGGCCTGATGCAATATCAGCCTGTGACACACCCAGAAACTCGGCCATAGCATACGCCGCAGCCGCGTTTTCCGCATTATGGCTGCCGGGTAACGCAGGCCCGATATCTGCGACTTTCTGTGGGCCAGCAGTTGTGTTGTTCTGCCATACCGCATTGTTCTGCCCATAGAGCATGCTGGGCGGTGTTACAGCAGCACCGGAAATAGTGACACAGCGTGCGGGGCCGGCTTTTAATTTGGCAGCAATGTCACGGCACCAGTCATCTTCTACGCCAATTACCGCTAGATCATCTGGTGTCTGGCCAGCAAAAACACGGGTTTTGGCAAGGGCATAGCCTTCCATGCCGGCATGACGGTCAAGATGGTCAGGCGTTAGGTTCAGCAGGCAGGCCGCATCAAAATGCAGCGTGTCCAGCCGTTCCAGCATGTAGGATGACATTTCAAGTACATAGACCCCGTTGTCGGGCAACAGGGGCAGCGCCAGTGCGGCGGGGCCTAAATTGCCCCCGGCGGCTACCGGTAGACCGGCGTTGTCCAGAATATGGGCCAGCAATGTTGTGGTGGTTGATTTGCCGTTGGTGCCTGTAATGCCAGCAAACCGGGCTTTGCTTCCTGCCCCGCGCACGGCGCGATATAGCAGTTCTGCGTCAGACAGGATGGGCACCCCCGCATCCTGTGCCAGCAGGGCGACAGGGTGTGGTTTTGGCAGACTATGCGGAATACCGGGTGAGAGCACCAACCCGTCAAACCCCATCACTGTTTCGATTGGAGCGCAGGTAATGCGGGCCGCAATATCTGCTGAAAGTGTCGCGCAGTGTTTGCCCAGTGCAGTGCGAGCGTTTTCTCCATCATCCCACGCCTGAACGGTGGCACCGCAACGGGCCAGAGCCAGTACAGCAGGCACGCCGTTCCGGCCTAGACCCAGAACAGCGTAGCGTTGACCTTCAAACAGCGTGGGTGGAAAAATGCTCATCGCAATTTCAATGTGGCGAGGCCACACATCCCCAGAATGACGGAAATAATCCAGAACCGAATAACAATTTTCGGCTCTGCCCAGCCTTTTTTCTCAAAATGGTGATGAATGGGGGCCATCAGGAACACGCGCCGCCCTGTGCGCTTGTACCAGAAAACCTGAATCACCACCGAAAGGGTTTCAACCACAAACAGGCCACCAACAATGCACAGCACCAGTTCGTGCTTGATGGCAACAGCCAGAGACCCCAGTGCCCCACCAAGGGAGAGAGAGCCGGTATCCCCCATGAAAACGGAAGCAGGGGGCGCATTGAACCACAGAAAGCCTAACCCCGCGCCAACCAGAGCCGCACAGAACACGGCCAGTTCGCCCGTGCCGGGTACAGCATGCACCTGTAGGTAATCTGCAAAAACGTGGTTCCCCACCACGTAGGAAAGAATACCAAACACCAGTGCGGCAATCACCACCGGCACAATAG
This sequence comes from Acetobacter indonesiensis, assembly GCF_000963945.1. Taxonomy (GTDB): domain Bacteria; phylum Pseudomonadota; class Alphaproteobacteria; order Acetobacterales; family Acetobacteraceae; genus Acetobacter; species Acetobacter indonesiensis. The sequence continues at coordinate 32,758 of NZ_BAMW01000011.1, read as the reverse complement.
CCAAGCCATCCAGCCCATCAGTAAAGTTTACCGCATTGCCAAAGCCGGTGATGGTAATCATGGCAAAGATGGGAAAGGCAAAGCCCAGCGGCAGCAGCAGGTCTTTCACAAACGGGAAAGCGACCATGTTTGCCACGTCTGCGGGCATGAGCGTCTGCAGATACCAGCCGCACGCCAGAGACGTTGCGAACTCTGCCCCCAGGCGGGTGCGCTTTGAAACGCCATCGGTATTGCGGCGGGATAATTTCAGATAGTCATCGGCAAAGCCTACGGCCCCGAACGCCAATGTTGTCAGCAGAACAGCCCACACAAACCCGTTTTCCAGATCCCCCCACAACAGCACGGAAATGGCCAGAGAGAACAGGATCAGCACGCCGCCCATTGTTGGTGTGCCGGTTTTTTCCAGCAGGTGACGTTCCGGCCCTAAAGCGCGGATTGGCTGGCCGCCCCGCTGAATGCGGCGCAGCATGGCAATAAGCGGCTTGCCCATCAGCAGGCTGATAACCAGAGCAGTCAGACAGGCGCATCCGGCGCGGAACGTGATGTAGCGCAGCAGGTTGAACAACGGCATATGGCCGTCATGAACGGCATGGGACGCCAGAAGATACAGCATGTCAGGCGGCTCCTACCGTGTGCAGGGTGTTCAGTGCCGTAATGACATCACGCATGCGGCTGCCCAGACTCCCTTTGACCAGCACGGCATCCCCCTTGCGCAACGCAGCGCAGACAAGAGGAGCCAGAGTGGCGGAAGTTTCCGCCCAAGCGCCCTGCTTTGCACGAGGCAGGGCATCAAAAAGGGATTTCATGTGGGGTCCGCAGCAAAAAACAAGATCAGCAGAGTTAGCGGCTGGGGTTGCCAGCGCGGCATGTTCTGCGGTGGAAAAATCGCCCAGTTCGCGAATATCGCCCAGAACGGCAATATGGCGGTTGGCGGGAAGAAGATGCAGCACAGCGAGCGTTGCCCGGATGGAAGCCGCTGACGCGTTATAGCTTTCATCCAGCAGGGTCACGTCTCCGCCAGCAATGGTCGCTAGCGCCCCACGCCCTTTGCCGGGCCGAAAAGCGGCCAACGCCTGTGCAGCGCGGGCAATATCGGCCCCGAAAGCCGCGCAAACAGCAAGGGTAGAGAGAGCATTGCGCGCCAGATGTGTGCCCGGAGCCTCAAGCCTTACCGGCACGGCTTTATCGCCCAGATGCGCTATAAAGGAAGACCCGCCATTGCTGGCAACTAGCCCATCCAGATGCGCAAAGCTGTTCGGGTTTTCCCCGCTTAACCAGAGGGTCGCGTCCGCTTTCTGTGCGACGTTCTGAAAAATAGCCTGTCCGTGGGCGTCATCGGGCACAATGGCGATACCGTGTGCAGGCAGGGCGGCAATGATGTCCGCCTTTTCCTGCGCAATGGCGTCCAAGCTGCCCATATGCCCCAGATGTGCTGAGGCAATGGTTGTAATGACGGCAACATCGGGTTGTGCCATACGCGCCAGCGGAAGGATTTCCCCCGGATGGTTCATCCCGATTTCGCTGATGCAGAATGCGGCCTCCCGTGGCAACCGGGCCAGCGTAAGCGGCACACCCCAATGATTGTTGTAAGATGCCTCGGCCGCATGGGTAGGGCCAAGCGCACTAAGTGCCACCCGGAGCATATCCTTGGTGGTAGTCTTACCCACGCTGCCGGTGACAGCGACCAGCTTGCCCTTGAAACGCGCACGGGCGGCATGGGCAAGGGCCTGCAACCCGGCCAAGGTATCGTCCACAACCAGCAGCCGAGGGTCAGTCAGTCCGGTGGTGTTATGCACCAGAACGGCTGCGGCCCCTTTTTCAAGCGCCATGCCAATATGAGCATGGCCGTCGCTGTTATCGCCCTTCAGGGCAATGAACAGATCACCGGGGGCGATGGTACGCGTATCAATGGAAATACCCGTGACAATGATTTCAGGCGCGGCCTGATCTTGGTCCGGTAGGTTTTCAGATCCAGCGATCATGCTGACGCCTGTCGGGAGAGCAGCGGGTGCTAGGGCGGCGGGTGAAGCTGAAAGAAAGTGACCGCCGGTGGCTGCTTCCAGTTCGGCACGGGTCCAGAGTACACTCATACCCCAGCGACCTGACGGGCGGTGTGGGTGTTTTGGCCAGCAAGCGTACGAATAACGTCAGCATCGTCAAACGGATGAACATCCGTGCCGATAATCTGGCCCTGTTCATGCCCTTTACCGGCAACCACCAGCACATCCTGTGGGCCAAGCATGGCAAGGGCTTCCGCAATGGCGGTGCGGCGGTCGCCAATTTCAAGCGCGGTGGGTGCGCCTGCTTTTACATCGGCACGAATGGACGCAGGGTTTTCAGTACGCGGGTTGTCATCGGTAATAATGGCGATATCCGCGCCCTTGACGGCTTCCTGCGCCATGAGGGGACGTTTACCTTTGTCACGGTCCCCACCGGCACCAAACACGACAATCAACCGACCAAGAGCATGGGGACGCAGAGACGCCAGCAGTCGGGCAAGTGCATCGGGCGTATGGGCATAATCAACATACGTGCTTGCACCGTTTGGCAGCACAACGGCGCGTTCCATCCTGCCTCGTACGCCCTGTAGGCGCGGAAGCAGATCAACCATAGTCAATAACGCGGCGTCATCGGGTGCGGCCAATGCGGCGGCCAGCAGGGCATTATCGGCCTGAAAGCGGCCGGGCAGCGCCAATGTTACTGTGCGTCTGGTGCCGTTGACATCCAATACCAGTTTCTGGCCGGAGGGCAGGGGCATATGTTCCAGCAAGCGCAGGGTTTCACCGGCTTCACCCACAGTGCGCAGATGCAGCTTGCGGGTGGCGGCAATAGTGCGCAAAGCGGCCAGTGTTGAGCTGTCCATATCCGCATTGGCGGCGGCAATGCCCCCGCTGGGAAGCAGATCAGCAAACAGTTTCAGTTTGGCCTGCCGATAGGCATCAACCGTGCCATGATAATCAAGATGATCGCGGGTCAGGTTGGTAAAGCCTGCCGCAGAAATGCGCAGCCCATCAAGCCGATGTTGTTCCAGCCCGTGGGATGATGCTTCAAGTGCGACATGCTGCACGCCTGCCTGTGCCAGCGCGGCTAACCCGTTTGCCAGAGCAACCGGGTCAGGCGTGGTCAGCGAGGGCATGGCGATGGGCGGAAGGTCTGTGCCAGTCAGACCGAGCGTGCCCACAGCAGCCGCTTTCAGCCCCTGCAATGCCCAAAGCTGGCGCACAAAGTCAGCCGTACTGGTTTTGCCATTTGTGCCAGTGATCGCAACCAGTTGTTCTGGCTGCGGGCCAGCCAATGTCGCGGCCATAACAGCCAGCGCATGCCGGGGCTCATCAGCCAGCACCAATGGGCGCTGGGGCACATTGGCGGGCCAGTCGGTGCCTTTGGGGGCCAGAATTGCGGCAGCCCCGTTTTCAACGGCACTGGCAATAAAGGCGCGCCCGTCGGTTTTTACACCCGGCAGCGCAGCAAACAGTGTGCCGGGGGAGACTGCGCGGCTATCGGCCGTAATGGCGGTAATCGTTACGGCCCCTGCATTGGGAGTGTCAGGCAGGCCAACGGCCTGCTGCAATGCTGAAAGTGTCTGGCTCATTCGTCCATGACCTCCCCACCATGTTTTTTAAGGTCGGCCAGTTTCTGCTTTTCCGCAGCTTTTTCAGCCTTGCGGGCCGCTTCTGCCTTGCGCGGGTCTCCGGGGTCATTACCCGGCCCGAGTGGCCGCACGCCGCGTGGCACTGGCGGATGCATGGGCAGCGCCATAGAGGCATCAATTTGTGCCGCATGTGCTGTATCCGGGAAGATTTGCAACATCGGGCCAATGCGGGAAATAATTTTGGACACTGTGGGGGCCGCGTTCCAGCCCGCAGTTGTCCAGCCGTGTGTCTGTGGGGTCGGCTTTGGGCTATCCAGCATGACATATACGGCATAGCGCGGCTCGTTCATCGGGAAGATACCCGTGAAGGCCGAGATGTTGACGTGTTTCAGATACCCGCCATGCGGGCCAATTTTTTCAGCCGTGCCGGTTTTGCCGCCCACAAAATACCCAGGGGATTCCGCTGTGCGGCCTGTACCTGCCGTAACGTCAAGCCGCAGCAGACGCCGCAACAGGGCAGAGTTTTTTTCTGACAGCACCCGTGTGCCTTCAGGTGCAGGCAACGCTTCTTCATCCGAACTGGTGGATTTTGACGCAGCATTGGCGGGCGTGGGGGCGGTTGCCGCAGCGGCAGCCTGTGCGAAAGCGGCGTTCTGAACCCCGTCGGCCAGCGTCTTGCCCTGATCAGCCGTCGGGGTTGCGTCTGGGGCATTGCCTGCGATTGCTGCGGCTGAGTCTTCACGCTCAAGCAGGGTAGGTTTCAGCAGAATACCACCATTCACCGTGGCGGCGGTGCCGCGCACAATGGCAAGCGGTGGTTCAGCCATACCGTGCCCGAACCCGACTGTCATGGTGGTGGAAATGCTCCACTGGTGTGGCACCAGCGGACGCGCCGCTTCAGGCAATTCAACGGGCACGGGGGCGAAGAACCCCATGCCGCGCATCCATTCAGACTGTTTCTTGCCGCCAACATCCAGCGCGATATGGGCTGCGGCCGGGTTGGATGAATAGGCCATCACTTCCGGCAGGGTCAGCCATTCACTGAAATGATCGCTTTTCATGTCAGAGATTTTGAAGCGACCAACATGGATGGGAACGGATGAAAAGCGATCCCAGATATGAATGGTACCGGTTTCAAGCCCCATGGCTGCCGTTTGCAGTTTGAAGGTTGAACCGGGTTCGTACAGCCCCGTCACAGCGCGGTTGAAGCGGGCGTCGTTAGTAGCGTGGTTGAATTCGTTAGCGTCATAGTCAGGCAGACTGACCATGGCGACGATTTCGCCCGTCCGAACATCCATGACAATGGCGCAGGCCCCGATAGCCTGAAAGGTTGTCATGGCCGTTGCCAGTTCATCACGCACCACTGACTGCACGCGCACATCCAGCGACAGGCGCAGCGGGCGATGGTCAGACATCAGGCGCTTGTCAAAATAACGTTCCACACCGGCAACGCCGTGGTCATCAATATCAACCGTGCCCATAATCTGGGCGGCCATATGCCCTAGCGGATAATGGCGGCGCTCACCGGGCTCAAAATAGATGCCGGGGATACCAAGGCTGTTGATTGCAAGTTCCTGCTGCGGGGAAATGTTGCGGGCAATATAAACAAACTGCTTGGGGAGCGAGAGCCTGCGGGTTGTTTCAGCTTCATCCAGATCTTTCAGAACGGATTTCAGCTTTTTGGTGACATCCTGCGGGTCGATCAGTTCCTGCGGGTTGGCATAGACCTGCGCCACAGGCAGCGATAGCGCCAGCGTCTGCCCGTTTCGGTCAACGATTGAAGCCCGGTGAACCTGCGGCAGAGAGAAATCTCCGGCAAGGCTGGCTTTGGGGTCAATTTTGGGAATTTCAGGAACCTGCGGCGCAATTTGCCGTTTTTCAGGTGCCATAGGGTGAAATACTGTAGCGACAGAAAGCTTCAGCGCCACAACGCCAAACAGGGTGCAGAACCCGGCTGCAACGGCCAGAAGCCTGACATGCATCTGATCCCGATGAGCCCGCACGCGAAAATCATCACCGGCGGCACCAGATGTGCGCCCAACGGTGTGTGTATGGTCAGGGTCGTGCGGCGGTAGGGCCATTGTTGGGGAGAAACACTTTCAGGCAGGAAGAAAAAATCAGTTGGTCATCGGTACAGGCGGCGGCAGAGCATCATCCCCGCGACCCAGCAATGACGCACTGCTGTAGGAAGATGTTGCTCTGGCCTCAACATATCCGGGAGATGCGGCCGGAGTATGGCGGGCACGGGCCGCGTGCCAGCTTGCAACTGTTACCGGAAGCGGATGCCTGACCTGCTGCTCACCGTCGCTATCCTGTGCTGTCGCGCGTGGTGTCACTGATGCCACGCGGGGCACAGCCGGGGTATGCCGAACAACTGGCTGCGGTGCTGGCGTTACACTTGCCACTGTTGCGATCGGACGCGTTGTGGGTGCAACCGGACGCATGGAGGCATCAGCCAGGATCTGTGGTGCCCGATGCGGCATTGCCGGACGCGGTGTGGGGGCAGGAATATTCTGCGCGGTGCGAACCGGTGCAGCCTCTACACCGTCTTCATCAAGCATGTGCGGTGCAACATCATGGCGAATAACGGCCCGTACTGGGGGCTTGGCCCGAACAGGCGCTGCATCTGCAACAATAGTGGCCGCATGGGGAGTCGCCGCGTCATCATCGGCGTCTGCATGGTCATGCGTTTGCGCGGCGACTGGCCGGATAGCGGGTTTCGCTTCGGCTACAACGGCAACGGGGGTGTGGGGTGGTGCGGCAGAATTCGTCTGAGCGGACGCAAGCGTAGCGGAAACCATACCCGCACGCGGGTCTTCAGCAGGACCACGACCTGTGGAGGGCAAATGTTTGTCCAGATCGGCCATGCGCACAAACTGCGCCGGGTCCATGGGGTGCAGGTCAACCAGATTGTGCTCGGCAAGACGCGTCAGGCGTTCTGGCTGATTTTCCAGCGCCCATTCCGTCCGCAACATGGCTGTCTGGGAGCGTGTGCGCTCGGTATCAGCGACGATTTTTGAAATCTGCTGATCAAGCACGGTTGTCTGATGTTTCTTTGTATAAAGAAAGAAACCCGATGAAATGGCCAGGACAGCGCAGCAGCAAGTAAAAGGCCGGGGGATCATGGAGTCTGTCCTTTACCTAAGGAAGCAACATCAGAATTACGCTTAACAACAGCACGAAGGCGGGCACTGCGGGCGCGCGGATTGGCGGCGCATTCGGCGTCACCGGGACGTATGGGCCGCCCGGTCAGCGCCGTAAAGGCTGAATCATCACCCTTTGTCAGTGCCGCGCGCGGATCATATCGTGAAAAACTTTGGGTCTTGCCTGTGGCGGCACCCATAACCCGTTTGGCAATACGGTCTTCCAGAGAATGGAAGGATACAACAACCAGCCGCCCACCGGGGGCCAGAAGATCAAGCGCCTGTTCAAGACCGCGTTCGATTTCACCCAATTCGTCATTGACCGCGATGCGCAGACCCTGAAAGGACCGGGTGGCGGAATCAATACCAGACCGGTCAGACGGCACCACCCGGCGGATCAAACCGGCCAGTTGGGCTGTGGTGGTGAAGGGGGTTTCGACCCGGTCAGCCACAATGGCGCGCGCAACACGGCGGGCGTGCCGTTCTTCCCCATAGAAATGGAAAATATCAGCAAGTTCTGTTTCTGGCGCAGTATTGACCAGATCAGCGGCAGTGCGCCCGCTTTTGGCCATCCGCATATCCAGCGGACCGTCCTGCTTGAAGGAGAAACCTCGTTCGGCCTCATCAAGCTGAAAAGAAGAAACGCCCAGATCAAGTACAATGCCGTTGAAGGCAGGGGCATTGGCCTGCTGCGTCAGTTCCTGCATGGAGCCGAAACCACCATGCAGCATGTGAAGGCGAGACTGCCCCGTCGCATCGACAAACGTGCGGGCAAGCGCATGACCGCGGGCAATGGCGTCCGGGTCGCGATCAATCCCCCACACGGTGCAATCGGCACTGTTCAGAATGGCTGTGGTGTAACCGCCGCCGCCAAACGTGCAGTCTAGAATAGCGTCCCCGTCAACGGGTTTCAGGGCGTCCAGCACTTCCGCCAGCATGACGGGAATGTGGCCAGCGGTGTCGGGCATGGGAATAGCATTAGGCATGGCGTTCATGGAGCCTCGCCTTCGCGGGCTGCAGGAATGCTCACCCGACGGGACCGCATGCGCGCTTCGGCACGGCGCTGCTTTGCGGCTTCAGGCTCCCAGATCTGAAATGTGCGGCCCACGCCCATGAAGGCAGCATTGGCGGCATCTGTCAGCCCGGCATGGTCGCGCAGAAAATCAGGCAGAATGATACGGCCTTCACGGTCAGGGTCCATGGGGTAGGCGTCTGCATACAGGGCAGCGGCCAAGTCATCGTGCTCGTCGGAAAACATGTCCAGACGGTCTAGCGGTTGCGTCAGATGGGCAAACGCAGCGGACGGCCAGGCTTCAATGCAGGGCATGGTGTGCGATGGGCGCAAAATCACCAGAGAATCACCTTCCGTATGCAAAGCCTTCAGGACTGTGCGGAACCCGGCCGGAATCGAAACGCGCCCTTTTGCGTCGAATCGATTTTCATGCGTGCCGAGGAACACACTCACGAGAGACGAAATCCTTCCGAGTCAAACCTTTCCGTTCGCAGAACAGCGGGAACGGTGCCGCCTGCACCACTTCTATGGTGTGGTTTGGGATAGCATGGGATTTTATGGGAGGCAAATTAAAACGACAGAAAAAACAGCAGAAAACTGCGATTTATAAAGTATTCTATCAGAACTGTTCGGGCGTTGAAGATAATCAATACAGTAACAGTAAACAAAAGATAACCATAGAATGTTCCTAAAATGTTCTCATTTTAGTGTGATTTATGCAGATTGCCCATGAAATCCCACGGGTGATGGGTCTTAAATGTATGTAATGCCAGACGGTCTATAAGCCGGGTTCTGTCCGGCCCCAAACGGGGCGTGGACGGTCATTCATCTGGGACCCGCTTCGCAGCGGGCCTCACGCAACCAACCCGAGCAACGGGGCGAAAGACCCCTGAAACCCTTGCAGGTTTCTGTTGCTCCTATTCGGTTTTGCTCCCGGTGGGGTTTACCATGCCCCCTCCGTTGCCGGAGGAGCGGTGCGCTCTTACCGCACCGTTTCACCCTTACCTTCAGCACTGTCCCATGGTTTCCCATGATGCAGACCAGGAAGGCGGTCTGTTTTCTGTGGCACTTTCCCTAAGGTCGCCCTCGCCGGTCGTTAACCGGCACCGTTCTTCCGTGGAGCCCGGACTTTCCTCCCCCTTGTAAAACAAGGCAGCGACCGTCCAACCGTCTGGCGGCTGCACCCTGCGTCGGCTGTGCAGGCAGGTCAAGGGAAAACGCAAAATCGATTGGGGGCCTTGTCGTTACGGCCCGTCTTGCGCCAGATTTTACCAGGCTTGCACAGCAGATGAATCATACAGGAGGTCTGGCGCACCATGGCAGAACACTTCGCTCGGCACCACAACGAGACCGCGCCCATCACCCCTAATCTGCCAGCGCGTATCTTGCTGGGATGGATCAAATGGCAGGCGGCACATCGTGCCCGCAAGGTGGCGCGCTCAACCCGGCAACAGGCGCTGGAGCAGGAAAGTATGCCGTCTATTCCCGCGCCGGAGCAGGTTGTGGATCATGCTGTTGCGCAGGCGTCTTTTTTGAAAACATTGCGAAAGGTCATGGATACCCCATCCTTTCCCACGCGTCTTTCAGCCTTTGGCTTGCGGAAAGTCTATGCTCTTTCCATTCCCGATGGTGCCGGTGGGGTTATGGCGGCCCGTTTGTATGTGCCGCATGGTCGGGTGAGGGGAGCCGTTTTATATCTGCATGGGGGCGGCTTTGTGCATTGTGGGCTTAATTCGCACCACGGTATCTGCTGTCGGCTGGCACGCGCCTCTGGCGCGGCTGTGCTGCTGCCCGATTATCGTCTGGCCCCGGAACATCCTTACCCTGCCGCCGCTGATGATGCTCTGGCTGCGTTGCGTTGGCTTGTGGAGGCGTCGCACCGTCATTGGGGTGGGGCCGTTGCCGTTGCGGGTGATAGTGCCGGGGGAAATCTGGCTGCGGTACTGGCGCAGGATGCCAAGGCCGGGGCCGTGCAGGCACCGGTTTTGCAGTTACTCTACTATCCGTCCCTTTACGGGGCAGAGGCTTTTCCGTCGCATGATTTCTATTCCGAGGGTTATTTTCTCTCTCGCCGGTCCATGCAGTGGTATGGCGAACAGTATATTGCCTGTGAGGAAGACTGGACTGCACCGCGCTTTGTTCCGGGTAAGTGCGTCGATCTGACGGGTCTTGCACCTGCACTGATTGTTACGGCTGAATGTGACCCTATGCGGGATGAAGGGGCAGCTTACGCAAGGGCTCTAACAGCAGCGGGCGTTGCTGTGCGCTATATCTGCTATCGCGGTGCGCTGCATGGATTTCTGAATTTCTATTCTCTGATGCCGCCGGGGAAATCTGCGCTTCGTGCTGGAGCGCGGGCTTTGCGCAAAGCTTTTGCAAAGACTTCAAGCGGGAAGAGCGTTTAACCGTTTCAGGTTCTGATGAAATAAATCAGGGCGCGAATTTCATGTATGCGCCCTGATTATGTGTGGCGGAACAACCAACCTGCAAACCTGCTTTTTCAGGCGGCAGCATTTCCCGTTTATTGAGGGCTTCTGAAAGAAGACCTCACGGAATAGGATGAAACGTGCCGGGTGATCCCTGATCGGACATGATGATGCGGTTCATACGGTCAACCCGTAAGGTGAACAGCTTGGGCAGTTCATCTTTGGGGCCGGGGCAGGTGCCGGAATGTTTCTGCATCACGTCAATGCGGGATGCATTGGGTGCATCATTTCCGTTGACCACAAACAGCAGGCAATCCGGGCGATCATGCGTCATGCCGTTATGCGTGACCAAAACCCGCAGATGGCGCACCAGAGCCGTATCATCAAACCAGCTTTCAGGCCGGAAGGTGTAGCGGTCTGTCAGGGTGTCGATCATTCCGCTACGGGCAAGAACAACCATCAGAACGGTTATGGGCAGCACCAACGCCAGCCTGCGCAGAATATGCTGGCGCAGGCTGCGTTTCTTTAGGGGCGCACGGGGGGCGGTTGTGGTTGGTTTTGTCGGTTTCTGGGTCATGTCAGCATGTCTTCGTGCCACATGGCTCCGTCACGTGCCAGCAGGGCACGCGTGGATGCCGGCCCCCAGCTACCCGCCGGATAGGGCTCAAGTTGAGAAAGGGAATGGCGGCAGGAATCCAGAATAGGTTCAATCCAGCGCCATGACGCTTCTACTTCGTCACGACGGATGAACAGGGCCGGATTACCCCGCACCGCATCCAGCAGCAGGCGTTCGTAAGAATCCTGATACTCAATGGTAAACTGATTTTCGTAAGACATATTCAGCGCGGCATTCCGCACACGGAACCCGCCTGCGCCTGGGTCTTTTGAGGCGACAACCAGCGATAGTCCCTCATCGGGCGCAATGCGAATGACTAGCCGCCCCGGGGAGGGGGTGTTGGTAAAAATGGGCCAGACCTGCTGTTTGAACTGAAGCACAATTTCCGTGCTTTTGGCGGCCATGCGTTTGCCCGTGCGCAGATAGAACGGCACATTGCCCCATCGTGCAGTCCGGATTTTGGTGCGGATGGCGACGAAGGTTTCCGTGTTGGACGTGCGGTCGTGGCCCAGATCTTCACTGTAACCGGGTACCGGTTTGTCCTCTATCCGTCCGGCAATATACTGGCCGCGGATCACGTTCTGCCGCACCATGTCCGGTGTCATGGGGCGCAGGGCGTTCAGTACTTTCAGCTTTTCATTGCGCAGATCATCCGCGCTGAGTGACGCCGGGGCATCCATGGCCACCATGCACAGCACCTGTAACAGGTGGTTCTGCACCATATCCCGCATGGCACCGGATTCGTCATAGTAAGCACCGCGTGTCCCTACGCCGACTGTTTCAGCCGCTGTAATCTGCACATGCTCAATGGCATCTGCACACCACAGCTTTTCCAGCACCGGGTTGGCAAAGCGGAGGGCCAGCAGATTCTGCACACCCTCTTTTCCCAGATAATGATCAATGCGGTAAATCGACTCTTCAGGGAAATAGCGCCCCACGCCGTCATTGATCTCCGTGGCCGTTTTCAGGCTCACCCCAATGGGCTTTTCAAGAACAATGCGGGACTGACGGGTTATCAGCTTGTGCTCGGCCAGAGCGGCACAGAGCGGTGCATATAGCGCAGGGGCCGTCGCTAGATAGAACACGCGGGTTCTGTCCTGATCTTTCAGGGCATCACGCACAGGCCCCCAATCGCTGTCAGGCTGTGTGGCGTCAATCGGTACATAGGACAGAATTGCCAGAAACCTATCAAGGGTCGCGTTGTCCTTGCTGATGTCGGACGCAAACTCCTTCAATGCGCTGCGCACCTGCTGGCGGAATTTTTCGACCGTCAGTTCAGACCGGGCAATGCAGATGAGTCGCGCATCGTCCGTGAATTCGCCCGCGTGGAAGCGCCGCAGGAAGGCTGGCAGCAGCTTGCGCATGGTCAGATCGCCAGTGGCGCCGAAAATAATGAAGTCGAACGGCTCAATCAGATTGACATGCGCCATTGAGTTTTTACTCCCGCAAGATGCGTGGGGCCCCCTGATAAACCCCGGAAATAGAACGTATTGGAAACACCGTAACAATGCCGGGCCGCAGGGGAGGCGATCAAGGGAGAGGGTTTGTCTGCAAGATTTCCGGCTGTCAAGGTAATTGACCCGGCGGCCCGTGCGCGATAAGCCCGCCGCTTTGGTGCTTGGGTCTGGCTCACAGAAAGACTGTGCGTCATGATGGCCCGAACATGGCAAGCAAACAGGGGAACAGACGCATGGATACCGAAGGTTTTGCCGGTGGTGATGATGCCGCTGTGGGTGGAATTGCCGCAGACCGACTGCGCAGCATTATTGAACGTGTTGAGCGTCTGGAAGAGGAACGCAAGGCGCTGGCAGGCGATATCAAGGATATCTTTACCGAAGCGAAGTCTGCCGGGTTTGATATCAAGGTGATCAAGCAGATTATCCGCCTGCGGAAGCAGGAGCCTGCCGAAGTGGAAGAGCAGGAAACCCTGCTTGATATCTACCGTCGCGCTCTGGGCATGTAAGGTAGGTGCTGCCGTGTGTCAGGGGTTCTGGCCGCAGGTCTTTGTCGTTCTTTTTCACGGGGCCTGTAAGGGCAGCATATTTATGGCGCGTGGGGTCTGTTCATCATGATGTCACTGTCTTTACCTGACTGGATGCCGCTGTGGGCACAGCTTGTTCTTCTGGCTGTGCTGATCGTGTTCGGTCTTGGCTTTCTTATGACGCCGTTTGCGGTGTTTGGCGTGAAAGGCCGTCTGGCCGAACTTGAACTGCTTGTGCAGGAACTTCATGCCGATGTCCGCGCGATTTCCGTTCGTCTGGCGTCGGCTCAGGGTGTGGAAACTGGCAGTTTGTCACGCGATATGTTTGACCGGCCTGTAGCCCGCAGCCAGGCAGTGGTTGAGGAAATCCGGCCGCCAGCACCTGTCCCGGCACCATCTGCACCCCCTGTTGCGCCGGTGTTGACAAGCGTTCGTGCGCCAAAGGTTTCAGACGCCTATGAGCCCCGGAACGAAGCACCGCCCATGCCTCAGGCCTCGGTTGAACCGGCTGGTCTGTCAGCCCGTCGTATGCCGTGGCATGATCAGGCTGCACAGACAGTCTATCCTGAGGGGCGGACAGAACCATTAGCCAATGTCATTCGGCGTGATCGGGCACCAGATGCCAATCAGCCTCCTTATCGTCCTGATTTTTCAAAAGACCGGGACGAACCGCAGGGCCACCGGCGCTATGACGCCCAGACAGGCCGTACCGAGCCAATGTTGAACTGGCCCGCTAATACCAAGTCGTCTTTGTAACAGGACGTGCAACGATAATCATGAAAAAAGCCGGTTGCAGTTTTCTGCACCGGCTTTTTTGTTTTTGTAATTAGTGAGGGGTCATACAACCACCAGATCATCCCGGTGGATAATCTCATCACGCCCCTGCCAGCCCAGAATGGCCCCCAGTTCTGACGAGCGATGGCCTGCGATGCGGCGGGCATCGTCAGCATCATAAGATGTCAGACCGCGCGCCAGAATACGGCCTGACTCATCAATCACAACGACCAGATCGCCTTGTGTGAAGTCACCCTTCACGCCTTTCACACCTGCGGGGAGCAACGAACCGCCATTCCGCAGTGCGTCAGCGGCCCCCCTATCAATCATGATTTCCCCCGCCGGGGTCAGGCTGCCGGCAATCCACTGTTTGCGGGCGGTCTGGCTGCATGTCTGGGGTAAAAACCAGGAGCACCGTGCCCCTTCCATCAATGCACGTAACGGGTGGTCAAGTTTGCCAAGCGCAATGGCCATGGCGCAGCCTGACCGTGTGGCAATGCTGGCGGCCAGTAGTTTGGTGCGCATACCACCAGATGAATAGCCGGGTGGGGGTTCTCCGCCCATTGCCTCAATTTCAGGCGTCAGGGTTTCGATAACGGGCAGATGAGTGGCTGCCGGGTCTGTGCGTGGGTCAGCCGTGTAAAGGCCGTCAATATCAGACAGCAGCACAAGCTGGTCTGCATCTGTCATCTGGGCTACGCGGGCGGCAAGGCGGTCATTGTCACCAAAGCGGATTTCAGCCGTAGCAATCGTATCGTTTTCATTAATCACCGGCACACAGCCAAGACCCAGCAATGTGTCTAACGTGGCGCGGGCATTCAGATACCGTTTCCGGTCTTCCGTGTCTTCCGGTGTTAAAAGAAGTTGGGCGGCTGTCAGCCCTTGTGCCGAAAGAGCGTTGCTCCATGCTTGCGCCAGACTAATCTGGCCCACAGCCGCTGCTGCCTGCTTTTCTGCTAACCGCAAAGGCCCACTGGTAAGCCCAAGTGTGTGGCGTGCCAGAGCGATAGCACCGGACGACACAACCGTAACATCAGTGCCCTGTTTGCGTAGCAGGGCAATATCTTCTGCAACACTGGTCAGCCAGGCCTGTCGAGGGGCTGCTTTTTCTGCATCCACAACCAATGCGCTGCCAATTTTGACAACAAGCCGCTTGGCAGAGGCAAGGGAAGGGGGCAGGGAGCGTCCGGTCATTGGCGGTATCCGTTACTGGCAGGGAAGGCCGTTACGGAAGCGTTAAAGCATATCCTGCCAGAATGGAGTATCCGCTTGCGGGCAAAAACTTAGCAGAAAGCCTGTTTTTACCCGCAGTGATATAGTCTGAGGGTAGGCCCTCGGTCCTGCTGTCAGGATGATTTTGCTTCGTCTTCTTCCCGACGGATGCTGGTCACGCGGTCCTGAATGGTGCGCAGCAGTTCAGGAACACCTTGGCGCGACGCAGCAGAAATCAGCATGACAGGTGTGCCACTGGCTTTTTCAAGAGCGCGGCGACGGGCAGATGATTCGTGGGGTGTCATTGCATCATTTTTGTTGAGCGCAATGATTTCTGGCTTATCGGCCAGCCCGCCACCATATTCCGTCAATTCATGTCGGATGGTGCGCCATGCATCGACAACGTCCCCTGCGGCACCATCAATCAGATGCAACAGCACGGCGCAGCGCTCCACATGGCCCAGAAAGCGGTCACCCAGTCCGGTACCTTCATGCGCACCTTCAATCAGGCCGGGAATGTCTGCCACAACAAATTCTTCCGTCATGGACAGGCGCACAACACCAAGCTGCGGATGCAGGGTTGTAAACGGATAATCTGCAATTTTGGGGCGTGCAGCAGAAACAACCGACAGGAAGGTTGATTTGCCCGCATTGGGCATCCCAACCAGCCCGACATCGGCAATCAGCTTTAGCCGGAGCCAGACCCAGCGTTCTTCACCCGGCCAGCCTTTGTCAGACCGACGTGGGGCGCGGTTGGTGCTGGTTTTGAAGTTGGCGTTGCCAAACCCGCCGTCACCACCACGGCACAACGTTACGCGTTTGCCGGCTTCATCCAGATCCGCCAGCAGGGTTTCGCGGTCATCATCCATAATCTGGGTGCCGATTGGCACCTTGATGATAACAGGCTGCGCGGCAGCGCCCGTACGGTCAGACCCTGCACCGTTGCCGCCTTTACGGGCCCGGAAATGCTGGGTGTAACGGAAGTCGATCAGGGTGTTCAGATTGGGTACGGCTTCAAAAATAATGTCGCCCCCACGGCCGCCATTGCCGCCGTCCGGGCCACCGAACTCAATATATTTTTCCCGGCGGAAGGCGGTTACGCCGTCTCCACCATCGCCCGAACGGACATAGATTTTTGCCTGATCAAGAAACTTCATGGGATACTTTCAGTGCCAAAACAGGAAAAGGGGCCGATCCTGAGGACCGGCCCCTTTCGCCATTCCGGCCACGGGTATAACGCGCAGCGGGTAAAAAGCTAATGCTTATTCAGCAGCAGCCGGCAGCGCATCAACAGATACGTGCACGCGGCCTTCACCGCGACGTTCAAAGCGAACGCTGCCATCAATCAGTGCGAAAATGGTGTGGTCACGACCAACGCCAACATTTGCGCCCGGCTTCATCTTTGTGCCGCGCTGGCGGATAATGATGTTACCAGCGATAACCTGTTCGCCACCAAATTTCTTAACGCCAAGACGGCGTCCGGCGCTGTCGCGCCCGTTGCGGGATGAACCGCCAGCTTTCTTTTGTGCCATGACCTAAGTCCTCCTGGTCTTGCTGCTCTTGAAACCCTGTGTGGGGAATCAGGCGGCGTTGATCTCTTGAATGCGCAGAACGGTAACCGGCTGACGGTGGCCATTCTTGCGGCGGCTGTTCTGCCGGCGGCGCTTCTTGAAGATGATGACCTTCTTGAGGCGGTCCTGAGCGATGACGGTTGCCGTCACCTTTGCGCCAGCGACTGTAGGGGCGCCAATGGTGGTGGTGCCTTCGCCACCGACAGCAAGAACTTCATCAAAGGTGATGGTTGCGCCAGCTTCTGTTTCCAGCTTTTCAACCTTGAGCACCATGTTGGGCTCAACCCGATACTGCTTGCCGCCAGTGCGGATAACTGCGAACATAATAAACGGTCTCTCTTTCCGATCTCTCAACCTCTCGCGGCAGAATGCAGGCGAAGGGTCTGGACGCTTTTTGTTCTTGTGCCGCGCAGGCGGCATGCCCCCATCTATGTGGAGTGGTGCGGCCTTTTAAAGGTTAGCCCCCCAGTCCGTCAACAAAAACATGCAGCCATGCCCGCTTGCACGCATTTTCAACCACGATTATAAGCCTGCCCCACGGAGAGATGCCGGAGCGGTCGAACGGGGCGGTCTCGAAAACCGTTGTGCTAGCAATAGTACCCAGGGTTCGAATCCCTGTCTCTCCGCCATCTGATATATCCCATGACAGTCCATAGCGCTTATTTCGCATAAACACTGGCGGTTTTCTGCTGTTTGTGCACTTTATGACGCTCCGTGATGTTCCTTCAAGCTCAAGCATTGTGGGGGTATCATTTCAAGGGTGGGGGTATTGATGCTGACAGATGTTCAGTTGCGTCGCCTCACGCCACGCGAGAAACCATACAAGCTTTCGGATACAGGCGGACTGTTCATTTTCGTGCAGTCTAGCGGATCCCGATTATGGCGCATGAAATATCGTTTTGGCGGGAAGGAGAAACTACTCTCCTTTGGGACTTATCCTGAGGTGACATTGGCGGCAGCCCGGGAGGCACGTGATCAAGCACGCGTCGAACTCCGGGCCGGTCGTGATCCGTCCCTGACGCGACGCCAGCGTCAGGCCGAGGCCAAGCGTGTAGATAAGCAACTTCAGCACGTGGGCGAAGAGTGGATGAAAGCCCAATCCGCGCGCTGGACACCGCGGCATGCGGAAGACGTACGCACCAGTTTGGAACGCCTTGCGTGGCCCGATCTGGGGCATATCGATCTGGACGAGATCACAGCACCGATGGTTCTGGAGACGATCAAGAAAATTGAAGCCCGCCGAGCAAAGGAAACTGCGCGAAGAGTGCGTCAGCGGTTAAGTGCTATTTTTCTGTTTGGTATGGCGCATGGTCTTGGTCGGCATGATCCTGCTTCCGTTATCAAGGGTGCACTCGCCCCTTTAATTAAAGGACGCCAGCCTGCTCTGATAGATCTGGAAGAGCTTAAGCATCTCTTTCATCAAGTCGAGCTTATTCCAGCTGGAGGGATCGAAGAACCGTTGATTGTTTCCTCTTTTGACTGATTTTGGGTTTTTGGTGTGTTAATTGCTGGTTCGTGGATCTGATTTTCACTCTGCGTTTTGCGCAGAGAGAGGGTCTCATGCTCTGGATTGCTACGTGGCGGCCTTAATCTGCTTCAGGAGGAGAAAGCGGCTCATATTATAGACGATATTGGCGAGCCCGATCCTCATGGTGGCTCGAGCGATGCCTACGGTTCGGACGAACAGCCCCGTCTGTGATTTCTGATCAGCAAAGACATGCTCGACGCGCGACAGGATAATGGATTTTCCGGCATTGGATCTCTGGATATGCCGTGGCATAGGCTTGAGAAGCGGCTTCTTCCTGTGAACCTTCGAGACAAAGCCATGCTTGTCCATGAAGTCCTCATTGGCTTTTGAGCGATAGGGCCGTATCCCCCCAAAC
This sequence comes from Acetobacter indonesiensis, assembly GCF_000963945.1. Classification (GTDB taxonomy): domain Bacteria; phylum Pseudomonadota; class Alphaproteobacteria; order Acetobacterales; family Acetobacteraceae; genus Acetobacter; species Acetobacter indonesiensis. The sequence continues at coordinate 14,548 of NZ_BAMW01000011.1, read as the reverse complement.
TGTTGATGACATATTGGTTTTATCCAGCAGACCCTCGCGCCATCGCTGGTTGCTGCATCGGTCGCCTTCCATTTACGGATCAGCAGGAATTTCCGATCGATGGAAATGTGCGATTTGTAGCCAAAGAACAGGATGGCCAGATATGTTGCGGGTATACTCTCGTCCTCCTGTCGCTTCGCTTTCGTGAACTTCAGTATCCAGCGCACATGACGGTCCTTGTGGGATAGCATTGACGGCTTGTCCTGCCAGTCCTGAGAGGATCCGTCCTTCCCGCAGAGCCGTCTTTTCAGCGTTGGTATTGCGCTGCTTTGGGGCGCTACCAGTGTAGCCTCCAGGATCTGGCCTGACATTGGCAGATAACCGGTATTCCGCAAGATCGCATCAAAGCGGTTGAACAAAACATCAATTGCTCCCGCCTGTGTCAGACGCTTTTGACACAGCCAGACCGTTTTGGCATCAGGCATGCGGTCCGACAGTCCCAGACCAAGGAAACGCATAAAGGAGAGCCGGTTATTGATCAGGTATTCTGTTCGCTCATCAGACAAATTGTTCAGCGTCTGGATCACCAGGATCTTGAACATCAGAACCGCCTCAAAGGGCGGATGGCCGTCTTTGCTACCATCCGCATACGCCAGCGCCTTGTGCAGCTCCAGACGGAACAACTCAAAACCCACAGTCTGGAAAAACGCTTCAAGCTGATCCCCCAGCCCGCTTAATCGGGCAAGGCACTCGTCAACATCAAAGAAACCGGGCTGCCTCATGGGCCATCCCTCCCCTCCCAATCATCATACAAGAGAGGGAATCACAGAGAAAGACCTAAAATCAGAAGGTTTTTCGAACCATCCAGGTGCTAACTTATAATCTTACAGAAACCGATTGATCATCTCCCTCTCTGGATGGAGCAGAATAGAAAAAATATTTTCTAAATGATAAATTATTTATATAAATACATATAAAATATATACGGAAATTAATCCGTATGTATTCATTAAATATATATAATAAAATAATATTTCTTAAATTATTTTCGCATAAATCAAATTCTATTGTGCGTTGAATTCCACACCCGAACCGGCGCCGCTCTCCGCCAGATCCCGCAGCCGGGCACGCGCTCCCTTATCGTCCGGACGGTACGACGCATAGTGCCATGTCTTCGGATCAATGCCGACCAACTGGCACGCACGGCGTTCCGTGTAACTCCGCTCTGTAATCGCCCAGGTCGCAGCATTTCGCCGCAAGCTGGGCGTCATGAGTTTTTTTGTCAGCAGTTCCTTCAGCGTCGAGACGTCCATCACGCTCTCCATCAGGAGCCGCTTCTCGATAATTGAAACCTCTTTCTTCATCGTCTGTCTCCAGTGGACAGACTTCTCTTCAAATAGAGGGTATTTCAGGGGGCAGGTTCAGGAAAGATCACTCATACCCGATGGATATTCTATTATTTCTTTACATTATGATGTGCGTCACACTGCACTTCCACTGAGGCACCGAGAGCAAGTGCAGAAACACCGTAAACCATACGCACTGGATAGTGACCTTGCGAAAAATGTGACAGGTAAATCCGATTAAACTCCGGTATATTTTTGACGTCTGTCACAGCAACACTACACCTAAAAACGTCTGAAAAATCTGCTCCAGATTTACGAAGTAATTCTGCAATATTATTCATAACATTTCTTGTCTGATCGCCAAAACCGTCAGGAAGGTGCCCGTTCTTATCGATGCCAATTACACCGGAAAGGTAGAGAATAGTATCCACCTGCACAGCGGAGGAAAAAGGTACATCTTTTTCTTCCGCTGAATAAAAATGAGTGGATGATTCTGCATGTGCCAGAACAGGCAGAAAAAAAGCCCAAGCGATACAAAAAGACCTTTTGCTTTTATAAACATAACGCAAACCTTTCATTTTTCATTGTTAGGAATATAAATCACGCAAGGTATGATGTTGAACAACTAACCCCATACCGTGCATTATTATAAGTTTTAACATTAAATGTTTAATTTGCCGTCCACCGTTGTGATGCACGAACCACCAATACTAATTTGACCGTCTTCGCTGTAATTAACGGTTATCTTCCCGTTGCGACCAACTTTTTGGCCCTGACTGGCAATATAGGTCGTTACCTGTTTTTCCAGAAGTTTATAATGTTGGCGGAAAGCCGCAACACTACCATTTCCGCTGCCGCAGACAGGATCTTCTTCGATGCCACATGCCGGCGCGAATGTCCGAACTTCAATCTCGCCCGAGTGTTCCTTATCGCCGAAAACTGTCACGCCAGTGACATTCAATTTATGAGAGAGAGCTGTCAGGCGTTCCAAATTTGGCTTGATAGTCAAAACGTCTTTCGCATCCGGGATATAGGCTACAATCCAAACAATCCCTGTATTTACAGTCACGGGAGACGCGGTTCTGGACACAGAATGCCCGAGAATGGTTTCTATTTCTGAAATGGTTTCCTCAGTAACAGCTTTCAGTTTTGGCTCAGGCAGCGTGAGAGAAAGATGGGTATCCTCCACGTGGAGGGTAACCAGGCCGACACCACATTCCTGAATGATTTTCCCCTCTGTCGGAAAAACGCGTTTTGCCTCGAGCGCGGCAAATGCGCTCCCGAGTGTGGGGTGTCCAGCGAAGTCCAGCTCGTTGCGAGGGCTGAAGATACGCAGCTTATAGGTCGCGCCCGGCTGAGTTGGGGGCAACAGAAATGTTGTTTCCGACAGGTTTGTCCAACCAGCGATTGCTTGCATTTGTGTTGTGTTCAGTCCATCGGCATCTAGTACAACAGCAACAGGATTCCCCTTGAGCGGAGTAGAGCTGAAAACATCTACAATTTTGAAATCGCGACTCATAGTATTTCCTTTCAACGGTTTTCTGTGTTTTCGATTGACATCAGATCGCGCCACTTCTCCGGGAGGTTAGCAATCTTCTGCGGGACGCTGACTTTTGGTGCCTTGAGAGAAACTTTCGAGGATAGGCCATTGGAACGCGCCGCAAGAATAGCTCCAAAACAAACAAGTATCAGGCCAGCCAGAAAGACACCCGTTAGGTGGCTTCCAAGAAAAAGACACGATGCTGCGATCCCAAGCAGTGGTACTCCCAAAGTGAGGTTTGACATAGCGAACGTCGTTATCCGACGGCCATGCTCCGCAGAAATGACAAAACAGGCTGATGTTGCAACTGGTCCTATAAAAATCAGGAGCGACAGAAGTCTCACGTCAGCTAATAAAAAACGTGGTTTGCCTTCCACATAGAATGCACACGCAGCAAGGGGCACTGTGGCGAGCGCCATCTGCCATGGAGCAAGAGACAAAGGGCTGTCGTGCCATTTATGATGACGGATATGCAGGATAGTCACAGACCAGGCGATGGCTCCTCCAATAAGGAAAGCGCACCCCATGAATACACCTGGTGCTCTCCAGTTCATTTCAAATGGTGAGCAGATCAGGGCGATGCCAGCCAGTCCAATGGCAACCGCAATGACTTGCAGGCGGGATGGCACCTCTTTGAGTAACAGCCATGCTCCCAATACGCCCCATAAAGGGGTTGTGTAGGCAAGAAGAACAGCATGGCTGGTGTCAGTATACGTCATTGCGACCATTCCCAGTCCGGTGAATGCCATCATCTGTAGAACGCCCATGCTGATTACAACCGGGAGGTCGGCACGAGCAGGGAGCTTGAGTTTCCCTCTCCATGCGACAAACATGAACAGGCAGATAGACGCGCTGCCGAACCGGATAGCAGCCAGCCACAAAGGGGGAACACTATTCAATGCCAGTTTGGTGGCTGGCCAACTCACGCCCCATAAAACAACCATGACGCAAAGCCACATGATGGTCAGGGCTGGGGGAGCATCGCGTTTCAGATCGGGTGTTATGGACAAGGTCAGGCCTTAGTTTTCGCGTGAATATGATGACCTAAAAAGTATGTCTGGTTGCCCGAAAAGAATTTCCTTTTTTGTCTCTGTTTTGTCTATTATCGGAAAAAAATTCCTCACAAGAACGTCACGGAGGTAAAATTGTCCGATAACAATATAGCGCTCGATAATGCCAGCCTCAGAATTCTGGAAATCTTGCAGGAAAACGCAGAAATCACGAATACCGAACTGGCGGAGCGTGTCGGCTTGTCTCCTTCACCTTGCTGGCGGCGTGTCGCTGAGATGCGGGAAAAAGGCATCATTAAAGGTGCGGTCATGCTGGTCGATCCAATTAAATTGGATCTGGCCGTCAATGTGTTCATTAACGTGACACTTCAGCGCCAAGACAAGGAGACGTTAGATCAATTTACTCAAGCCATAGCCATACGACGGGAAGTTATGGAATGCTATCTTATGACAGGGGAGGCCGATTTTTTATTGCGCGTGGTCATCAAGGATTTGATGCACTATCAAAAATTTATGTTGAATGTTTTAACAAAAATACCAGGTGTTTCGAATATACGATCCAGCTTTTCGCTTGAGCAGGTAAAGTACACAACTTCATTGCCTGTTCAATCTAAATAAGTATAGAATAATTAACGATTTTTAAAAACCGTGTTCGAACTGTGGTGTCATTTAACGATGGCATGTGTGAGTTTTGTATTTTTTGAGGTCTATGCAGACTGTTTCTCCATTTTTGGGCGATGTGGAGGTAGATGTGGCGTTATGGTTTGCGCGCTCAACGAAGGAAACTGCTAAAAAATATTCCCATCGGTTGGAAAGGTTATGTAGGCGGCACGACCGCGGGCAACGTGGTTATACCACCTCATAGGATGCGATGCAGGGAATGCCCCGATAAATCAGGCGCGCTTTTCGTCGGCCAGTGTCGGATAATCAACGTAGCCCTTTGCGCTGCCACCATAATAGGTTGCGCGGTTCGGGGTCGCGAGTGGGGCACCTTCGCGCAGGCGGGCGACTAGGTCGGGATTGGCGATAAACGGCTGACCGAATGCCGACAGGTCGATCAGGTTGGCGTCCGCGAGTTTCTGCGCGCGGTCGAGCGTCATCGCGCCTGCTAGAATTAGTGTGCCGTCGAAAGCGTTCCGAAAGCGCCGCAGGAAGTCCTCTCCGATGACCGAATGCCCGGCGGCCCAGTTGTCGTTAAGATGGACATAGGCGATGCCGCGTGCCGAAAGTTCACGGGCGAGGTAGAGATAGGTTTCGCCATTGTCGTCATAGGCGGGCATGTCGAACTGTCGGTTGAACGGTGCCAGCCGGATACCAACGCGTGATGCACCAATCTCCGCGATGAGCGCGTCAATAGTTTCGAGGACGATGCGAGCACGATTTTCGAGCGCACCGCCGTAGCGATCGTCCCGGGTATTCAGAATCGGGTTGAGGAACTGTTCGAAGATGTAGCCATTTGCGGAATGCAGTTCAACGCCATCGAAACCCGCAGCCTGAGCATTACGGCCGGCTTTGGCGACATCTGCCACCACGCGCGCGACTTCCTCCGTCCCCAATGGACGCGGTACACTCGGTTCGGCGAAGCCGGTCGATCCATCTGCCAGATAGATGAACGCCTGACTTTTGGGATCCCGAGCGGGCGTTGCGGTCGAACTGACGGGGGCGTTGCCATTTGGTTGCAGAGAGACGTGCGACATGCGACCGACATGCCAAAGCTGAGCAAAGATCGTGCCACCTTCTTCATGCACTGCATCCGTCACCAGTTTCCAACCGGCGACCTGTGCCTCTGACCAGATGCCAGGAACGTTGATGTAGCCCTGACCTTCTGGCGAGACCGGAGTGCCTTCGGTTACGATAAGGCCGGCCGTCGCGCGCTGACGGTAGTATAGCGCCGTCTCGGCGTCGGCGATGTAGTCCGGGCGTCGAGCGCGGGTCATCGGGGCCATGACGAAGCGGTTTTTTAGGTGATGGCCTGCAAACGAATAGGGTTTAAAAAGATCGATCATCGTTGCCCTCTTTAGAATATGAATTCTCACTGTGTATCTGCACGATTGAGAGAACAATTCCTCTTTATGTCCCATTACTGTTTCCTTTGAGGAAACAGTAATGGGACGACGGTGCTGAAGTATTGTATGTCACCCGTTGCCGCTTTCTCTGATTGTTGGAGCGGACATTTCCATTTCTGACGTCCCTCAGAAGGTCGTTCACAAGGCATGCGCATCATTTGCATGCGGCCTTACACATCATCTGAGCGACATGGTGGCACTTAAACGGAGAGAAGCCTGCAACTTGCGGGATTATGCAGGAATGGAAGCGGACAGAGCTGCCGCAGCGATCTCGAAAGATCGGCATCGTGCTGCCGGATCGTAGATCCGCGCATCAATCATCAGTTCGTTTGCCGATGTCTGCTGCGCGAAGGCACGCAACCAATTACCGACCTCTTTGCGTGTGCCTATGACGGAGTAGGCGAGTTCCTGTTGCAGACCCGTCCTCATGTTGACGGGCAGGCTTTCCATGAAGTTATGCACGGGTTTGGGAAGCAGACCCGACCGACCGGAGTGCAGATTGGCGACCCACTTCTGGTGAGAACTCGCGAGGAATACGGCTTCTTCTTTCGTATCGGCGGCAAACACGCAACATCCGGCAATGACATAAGGTTCTGCCAGATACTGTGAGGGACGGAAATGCTGGCGGTAAAGCGCAATGGCCTCAAGCAAATGCCGCGGGGCGAAGTGGGAAGCAAAGGCGAAAGGAAGCCCTAGCGTCGCCGCAAGCTCTGCGCCGTGCAGGCCAGAACCGAGGATCCAGAGCGGCACGTCATGCTGGCCCGGGATCGCGCGAGCCGGCTGCCTACCATTGTCGGCGAGGTAGTCGAGCAACGCTGTGACGTCCTCGGAGAGTTCGCGCTGCTGCGGGAAAATACCCCTTATTGCTCGCATGGCAGAGCTGTCCGAGCCGGGCGCGCGTCCCACGCCAAGGTCGATCCGCCCGGGATATAAAGTGTCGAGCGTGCCGAACTGCTCGGCGACGATAAGCGGGGAGTGATTGGGCATCATCATGCCGCCCGAGCCGACGCGGATCGCCGACGTATGTGCCGCGACATGTGACATGATGAGCGTCGTCGCGGCAGAACCGATCCCGGGCATGCTGTGATGTTCGGCAATCCAGTATCGCTGATAGCCGCTACGCTCGGCGCATTGAGCAAGGCGAACGGTATCCTGCAAAGAGGTGGCGAGATCCTTGTCTTCACCGATCATGACGAGGTCGAGGATGGACAGTTTTGTCACTTCAACTCCTTTCCAACGGGACGCCTCAAGGCACCAGAACCGCCGGTTCTCGAAAACCAGATGACCAGCTCGCGGGCTGTATGGCTTGACCGTTGAACGGATCAATCTTGCGAACAAGAGTGAACAGCACACCAGAAGGCTAGGTGCAGTTCTGCACGTGGCCGTTCCCGAACAACCGCCGCTGGCAGGGCTGAACCTTGTCATGAGAACGTCACGGAGGCTCAGCGTAGTGACATATTTATCGTTCTCCACAACTTGATAAAGGTATCCTAAGGAGTAGGATAGTATCCTCAATCTCTACAGTGAGCGGCTTTGGAAGGAGGGGCGAGGTGTCCGAATTCGATCATCTCGGTGGTGTGGTTGCGTTTGTCGCGGCTGCACGGGCAGGCAGCTTCACGGCTGCCGCTGCTCAGCTTGGTGTCACGAAGTCCGCGGTCGGAAAGAGTATTTCCCGGCTGGAGGACCGTCTGGGCATGCAGTTGTTTAATCGTACCACGCGCAAAATTGGGCTGACTGTGGATGGCGAAGTCTACTTTGCGACCTGCGCGAATGCCCTCGACGAGATATTGGGGGTGGAAGCCGCACTCACGACGAGCAGGCAAAATCTCACAGGCAGGTTGCGCATAGATTTGCCTGTATCGTTCGGTCGATCCGTGATGTTGCCTCTCCTGCTGGAGATAGCTCGGCCTTATCCTAGGCTTCAACTGACTATGACGTTCTCGGATTTTGTCATTGATCCCATAGCCGAGGGCGTTGATCTGGTCATCCGATTTGGGGACTTGGAGAATTGCGATGGACTTATCGCAAGGAAGCTCGCTACGTATAAATTGGTCACCTGCGCGTCTCCGGCTTACCTAGAAGACAGGGGCGCCCCAGCGTCACCTGATGATCTGAGGAGCCACGCCTGCATTGTCGGATATCGTCGCGGTCGACCGTTGAGTTGGTGGTTCAGGATCGACGGAGAAGATAGGCGCATAGACGCTCCGCCGACCTTCGAGCTTGGCGATGGTGACGCGATCGTCGAAGCTGCGAGGGCTGGTTTCGGTCTATGCCAATTTCCTATGCCGATTGTCAGAACGCATATTGAAAAGGGCGACCTGATCCCGGTTCTTGAGGATTATACGAAGCGGGCGGTCGATGTTCACGCACTGTGGCCGCAAACGTCACATCTGAGCCCGAAGATCCGCCATGTGGTCGATCGACTGGTCGAGTTCTTTGCTACCGAAAGATTTGGCTGATCCAGAGCGCCGATCTCGCTCTCAAGGTCTTAAGTGTGGCTGTTTATAGAGGCCAGGCGCCGAAATGCCGGGCCTATCGTCCATGGACGGAGTCATTCTGCGGGCTCAATGGCGAAATCGGCCTTTTCTGTCCGATTTGGAAAACTCCCAGTTCGATGGCGTGATAAGGACCCCATCGTGAACTGTCCATGAGCACGGGAACCCGTTTTGTCCCTTTTTCGGGGAACTTTGGATATTTTTGCTCAGCTTCCGTCCGCCCTTACTTCAAACCGCTTTCCTGTCGCACGCGTTCCAACAGTACGACGAAATCTCGATCGGCGTCTCCGGCGCTGATCGCACTCAGCAGGCGATCTCGGACGACAGAGGCATAAGGTAGCGGCACACCATAATCCCCGCCAGCGTCCATAAACATTTTGACGTCCTTCAGGCCGAGTGTTACCGGCGCGCCGGGATAATCGTAATCATGCTCGACCATCAGTTTACCGTAATTTTTGTGGACCGGAGCATTATAGAAACTGCCTGTCATAACCTCGAAGATCTTACGTGGATCAGTCCCTGCCTTTTCATTGAGAGCGAATACTTCCGCCATCTGTTCGATGGTCGAGTAAATCATGAAGTTCAGAGACAGCTTGGCGAGATTAGCCTGAACGGGATCATTACCCAACCTGAAGACATGGGGACCGAAACATGTGAGTGCTGGTTCCAGACGGTCCAGCGCATCGGAATCACCTGCCGCCATGACGAATAATGTTCCTGTTTCCGCTGCGGGTGGGCGCCCGAGAACATTCGCGCTGACATAAATCTGCCCCCGCTCTGCATGATCGTCGCGCAGACGGCGCGCTTGGGCGAGGGAAATCGTACTGCAACAGACGTGAACGCCCTTCGGGGATAGTCCGGCTGCGATCCCGTCTGTGCCGAAGGCTATTTCCTGGGTAGTGGCGTCGTCAAAGAGCATCGAAAAAACGATATCGACTTCCCGCGCGACAGCGGCTGGTGTGTCGGCCAGGATAGCACCTTGAGCGACAAGATCAGCGGCCTTCGCAGTCGTGCGATTATAAACAACAAGATGATGCCCCGCATCGAGAAGCCGCCTGGCCATAGGATGACCCATGGCTCCTAGCCCGATAAATCCAATTTTCATGAGCATACTCCTTGACTGTATAAAGTGCGTGTTGGTCCAAGCGCGATGTTAACAAGATAAAACTTGGCGTGCTTCGTCCCGTAGGCCAGATTTCGACTCATGTGCGCCACATTGTCCCTGATCCCACCTTGCATGGGAAATTCTGAAGCAGATCTTCCCTGGCTGCTGGGTGGTCATATGCGGCAGCAGACACGTCGGTTTGCGGACTTTCACACGCATTCTCGTGGCCAGATTTTCGGAATCACTTATGGAGTCATGAGCATACGGACGGACGAGGCTTACTGGTTGATCGGACCGGGGCAGGCAGTGTGGCTGCCGCCTCACCTGCGTCACATGGCTCGTTCGCACGGGGCTATACGCGGCTGGAGCCTGTTTATTGATGAAGCCCGGTCTACGGCGTTACCTGTTCAGCCATTTCTGGTGCGTGGTACGCCTCTTTTGATCGCGCAAGCCGAGCGGCTATCGCATTGTTCGTCAGCTAAGTCATGGAGCGATGTTGTTGCCCGTCTGGCCGAAAGCTTCTGGGATGAGTTTTTGCCCTTGCCTCGTGCGTCAGTTTCTTTGCCTTTTCCCAAAGATGAGCGTTTGCGTCGTGTGGCTGATGCATTGAGCGAAAACCCTGCAGATGTGCGCGAGCAGCAGGAATGGGCGATCGTCGCTTCCATGTCAGTGCGTTCCTTTGTTCGGTATTTCGGAGTGGAGACGGGAATGCCATTTACGGCGTGGCGTCAGCGGCTGCGTATTCTCAATGCACAGGAACGGTTGGCACGTGGGGAGAGGGTCACGAGTGTCGCACGTAACGTCGGTTATGAAAGTCCGGGCGCTTTCGCGGCACTATTTCGGAAGATCACGGGACACAGTCCTGCAGCTTATATAAAGCTTTGCAGCGAGAGGAATATTCTCCGCATTTGCGAACAATCCATCTGCCAAGAGAAAAATTACGAATTATCATGAGAGCAGATCATGCGTGCGCCAATAAAAGAGTGATTGGGCCGGACAATCTCTGTCATGAGAGGCTTGTTGCGAAACTCACGTCTGTTACCCCGATTCTGGATGTGGTGCTCTGTGCTCTGATCACCTCAGCCAATCCGTCTGTCTCTACATTGATGCTGGCTCAGGAGATGATCCAGTCACTCAGCAAGTGTCAGGGCCGTGCCTTTGTGAAAGGCGATATGACTGGTTTTAAGGCTTTCTATTTCATATTGAGGGTGTTCTGCCGTCGCGTGATGCTGATAGCCGTTGACCAGAAAGGGCGCCGTATGAATGGCTTTGATCCGTCCACTGACGTATCCCGCTTCCGAGTTCCAGGATACGATGTCTCCGATCTGGAAAGTTTGTGACGGCATGGAAAACTCCGTATCCAATGTGAACCTCGCAGGGGAGGCAAGATCATCTTCTTGTCATCCATTCTACACCATTGGGCATTCCACGCTTGCACTATCTGATTTTATCGCGCTTTTGCGTCATTATGGCGTGACACTGATCGCGGATGTGAGGGCTTTTCCGTATTCCCGGCGTAATCGAGACTATGATGGCACCAGTCTCCAGCCGGAACTGGCGACACAGGGGATCGGATATAGTCATTTTCCAGAGCTTGGTGGACGACGGCCACGGTTGAAGACGGTGCCTGCGGAGACCAACGCATTCTGGCGTGTCCAGAGTTTTCATAATTATGCAGATTATGCGCTTGGGCAAGATTTTCACCGAGGTCTCGTCCGGCTTATCGAGGCGGGACAGCGGGCGACTGTTGCGATCATGTGCGCGGAAGTGCTCTGGTGGCGCTGTCACAGGCGCATCGTTACTGACTATCTCCTGGCCCACGGGGTGACAGTCTTTCATATTCTGTCCATGACGGATGCCGTTCCCGCGCACCTCATTGAATCTGCGATTATTGATAGCAGCCGCCATATTACTTACCCACAGATAAACACTTCCAGAGACTGAAGGTAAAATGCTAGGCGTAAAAACATTCTATTTCGAAAAAGCGGCATGATTTTTGATCTGGTGACCCAGAGTGTTTTGTGTTTATGCCGACACAGGGCAATCTTGAGTGACCGAAAGCCACGCGTTACGATAAAAGGGCAGACATTCTGCATTCTGATGCAGAAATCTGGGTATTGGGAGAAGTGGATATGAAAAAACTTGGCTTAATTGGTGGGACAGGTCCGGAATCCACGCTCATTTACTACAAGAAAATTGTTTATGGAGCCAATAAGCGGGTTGGAAAAGAGTTTTTTCCTAATCTGACGATAGAAAGCCTGAATGTTTTCAATGTTCTCAAATATTGCTCGGACAGAGATTATGATGGGTTAACGCGTTATCTCGTGGACGGCATCAATAATCTCATAGCATCGGGCTGCGAGATTGTGTCTCTTACGGGCAATACGCCTCATATTGTTTTTGATGCCTTGCGTGAACATTCTTCTGTACCGCTTGTAAGTATTATCGAAACAACGCGTGATGAAGCAAAAAAGCGGGGTTTGAAAAAATTAGGCCTGCTGGGTACCCGTTTCACCATGGAAGAGGATTTTTTCAAGAAACCTTTCAGGGAAGTCGGAATAGACGTGGTGATCCCCACAGGACATGACTTCGATTTCGTGGTAGAAAAAATATCGACTGAACTGGAACATGGAACAGTCAAACCGGCGACGCAGACCGAGTTTCTGAACATCATTCAGAGAATGACCGTTGAATCCAGCATAGATGCTGTTGTTCTCGGCTGTACAGAACTGCCGCTTCTGTTTGACGGTGTCACGCTCTCAATATCATGTCTCGATACGCTCGAAATTCATGCAGAAGCACTTCTTTCTGCTATGGAATTGTCACGCTAATTTTCAGGGCGATGCCTGCTGCCGTCAGTAAACAAAGCAGGAGTGCAGAAGCAGGTAATCCATACGCAGCACTGACATGCCCTGTAAGAAGGTAGGCGATAAGCTAGCAACCATGTGAAAGAGCGAACTGTGGAGCAAACAATACTAGTCGATATTGGGCGAGTGGGAGCGATGGAGAAGGTGTCCGGTCGGTGTCTGGGTACAGGAGCAGCCTGCTGCCAGCAATATTCAAATTGGCATCTTGCAGAAAGCAGAAACTAAACCCCGCTTAGCGAGTGTTTTCGTCCGCGTTGTCCAACTTTCGAAGTCTATAAACAGAGGACAGATTCTGACTGCCTGAAGAATGAAAGCTGCCTGTCATAGAAAGGTTGTCTATTCCTTGTCCGCTAGGTGACTACGTATTAGCAGGTCTCGGAAAGGGCTAGTGTGGAATTATGTTTGAGAAAGTTGGAATGGATCTTTTGTAAGTAGAGCCTCATTAACGCAATCTATCATTCTATAGACCCGCACTCAAAAATGAAGGCAAGTCGAGGATAGGGTCAATCCTCATATGGCTCTTCAGGTTAAAGTTTGTTTATTGGTATGCATTTTACGGTAGAGACCCTTTTTTTTCTGATCTCTTGCGCTTTTCTGGCTGGGTGTATTGATGCTCTGGCAGGTGGCGGCGGGCTTCTGACAATACCGGCTCTGATGGCGGCTGGTATTCCACCTGTCTCAGCGCTCGCGACCAACAAGCTGCAGAGCACATTAGGGACGCTCTCGGCTTTTCTGGCATTTCTTAAAGCTGGACATGTCGATATCTACCTATTTGCCGTTCCAGCGACCGGGGCTTTTTTCGGTTCATTGGCTGGTGCTACGGCTGTACAGTTTATTAATCCTACTATTTTGTCTGCTATTGTGCCTCTTCTGTTGATTGGGATGGCTTTCTATTTTCTATTATCTCCTCCCATGAGTGCGGTAGATCGTCACGCTTACCTGAATAGGTGGGGGATTACAGTCTGTATCAGCGGGGTTGGCTTTTACGATGGTTTTTTTGGTCCTGGAGCAGGTTCATTTTTAACAACTGTTTTGGTCGCATTTGCTGGGTTAGGTTTGGTACGTGCTATCGCCAACACTAAATTTCTTAACCTGATGACCAATCTAGCTGGTTTGATTGCCATGATTGCAGGTGGAAAAGTTTTGTGGCTTCTGGGTTTTGGCATGGCCTGTGCAAATATTTTGGGTAATCAGGTTGGAGCCTGGCTCGCTATTCGCTTTGGGGGTAAAGGTATTCGTCCTTTACTTGTCTTTATGTCATTGGCGTTGACCATCAAGATGCTTTCTAACCCTGATAATCCACTTTGGAAAATGTTCTAGCTCAATTGAGATACGTTGTATGGTATTGGACGCTGTTGATGTGAGGAATTCTATGGTGGAATAAGCTGCAGATTTTTGCGCCTGACTGACACTTTGCTTTTGATGTTAAGTAAAGTTCGCTGCATCATAAAATTTATCTACCTAAAATAATATTAATGGCTTTCAAACTTTCCGAAAATATTTTCTAAAAATGGAACTCAACATAAAAGAATTCTATGGCCATCAAGTGGCTTGAAGATTTCATCACGTTATCGCGTGTGCAGAGTTTTTCACGCGTAGCGGAAGAGCGTCATGTGACGCAATCGGCCTTCAGTCGTCGCATCAGGAAAACGGCAGAGAGACCTTTCGTAATCTTCTCCAAAGTCGTGCATCGTTGACGGCGTCACTCGCAAAATGATGTACCAACCATACACTGAAGCCTGTGTGGAACAAGATCTTGCCTATACAAAGCCCAGCATTGTGCCTGACAGGAACAGTGCTGTCAGAACAAGTGAGAGATAGGTCAACACCATTCCAAGCCCTCGCAGAGGTGCATAATTGCCGTACATGCCGATGACGTGGAGAACTCGCCCGCAGGCAAGTGCGATACCGATACTCAGTGCAGGTCATAGGGAAGCGGTCTCGGCTTCGGTCACGACGAGGCCAAGCAGGCAGAGAGGAACATATTCGATGAAGTTTCCCTGCGCCCTGATGCGGCGGTGCAGTGGTTGATCGGGGCTGTCCCCGATCATGTCTCTAATCTTCACGTGACGTAGAGATATGGGAATAGAAAGCCCTATCACTACAGTTGCATATTATGTTGTGAGTGAGCGCGGATAGC
>NZ_BAMW01000012.1 GCF_000963945.1 Acetobacter indonesiensis | reverse complement strand
GGAAGCGTCAATGCTGCAAAGCTCAAGGGGAGTAAGTCTGTTTTCGCCCTCATCTCGGTCAAAAGAAGAGCCGTTCCAGTTTCCGAAAAGCGGACGGTCGGCGATAATTCTCGTTATCCGCCGATGTCCTCCTCCAGACTTCTGATTGCTGCATGTGCAGCTGATCAGGAGAAAGTATCATGGAAAAGAAAACGCGTTTTCCATCGCCTACGCTGAAGGCGTCCGTGCCTTGGAATGCAGGAAAAATGGTTGGCGCCAAGCGGGCGCTCAAAGAAAAGCACGTCTGGGCTATTCGGTTCTGGCTGGGGAGCGAACAGCGTGTCAGAGACAGAGCTTTGTTTGATCTTGCTCTCGATAGCAAACTCAGAGGCTGCGATCTTGTCAGCCTTCGTATCGGCGACATCGTGACCAGTGGTCAGGTGCGCCACCGAGCCATGGTCGTCCAGCAGAAAACCCGGCGACCTGTGCAATTCGAAATTACAGAAACAACGCGGGAAAGCGTGCGGGCGTGGCTGGAACATCGAGGTGGTGGCTTGAATGAGTATGTTTTTCCAAGTCGCCTAAGCGCCAAAGCTCACCTGAGCACAAGGCAATACGCCCGGCTTCTGGATCAATGGGTTCAGGCGATAGGACTTATCCCCGGGGAATATGGAACTCATT
This sequence comes from Acetobacter indonesiensis, assembly GCF_000963945.1. Classification (GTDB taxonomy): domain Bacteria; phylum Pseudomonadota; class Alphaproteobacteria; order Acetobacterales; family Acetobacteraceae; genus Acetobacter; species Acetobacter indonesiensis. Next base: position 41,506 of record NZ_BAMW01000012.1, on the reverse strand, counting down.
CGCTCCGCCGGACTAAGGTTGCCATGATTTACAAACGAACCGGCAATATCCGAGCTGTGCAGATCCTGCTGGGTCATTCAAAACTGGATAGTACGGTTCGATACCTTGGGGTGGATGTAGAGGACGCTCTGGCACTGTCGGAAGCCACTGATCTCTGAAATTGAATATGCCTCAGGAATTCTCTACCTCCTCCTTGTGTGTACATGTTATGATGACACACAAGGAGGAGACCATGAGCGAGCATCTTTCAGATAACGCACCATCACCACAGAAAATCGGAGTTCGAGAGTTCCGAGGAAACCTGACAGCGTATCTGCGTCAGGTCAGACAGGGCAGCACAATCCTCGTGACGTCTCATGATCAGGTCGTTGCTGAACTGCGTCCGCCCGCTCCTTCCTATCGACCGCGTCGTCAGCCTGGAGCTCTTCGCGGGCGGATCAGAATGAGCGAAGATTTTGATCAGACACCTCCCGACGTTCTTGAAAGTATGGAACGCGACTTGTGAAGGTTCTGCTCGATACGCATGCATTGCTGTGGTGGCTTTCGGACTCCGACCGGCTGGGTGAGACTGCACGGGAGACTATTGCGGATCCAGTCCACGATATTCTGGTGAGTATCGTATCATTATGGGAGATTGCGATCAAAATCCGTATCGGAAAACTGGATGCGGATATGAACGATATTCTGGCAGCCATTCCTGAAGAAGGTTTCTCTCTATTACAAATACAGCCCGAACACCTGCAGATCCTGATGTCTTTGCCTCTGCATCATCGTGATCCGTTTGACCATCTCCTTATGGCGCAGGCGCAAGCTGAACATGCCACATTTCTTTCGGAAGACGGACAAATGGATCATTACCCCATCAAGAGAATACGCTGTTCGTGAAGCAGAAACTGCCGTCAGAACACAGCTCATATTTGACATACACACCGACGAACAGCTTTCCGCATAACGGACATGAGCCGCATGATCTCTTGCAGGCGGGTTGGGCCGATAGTGAGATTTATAATTTTAAGGTAAAATCGGGGAGATAAGCACGCGTTTCCATAAGGCGATGCTGTTTGCCGAATCCCCAGGCCTCACAGGCATGTCTCATTATTGCTTATATACGCAGAATGATGCGAAAAATCAATCAGACCGCTTTTTGAGTCAGGCTCTCGGGTAAACATGGTGTTTGCCGTTCCGCCGCAGAAAAATAGTGAAAGTCGTCGCATTTATGAACGCTGACAATCTGACAGGGCTTATCGGATATCTGAAGCAGGATCAGTGGCAATCCTGCTTTGAAGAGGTGTTGGGTGAGCATTTGGGACCGGCTTTAGAGGCGGCGGATATCAGCTTCGAAGACCTGGGAGATATCTTGGGGCAGGGTGCGGCAATGTCACTCTGGGGCTGTGCCTTCGAAGATTTCTTGGGGCAGGACTGGGATAACGAAAATTTTGTTGAGGTCTATCTGAAACGACGGGGCTGGAAAGAAGGTCCACGCAAAAGCGCTTATATGCGGGGCCTCAAAGAGGCCGTCATGAGCCTGTATGAGGTTTCGCAGATCGTGCCGGGTCAAAGCATGATGGTGCGTGACCTGTTGCGGGGTGGTGATCCCGTTCTGGTGCATGAACGCTCAGCCACACAGTCCCTGAAGCCTTGGGAGCGCATCGCGGCACGTCTTGTTCCCGAAGACGGGAAAATGGTTTTGGCAGGGAGTCTGTTGGCATATTCTCCGCAGGCTTGCGAAGATCTGGCTGAGAATTTGCGCGATGTTCTCAAGCGTAAGCGAGGTCAGGCTGAGTTTCCAAAGATCAAAACAGATGTGCTCCGTGATCTGGCTCCGGTCTTCACGCTGACCTGGCTCTTTAGAACCATGGAAAACATGGTGAGCGCCTCCGAGCCACCCGTTCTGTTTAACGGCGATGGCGAAGACCTAGTCTTTCATGACGTATGTTTTCCTCTCAGCAAGGGAAGCACCCAGAAGAGCATTGCCGAGGTTTTGAATACGATCTCCTGTTTGCAGCATGCGGGGCGCATGATCTGGAATTGGACGCGTCAGGCGGGTGACCATATTCCTGAGGCCAATTCTAAGGCAGAAGACAGCAAAGCTCAGTTTTTGAGTACGACGTTGGATGGTGGTGGTCTTGTTCTGGGGACGCTGGAACTGAAAGGCCGTCAGCTGAGATTGCAGGTCAACTCAGAAACGCGGGCTGAGCAAGGCACGGCTTTACTCCGCAACGCCTTGGGCAGTCTGATTGGATCTCCTCTGACACAGATTATGACTGCCGAGCAGGCTATAGAAGAGCAGCGGACCTCTGGCCGGGGGGACGTGCTTGAAGACGAGATCCCGCTCGAAGAAGAGGCGGAAGTTTTGGCTGCTGTTCTGGAGCAGCATTATCGCCGTGTTCTGGATGAGGTTGTTCCGGGGCTTGGGCATGTCACGCCGAGGCAGGCTGTTAAAACAGCGGCGGGGAAGAAGAAAGTCGCGGCTTGGTTGAAGCAGATTGAAGCCACGACAGCAGGCCTGGGGCTTGAGGGGGCAGGGGCCTCTTTCAGCTTTGACTGGATGTGGGAAGAGCTGGGTATCAAGGGGCTGCGGAAGTGACGGGGAGCGCTGCTCAAAAACGCAATCAGTCGGACCAAAGATGTGTTTTAGGCAGCCGCTCTATGAGAGACGCGGGGCTGATTTTAGGTGGAGTGGTCGCGGCGTTGTTGTGCACGCCCATACCCAGTCATGCCGCTTCGTCTCGCTGTAATCCTGTTACCTATGGTGCACGGCATGATGGCCGCACCAATGACGGTCCGGCCATTCAACGTGCCATTACAGCCTGTAGCGAGGCAGGTGGTGGCGTGGTGTCGTTGGCGTCAGGAACATGGTTGAGCGGTCCTTTATCTCTCGAAAACCATGTCACGCTGAATCTGGAGAAGGGAAGTATCCTTCTGGGAAGTGCGGACACGCGTCTATTCCACTGGGCCTTTCTGGGGAAAGCAGCGCAGCCCGGTGAAGCCCTTGTTTCTGCGATTGATGTTCAGGACGTGGCTATAACCGGCCAGGGCCATATTGATGGGAATGGCGCTACTGTCTGGTGGCCTCAAGCCGTGCAGGCGCACAAGACGCAGACCTCAGGTCCTTTACCTTACGGGCCAGACTATCCGGGGGTTCCTGCTGCTAATGGCCTGCCCCGCCCCTGGCTGATTGAGTTTTCGCATGTGCAGCATGGACGGATTTCAGGCGTTACGGCGACCAATTCTCCAATGTGGACGGTCGTTGTCAGGGAGTCCAGCCAGATCAAGGTCGATCATCTCACGATCCGCAACCCGGCCTCGTCTCGGAATACCGATGGTATTGATCTTGTCTCCTCGGATCATGTCACGATGAGCACTCTCGATATTGCGACAGGGGATGACAACATCGCCATCAAATCGGGTTTGACGCAGCCGGGACGAGCGGCGAGCGATATCAGCATTACACAGTCTCGCTTTGGCGAAGGGCACGGCCTGTCTATTGGCAGCGAACTGGCCAATGGTGCCCATCATATTAGAATATCTGACGTCTCGTTTAAGAACACGCTGTCCGGACTGCGGATTAAGTCTGGGCGAGATCGTGGCGGAGATATTGGCTGGATTATCGCGGAACATTTGACGATGGACCATGTTCGGGTGCCGCTGTCGATCAGTGATTATTATGCAGGGCAGCCGGGGGGAACGCAGCAGACTTTCTCGATGGCAGATCCTGCTGCTCCGGTAACATCAACGACCCCGCATATTCATGATGTCACCATTACAGATCTGACGGCGATAAATGCGGAGACTGCGGGTGTTGTGTTGGGTTTGCCCGAGGCACCGATTGAGGGGCTCACTTTGAGAAATATTCGACTGTCGGCTCGGAAAGGCCTTCAGCTTAGTCATGTTAGCGGACGTGCCTCTGGAAGCACGCTCACAGTCCAAATGCCTCCAGTTCTTCAGTGTGGATCTGGTGTGCACATGGGGGGATCAGACCTGCGCTGCCCGGATGAGAGAAGCGCTCATGGATGAGTTTTTACTTGTCATGATTGACCGTCTGTCGACTCAGAAAAAACACAGTAGACAGGCGGCAATCGCCTTCATATCGGTCATTCAGCCGGAATTCGCGGCTTCCCGAAAGCCGACTCTCCGAGAGTGCACAGAATGCATACATCTTTCGGATGCGTTTCCGCACGCTCTGCTACGATTTCGCAGCAATCCAGCAGAATGTATTATTGAGTAGCGTATCAAATTTCCTGCTATCATATCCAAAGTCTTGGTCTTCCCCAGACGGATACTTGTTGAAATCCATGACTATGATTCCCAATCTAGGCGCTCAGCGTCCTCGTCGTGGCGCTGGGCGTCCCAATCATAGCGTTCGGCCAAACCATTGAGAGCTTTTGCTGTATGAGGATGTTCAAAGCTGATCGCCTCGGCCCAAGTGCGATACTGTGCCGCAAGCACTCGTTCCTGCTCGCCGCCATCTTGTGGTAGACGGCTGGTGACGCCGCGGCGATTGCTCTTGCCAATATAGAAGCCCTCCAGCATCGGCTTGCTATGGAAGAGATCGAGCACCTCACGCACAGGTTCGGCCGGCCAGTTGCCGTCAGCCCCCATAGGCGAGGCCGAGAGCATTTGGCCGATCTTGTCGTCGGCGATATCCTGGCGGCCAACTTCCTTCGCCAGAAATCGCGCTTCCTTAACCCAGGTTTCAAGCACCTGTCCGTCGATGGTGCCGTTGTCGCGGGTTCCTGGTAGACGATCCCAGAGTGATAATAGGCGGTAGGCTTGGTTTGCTACCGCGCGAGCTTGCTCGAAATTGGCAGGTTCGGGGTCGACGATACCGCTCTCTTCGCTTGGTCGGAAAATGGCCTTTAGCATTTCGATGAACAGCGAGGGCTGCTCAGATAGAGCGCGAAGCAGGACTTTTGCCGGCCGGCGGGAGTGCTCCAGCAATTGGAGATAGTTCCACTCCAACATCACGAGCGCGTTGCGATCCACATCCTCACGTTTGTCGAGAACGCTAAGCGCTTCGGTGACGTAGTGCTGAAACATTGTGGCTTCATTACTATCGCCGTTCCCTTCGAAAGGCTCGCGCGCCGCTTCCTGCAGGGCCTCAACTAGTAGGTCGGTTGGCAGGTCTACCTTGGCGCTGCACTGGGTTAGCGGCAGGGCGTGCCGGGCGCGACCGACGTCGATCAGATGGCGGATCGCGTAGGCGACGCTCTCACGGTCTTCGTTCATCCAGAACACCGGCGTCTGTTGCCAATAGGCGGTCTCTGTTTTATCGCCGATGTTGGCCACCTGCTCCCAGGTCCAGCGGGAGATTGGGAGAGCCCGCAAGATGGTGATTACAGCGGTATCGCCCCAAGCCAGCGTCCTGGCCTTAGTGATCAGGTCAGCCCCCCAGCCTTTACCGCGGTCACAGAACGCCGCGACAATCAGCCCGTGCGCAACGTCGCGCTCGCGCAGGTCGTTGCTCCTAACGGCTGCCTCGATTAGGGCGTCAATGTCCGATGCAGGAAAACCAGCGTCATAGACAGCCTTGCCAAGGTAGCCGGGCCTCTCGGTTAGTCGGGCGAGCGCCAGTACAGAGGCTATACCCTCTTCCTTGAACAACATCCTGGCGGCTTGGATCTGAGCTGCTTCCACGTCCCGCTGACTGGCCTCCCAACCACCTGCGGACGGATTGGGCAGTTGGACGCCGTTCTGGAACAGCCAAGCCATACGCTCCAGTGGGTCCGCCGGCTCGAACCGATTATAGATCACGTCAAGCCGCTCCAGAACCGGATCGGGCAGGCGCCATTCTGCATCGGGAAACTCGCGATTGTGATGCAGAATCCTTCTCAGCTTTTCCCACATCAGATTGCGATCTGCCTTGACGGTCATATGCGGCTCGGCTCTTTCAAGTGCGTCAAGAGCCGCTTCGGGTCCGGTTCCAAGGTCGCCAATCCGGTCTAGAAGCAGAATCCAGCGCGCAGCATTGGCCCCGACATCTTCGAGAAGGCGCTGGCTGATCGCCGCAGAGCCGCGCCTGATAAGAGGCCAAGTGACGGTTTCGACTTTCTCGACCGAGAAGTCGCGCCACCGAGGCATCGGCGACGGCATTGACATGTCATGTCCTCTGGGGAGGATGCCAAGCATCAGCTTCCAAGCGGCGTCAGACTCTAGTTGCCGGATCAGGTCGAGCGCATGAAGCCGTTCGTCGAGCGTGGCGTATGTCTGCGGACTCCATAGTACGTATATCTGGCGCAGACTGTTGGCAGGACCGTTGGAATTTCGCCGCGGCTTTGTATCAATTGTATCGAGACGGGCAAAAGCGAGAGTCACGCGCGGTAGAAAAGCGGGTGACCAAGCCAGAGCTTCCATCGCCCACATCAGATCTGATAGGTGCTCAGCCCCGAAGAGGTCGTCTTCATCACGACCGAAAAGTGCGAGGATCGCTGGGTCATTCTGATCGAGACTCTCCTCGATTGCCGATAGGAAGGCGTTTGGCGACGCTTCGGCCAACAGTCGATAGTCTCGGGACAAGGACCACCATCGTTGCTGATCGGCGTTCGCCAGTAGCTTACTAACAATCATGTCGGCGCGGCGAACGGCGTCCGGCACTGTGCGAACTCGACCGCCCCACAGCGCCAGAAGGATCAGCACTTGTCCAATGCCGTGGCGGATGATGTCTGAATAGTCGCGGTTAACGCCTTTTATGGCGGCCATCCAACGCTCGTTCGGATCCATATCAAAGCGAGGATCGACCGAACCGAGAACCGCATGTGCGGCCGCTTCGAACCGCGTGATATCAATGGAGGTCAGGTGGTGGGCAAGCAAGAACCATGCGTCGGATGGTGACGCCATACGCCATGTCGAGCCGACTTTCTGCAGCGGACTGTCAAACTGGCCGACATAAGGCGTTAGAGCAGCGATGACCTGGTCGTAAGGTGCGTCGGCAAGTTCCGAAAGTCGCGCCTGGTCGGCCTCGGCATTGTCGTCCCAACCGCCGGCGAGTAGTGCGGCGAGCAGGGCGCGTGGCGGAGGCTCCTCAGCCCAATTCGGCAGTCGCCCGGGCGCGCCTGGGATCAGACGACGCAGAACGGCGAGATTTCGGGCGCTGTCGCGAGCCAGCGCTCGGGCGCGAGGTTCGGCGATCCCAGCAGCCTGCAGCGCGCTGGCTATGCCCTCCCGCGATGGTCGCTCAAGAGTGCGCAGCTCGCCCCGTGATGTGAACCCTTCATCGTAGGCTTGCAGCACGAAGTGGCCCTTGCCGACGAGGCTGCGCGCTACGCCGGGGTCCGGCTCTGTAAGGATCAGGATCAACGGCGCAGGCGCATTGGCCAGCGTGCGCGCCGCTGCTGCTGTGGTCACCACCAGACAACGCGCACGGTAGGCCGAGGCCATGTCATCAGGAAGCTCGTTAAGCGTGGCGTGAAAGAAGCCTACGACTTCATCGGATGTGGTGGCCTGCAGCGACAAGACCGAGGGCTCAGAGCGAAGCCAACGCAGCACCTCGGCGGCATCCTGGTCGCGGTCGCTGAGCACCAAGTCTTCGGTGATCGGCCATTGGGTAGCAAACGACCATTCTTCCCAGACCTCGTCCAACTCCCGAGTTCCCAGCGGCCGTTTGTTGAGGCGGGTAGCGAGCCACAGGCCAACAGCCGGGGTTTGCTCGATCCAATGCACTAGATCGTCAGCGTCGTAGACGCGGACCTCGCGCCAGGGGCCGGCAGAGGTTTGTGTGCGGGCCCATTCGTCTTTTTGTGGCCAGTGATGCAAGGTGACGAAAATGTAGGCCGATACGGCGGGATCCAGCGGCGCAGGTTCGGTGGTGCGCTTGGTATAGTCCTTGGTTATCTTTTGAGAGATATTGGTGCGTTGAGCACTTAACTCCCAACCTGCCTTTCCCAGAGGAACATAGTCGCTACCAACGTCCGTGATGGTAAGCCCGTCCCACCCCGAGTGACGCACGCCACCATCTGAGGGAAAGCGGAGATGTATGGCGCTACCATGCGTGGCACGTATCAGAAAGGCAAGGAGGGTCGGCAGGCTGACGGGCCCGTCTGTCCGCCCGGCCCAAGCTGCGAGGTCATCCGTGTTGACCCACCGCACGGGTGTTCCTGGCCGGTTGGATGGGGTGAGCATCGAAATGGGAGGGCCTATGACGGCTCCCGTCGGCAGAAAGCGTATGCCGGCCGTCTCAAGGGCGTCCCGAATAGCCTGGGCGTTGTTTGCTACCGGTGTCCGTGAGCCGCGCTCAAAGTCGGCGACGGTTGAAGTTGCGACCTTGGCGGCTTTAGCCAAATCTCGCTGCGACCAAGCCAGCAGCGCGCGCGCAGCACGAATGTGCTTTGGAGTGAGATTTGGCGAGGGACTGGACTGCGTCATGATCATATGAAATATATGACATCAGGCCAAATTCCTCAACTGTTATCTTTTGGTGATAATTTATACTGTTTGCCGACAATAGGTAACATTATGCCCGAACGTCATATGACTTATCGCGATCTCGCTCTTAACCTGGTTCGGAAGAGGGGGATTGCGCGCGCGCGGGATCTGAAGGCGGCTGGCATTCCACTCGTATATCTGAAGCGTTTGACCGACGCTGGCGATCTGGTCCGCCTTGGACGTGGTCTCTATCAGACGCCTGATCGCATGGGCGAGGATATCGCCCATGACCTTGCCGAGGCTGCGCGCCGTGTTCCAAACGGTGTAGTGAGTTTGCTGAGCGCCCTTCGCTGCCACGAGTTGACAACGCAACTGCCGCACGCAGTCTGGATGACCATTCCCCACAAGGCTCGTTCGCCCGGTCCTAGTGGCGTGCGTCTTGAGATCGTTCGTGCCACCGGAGAGACTCTGACAGCCGGGGTCGAGTACATCGACGTCGAGGGCGTTAAGGTGCCAATCTACGGTGTCGCCAAAACCGTAGCTGACTGCTTCAAGCATCGCCGCCACGTTGGCGAGGATGTGGCGATCGAAGCTTTGCGCGATGCTCTGCATCAGTGCAAGACCACCCCCAGCGAACTCATGAAATTCGCTGCCGTTGACCGGGTCGCTGCTCGGATGGCGCCCTATATCAAGGCTATGCAATGACGGAAAAGGTCGTAAAAAATCCCGCTGCCTCGATCCGCGCCAAGCTGCTCGCCCACGCTAGGCAACACAACGATGATTTTCAGCGAGTGCTGACGCGCTACGCCATTGAGCGGCTGCTGTTCCGCCTAAGCCAGACTGAAGCGGCCGAACGCTATGTAATCAAGGGCGCGATGCTATTCGTGACTTGGCCCACGCACGTCTTCCGGCCGACCGGCGACCTCGATTTGTTGGGACAGGGCGACCCGGCCCCCGTTGCCCTGATGGAGCTGTTCACCCGCATCTGTCATGTCGAGGTCCCCGTCGACGGGATTGTCTTCGATCCGACAACGTTGAAGATCGAGCAAGTCCGCGAAGCCGACAAGTACCAGGGCGCCCGCCTGAGCCTGAGAGCCCACCTAGAGAACACCAAGATCCCGGTGCTGGTCGACATCGGCTTTGGCGACCATGTATACCCGGATCCCAAGCGCGAGAACTTCCCGAGTTTGCTGCCCGGCCTGCCCCAGGCCAGCATCCTAATGTATCCGCCCGAAACGGTGGTCGCCGAAAAGTTTGAGGCGATGATCCGTTTCGGCGAGGCAAACGGTCGGATCAAGGACTTCTACGACATCTGGGTCACGGCGCGGACCTTCCCGTTCGATCTGGCCAATGTAGTCGAAGCGATCCACGGGACGCTTCGCCGCCGCGAGACGGCCATCCCGAGTGAGATGCCGGTGGCGATGACCGACGCCTTCGCGGTCATCGCCGAAGAACGCGGATTATGGTCTGGCTTCCTGCGCCGGACGCCTCCCGCATTGGAACCGCCCTCGTTTTCTGACCTTCAGTCGGAGCTGCGAAATTTTTTTGGTCCAATGATTGCAGCTCTGAGCGTCCCGGAAGGCGCCCGAGGTGCCTGGGATCCAGACGGTGGGGTCTGGCTCAATCGTTAGAGCAATTCCGGGGTCCAATCGGGGATCATCTTGGAGGTGATAGCGGATCCTGTTTCATGCCGCTAATTGGCAATGAATGCCCGTTCCTGGAGTAGAGCGGCCAGCGTTCTTCGGCCGTGCAAATGTCTGCTTCTCGCCTCTTCATAACTCATATCGGACATTCTGTTCCCCCCCCCGATCTGCCTGTCTGCTCAATGAATGGCAGCAGACAGCCTGTAGCCGCCTTCATCCTCGACATACAAGGCGCGATAAAGTTTTCCAAAACCGGACATGTGCGCGTGGCAAGTCCGACATACTCGCGTATGCCGTCACCGTTGTTCCCGTCTGCCAGTAATTTCCGCTCATGTGCCTCACGATGCTGCGCATATTGGTAATTATACTGTAGCAAAATGAACCGACATCTCTGGACAAACACCTGAGCGAGCGCATGGTGAAGTGGTTCAACTTGATGGCATGATGCTCCGCATGCGCTGCTGATTGACGGCGCGCTTCATCACACCTCAACGCCAGTTCAGCCCTGCGCGGCACGACGATCAAATGCGGTGCGGGCCTGTTCAAGTGCGGGCCGGTTCTCACGTGCCCAACTTGCCAGGGCTGCCAGAGGTCCTGTCAGGCTTTGCCCCAATGGGGTCAGACAGTACTCAACCTTCGGCGGCACGGTGGCATAGGCTTTGCGAGCCACCAGTCCATCGCGTTCGAGCCCGCGCAGGGTGATAGTCAGCATCCGGTGCGAGATGCCGGGGATGCGGTGTTTCAACGCATTGAAACGATGGGTGCCTTCTGAGAGATGGCCACAGACCATAACCGTCCACTTGTCGCCAATGCGTGCAATCACCTCTGCCAGGCCGCGACATTCCGCTTCTACATTTTCCATTGCTACTCCTTGGGGCGACAGGAACCTGGGTGTTCTTGACGCATGAATTCATGCGTACTTGTTAGCTTATAGGAACAAATTTATCCTAAAGAACTATAAATAACCATGGAATCTGATGATGAAAATAGGTGTGAGCGGTGCCAGCGGTCAGCTCGGTAGCGCAGTTGTTCAGGCGTTGGCGGAAAAGGTTGCGGCCGAAAATTTGGTGGCGATTTCGCGCACCCCCAAGACCGATCGAACCTACGCAGGTCGCTTGGGCGACTACGACCAATCTGAGACATTGGTGGCGGCCTATCAGGGCTTGGATCGCCTGCTGTTGATTCCAGGGGCTGATCTGCGGCCGGGGATTCGTTCGCGCCAGATGTTGGCGGCCGTGGATGCCGCTGCACATGCCCAAGTCGGTCACGTCTTCCTGTTGTCGGCAACCGGGACGCAGCGTGAGGGGGAGTCCGCCGTTGGCGCGGCGTATTGGCACAGTGAGCAGGCGTTGATCAAGAGCGCGATCCCCGCATGGACGATACTGCGTATGAGCTATTTTTCCGAGACGCTGGTCGAAGAGGTGCGGATGTCTTTGACGGCAGGCGGGCTTGCGGCGCTTGAGGACAGCCGCGTCAGTTTCGTTTCGCGCGGCGACGTGGCCAAAGCTGCCGCCGCCGCATTGACCAGCGAGGGCCACGAGGGCGCCATATATCAGCTGACAGGCCCTGAAACCCTGCGCGGTAAAGCGGTGTGCAGGCTGGTCGCGCAGCACATCCAGCGGCCGTTTGCCTTGAACGTGATGCGCGCCGAGGTGTTGCGAGCCGCGTTGCTCAAAACGGGTCTGCCTGAGGTTGTGGCCGATGCCGTGGTATCGATGAAGGCGCGGCAGGCGCGTGGCGCCTACGACATCGTCAGCGGTGACATCGTGCATTTGACCGGAGGCACGCCATGTTCCCTGGCCGAGATTCTGGCGAGTACCGCCGGAGGACTGGGGCAGTCGTAGCCCCGCACTTGCTGGGTGCTTTGCTGCGCCAGTCGACGAGGGCCCCGCACCACCGGTGCAGGCCTAACGCGGCGCGCTCCAGCGTGATGCGAGGGTTTACATCATATGGGCGCGCGCATAGCGCGCAGGCGGCATCCCCGTCCGCCGTGCAAATGCCACGCTGAAGGCACTGGCCGAGCCATAGCCGACTCGTTGCGCCACCTGTTCGAGGCCGAGACCCGGCTGGCGCAGCAGTTGCTTAGCCAGCGCCATGCGCCAGATCAGCAGGTATTCCATCGGCGGCAGGCCGACGCTGCGGCTGAACCGCGTGAAAAACGCAGAGCGTGACAGGGCCGCCTCCTGCGCCAGCATCGCCATGGTCCAGGCCCGCTCCGGCTGCATATGCATGGCGCGCAGAGCCGCGGCCAAGCGTTCGTCGGCCAGGCCGCGGGCCAGGCTGGGCGCCGTGGCAATGGCCGATGCCGAGCGCATGGCCTCGATCAGCACCACCTCCAACAGCCGCTCCAGCACGAGCTCGTGCGCTGCCCGTTGCGCCCGCGCTTCCTCGTCGATCAACTGTATCAGCGTGGTCAGCCGGGGCTGATCGCGGACAATGACCTGATCAGGTAGCAGCGAGACGAGCAGAGCAGCGTCGTGGGTGTCGAACCGGCAATGGCCGATGCGCATGCGCAGATCGGTCGATCCGTCACGTCGGCCAACATGGAAAAGCCCCTCGCCGAGTTTTTCAGGTTGATTGGCGGGCAGGTCTGGTGGCGCATCAAGGCTTTCGATCCGCAGCGCGCGCATCGCAGGGGCAAGTACGAAGTCCCCGGTCAGCAGCACTACTGCTGGCCCGGTGCCGAACGCGATGCGACAGGAGCCTTCAAGGATAGCGCAGTAGAACGGCTCGCCGGTGCCATCGCGGTAGATGCGCCAAGGCGCGGTGCACGCCACCTGTTTGGAGAAGCGGGCCATCGGTTTCAGCAGTGTGACGATCTCGGCCAGGGGGTCGATGGTAGCCATCAGGACGGATTCAAATGAAATAGCGACTTTGGATTGTAGTTAGTCTCGATCTGAGGGCCTAGCATGGCGCCATTGATTTTTGAAAGGAGAAAATGATGTCTACAGTCTTGATTACCGGTTGCTCGTCGGGCTTCGGCCTGGAAAGCGCTAAACGCTTCCACGAAGCCGGCTGGGAGGTGATTGCGACCATGCGCACGCCGCAACAGGATCTGCTGCCGCCCTCGCTGCGCTTGCTTGCGCTCGACGTGACCGATGCCGCCAGCGTCGAGCGCGCCGTTGAGGCGGCCGGGCCTATCGACGTTCTGGTTAACAATGCTGGTTGTGGCGCCGTGGCGCCGGTGGAACTGACCGCGCCGGAGACGGCCCGGGCGTTGTTCGAAACCAATGTGCTCGGCACGCTGGCCATGGTGCGTGCCGTCGCCCCGCACATGCGTCGCCGCCGCGCCGGCGTCATCGTCAATGTCAGCTCCACGGTGACGGTCAAGACCTTGCCTCTAATCGGGGTGTACAGCGCCAGCAAGGCGGCAGTAAACGCCTTCACCGCTTCGCTGGCACTGGAAATGCAGCCTTTCGGCGTGCGCGCGCACCTGGTGCTGCCCGGACGTGCCCCGCAGACCCGCTTTGGCGACAATGCCATGCCGCATCTGCGCGGCATGGACGACCCGGATTACTCGCCGCAACTTCAGGGATTCGTGCAGAGCGTGCTGGAGGACCAGGGCCCGGTCACCCACGCGACCGATGTCGCGCAGGCCGTCTGGCGCGCGGCCACCGACCCAGCTGCGCCCTTGCGTATCGCTGCTGGTGCCGACGCCGAGCTTTGGATGGCCGAGGCGGGGTTGGCGTGATGGTGGCGCGTGTTTACGTTGCGCCCAGGTTTCGATCCAAAAACGCCCGGATGACTGCGCCAATCTCAGCGCCATAGGGCTCCAGTGCCAGATGACAGGTATCGTAGGAGCGCACATCCGCGTGGGGGATGTCGCGCTTCGAGGCATCGGCCCCAGACGGTCATCAGCGGCGGCTGGTACTGGCGAAAGTAGGCCTGTGGGGGGGTATATGGCCACGTTGGAGGCGTAGTCCAGCAGCAGATCCAGCTGATGTCGGCGTTGCCGGGGCGGCTAGCGACGGTGTTAATGCGCCACGGCTTGCCTGTTTTGAGGACGGCGTTAGCGATTGTGACAAGACGCTGTGCGATAGCAACGATCACCAATCTATGCGCCTTACCCCGCTGTTTCATACGCTTTGCCACAACTTTCAGGGCCGGGTTATGGCATGACGCTGCCAATCCGGCCTGAAACAGGACATGTCGAAGAGATCTTCGACCTCCTGAAATGACAGGTTTCGCCCGCGGCGCCGAGCGAAGAGTTCGGGATCAAGCCTGCGATCGCTGTATTGCTGCTCGCACGGCGTGCGTGGTCGTGGCGCTCCCATCACGTATTTGTCCCAGAAGGCTTGCGTCCACTCTCGTGAAAATATCACACCCTCAAACCACGGGACCAAACGCCTAAATCAGACCGTCACGAGGCTCAACGAAAGTGCTATTCCTCTCATTGTCGAACCGATCGCGTGCCGTTCTGAATGCAGGAGCGTTGTCAACAATCCACCGCCAAAGTGGCATCATTCCTACGAGAAGGCCTTTTCCTAAAGGAGTGAGAGTATAATCCACTCGTGGCGGGACCTCACCATAATCATGGCGAATAATAAGACCGTCGCGTTCTAACTGACGAAGAGAACGCGTCAACATACGCTGGGTAACTCCCTCAAGCCGCCGCGCCAGCTCTGCGTGCCGCAGAGTACCAGCAACACCAAGAATATGGACAATACCGAGTGACCATCTGTTGCCGGCATGCGCAAGCACTTCTCGCTTCAACCCGCCATCGTTGTCACTGAGAGCAGCACAGGCTGCCTGCGACTGAGCCATCACGGCATCGAAGTCCAGATTATCGAACGGTATCACTCGTGTACCTTCTTCTCATTGCTACATCATGTCTTATTTTAACTTCATAATTATAAGGAATTCCTGATGCCAGAGATGAAGACCCCTGTCGCTGAAACCCTTGTCATCGGCGCCGGAGAGCTTGGGCTTGCTGTCATCACCGGCCTGCTTGAACAGAACGCGGAATGCACTCGGTCAATCAGCGTTCTTCTCAGACCATCAAGCGGAGGCACCAGAACGGATATTGCACGACAATTAAAACAAAAAGATCTGCAGATCGTTTATGCTGATCTTGCGACAGAAACAGTAGAGGACCTCTCCGCCCTCTTCGCCAAGTTCAATACGATTATATGTTGTACCGGGTTTGTTGGTGGTCCCGGAACACAACGTAAAATTACCAGTGCTGTCCTGAAGGCTGGGGTGGACCGTTATGTGCCGTGGCAGTTCGGTGTCGATTACGATGTTGTTGGACGTGGCAGCGGGCAGCCAGTATTTGATGAGCAATCAGACGTAAGGGACATGCTGCGCAATCAATCTGCGACCCGATGGATAATTGTTTCGACAGGAATCTTCACCAGCTTTCTGTTTGAACCAGCTTTCGGTTTGGTGGACCTTCAGGGTGCCAAGGTTCGCGCACTCGGCAGTTGGGATAACCGTCTGACGGTGACCACTTCCGAAGATATAGGGCGACTCACAGCGAGTATCCTCGCCCATAAACCGCCGATCCAGGACGAGGTGGTTTACGTTGCCGGGGATACGTTTTCCTACGCTCAACTCGCCGAAAAGATGGAGCACTATCTTGGCCGCCCTGTCATTCGGGAACTGTGGGATATGGATAGGCTACGCGCAGAAGTCGCCGCACACCCTGATGACGGAATACGGAAATATCTTCTTGCGTTCGCACGCGATACTGGCGTGGCATGGGACAAGAAACAGACTTTCAACGCTTTACAGGGCATTGAAGTAACTGACGCCATGACCTGGCTAAAACACCAGCAACGTCATGTAGCTTAAACCACTCACTGTTTGCGACATCTGAATTCCGGGAGGCACAAGGTCAGCATCAATCCTAGCCATCAGCCCCTTGGTTTACTTGCAGAGCGTGGTCGGACCATGGCGCGCTGCTAGCCTCTGATGGAAGTCGGCATGAAGTGCTGCAAGTGTAATCTGACCAAAACACGCCAGAAATTGGGCCTTAACATCGGCCAGGACGCTACTCATGGCGTGGTTAACGGCTTCTTCGACTAGGCACTCAGTCTCCTCACTCCGGTTCCCTATGGCGAATAATCGTGGAGCATCAAGAGCCTCGTAAATATCCCGCAGCGTTACCTGATCCAACTGGCATGAAAGCGTCCACCCGCCGCCATGTCCTTTTTCGGAGTGTACATATCCATGCTCACGCAGACCGCCCATAAGACGTCGCACAACCACGGGGTTGGTGTTAAGGGCGCGAGCCAGAGCTTCTGACGTCATGGGACCACCTGCTTCTGCCATATGCAGGAGTACGTGGAGCACACAGGATAATCTGTTATCTTGTCTCATGTAACTTCATGTGTTGCTAGAGTGTAATTTCGTCAGTATATCATGAAACTCGAAAAGTGACATGAAAGTGCGTGCGAACACTCTTACTTCGAGGACATGCTGTATGAATTTGCTCGAAATTCTGACAGTCGGCGTCGTGGCGACTGCTGCATCCGATATCTGGCAACAGGCCCAGAAACCATTGACT
The DNA here is from genome assembly GCF_000963945.1 of Acetobacter indonesiensis. GTDB lineage: Bacteria > Pseudomonadota > Alphaproteobacteria > Acetobacterales > Acetobacteraceae > Acetobacter > Acetobacter indonesiensis. The sequence continues at coordinate 24,994 of NZ_BAMW01000012.1, read as the reverse complement.
GGAATTCCTGCAGCCAACTGGCCTGTCACCGGCCGCTGGGTCATAGGGTGGCGCGATGGCAGGATCTATGACCCAATGATTGGAAAAAGACCCTCCCTGAAAGGAGAGGCACCTGTCGGCTGGGCATTTCATTATCTGATTGGTGCTGTTTATGCCGCACTGTACCTCAGTTTTGTGGTGGTTATAGCAAAGACAGTCCCCACACTGCTAAATGGTCTACTCTTCGGACTTGTTACCCTTTTAGCCCCTTTTCTGTTTATGAAACCTGCTCTGGGCGGCGGTTTTTTCGGGCTTAGAGCCCCCAATCCTGAAAAAGGACTATTCCTCAGTATAAGCGCTCATGCTGTCTTTGGAATGGGATTGTATTTAGGTGAACTTTTTTACCAAGGTCTTTTCTAAAACATTATTCATATCGTGATTATAGTTTTCTATAATCACGAGGACTGACACCTGTCACTCTGCGGAAGACCTGAGCAAAGTGACTTGGATTGTTGTATCCGATCTCCAAAGCAATCTCGATAATGGAAAGATTGGTCTTACGAAGCATTTCTGATGCTTTCTGGACGCGGCGCTGCATGAACCAATCAGAGGGGGTTTGTCCCGTGGTTGTACGGAATGAGCGACTGGTGTGAAAACGGCTCATGCCACACAAAGCAGCAAGACAATCCAAATCGAATGGTTCAGCCAGATGTGCTTCCATATGATCAAGAACTCTACGCAGTTTCCATGTGGGCAAGAGAGTGGATCGTCGCTTTATCTTAGCTCTGGCATCAGCATACTGTCTTAAAAGATGAACTGTCAGACTTTCCAGAAGGCCATTTACAAATAAGGGATTTGCAATAACGGAAGATTGCATTTCAGCTATCAGGCCACTCAAAATTCCTGATATGAAAGCATCTTCCCCGCCCGAAACATCCCGCATTCGAATACGGGATGAATTCAGATTTAATGACATGGCAGCTCGATCGACAAGCTCAAGTCCAAGATAAAGATGCAACACTTCAAAACAAGTGCCTCCCTTGCCCTGCCAACGCATCAGATAGGGTGTGTCCGTCTGCGTGAGGTAAAATGTTCCTGCTCTTGCCTTGCTCTGTTCCCAAGGCCCTGTCAGCTCACGCTCTTCGACATTTGCTTCTCCGCGGATAACCCAGACAAGCAAGGGTTCTGCGACGGCAGGCACAAGAATTTCGTCTTCTTGTACCGGGCGAGTGAATATCTGGACGTCAACATCCTTCCAGACATCCCCATCACTTTGCGCGACTTTCTCCCCGGGCAGAAGTTGCTCCAGTGTCAAACTGGCAGCACGCCGAGAAGGAAGGCAGGATAAAACCATCCGCTACACTCTCTCATTTCCATGCGCGACTATCTATAGCGCAAAATCGCAATAGTTTCAGCAAGAAGCCAAGCGAGATATCTTCTGGCATAATTTACACCTCCTTCGACAATTAAGGCCGATTGAAGGCTCGTCGTGTGGAGAAGATTATGAATATTGCAGGAAAAATTGCTCTGGTGACCGGAGCATCCAGTGGCATTGGTGCGGCAACAGCGCGCAAACTTGCAGCAGAAGGAATGACAGTCGGCCTGGCGGCACGTCGTCATGATCGCCTGGAGACGCTTGTTAGTGAAATTACCAAGGCTGGCGGTCGAGCCATTCCTCTGGTGACGGACGTTACTGATCTTGTCTCGTGTCAAGAAGCGGCAAAGAGCTTGATCGCCCAATTTGGAAGGATTGATGTTCTGGTCAACAATGCGGGCCTGATGCCCCTATCCAGCGTTGACAGCCTGAAAGTGGACGAATGGCAGCAGATGGTGGACGTCAATATATCTGGTGTTCTTAATGCAACGGCAGCCGTTCTTCCGCAGATGATCGCACAGCATTCGGGCCATATTTTCAACATGTCCTCGATTGCAGGCCGGAAAGTCTTTACGGGTCTCGCCGTTTATTGTGCCACCAAGGCTGCGGTGACAGCGTTTTCAGACGGCCTAAGAATGGAGATCGGACCAAAGCATAATATCCGCGTTACCTGCATTCAGCCGGGAGCCGTAAAATCAGAGCTTTACGATCACATTACAGATGCTGATTACCGCAAACAGATGGATGACCTTGCAGCGTCCATGACCTTTCTCGAGGGCGAGGACATAGCAGACAGTATCCTTTTTGCTCTGAAATCACCTGCACGTATGGATGTTGCAGAACTGTTTGTTCTTCCGACTGAACAGGGATGGTGAACAGGAACTGATTGCCAACTGAGCTTAGGAGTCAGGCACCCTACCGTCGAAAAGAGGCTTCAGGCTGGAAAGCCTCTTGAAGCTCGGTCACAAAGACCCGCAGCTTTGGTGTCATAACCGGACCTGCGTTATAGAGCAGGTGCACGGGCCTGTCCGGAACTTTCCACCTGGGCATAAGCCGGACAAGCCGTTTGCTTTTAATATCTGGAAGCAGAGCCTGCTCATATCCCACCAGAATACCATCGCCAGCAAGTGCTGCAGAATGCAGAACACTTGAATCATTACTGATTATCCTCCCGGAAACGGTGACTGGCCGCGTAACGCTTCCTTGAGAAAAGTGCCAGGTCGTTACAGGGCCGCCGGAATTTTCATACACGAGACACTCGTGGCGCATCAGATCTTCGGGCTGCTCTGGAAAACCGTGTTTTTCCAGATAGGTTTGAGCTGCACAGATGACCCGACGATAGGCCGTCAAAGGGCGACTGACCACTGTAAGGTCCGTCTCAAGTTCACCAATTCGGATCACAGCCTCATGACCGTCCATTGTGGGGTGAATCAGTTGGTCTGTCAGTGACAAATGGACTTGAATTTCTGGATATCTTTTCTGAAAATTGTGAACAAATGGCAGCAATACTGTTCGCCCGAAAGTGACGGGTACACTGACAGATAATGTACCGCGGGGTGTGCCAAGCGTATTGGCTGCCAGACTGTCAGCTCGTTCAGCAGCCTGCAGAACAAGCCGACATTGCTCGCAATAGAGCCGTCCTGTTTCAGTCAGACTTTGCCGACGTGTCGTTCGATGCAACAGACGTGCACCAAGGTGATGCTCCAGAGCCTCTATATGCTTGGCCACCATCTGCGGCGACAAAGTCAGATGCTGGGAGGCCGCAGCAAAAGATCCCAATTCCACAACCTTGATAAAAATCTTCATGCTGGTTAACCGGTCAAGCATTCACCATCCTCAGTTGTGACTGATGTCTTGTATCGACAATTTATCCAGCGAAAAAGAGGAATATGCTGAAGGCTTCGAGCGATTGGCAAGTCCAGTTCTGATGGAGTCTTTCGAAATGCCTGTTTATCTTGTGCGCATGGACCACCCTGACGGCGAGGGATGGGGACAGCATGTCGCAGCACACGTATTGTATCTCAGGCGCCTTATTCAGGAAGGTAGTCTGCTGGCCTCCGGTCCGTTGAAAGGCACCCCACTGCGCTCCGGCTTTCTGATTATGAAAGGTGCCAATCGGCAGGAGATTGACGCGATGATTGCCGGTGATCCCTTTGCATCAGAAGGTTTGATTTGTGATCTGCGCATTGAAGAATGGGACCCGCTATTCGGGTGCCTGTCAAACCATGCAACTGGCAAACTCCCGCAAGAATTGAAGTCTCTTTTCCCTTCATGACAACAGCGCTGTGTCTTTTGAGAAATAAAAACGAAAAGAGGGCCTTGGGATTATGAACGATCTTCAGTGGTATACTGTAGGGGATGCCCGCATACTAAAAATACAGGATCTGACGCTAGCAGCACTCACTCCAGAACTCTTGCTTCCTAACTGGGATGATGCAACGGCACTTCAGGCTTATCCTCATCTGTCTGAAACGCTGGATGCTTCAGAAACGAAAGTCCTTTTGAGCGTTCATAGCTGGCTCATCAAGGATCGCGGTCGGAACATTCTTGTGGATACGGGGGCCGGGAATAGCAAGGCTCGACCTGCTGCTCTGTTTTTCGATCACTTGCAGACCGTGTGGCTTGAAAATCTGATGCGCGCTGGCGTCCGACCAGAAGATATCGATTTTGTTCTTCTCACCCATCTGCATGTTGATCACGTGGGGTGGAACACACGCCTGCAAAATGGCATCTGGGTTCCGACCTTCCCGAATGCCCGATATGTCTTTTCTAGAGCCGAATATGATTTTTTCAGTAATCCGGCTCATGATAGCGTCCGCAATAAAACCAGTTTCATGACACGCATTGATAGCGTTGATCCGATTATCTCGGCGGATCTTGCGGATCAGATTGACGTAGACGGATCCGAAGTTCTTGAAGGAATCTCCTTTCACCCCACACCTGGGCATACGCCCCATCACGCGTCTCTCGTGCTGAAATCAGGTATGGAGCGTGCGCTCTTCACGGGTGATGTCATGCATCACCCCATTCAGGTATGTATTCCGGAGTGGAGTGCCGTTTTTGATGCAGATCCTCAGATAGCCATCATATCGCGAAAATGGGCTTTGAATTATGCTGCCGAACACACCGCAGCAGTATTCACATCACATTTTCCGATGACATCCGCTGGAAAAGTGATGACATACGACCAGGGAAGGGGTTGGTCTTTCCTCTAGGGCTGCCATTATGTCCGCTGTTCACCTCGTTCAATTCCATTGCGGACATTCCGCTTTCCCCCCTAAGCCGTCTGTCAGCTCAGCAGAAAGAGCAGACAGGCAGTAGTCGCCTACTATGCGGACGCCGGAGCGCAACTCCACCCTTCCGGATAGCGGACGTGTGGCCCAGAGCGTACGGAGAAGACTGTCCGTTAAGCCTGGTGCGGTTCAATCGGAAATATCCATATCTGCTACGGGATCTGGTCATCGATCGGCCTGACCAGGTGTGGTGTTCCGATATCACATATATTCCCATGAAACGGGGATTTCTCTATCTCGTGGCGATCATGGACTGATTCACGCGCAAGGTCCTGTCCTGGCGTCTGTCGAACACGATGGACGTGGAGTTCTGTATCGAGGCGCTACAGGATGCCCTCATGCGCTATGGCACCCCGGACATTTTCAATACTGACCAAGGGTCGCAATTTACGACACCCCGTTTCACCGGGATACTGGAAGATCGTCAGATCCGCATCAGTATGGACGGGCGTGGGCGATGGCTGGATAACGTATTCATCGAGCGTCTGTGGCGGTCGCTGAAATATGAATGCGTCTACCTGCACGCGTTCGAGACCGGATCAGAGCTGAGGGCCGGGCTTGGCAGATGGATCGCCCATTATAACGAAAGGCGTCCGCATACGGCGCTGGCTGGACGTACGCCTGATGAGGCGTATCATGACGTGCCGACGCCATCTGGTCCGGGGTTAACCCCGGACCAGATGGCCAACAGCAACGCCGTCAGAAGGGCGGCATAACGACAACCGGGTATAGCTTATCAAGCCCATAAAACTGTCCGAACAAACGGCTCCACCTCTGTCGTTACCACCTATTACCCACAGTCCTTCTGCATACGGTAAGAAGGAGTCCGTCTTTTGAACCTCGATCGTCAGGATGATCTCATGGCTGGTAAACGTATTCTCATGCTCGCAGGTGATTTCGTTGAAGATTACGAAATCATGGTGCCATTCCAGATGCTGCTGATGGTTGGACACAAGGTGGATGTGGTGTCTCCGGGCAAGAAGGCTGGCGAGCAGGTGGCGACGGCCATCCACGATTTCGAAGGCCATCAGACCTACACCGAAAAGCGTGGCCACAACTTCACGCTCAACGCCACCTATGCAGACACGAAAGTAGATGATTACGATGCGCTGGTCATTCCGGGCGGTCGTGCGCCTGAACAGCTCAGCACCGATGAAAGCGTGCTGGACTTGATCCGGGCCTTTGTGACGGCTGACAAGCCGATTGCTGCCGTCTGCCATGGCCCGCAGCTTCTCGCTGCTGCCAATGTCATTTCCGGTCGCAAGGTTTCTGCCTATCCCGCCTGTCGTGCTGAAATGATCCTTGCAGGCGCAGACTATCAGGCGATTGCGATTGATGGGGCTGTGACGGACGGTAAGCTGGTGACAGCACCAGCATGGCCAGCACACCCGGCCTGGATCGGCCAGTTCCTTAAGGTTCTGGGCACGAAGATCGAAGCCTGATTGTTATCCGCAGGGAAAGACCCGCCATGTGTGAACTCTACGTCCGCGCCGACCCGATCTTTTACGAAAGCCGGACACGGTCCCTGCGGATCCATGGTGTCGTCACCACGATCCGGCTGGAGAACATGTTCTGGGATGTCTTGACGGAAATTGCCGCAGCCGATGGCATGACCGTCAACCAACTCATCACGAAGCTTTCGGATGAAATTCTGGAGCTTCGGGGTGAGCTGCCCAATATGGCGTCTTTTCTGCGGGTCAGTTGCCTGCGCTATCTGGACCGGGAGCGTCAGATCCAAAGCGTTCCGGGATCTGTGGCTGTTCAGCCCGTTCCGCTGCAAAGGGTCGGTTAAACCTTACTGTCTGAATCAAAAAGCGACCTAGTCATCTTAGCGGACGGGCCTCTGAAATTACGTTTGCAGTCCAGACGGCTCCAGTTCTTCAGTGTGGATCTGGTGTGCACATGGACGCATCAGATCTGCACTGCCCGGATGAGAGACGCGTTCATGAATGAGTTTTTACTCGACATAATTGACCGTCTGTCGCCTCAGAAAAAACAAAGCAGACAGGCGGCAGTCGCCTACATGTCGGTCATCCGGGCGGTTGAGAGAGTTTCTCGAAAGCTGACATCAATCATCCAACGCTCTACCGGAAAGGACGAATGGTGGACGTGTGTGCGTATTCTATCCAGTCGAGGTTCGAATCTCGGCGGACGGGCCATGCCGGATAGCGATGAGAACTATACTCATCCAAAATAGGTGCAATGGCATAGCTAGCTGATGCTGGCCATGAGACTTTCTCTTCTTCGCAGCTCGCTCCTTATCGCTTCCCTTACTGTATTAAGACGAGCCTGAATCTGGTTATATCTCGATTTCAGGCACGCCTGCATCAGTCAGAAGCTGATAGAGTTCAGCCACATTGTTTCGCTTTCCGCGTTGTTGGCAGAAGGCAAAGATGGCGCGTTGTTTCGCCCGCGAGAGGGCGAGGAAAAACGCTGCGACACTTTCGGGGTCGCCGGGGGTGTGGGCCCACCAAGCCCGGTCATCGAGGCCCACGAAGATGATGGTGTCGTATTCAAGTCCCTTGCTCTTATGGACGGTCATCATCGGAATCTGATTAACCCCCTCGAACGCATCGAGGCAGGCCGCCCAGTTCGGGGCGCCATCGGCAGAAGCGAAGAAATGGATGCAAAAAGCTTTAAGGATGATCTGAAGCAAGTCGCCAACGCCATATTCGGCATAAGTTCGGACGATTGCCCCGAGATCGAGGTATTCGAAAACCCGTTTGACGAAATCGGCAGCTCATCGCGTCAAGTTTCCCTTAATCAGCAGCCGCCCTCTTCCATGATTTCGTCACCTATACTTCACGGATCAGTATAAATCGCGCTTTAGACAAAACTTTTGATAAAATCGTAATCAATTGGCGATAGACTAAATCTTAGGATCCGGCTGTCAGCCCGAGCAAAGCGTGGTGGATCGCGATGGCGGGTCGCTCAACCGTTCTGGCATGTTCGGATCGCCAGAATGCCGGATGTTCGACGACTGGAGAAAGCACGATCTGTTCGTCGGCCCGCTCCACGCGCCCCAAATACGCGTTTACGCCCGCCGCTGCCGACAGCGCATCGCCGCTGAGCAGATACCCCGCCATGAAGCCGGAGGCATGGTTTTCCGCGTATTTACCCGAACGGAACCGATCAACACCTTCGATTACATACTCGCGGCAAAGGTAGGTGTTGCTTCCATCCAGGCGCTTGCACTCGATGATCGCGTGAGGATCGTGCTCAGCGTAGCGCAGGAAAACTTCTACGACATACAGGGGAATGTCTGTTCGACCGTCGGGTGTCATGACATCGGGGGTAGAGCGCGACTCCATACCGAGCGCCACGATGAAGGACTTGCCCCACGCCAGCGTTCCGGACGTCAGAGCCTGGCGCATTCCGTCTCGCAGCCGCTCTGTCATGACGACCTCGCCCTCTGAGGCCGTCTCCCCATCTATGGCCGCCAAAGCCCACCCCTCCCGCACCGTCACTAGGATCGCGGCGACCACCTCATCGGCTAGGGCGATATATTCGCGCCCGACGGCGCCTTGAGACTCATGAGGGATCCTCAATGTCGGCGCCCCGCAAAGCTCTCGGCGATCACCGCATCTGCATCCTCAAGCGCCACGCTCTTCAGCCAGTGTCGACGAGCTGCGGGCTTGATGATCACGACCTCGTTGCGGCCGTGGACCCGCAGTTCGCGCTGACCGGTGAGTGCGCTGGCGAGAGGCACCTTCATTCGGTCCTCGAGCCGTCCGAAGACTGCCGCGAGACTTCCGTCGGGCGAGACGATTTCCACCTCCGGGGACTTGGCGCCGTCCTCCAGGACGAACCGGACAATCCGCATCGCATCCGTGCCACGCAGGTCGAACACTTCCGCTCGAATGCTTCGTTGGCGACGCGCCGAAAGCAATCGATCCAGCACGGCTGAGAAGGTCTGTGCATAGGCCGCGACATCCTCGCGCGGGTCCGCCGGGATCATAGAATCGGAAAGCCCCGCGCTCCATTGCCATTCGGCTTTGAGGAGCCCGTCTCGCACCACTATCCGGTCGTCGGAGTCGAGTCCGTAGAGATCGAAGACAGCCTCGTCGAGCGCGATCCAATCTTCTGCGTTCAGAGCCCGAGTTCGGAATTGCTGCTCAAGCGCATAGATCTTTCGACCGGCATCTGAACCCGCGATCAGGTTGAGATCCGGCGTAGGCAGCAGCGCCACGTCCTGTCGGAAGAGACGCCGTTTGTAGAGGCCGAACTCTCCGGCGGTCATGAGGAAGAACCAAGCCGCCAAGGCTGAGCTCAAGATTCCGGCGAGGATATGGGCTGCTTCGCGATGGGACGCGGGGAAGGGTGCGCCAAAGAAGGCTTCGGCGAAGACGAGATCGCGATCGGAGACCGCGGTCAATGGCCTCGGCTCCCCGGGCAGAAATTCCTTCACCAGCAGCAGGGGCGCTTTGTAGAGCGCCCGATCACGCGGCCACTGCGCGGCGGTTAGTCCGAACGAGGGTAAGTAGTCGGGCACGGCGAAGGGTTGCAGGTCGTCCTTCTGTAGATAGTCGAGCGCAGTCAGGTAAGCCGCGTCGCGGTTCCGGTTCTCGGCTTTGCCAAGAATGAGGCCATCGCCCAGCACAGTTTCCAGATCACGAAGCCGCTCACCAAGCGGTTGATGCCTTTCGGTGAGATCGTCAACCAGACGCAGGTCCCGGCGCCGGCCGAAAGCCGCCGTCTTGAGGCGGGTGGGCCGTGCTTCCCAGTCGTCCAGCGACAGACGGACGATATCGCTGGGTGCGATGTCGAAGGTGTGGGAGCGCGGCCCCGCGGGCGACCATGGGACCTGGACGATGGTCAAGGTCTCGGTTGGCTGGGGCCGATGCCGGGCGAACAGGACCATGGCCGGCATCGCTGCGCCCTCGAACAGCCAGGATCGGAGGTTCGAGAGATTGACGAGTGTCACCGGGCCCAAAGCTCGGACCACGTGGCGTGCCGCCGATGCGCCTGTTTTACTGGCGCTGAAGAATGGGGTGGCGCTCAGAACCATGCCGAACCGTGTTTGCGGGTTCGCGAATTCGGCAGCCCGCATCAGGAAGTCGAGGCCCACGCCCCGTGGCTGGGCGGGAAGGGTCTGTCCGCCCTTGCGCCGATCGGCCGTGCCGGCTTTACCCTTGAAGCTCCAGGGCGGGTTGCCGACGATGACGTCGAACGACTTTAGGCCGTCATCTTCAATGAGATGTTCGGTCCCAGCGCCTGTCTGCTCAATGGTTCGAGCGTCACCAACAAATAGCGTTCGGCCGATTAGAGGCTCGAACGTCAGGCCTTCCGGAGGCTGGGGATCAGGGTCGAGTTCAAGGGCCGCCAGATAGAGGCTGAAAGCCGCGACCCTGATCGCAGCTTCGCTGATATCGACGCCGTAGACCTGGGTATATAGCGTCTTGCGGATGCCCTTCCTCGTCAGCGGCGTTTTCAAGCTCTGCAGGTGGACCAACCGCCGAAACGCCTCGACGAGGAAGACGCCCGATCCACACGTCAGGTCGAGCACGGTCTGTTCGCCGTCGAGGCAGTCCATGACCTCGTCAAGGATCAAGGCGACCACAGGCAGGCGGGTATAATAGACGCCTGCGCGGGTGGCCTCCGTGGAGCGGGCTCGTCCAGCAATGGGCGCGGCGCCGGAGTGTGCGAACTGTTCGTAGATCGAACTGATCAGCTCTACCGGGATGACGTTAAACTGATACGGAAAGAAGGTGGTCTGCCCGCTGACCGGATCGACGGCGTCCAGAAAGTTCGCGACCCGGGAAAGATGCTCTGGCGCAGGTGGGGCCGCCGAGGACGGCGGGAACATGTCGCCGTTGAAGGTCTTAGAAAGCCACTGAAACAGCTGGCTGGTTGCTTGCCGGTCGCGCAGCGCGGCTGATAGACGTGTCATTCCGCAAAGACTGTTCATCCGTTCTGCGGTGATGATGTCGCGGTCGAGCAGATATTGAGTGAAGATCGCCCGGCCGATCAGCGCCTGGGCTTCGCCTCGGGCGAGGTTCGCCGAGACTAGGTCCCTTTCGAGCACGGCAAGATCCGACAGTAGTTGTTGATCGACTGCGGTCTTGCGATCCACCTGCTTCGTTTTGGTCCAGAACTGCCCGGTCTCCATGGCGAAGCGGCCTGCGAGCGCGTCGAGCTCTTCCAGTCCGGAGGCGATCGTCTGGAAGGTCGCAAGACGGTTCTTGGCCGGATCGGCATCGGGTCGAGGCCGGCCGAAGCCATTATAAAGATCTATGCGGTCTGGAGACACGACCCAGAGAAGGGGCGCGAAACCCTCATTCCAGATTTCCTGACGCCATGCGGCTAATTCCTCATCGGCCGGCAGGCTAGAAGCGAACTTGAAATAGACCGTCAACGAGGATTGGCCGCGCCACATGGCATCAGGCGTGAAAGAACGGCCCCGGCGGCTAAAGCGCGCTTCGTCACCCAGTAGAACGCCCGGTGCAGCTTCGCCATCGGCCATATAGCCGGTCGCCGACAGGACTTGTTGAAGGGCTGCGCTAGTCATCGCCCCTTCTTCACCATCTGGGGCGCGAACGGCAGAGCAGCTTGCACCGAGGCAGGCGCAAGCGGCATCACTCTCTGGCTCAAATCGTGGATGAGCTGGTCGCAGGGGACGACGAAAGTCGGATCTTTAAGCGGCTTTGCAGCAAGGTCTGAGCCGGCCACCAATCGCGCCGTCTGAGCGTCAATCAAAGCGATCGAGCCCTCAAGATCAGAGGGGCGAGTTTCTGACAAGGCGCGAAAAAGCGCGTCCATGCTGTCACCGATATCACTGATGCGAACGTGGAAGTCGCCGGTGATCCGCCGCGTGATCGCCAGTCCAAGAATGTCTACGAAGGTAAAACGAGCCGCTTTGCCCGGCTTGGCGGCGAGGTAGCTCACTGCCTTGCGCCATGCACGCACTTCGCCTGGCGACACGCCAGCGAGATCGCGCGCTTGCTCTTGGGTGAATTGGATCGTTTGCAGCGACATGATTCCTTGTTGCAGACAACAAGAAAATTTGCAACACCTCACATGGTTACGAGCGTGGTATCTCAACGATGTTGCCCGGCCACTGTCTTGATCCTCGGCGGGAGTGAGGAGCTCGTTCTGACTTGCGCTTTCGGCCTGGGCAGCCGACTTCGCCAAATGCACTACGAGTGCCAACATCCATTGCGGCCTTCGTCAACCTCTCAATGTCCGCCGCTAGCGCAAAACTGTCATCGCTCGCGGTGGGGACGTCAGGCGCCAGGCGCAATTTCCAGCGTACAATCGGCGGCTATTTTCGGGGTAATCTATGCTATCTGGTCGGGTAAGTGAAAACCCTCATTTAATAGTGCTATGGAGGGCTATCGGCGGGACTTACAGCGCAATAACCGAAAATATTGTGCGGTGATTGGCGATTATGGGCGGCAATATCGCGCTATCGGCGGCGAAGTGGCGGAGCAAGTGGGATCCGAACATTTACACTGAATTAATTGACCGGCGCTTGGCTGATTCATAAGAAAATGTCGGGTTTCAGAAAATCTCGCGGGTTATTTGAACGATCGGAATGGGATGAAAGACTTTGCGAGATTCGTCCTTGTGCGTGTCCGGTTTTACCGATCGCCCGCCAGAAAGCCGACCTTCCGTTTACCCCCCATAGTGGCAGATAACCGACCTTCCGTTCACCCCCCAAAGGTGGCATTAGTGGTGCCGGGGTTATCTTCGAGAGTGCTGATTAGTTCCGCTTTGGATAGAACTGCAAATCTGCATCATATTTCGTTTTGAGGCTTTCCATTCTGGGTCTGTTCCGTTCAGTCTGAAGAGGGCGTATCTTTTGTCGATCATCTTCACGTAATCTAAGACTACGTTCCTCCAGTGCTGAGCGGAAAGATTTTAGCCCATCCAAGCGGGGCTCAAAATCATCGGAAACGAAGATGAGAGCTTCAACCTGTGCGGCGTTATGATGTTTTTCTGTCATTCCGGTAATGGTTATCGGATGGCGTCAGGACTGAGTTCCTGTCGCAGGTCAGGGGCATGCGGTTCCAAGCTTGGTATGAGAGCCGGGTGTTCTTGACTGTTAAGTCTTACGCCTGGGCCCAGATTGCTTTCCCCATCAATAAAAAGAATTCCCGCTGTTTCCAGTGTCTGACGGATGGCTTTGAGAGTTCTGTGATGGGGAGAACGTGTCCCTGTTTCGAAATCAGCCAGTGTTCGGGAGCCTACCTCAGCAAGATGTGCCAGATCTTTCTGGGAAAGGCCGAGCATGGCACGGGCTGCACGACACTGTGAAGCCAGCAAAACAGGCATGAATAAACGTCTCCACCATCAGAATAGGAAGTTTCATCTTTCATGCCATGTTGCGCCAAAAAAGCAGTTTTAAGCAAGAATGACGCAAAATTTCAGGACGTTTTTTTAGGTAAAGCGATATAAATATACATATACATGAGTATATGGAACCAAAGACGTTTACAATCTCACGCGAGCATGATACGAGACCTCTCGTTTTAGGTGCGCCTTTTGATGTGCCTGAAGTCATTACCAAAGGCATCGGCATGGCACGTTTTGGATATGTGAGAGTTTCAACCGAGATGCAGGTCAATGACTCTCAAGTCCTGGCGCTCAAGTACGAGGGGGTGGAGACGATTATTACAGAAGTGATTTCAGGTGCGGTGCCAGCACGAGCACGTCCACAACTTTCGAATTTGCTGAAGAGAATGAAGAGAGGCGATAGTCTCGTGGTCAGCCGTTTAGACCGTTTGGGACGGGATACGCTTGACGTTCTGAGTTTGCTGCGTGAACTCGACGAACAAGGTATCCGCGTCCGTATTCTTAACATCGGCGCAGAAACAGGAACACCGAATGGCAGAATGTTTCTGACCATATTAATGGCTATAGCTGAGTTTGAGCGCGAACTTATAAGAGAAAGAACACGAGCTGGACTAGCCGCAGTTAAAGCATCAGGCAAAAAACTTGGACGACCAGAACGCCTGACAGCACCACAGAAGAGACACATCGTTCACTTGTCACATGAAGGTATGTCTTTGCGACAAATAGCAGTTCTTTTTAATGTCAGTAAATCGACTATTAATAGAGTTATTAATTTATAGTTCGTCAAAACATTTTTAAAAAACGAAAATCATTCAAATTTATTTAAGTCGTTTATTGTTTTTCTCACTATATTTTCATATTTATTGTTGATTTTATGAGCTCTGAATATGACAATAACGACAGCTATAAGTGAGCAAAAGAAAATAAGCATCACAGTTGGACCAACGTCACGCCCAGAAAAAGTACCGGACAACCAAAAAATAATGATAAGAAAAATTATAAATAGAAATGATATAAAGCTATCTTTTTTAAAAGAATTCCATATTTCTGGGAAAATACTAATGCTTTCGCCGAATACATGGATGTTGTTGGTTGCCAAGTTTTTTATGGCCATCATTTCATAGGGTTTTTTGTTTTTCAAATTACCAAATAAAATTAAACTATTCTGTCCTTCTCGGCATGAAAAATCATTTGCATTTAATTTAAATTCCTGTCCATCGTGAGCGACAAACCAAAAACTCTGGCGGTCTTTACTACTTGTTGTAATTGTTGGAGCGCTAATATGGCCTCCATGTTGCGGATGAATATACCCACCGCCACCTTGTGATTTTACAGTGGTCTCAGTCCATTTTTCTATACCTCTAATTTGGCCAGACAAAGTATGAAATGAGTATTCATTACCAGCAATTTTTATTTCCATATGAATCTCCACTTATTTTAATACTTATATGAGGCTAATCTCGCGTTCTCACGGTATAATCCTCAAAATGCCTTGACTAAATTTCTGTTAGAGGATGTGAGAAAAATTATGGATACACCCACTTAGACGCAACAAAACTTTCTGTCGTGTTAGAAAAATAAATATTCATATTATTCCATATAAAAAATAAAGTTTTTAAATGACGATAGAAAAGAGTATGCGGACGTTTTAGTCATGACTGCTCTTTGTCCTATTGAATTTTTAGGTCAGATTAAGCTTCAAGTAATCTGCGTATGATTAATTGGGCTGCTCTTTTGCAAGACGCCATTTTCCATCTTCATGATGAATGGCGCGGAGTGTGTTTTTCTGGGGCTCATCGTTAAGTGTAAAGCTCACCGTGCAATCAAACGCCGAATCAAAATCTTTAACAACCTGACAGCTATATTTGACGATCTTGATATCATCGACATCAAGTTGTTGATCTGTACGAGTTCGCCACAACAACATGTTTATAGGTTGGTTAAGAAGGCTTGCTTCCAGTTTTGCCACTTCTTCCTTGCTTGGGGCACTGCCTGAGCAGGCCGACAGTAAGATTGGCAGACCTAAAAGAGGTATTGAAAAAAGACGGATTGAAGAGCGTTGAGTCATGGGAGAGAACCAAGTTGCTGTTTGATGTCGTGTTCAAAATCCGTCGTTTTTGGGACAATGTTCTCTTGGAAGTCGTAAGTAGAGTCTAAGTGTCCCAAAAATGTGTCTCGTTGACAGAAGGGGACAGAAATGATGGCACGTTATGGTTATGCTCGGATTTCTACGGATGAACAGACGCATGATCCTCAGGTTCTGGAATTGAAACGAGAAGGGCTTGAGGAGATCATCACGGACACTCTTTCAGGGCGTATTCCCGCTGTCGAGCGTCCTGGATTGTCATCCCTATTGAAAAGGCTCGTGAAGGGTGACAGCGTTGTGGTGGCAAAGCTGGATAGGTTGGGGCGTGACACAGTCGACGTTATGGGACTGGTCCGTAACCTTACAGAACAAGGTGTACGTGTCCGTATACTCAATATTGGGATAGAAACAGGCACCCCTAATGGACAGCTCTTTCTGACAATTCTCGCTGGATTTGCGCAGTTTGAACGAGAGATCATCAGAGAACGTACAAAGGCAGGATTGGCAGCTGTAAGGCTGGCAGGTGTCCAGTTGGGTCGACGCCCTGTCCTGACATCGTCTCAAAGAACGCATGTCTGCGAATTGAAGAAGGCCGGACGATCGCTGTCAGAAATTGCAAAAATTTTTCAGGTGAGCAAAAGCACTGTCTGGCGCACACTAAAGTGCGGGGTGTAGCGTGTCGAAAAGCAGGTTTAAGGGACAGTAGCGATACCGTGCGTCCGATGCTGCTTGACAACTCTTCAGAAACGACCGTTTTCCGGACAATGAACGTCTCAGAGTTATAGAGGTTTCTTCAGGTATTATCATCAAGAAATCAAAATTTTGTCGATCTTGATGTGATATATAGTAGCCGTTTTAATGTGTTGGAGGCGTTTGAGAATCGTAAGCGTTTAACTGTTTCTGCCATTGGTGTCGTTGATAAGACCCGTAAGCGCATCCAACACCAGCACCAAGAATTGGGTGCCGAGAGCGCATTGAGCCACCTGCAACAGCTCCGGCGGCGGCATCAGCAAGACATCCGTTTGGACGAGATGGAAGAATATTGCCATTGCGAGCAGTCGGGAATGGTTTGGTTTTTGGAGCGTTCCTGCCAGAAAGAAGGTCTGCCAAGGTTCTTTTGTCTTGTTGGCTAGGTGGAACGGCCGGAGTGTCAGGATTTCGTCCAGCAAAAAAATCTCCCAGCGTCCTTGGGCGCGCATCAGCGCATGAGAGAGGAAGCATAGTGAGGGCGAAGAGGAGAATAAGAAGTTTTTTCACGGTAAATGATCCCGTTAGAGAAGGATGATGTCTCTTGCTTGAGAGTGCGCGGGAAAGCGCTTTTACAGGCAAGGGAGGGGCAATCAGCGATTGACCTGTGACGAGCAATATGCTAAAGGTTATTTCGAAGAAAAGGTTTTTTTAAGTCGTTATTATTTATTTTGCAGCCTGCACAGATAAGGCGCTTCATTCGGGGCGTTTTAGCCAACTTATCTGATGGGGTGATTGTATGTCTGACAACTACCAAGCTAAGGATGATAGCTCTTCAAAGGACCAACACAGTTTTTCTGGGCCTGCAAGGAAAATTAGAACGAACTCTCGTAACGCAGAACCGCCACGGGAAGCTGATGATCTGGCGAAAGAGGAGAAGGTTTTTCTTCTTAGGGAAGGGTGTTCGTTTCCAAAACGCGTCAGTGCGAGTTCGTCTGGTGGTGATCTCTATCGCCACGTCCGTAGGTTAGAATCTCCTGTTGGTATTCATGAGCCTTTTAATGTTCAACAAAATATCGAACAGATTCAAGAAAGGTTTCCATACGCACGGGATGCAATTAAAGCTTTAGCCTCGGCAGATTTAACGCGCACAGTGTTTGGACGCTCCCATGGCTTTCAGCCTGTAATTTTAGTGGGTCGGCCCGGCTGTGGTAAGTCAACACTCGCCAGAGTTTATAACAAAACACTTGGCTATCCCTGTATGACCATCAATGTGGGGGCGATGTCTGATGTCTTGTCATTCATGGGTACGCATTCAACCTATAGTAATCCACGCCCTTCGGTGATTGTTGAATATGTTGCACAGGCAGAAGTGGCTAATCCTTGCGTTATCCTAGACGAGATCGACAAGTCTTCTGAGGGTAGTCGGAATGGCAGTGTAAAAGATGCCCTGTTGCAGTTTCTTGAGCCTGGTGAAGCTGCGACTTTTTATGATGTTTGTTTGAATACAGAAGTTAATCTCTCCCATGTCAGATGGATTTTGACTGCAAATTCTTTGGAAAAAGTCCCTGCGCCGTTGCGTTCACGCTGTCATGTTGTACACGTGCCTTGTCCTCAAAAAAGTCATGTTCCGCAGATGGCTCGACAGATGGTGGCCAATTTCATGGCCAGTATTAATATGGACGCCAGATGGGTAGCATTGGATGGTGTCGAAGAAGCAGTATTGCAGGAAAATTTTAACGGTGATCTGAGGCAGCTAAGAATGATGGTGGAGATTTTAATACGGGAAAGAATGACCTCTTTAGCCATCTGCTGAGAGATTGGCTGTTTTCATGCCTGTCTGAAAATTTATAGCAGACAGGCAGGATACGCCTTCATCTGAGACGCTGGAGCGTTGTTTTTCATACTTTCGAAAAGCAGACGGCCTACATAGTTTTCATTATCTGCCGATACAGCAGCTTACTCCTGGACAATTTTTGGTTTTCGAGATATCATACAACTTATGAGTTTCACTTGTATCGACCTATTCGCGGGCTGCGGCGGCTTATCTCTAGGCTTAAGTCAAGCTGGATTTGAGCATTTATTTGCGATCGAAGCGCACCAGCACGCGTTTGCTACGTATCATCAAAATTTAGTACAGGGGAAACCCTATCAGAGTCGCTGGCCTGCTTGGCTCGAACAACGAGCACATGATATTCTACATGTTATTGAAAAGAAGGAGAGAGAATTAGTCCAACTTCGAGGGAAAGTCGATCTTATTGCTGGAGGCCCTCCGTGTCAGGGTTTTAGCATGAATGGGCGTCGTGATCCTGAAGACCCGCGAAGTAAAATGATCAATGCTTATTTTGATTTTGTTCGTTTAATTAGACCTAAAATAGTTCTGCTTGAGAATGTTCAGGGATTCGCATCAATGCCTCATGGCATATTCGGAAATTACCCCAAATTTTCACAACATAGGTTGACTGAGCTCGGATATGAATCCTTTGAGACCATATTACCGGCTTCCGATTTTGGAGTTCCACAAAGGCGGCCTCGGTATTTACTTATCGGCATCGAAAAAGACACGTTGCCTGGTGTTAATCCGATTGAGCGTCTCAAAGTTAGCAGACGCTCTTTTTTAAATAAGCTCGGACTCGGGATGACTCCTACGTCTGTATTTGATGCCTTGAGTGATTTGGAAACAATAGGAGCTGAACTTATTGATGATCCGGAATTTGGTCAGAGCGGATTCAAATCCCTATTGTACAGAGCACCAAAAACCAAATCATCTTATTTACGTCTGATGCGTAATGGTTGGCGTGGCAAACCAACCGATATGAGGCTTGCAAAGCACTCAGAGAAAGTAGTCGCTCGTTTTGAAGATATCCTGAACAACTGCAAGAGGGGGCAGTCCATATCAGTTGAGGACAGAGAAAAATTCGGCATTAAAAAAAGGTCTGTGACCCCCCTCAACCCTCTAGTACCTGCTCCGACTATCACAACATTACCAGATGATTTAGTCCACTATTCGGAACCTAGAACAATGACCGTTCGGGAACACGCACGTTTGCAGTCCTTTCCTGATTGGTTTCAATTTTGCGGCCCCTACACAACCGGCGGTCATCGCCGTAAGCATGACTGTCCAAGGTATACGCAAGTTGGAAACGCTGTTCCGCCGCTTCTGGCTAGAGCCATAGGTGAAACTATTCACACATTACTGCTAGATCAAAATTCCAGAAATTTCTCGCATAGCTCGCAGATGCTCAAGGAAGCTGCTGCGAAATCTAGGAAAGTCAGCAACAGTCATGTAGGTCGTTCCGTGCCGATCCAGAATTAACCATCCTGAATCATTACGCTCTTCTAGAGCATGACCAAGCACGTTTCTGACCTCAATCACGTCTTTGCGATAGCTTCGTGTCTTTATGACTAAAGCGCTCAAACGATCTTTGTTATCGCCGGGGGATAATGACCTAAGATGTTCCTTTATCAGTTCCCGAAAAGTATCAAATGTTTTCATGCTGTCCGTAGCTGGATGATCCAATCTTCTTTGCAGGCCTTCCAAACTTGGGAATATTTTGAGAGTGCTAGAAGCTTGGTCACAGACAGCTTTATTCAAAGAGGAAATAGTTTTATCTTCTAATTTACCAACAGCCATTTTAGAAATTACGCTTTGACAAATAATATCGACCTCGGCCACAATTTCCATTGCTAGGCCGCGCATACCGGATAGACGATTAAGAGTGTGAGCATAGTCCTGAATCAATTCGCTGGCGCGGGTGGTAAAATTTTCTCGACGGGAGCTAAAAACCCCTTCAATGCCTTCTCTAGCCATTCTTTTACGCAGTGCGAACTCCGTATCGCTGCCGCTATAGAAAAGAATCGGTGTTGAACGAAAAAGGTCCCGAACTTTTTGAGCTAGCTTATCGCCTTTTACGCCGCCGGCGAGTTTTAAATCTAAAAGAACTAGATCGAACGCATGGAATTTCCTGTGATATTCAGCAAGAGAATCCAAATCGGAGCCATCTTTAGAATTCTTTATCTCTAACTCGAAACCTGCTGTGGCAGCTCCGGCTCTGATCTCATTTTCTTCTTGCTCAGAGTAGCTATCCTCAATCCACAGTAAACCAAATTGTAGCTTCATTTCGTATTTTCCGGAATGGTGATGATAAAATCTGCACGTGTAATATCCGATTTTGGATCGAATTTTATGCTTCCCCCCATCTCTTCTAATACGTGTGCCACATGGAATAATCCTAGGCCTGTTCCATTATGAGTGCCAGTATAGTGCTTATCGAACACACAATCTCTCTCAATTCTATCTAAATCAAAGCCCTGACCATCATCACTTACATGAAGTTCTAGTTTGCCCTTATTTTGCGGTGCCTTCGCAACGAACCAGATATTTAGTGCATTCGCCTTTCTTGCGTTGTCGATCAGATTGTCGACAACAACTGCAATATCGAAGGGTGAAAATTCGCTTTTCAAAGAATCGATTTTTGTTTGAAAGTGGACTTTAGGTGCACGTCCTGTGTCCGCTAGCATTACAGAAAAATACTCAGACAAATACTCTATAAGGTCTCCTTGTATGTGGCTAGTTTCAAGGTTGACTTTAATATTTGGTGCAAATCGCGATATAGTTTGAAGTCGGTTATTCTCTAACCGAATATACGAAAAGTCGTCCATTAGGGTGCGAACTGAGTTTCGAAGTGCTCCGGAGAGTAATTCGAATTCTTCTGGTTGCATGTCATCTGTATCAGAAAGTGCCTTTAGAATCTGCTGTGCACCCCCGAGTCCTCTCGTGGTACTTGATCCTATATGGCCAGAATAGATATTCACCTGATGAAGTAAAAGTTGTATGCGTTCTGCATCCAAGTTTTGACTGGCTGCCAGATAGCGAGACTGTTTTTCAAGTTGGATAATCCGCGCGTCAGATTGTGCTCGTTCATAAGCTAGCCTGTTTGCTTCTCGCCTAGCATCAGATTCTGCCTTTTCAAGCTGTGCGATGCGTGCTCGTGTTTGTTCTATTCGTTTCAATAGGTCGCTATCACCATCACGCTCAGCAATTGCGATGAGATCAGTAAGTGTCTTTTCCGTTGCGGCTTCTCTAGCATCGGCTAAATCTAAGATATTCTGGTCAAAATCTAGGATTTCAATATTTTTCGTCCGAGCAAGACCCCCTACGATCTGAAGTATTCTGGCTTTTGCAGGATCGCCTTCAAGCCCCACGGGAGTATCCCTGCCCTGATCGACTTTATCCTTCCAATTGACGCCGACAACATAGCGTTCAAGACGATAAATCATTTTTTGTTTGATGGCTTCAAAAAGAGCGCGGCTGTTAGCATCCTCAATCAAACCAGCGTCTCGACTGGAGGCTTCGCGGAACATTTTTTGCGGGGCCTGAACATCAATACGCCCTAAAATATCGCGGGTACCGAGATATCTAGATGTTCCTTGCTGTTTCCTTCTGTTTAGACCTAAAGTATCGTCAGTCTCTTCGCCAACAGGAAAGACTCGAAATCCATTCAAGAAAAGAAAAACACTTCCAAATTCGACAGAGGTAACTTTCATTCGGTGTCGGAATGTAGATTTGGCGCTTCTATTTAAAAAGAACACTTCGCCACTAATATTACATCTTTGAAGTTCAGGGTAGAAATTAGGTTCGGAGATTTTGTATATTAATTTTCCGCGGTCTATCAACTCAGATATAATTTTATGTTTGGAGATTGACACATTGATTCGAGAAGTTTTTTCTCTCAAAATGTCTGCAATATCATTCCCGACAGGACCATTGAGTTTTTCGTCATGTGGGTTGGAGTTGACCAAATAAGTAACAACTTTTACGGATTTTGTTGTGCCAAAAGGATCAATTAATTTTGCTAGATAGCTGCGGAGGCGCCGTACATTTTCGTCATCCCATTCATGACGTAACTCTTCTATTTGTAGTATAGTACCGGACCCAGCTGGAGTGGTGGCCATTTTTAGGGGGGGGAATTTGTCATCTTCATTAAGGTCTACAAAAACATCTTTAAATTCTTCTTTGCTGTCACGCTCAAATTTCGACCAGTCCACTGAAAGGCTAAAAGCTTTTTGTAGTTTATCATTGTTTTTTGAATACAGTCTTAACTTTTTCCCAAGAGTGTCACAAGAAAACCTGCCGATCCCTTTGCTGCCTGCATATCCTCCGGGAAGCTTTATCTTATCTCGGTAATCTAAATCCTCACTGTCATCCGCTTTGGCGGAATAGGCAACGAACAACCATTTTCCGATGATATCATCAATTCCCATGCCTTTGCCATCATCGACAATCCGCATGAGATTGGCATTCGGGTCGATTTCAATTTGAATCAGGTTGGCGCCAGCATCCACAGAGTTCTTGACCAATTCAAAAATTGCAACGAACTCGTTCGTGACCAAATCACGTCCGATTATGTCCTTTAGGTGAGTGCTTACCTTGAATGGTTTTTGAATGCTCATTGCATTAAAATTACTCATCTAAACAACGTTGTCCATATGTTTTGGCACGTTGGTACCTTAGACACGTTACTAGAGCAGTTTCACTGAACT
Source organism: Acetobacter indonesiensis (assembly GCF_000963945.1). Taxonomy (GTDB): domain Bacteria; phylum Pseudomonadota; class Alphaproteobacteria; order Acetobacterales; family Acetobacteraceae; genus Acetobacter; species Acetobacter indonesiensis. The sequence continues at coordinate 2,736 of NZ_BAMW01000012.1, read as the reverse complement.
CTAACTGATGCCCTTTAGGAGAATCCATTATAAATGTTATTAGCGTTATGCGTGGCTGATTGCCGGGCAGTTTTACCTAAAAGCTGATATCTTACTTTCCTCCTTCGAAGGCGACATTGTTGGTAAAGGAATTGTATTCCCAAGTGCTGATTAGTTCGGCTTTGGATAGGTTTTTGTAGTGCTCGGAGCAGGCCATCCTCCAGAGGCATCTGTGATGCCAGTTTTGTAAATTCTGCCCGCTCGGCAGAAAACGGTTTGCTGTCGAGGAGAGAGCGAAACAGGGACATATCGCGACGGGCCTGTTCCTTGGCTGGGCGGTGTTTTTCGTTCCACTCGTAAATCAGCCTCTGACGTGCCCGGTTTTGTGCTTCAAACTCCTTGTTCAGCCAGTCTTCACGTTCTTGCGGATTAGCCAGAGCGGCAAACTCCGCATCATATTTTGTTTTGATGCGCTCCAGTCTGGGTCTGTTCCGTTCAGTCACAACAGGGCGCACCGGATCAGGCGGACGTAATCTCAGGCCAACCACAAAGAGCAGCCCCTGAATGGCAAATCGGAGCACTTCCAGAAAATCTAATGCGGTCTGGTCAAACTGCTTTTGTAGGCGTCTATGTTTTCCACTCAGTCGTTGCCAGACGCTTTTTCTGGCTTCCTCAGAGACCTTTTTTGCTGAGCAATAGCGATCATACGCTTTTCTCAGTTGTTTCTCGTAAGGCTGAAGGTTCTTCCTCCATTGCGCCAGAATGACGTCCTTGTCTGCTAGAGGCTGCTTCATGGCGGGAGCCTGCTGGTCAAGGATGGCCTGTCTGTCCTGAAGGGCGTTTAAGAGGAGACGTCGCAGGCGGGCTTCTTCCACAGTTCTGATAATCGGGCCAGTGTGAGGGACGGGCTGAGGGGAACGGGCGGGTCGGTCCACATCTGCAACCCGTTTGCGGTAGAGGTCCTGCTGGAACTTGTTTCTCTTGGGGCGACGGATGACGGCTGGCTTCTGTCTGGAAGTGTTTTCTTCAGAAAGCAGTTTTCGGAAATCTGCCATTCTGACCTTGGTGAGGCGCGTGAAACTTCCAATCAGCGTGCCATTCTCATCTTCAATGATGTGTGCTCCCGGTCTGGTGTCTTTCCTGTCTCCCTCGCGCATTGTCAGGCCATGCTCTTTCAGTGCTGCGCGGAAGGATTTCAGGCCGTCAGAGTGAGACCACAGGGTCGCCACCAGTGTTTTCCGGGTAGCCAGATCAACACCTTGTCGTTCCGCCATCCGTCTCGCCTGTGCTGTATAGGCTGCGCGGGGTTTGAGATTGTCTGAAGGAGGGATAAGCGATTCAACCTGTTCGGCTTCATGATGGTATCCCTGCTTATGAAGGGCCTTTGCAATGGTCTTGTCATGTCTGCCGGGCACCAGAGCATGCCCTAATCGTAGTTCTTCAAGCCGGGCCACTTTCTCAAGGCGCATCCAGCTAAACCGGCTTTCAAGAACGCGGTCTTGTTGCCATTCCGGTAAGATCAAGTGACCATGAGTCAATCCGTCTTTCTGGTGGATGATGAGGGTCATATGACTGGGATCAGCCTTGAGTTCCTGACAGAGGTGACCAGCGAACTCGGCAAGCTGGGCATCACTCATGGCTTGTGCTGGGTTAAAAGCAATATGGCGCAAACCATATGTTAAACGCTCACGTTTTGCCTCCTGCATATGGTCGCGCATCAGCCAGTCTGATCCAGCCAGTACGCGAATGGCTTCATTTTTCGCGCCATGCAGGACATGATGACTCAAAGCCCCCGCACCACTGCGTGTTTTAATTCTGCTTTCTTTGACGATCATGACGCATGGTCACAGGCAATCAATGCAGGGTTACAGTCGTGTCGCACGTGCGACGGGCTATTCTTCTGGAAGGCTTTTTGCGAGATCGTGACAGAATGCGGTCGAGCCGATGGATCAGGGTTTCGATGTCGCCCAGCACAGAACGGCAATGGACGGCATCGCCACAATTTGCAGAGTGAGCAAGCTGATTGAGATTATTGCCAACGCGTGAAAGCTGGGTGCGTAGTCTGCGCAGTTCGTCCGAAACGGGTGGACCATCATCCCCCGAGAATTCAGCGGAAGTCAGCAGAGAGCGTATCCAGTCAGACGTGGTCACATGACCATGACGGCGCGCGATATGGTTCCAAACTATCAGTTCGTTGGGTGATGCACGGACGGAAAGGCGGGAAGTTCGGGCAATCGGCATAACAAGGTTCTCCTTAAAGGGGGTCAACGGGGGAAGTATTCCCCCTTGCCAGCTGTCAGACGTTACCCTTTGGGTAGCCGTCTGGCACTGCTGGCTCCTCTTAAAGATAACCTATTGAGATGCCCGATTTCCTGTTTTTGTTTTTATGCAAACAAGACTGTCACTATAAAGCTTTCAGAAAGCCATGATGCACTCGGGTGGATAGGTAAGTGCTTCAGTGACCTGCTTGAGATTGGCAACTTCAATCCCGCTTGTGTAGTTCATTGTTCCTTGACTCTTGTGGGTTGCTTCATGGCCGAGGACAGTATCAATCCATAACTCTCTAATGTGCGCTTCCTGATTTCTAAGTTTTGTGCTGACGGTATGGCGGAAAGAATGGAACGTCACAGCATCGGGAAGACCAAGTCGTTTTTTGTGCTTTGAAAACGAGCGGGCAAAATTATCGCCTCTCTCGCCAGAAGTGGAAATGGTCAGATCAGGGAAGAGGTATTTTTCACCATTCGCCTCAAGCAGATT
>NZ_BAMW01000013.1 GCF_000963945.1 Acetobacter indonesiensis | reverse complement strand
AGACAGAATGGCCCCCTGCGTATTGGTCAACGCACCATCGACAGCCAGCGTGAGGCCCGTGGTGCCTTCCATCAGCCCGGTATTGATGACTGCACCATGGGTCTGAACGGTAAGGTTTCCTCCCGCCATCAGCGCACCGGCATTGGTAATGCCACTTGCCCGGACCGTGGCATTCCCACCGGCAATGACCCCACTTCCAGCCTGAACCTCATATGTCCCGCTCAACTGGACCGAGGCATTCCGTCCGGCAGAAAACAGCATGGCGGCAGATTGACCCTGTGCTGTCGTAAACGCCAGATCACGCCCGGCAGACAGACTGGATGCGCCGGTCAGACTGTCTGTGGTCAGAGTCAGATCCTGTGCCGCCTGCAAGGTGCCCGCATTATCCACGACGGAGTGCAGAGCGGACCCGTCTGCCCCGCCCGTCAGCGTCAGGTTGCCACCCTGTGTCAGGATAGTGCCAGACCTGTTCTCAACCGTTGTGGCATAGACCGTCAGATCTGTGCCTGCCTGCAAGGCCCCCGACGTATTGATGACCTCGCCCGCCCCGGCACCGTCAGCCGTCCGCTCAAGCATCAGCGCTCCGTGATCAGAAATCACCTTGCCGGCTGCATTGTTCAGAGAAGACGTCAGCAGCGTCACATCGCCAGCGGCCTCAATCAGACCGTTATCGTTTGCAATCCCCTGTGCCGTCAGCGCCACCTGCCCCGCACTGGCAACCAGACGGCCAG
>NZ_BAMW01000014.1 GCF_000963945.1 Acetobacter indonesiensis | reverse complement strand
GTGCTGGTGCTGGTGCTGGTGCTGGTGCTGGTGCTGGTGCTGGTGCTGCGGTGGTTTCAGGCAGGCAAGGGGATGCCGGGCCCGGCTCGGCTGGCCAAGAAGCCCCTTCTGAGCTCTCAACTGCCGTGCATCCGCCATGGGAAGACGCGCCGGTGTCAGGCAGCGTGTCAAGCGGGGCATCCCCTGTGCAGTCTGGAGGGGCTGCTGACGCTTTTTCGGCTCATGCGACGCAAAGCGTGCCAGAGTCTGGACCGGCACCAGATGAGCCGCCTGCCTTGCGGATGGTGAGTGGCGGATCGGCAGTCGCTGTGCCATCGCCTGTGCGGGCATCAGAGCCAGAGATACAGCCCGCCCCCCCGGCAATAGATTCAGTACCGCAGCCGGTCGCCGTGGAGCCTCCCTCTATCGCACCGATGCCCCGAACATGGCGTGAGGCTGTGGCTTTGGTGAAGGAGCGGCGTGAGGCCCTGCTGCACGGCCACCTGCGCAATGCCGTGCATATGGTATCTTTTGTACCGGGTGAAATCGTTATCCGGCCGCAACCGGGTGTTCCGGCTGATCTGGGGCGGCAGCTTCAGCAGGCGCTTGAACGTGCGACCCAGCAGCCATGGCGCATCCGGCTTTCACAGGAAGCGGGTGAGCTCACGCTGGATGAGCAAGGCGCCGAAATTATCCAGTTTCAGCGGCGCAGTGCTAAGGCGCATCCGCTGGTGAAAGCCATTCTGGCAACCTTTCCCGATGCCGAACTGGGCGAGGTGCGAGACCACGCGCTGGACGAATATGGTCTACCCCCGGAAGAGGTACCAGACCTTGTTTTTGCGCCGCTTGACGCCGAACTGTTGGATGATGATGACCGACCGTTCGACCCCGGATCGTCCATGGATTAAGGCAGTCAAGTAACTGCCGGGCCAACCGGTTTTTTTAATACAGACAGGTGCATACGCCATGCGCCGGGCCGCGCTTTGCGGCCAGAAAAGGAGACCAGATTATGAAAAATCTTGCCGGACTGATGAAGCAGGCCACCCAGATGCAGGCCAAAATGGAAGCCATGCAGGCCACACTTGAGGCCATGAATATTGAAGGGGCCGCAGGCGCTGGCATGGTCAAAGTTGTGCTGAGCGGCAAGGGCGATATGCGTTCCATCACCATCGACCCGAAACTGGCTGACCCGGCAGAAATGGAAATGTTGCAGGATCTGATTGTCGCAGCCTGCGCAGATGCCCGTACGAAGCTGGATGCCAAGGCATCGGAAGAAATGCAGAAAGTGACAGGGGGTCTTAACCTGCCTGCTGGCATGAAACTGCCGTTCTGATTGTTCCGATAACCTGCTGTGCCGTACTGTTTTTCAGTGTGGTGCCGCAGCCTATCAGAATGACGGGGTAACGGGCGGAGAATGGAATGCGCGGGCAGGAAATAGAGCAGCTTATCAAGCTTCTGGGCCGGTTGCCGGGCTTTGGCCCCCGCTCTGCCCGTCGTATTGCCCTGTTTCTGTTGCGTGACCCGCAAGGCCGCCTTGTGCCGCTGGCCCGCGCGCTGGAGCATGCAGGACAAGCCGTAAAAACCTGCTCGACCTGTGGAAATCTGGATACGGTTGACCCGTGCCACATCTGTACGGACCCGGTGCGTGACCGCAGCGTGGTGTGTGTGGTTGAAACGGTGGGGGACCTGTGGGCGCTGGAGCGCGCAGGCGTTCATCGGGGCGTGTATCAGGTTCTGGGGGGCACCCTGTCCCCGCTGGCAGGTATCGGCCCGGAAGATCTGAACATTGCCTCCCTGTTGGACAGGCTGGAATGCGGCAGTGTGCGAGAAGTTATTCTGGCGCTGGGGGCAACGGTCGAAGGGGCCACCACCATGCACTGGTTGATGGACCGCTTGGCACATTATGACGATGTTGCCGTCAGCCGTGTTGCACAGGGTGTGCCGGTGGGTGGCGCACTGGACGTGCTGGATGACGGCACGCTGGCGGCAGCGCTGGGTGCCCGTCGGCCCGCATGACGCACAAAAATTCTTCACCAGAACCGGAGACAGATGTGCCTTTAAGCGCTTTCCCCATTTCTTCCCGTATTCCGCGCCGGGCTTTGGTGACAGGAGGCAAGGCCCGGTTGGGTCAGGCCATTGTCATGGCACTGGCAGAAGCCGGGTTTGATGTGGCCATTCACTATCGGGGGGATACGGAAGAGGCTGAAAAAACCCAGAAAGCCGTGCAGGCGCTGGGGCGGAAGGCCTGTCTGCTGAAAGCAGATCTTGCCCGTGAAGAATATGTCAGCCCGATGGTTGAACAGGCCAGTGTGGCGTTGGGTGGGCCATTGGGCGTTCTGGTCAATAACGCCTCAACCTTTGAGCGGGATGAATGGCACGATACCAGCCGGGAAAGCTGGGTAGGGCACATGAAGCCCAATTTGCGTGCGCCATTTGTGCTGATGCAAGAATTTGCCAAAGCCCTGCCAAAGGACAATGAAGGGCTGATCCTGAATATGCTTGACCAGCGTGTTTGGTCCCTGACGCCGCATTTTATCAGCTATACAGTGTCCAAAAGTGCATTGTGGACATTAACGCAGACCATGGCGCTGGCGCTGGCCCCGCACGGCATCCGGGTAAACGCCATTGGGCCAGGCCCAGCCTTGGCCAGCGTGCGGCAGAGTGACGAACAATTTGCAAAGCAATGTGCGTCTGTTCCGCTTGGGCACGGCACGTCCCCGGAAGAAGTCGCGCGGGCAACACTGGCGCTACTGGCGCTGCCGTCTGTCACGGGGCAGATGCTGGCGCTGGATGGCGGGCAGCACCTGCAATGGTCTCCGGCATCGGCGGCCGGGTCTTTACTGGAAGAATAATCGTCACATGACAGTTTTTGCCCCGTGGGTGGATGAACCGCCCCTGCGTTGCCTGTTTCTGAACAACATGATGCTGGATGCCCATATTGGCGTTTTCCCGCACGAACAGGGCGTTACGCAGCGGATCCGTGTTTCCGTGGCGTTTGGCGTGCTTGACCGGGATGATCTGGAAGTTGGCGCGGATGATCTAAGTCGCACTGTCTCTTACGAACAAGTTGTGTTGCTGGTGCGGCGCATCATCAGCGAAGGCCATGTGCGGCTGGTGGAAACACTGGCTGAACGTATTGCCGCAGGTGTGCTGGCCGATAGCCGCGTGAAGGTGGTGCGGATCAAAATTGAAAAGCTGGATGTGTTCGAGGAAATTGAGTCTGTTGGCGTCGAAATTGAACGCCGCGCTGCGCAGGGAAGCTAAGCCCTCACCACGTCTAAAAACGGCATAAAAAAAGCCCGCTGCAAAAGCGGGCTTTTTTATTATGTGCTGCCACATCGAGTTCCCCCGATGTAGCACACGCGATCAGGAGTCGTGTTCGTCCGAATCCGTGCTCACATCAATGTCAGAGCTGATGTCATCATCGTCATCGTCCAGATCGGACGTATCTTCCATGACATCGTCTGCATCGGTGTCGTCATCGGTGTCGAGATCAATATCCTCGTCATCGTTTTTCTTCACGGGTGCGGTGTCGGCCGGGTTTGCAGCCAGGCTATCCGTTGTGCGGCGCAGGCGGGAAACCAGTTCCGGCTGTTCCGTGCTGCATTTGGGGCATACGGCCGGGTTGCGGTTCAAATCGTAGAAACGGGCACCACAGGACACGCAGACGCGTTTGGTGCCGAGATCGGGCTGGGACATCTTGCTACCTGTCGATCCTGATCAGACATGGGACGTGGGGCCGTCCCGGACACGGACGATTCCCGGACTCAGATGGTCTGAGGCAAGAATCGACCAGACTATTAAGGCGAGGCCAAATGCCATTGCACAGCACGCCTGTCAAACCCTGCCTGTTAGAAAGAGGAATAATTTTAGCCTGTAAAGGGGCAGTTTCCCTCTCGTGGCGGATTGACTTACGGCGGGACAAGCCGGAATGAAAAGGGCATGACACAGGCTACTTCCTCATCTTCCCGTCCGTTGCGTGTTTCCCGTGCGGGCAGTCCTCTTTCCGGCACCCTTTCTGTGCCGGGAGATAAATCCATCAGCCATCGCGCTCTGATGTTTTCGGCATTAGCCGAGGGGAAGACGCACATTACCGGCCTTCTGGAAGGGGAAGACGTGTTGCGCACGGCCGATGCCATGCGCGCCTTGGGCGCACAGATTGTGCGTGAGGAAAATGGAAACTGGCACGTTACTGGTCAGGGGCTTGGTGCGCTGACGGAACCGGCTGATGTGCTTGATATGGGGAATTCAGGCACCGCAGCGCGTCTGCTGTCTGGTGTTCTGGCCAGTCATGGAATTATGTCTGTCATGACAGGGGATGCCAGCCTGCGCCGCCGGCCCATGAAGCGCGTGACGGACCCTCTGGCAGGCACAGGCGCGGTGTTTCTGGCGCGTGAGGGTGGGCGTCTGCCGCTGGCTATTCAGGGAAATGCATCCCCTGCCCCGCTTGATTACCGTCTGCCGGTGGCCTCGGCACAGGTGAAGTCTGCTGTGCTGCTGGCCGGTCTGAACGCAGAAGGCGAGACACGGGTAGAGGAACCTGTCCCGACCCGTGACCATACCGAAAACATGCTGCGTCATTTTGGAGCCACCGTGCAGGTAGAGCAGACGCCGGAGGGCGGACGGGTTATTCGTCTTCAGGGCCGCCCTAAGCTGACAGCGCGTGATGTGGTTGTACCGGGTGATCCGTCTTCTGCTGCGTTTGTGGTTGTGGCGGCCCTGTTGGTGCCGGGGTCAGATGTTGTGATTGCGGGCGTGGGGCTTAACCCGCTGCGCACCGGGCTGTTTACAACCCTGCGCGAAATGGGCGCACGGCTGGATATCACCAACGAACGTATTGAAGGTGGTGAACCGGTGGGTGACCTGCATGTGCGGGCGTCATCCCTACAGGGGGTAGATGTTCCCGCTGACCGCGCCCCCTCCATGATTGATGAATACCCCATTCTGGCCGTGGCCGCGGGCTATGCCACGGGTGTGTCACGTTTCCGGGGTGTGGAAGAACTGCGCGTGAAGGAAAGCGACCGTCTGGCCTCGACTGTTGCGCTGCTTGAGCAGAACGGCGTGCACACCAAGGTGGATGGGGACGATCTGATTGTTTTTGGCACGGCTGGGGCCATTCCCGGCGGCGGGCTGGTTGAAACACACATGGACCACCGTCTGGCCATGAGCGCGTCTGTGCTGGGGCTGGTGGCACAGCAGCCGGTTGAAATTGATGATACCGCTTTTATCGATACCAGCTTCCCCGGTTATTTCGGGTTGTTGAACCAGCTTGGCGCTGGGTTTGCAGCATGAAGCAGGGTGGCCCGGTTATTGCGGTTGACGGCCCGGCCGCCGCAGGCAAAGGCACGCTGGCCAAACGGCTGGCGGCGGCCCTGTCTCTGCCCTATCTGGATACCGGTCTGCTCTATCGTGCGGTAGGGCGTCTGGCGCTGGATGCAGGACAGGACCCGGCGGCCCCTGCCGCACATTTTGCAGAAACCCTGACGCCAGAAGATCTGGCCCGCAAAGACCTGCGAGCGCCTGAAGTGGCTGCTGCTGCCAGCAAGGTTGCGGCGCAACCGGCAGTTCGGCAGGCTCTGGTGGAAACACAGCGCCGCTTTGCTGCGGCTCAGGGCGCTGTGTTGGATGGTCGGGATATCGGAACCGTTATTTTCCCCCATGCGGATGTGAAGCTGTTTATCACAGCGTCTCCCGCCACGCGGGCGTTGCGTCGTTTTCTACAACTGGGGGGCGACCAGACAGCACCCGGTGCCGCGGCCCAGATTGCCGAGATGGAAGACGCCCTGAAAACGCGTGATGCGGCAGATGCTGGCCGTGACGTTGCGCCTATGCAGGTGGCGGCAGACGCACAGATTATTGAGACAGATAGCCTCACCGCTGACGAGGTTCTGGCACTGGCACTGGCCTACACCCGGCAGCGACTCGACTGATAGTGGGTGATTGGCCGTTGGGTGTGCCGGTAGGGCAATGCATCCAACTGCTTATTTTCATTGTGTCTCACGATATTTTCCATTGGTTTGTGTTGACAACCCGCCAGTGGAGGGTGTCTCTGCCATCAGATGCCTGCTGTGTACGGCAGGCTTCCTTTTTTCATTTTGGTTCGCCGGAAAGCGCTTGGGGTATCCCAACAGAGTCCGGGGCAAGACGTGTCGCTTTGTGCGGGGCGCAGGAATGGTCGGTTCTTTCGTGGGCCGATGCAGGATTTACAGTTAAACATGGCTTCAGCCGCAACCCCGACTGCGGATCACTTCCGCGGTGAAGATTTTGCTACCCTTCTCGACGAAACCCTTGGCCGCGATACCGGCTTTGAGGGTTCCGTTGTCCGCGGGCGTATTGTTCGCCTGACCGACGAATTTGCCATTGTTGATGTTGGCCTGAAGAGCGAAGGCCGCGTTTCCCTGCGTGAGTTCTCTCCGCCGGGCGTTACACCGGACATCAAGCCGGGTGACGTGGTGGAACTGTATGTCGAACGGTACGAAGACCGTGACGGCAGCATTGTTCTGTCCCGTGAAAAAGCGCGCCGTGAAGAAGCTTGGACGAACCTTGAAAAAGCGTTCGAAGCAAACCAGCGCGTTAACGGCACCATCTATGGCCGCGTAAAAGGTGGCTTCACGGTTGATCTGGGTGGTGCCATGGCGTTCCTGCCCGGTAGCCAGGTTGATATCCGCCCTGTGCGTGACGTCAGCCCGCTGATGGGTGTTCCCCAGCCGTTCCAGATCCTGAAAATGGATCGCGCACGTGGCAACATTGTTGTGTCCCGTCGTGCCGTTCTGGAAGAAACCCGTGCAGAACAGCGCAGCGAACTGATCCAGGGCCTGACCGAAGGCATGATTCTGGACGGCGTTGTGAAGAACATCACCGATTACGGTGCGTTCGTTGATCTGGGTGGCGTTGATGGCCTGCTGCATGTGACCGACATCGCATGGAAGCGCATTAACCATCCGTCTGAAGCACTTCAGATTGGCCAGCCGGTTCGTGTGCAGGTTATCCGCTTCAACTCCGATACGCAGCGTATCTCCTTGGGTATGAAGCAGCTTGAAGCTGATCCGTGGGAAAATGTTGCCCTGAAGTATCCGCCTGGTGCGCGTTACACGGGCCGCGTGACCAACATCACCGATTACGGCGCATTTGTTGAGCTGGAACCGGGCGTTGAAGGTCTGGTGCACGTTTCCGAAATGTCCTGGACGAAGAAAAACGTCCATCCTGGCAAAATCGTCGCTACTTCTCAGGAAGTCGATGTGATGGTTCTGGATGTGGACAGCGCGAAGCGCCGCATTTCTCTGGGCCTGAAGCAGGTTCAGCGCAATCCTTGGGAACAGTTCGCGGAAGAGCACAAAATTGGCTCAACCGTAGAAGGCGAAATCCGCAACATCACCGAATTCGGTCTGTTCGTTGGTCTGTCTGCCGACATCGATGGCATGGTTCACATGTCCGACCTGTCTTGGGACGAAACTGGCGAAGAAGCCATGAAGAACTACGAAAAGGGCCAGGTTGTCAAAGCCAAGGTTCTGGACGTTGATGTTGAGAAAGAACGTATCTCTCTCGGTATCAAGCAGCTTCAGGAAGACCCGGCAGCCGACGTTCTGACCAGTGTTCAGAAGGGCGCAATCGTGACCTGCACGGTTACCGCTGTTCAGACCAACGGGATCGAAGTGAAGGTTGACGATGTTCTGACCGGCTTTATCCGTCGTGCAGAACTGGCTCGTGACAAGGCAGAACAGCGTCCGGAACGCTTCGCTGTTGGCGAACGCGTTGATGCGAAGGTTGTGTCTGTTGACCGCGCAGCCCGCAAGCTGGCTCTGACCATCAAGGGCCGTGAAGTAGAAGAAGACAAGCAGGCTATCAACGAATACGGCTCATCCGACAGCGGTGCGTCTCTCGGTGATATTCTGGGTGCAGCTATCCGTCGTCGTAACACCGACGCCTGATAGACCCAGGATACTTGGCTGTGCGGGGGCTAAACCCCGCATGGTCCGAGAAAGCCTTGGCAGAAATGCCAGAAAAGGCGGTGCTGGAAACGGCACCGCCTTTTTTGCATATAAGGGGGCTCCTAGCGTGAAGGCTTCATAGAAAGAGCTGACCAGACGTAAAGAAGGGCTGCATACGCCCTGCCCCTGCCCGTCCTCTCTTTGGGGCAAAGCTGTGCAATGCCTCTTCTCAATGGCCTTCGCCCACAAACGTGTGAAGGCATCTGAAGGCCGAAAAGGCTTGTGGGACGAGTGCTGCCATGAAACTTTTGAACATAAGGTAGAGGCTTTGCGTTTGCCCAGTGAAAGCAATTTACGGCCACAGCGACGCCTGCCCGCATCCTGATTGAGATGTGGTTGGTGTGTTTTGCCGCCGATGGCATGTGGGATCAGAGATTTGGGGGAAGATGAATGACGAAGTGTTTGCCTGATCAGATTATGGGGCCTTCTTCTGAAAGTTCTCTCCAGCATGGCGTATCCCGGCGGCATGTTGTTGGTGGGGTTACTCTTGCGCCCTTGGCGGCGGGGATAGCGGCTGCTTGTGGGGCATCGCCAGCACAGGCCCAGCAGGCACCGGCACAGGGGACCTCGACAACAGGCGTCAATGGGGACCAGGGGTATGAACCAGCGGGCACGTTTGAAATTGTGGCCGATTTTTACGGGCCGGGTCCGTCAGGGGTAGTGGTAGCGGACAACGGGCGCATCTTCATCGGTTTCCCCCGCCATGCGGTTAACCACAAAGGGGCCACGTTGGGTGAGTTGGTGAATGGTCGCGTTCAACCATGGCCGAATGCTGCGTTAAGCATGCCGTCCTCGGCCGCTCCGGCCGACAGGCTGATGTCTATCCATGGAATGACGCTGGATACGCAGGGCAGGTTATGGGCCATTGACGATGGAAAATTAGCGGGCCAGCCCTTGCAACCGGGTGCCGCCAAAGTTGTGTGTTTTGATATTGCGGCAAACCGCCTGTTGCACAGTATTGTTTTGAAAAACCCCGTTTTGTTGCCTGATAGCCATATGAATGATCTGCGGGTGGACCTGACACACGGGCCGCAAGGCACAGTGTATGTAACGGATAGTTCGTTCGGGCACAGCCCTGCTCTGGTAGTAGTAGATGTTGCGACAGGTGCGCAGCGCCGGGTTCTGGCAACGCACCCGTCCACACAGGCCGAGCCGGGGTTTATGGCCGTGGTCGAAGGCGTTCCTCTGGTTTATGACCCGGCGCAGAAACCGCGTTTTGTCGTCGGTGGGGCGGACGGTATTACGCTTAGCCCGACCAGTGACCGGCTGTATTATGCGGCTTTGACCAGCCGTAAGCTATATAGTGTGCCAACTGCCATTTTGTCTGACCCCAAAGTGTCGGAGGCCGATCTGGCAAAATCTGTTCGGTATGAAGGTGAAAAAGGCACAGCCGATGGATTGGCCACGGATACACAGGGCCGCATCTATACGACCAATTTTGAACATGATTGTATTTTGCGCAGAAATACCGATGGGTCATTTGATTTGATGGTACATGATCCGCGTATTCTCTCACCCGATGGTATTTTTTGTACCAAAACACACGTTTATTGCACTTTGGGACAATGGAACCGCTTGGCCAGTTTCAATAATGGACAGGATAAACGGAAACAACCTTATCATCTCATACGGTTTCCGATTGATGCTGTACCCTCTTACACAGCAGCCCCTGAATAAAGAGTATAAAAAAACCCTGCCAGGAGCATCTGGCAGGGTTTTTCAAGAACGAAAAAGCGAAACGGCAATTAATAAAGTGAGCGGCAAAATAAGGTTCTAAAATAGCTGTTCTAAAAGTTCAGGCAACGTTCAGTTCTTTTTCCTCCTTCTTCCAAACGGTATTGATCAACATCCCCACGCTGTCTGCATCACTCAGCATGGACAGATCACCCAGCGTGTCGATCTCACCTGATGCAATCTTGCGCAGAAGACGACGCACAATTTTACCAGAGCGGGTGCGCGGCAGATCAGGCACAATGAACACCTCGTCCGGGGCAGCATATCGACCGATTGCCAGACTGACCTGTCGGGTAATTTCTTCTGGCGTTATGCTGTGCTGACTGGTGCGGGGAATAGCGAAAACAACCAGCGCCTGCCCTTTGACCGGATGCGGAACACCGACTGCCGCACATTCAGCAATACGCTTGTCTGTGCCAACAGCTTCCTCAACTTCTGCCGTGCCAATGCGATGGCCGGAGATGTTGATGACATCATCCATTCGCCCGGTAATCCAGTAATACCCATCAGCATCACGGCGTGCACCATCGCCTGTGAAATACAGGCCGGGGCTGAACGTGAAATATGTCTGCTGGAAGCGTGCATGGTCTTTCCACAGCGTCCGGGCCTGTCCGGGCCACGAACGCGCAACACACAGGCACCCTTCCCCAGCTCCGTCAATCACATTGCCCTGTGTATCAGTCAGAACCATCGACACACCTGGTAGAGGCATTGTTGCAGACCCGGGCTTGAGGTTTTGTGCACCAGGAATAGGGCCGAGCATGATACCAGCTGTTTCGGTCTGCCACCATGTATCCACAACCGGGCAGCGGCCTTTGCCCACTACATCATGATACCACATCCAGGCATCGGGGCTGATGGGTTCTCCTGCCGTGCCTAGCAGACGCAGGCTGCTAAGGTCATGGCGGTTTACCAGATCATCCCCTTCGCGCATCAGGGACCGGATGGCTGTTGGGGCAGTAAACAGCATGGTAACCTTATGCTGTTCAATCAGGTCCCACCAGCGGCCAGGTTGCGGGTATGATGGCAGGCCGTCAAAAATCATGGTGGTGCCACCATTGGCCAACGGCCCATAGACAACCGAGGTATGGCCGGTAATCCATGCCACATCCGCTGTGCACCACAGCACATCATTCGGGCGGTGGGTGTAGACCATGCCCATGGTGTAGGCCGCCCATACCATGTAGCCGCCCGTGCTGTGGACCACGGCCTTGGGCTTGCCGGTGCTGCCAGAGGTGTAGAGCAGAAACAGGGGATCTTCCGCATTCATGATCTCCGGTGTGCAGTCTGGTTCAAACCAGTCTACAAAATCATGAAAATCAATGTCCCGACCGGGTAGCATAGCAAACGGTGCGTCCGTTGTGCGCAGCACCAGAACCGAATCTACTGCACAGTCTGACCCGGCTTTGTCCAGTGCTTCGTCCATAATCTGTTTAAGTGGAACACGCTTTGTACCACGGCATATTTCATTTGCTGTGATAACAACGCGTGCACCACTGTCATTCAGACGTTCCGCAATGGCTTCAGCGGAAAGACCACCAAACAGCACAACATGCACCGCCCCAATGCGGGCGCACGCCAGCATGGCAATAGGTGCTTCAGAAACCATTGGCAGAGAAATAGCTACACGGTCACCGCGCGAAACACCAAGATGCTGCAACGCATTTGCTAAACGGCAGACACGTTCATGCAGCATGCGGTATGTCAGCTTTTCTGCCTCGTCCGTTCCTTCACGGTGGCTGATCAGGGCGACCTGATCAGCCCTGTCCCACAGATGGCTGTCAATACAGGAAACGGATGCGTTCAGCGTGCCATCCCGATACCAGCCAATGGAAACATTGTCCTGAAGGGATCCGGAAAACCCCTGCGTGGGTGGAGAATGCCAGTGAATACGCTCGGCCTGATCCAGCCAGAAACCATCTGGGTCACGGTGGGCTCGGCGCGTCATGGCTTGCAGTTGCGATGGCGTCAGCAACGCATTTTCAGCTGCCTGCGGATGCACGGGAATATGAATATGGTCAGACATCTTCTTTGTCCCCCGGTCTTTTTTGTTCTTGTCGGTGTGTCAGAAGAAAATGATGCCGATAATCTGAACAATTCTTCAAAAAGCATTTTACGAAAATACTTTTCAAAAAAATCAAACGGGTTTCCCTAACGGGCTCCCGTTATTCAGACCAGACAAACGGTTTAGTGCTCGCCCTTTTCCGGGGCGGTCACTCTTTAAGATCGTGAGACAACATGGCTTTGGCCTTTATGTGTGTCCATGACCTGACTGTGCCTGACGGAGGAGCAAGGACGCTACCCCAATAAAAGCGAAAAGAAGCGAAGAAATTTTCGCATTTTGCAATGTTTGCAAAGATGGGGGGAGGGGAGGGAATGAGGTTGGGCTAAAAAGAGGAAGCCTGCTGCCGACCCAAATTAAGAAGACAACAGGTTGAGTCATAACGCAAGATTTATAACGGCACGGTTGGTAAAACTGATGTTACAACAGAGAAAAGCCGTGACAGAAATCAGCCATGATAGTGCGTGAGGTGAGAGAGAAAATCATCACAGTTTCTGAACAGATGCGTCTGGTCCAGACAGTCTTTAGCGAAAAGAAGGGCTGCCTTTTTGCGTGCGGCCTGCGTGGGTGTATCTGGCAGGGCAGAAAAGTCAGAGACATGAGCGTAGCCTATGATACGGCGAATAATTTCAGCACCGCTGTAACCAATCATATCCTGAAAAATGTTTTCTATAAAAATATTTTTCTCTTTTTCTGATTCAATGGTCTGTGTTGCAGGGTAATAACGTGCAGCCTGATCTTTGGAGGCGTTTTCGGTTGCCCAAAGGGCGAGAAACTGTTCGGTAAAGCTGGCCCAGAACAGTTTGATCATGTGTATCTGCTGGCTTTGTGCTGCGGCATCACGGGCTGAGAACAGCGAGAGAATAAGGTTGCCGACAAACAGCCCCGCATCAAAGCCGATCGGGCCGTATGTTGCAAACTCACCGTCAATGACACGGGTATCGTCATTTGTTGTCATGATGGAGCCCGTGTGCAGGTCACCATGAAGCAGGGCTTGTGGGCAGGATAGGAAGCGCAGACGCAGCGTATCAATGCGCGCCAGAACACCGGCGTCGGCCCGAATGGCTTGGACAACTGGCGTCAGTTCGGGTTCGGCCCAATGATTGCGCGGGTGGTCGTGATACGGGTCGGTCAGAACCAGATCAACCGTTATGCGGGTCAGCGTCTGGTTGCGGGCAAAACAGATGCGGCGGTCCATAACCGATTCAAACGGTGCGGCCAGCAGAGAGGTAGCGAATGTGCTCCGGGCGACAAACTGGCCAATGCGTGTGGCAATCTGTGGGTTGACTGGCCCGAGCATAAGCGCGTTGCGCAAAACAGTATGACTGGAAAGGCTTTTGACAATCAGAATAAACTGAACCGGGTCAAAATGGAGACGCTCCGTGGTCAGATCTGGCACATGCGGAAAGACTTCGCGCAGATAGGCTGCTTCAAAAAACGTGCGATCAAGCGGCATTTTCCATGACGGATCAACCCGCACATGCGGTAGGGCCTGTTTGACGCACACACCGCCCAGTGGGCCTTCTGCCAGAAAGACCATGTTCAGGTTTCCGTCACTGACTTCACGCACAGTCCAGTTTTCAACCGAACCGCCAAGCCGGGCCGCAATGGCGGGTAGGGACGCCACATAGGTTCGGACACCCTGTGCGTCTAGCGTGCGGTAAAGGGTGTTCTGTGTGGTCATGAAATGCTGGTCCTGAACGGCAGAAAAGAAAACGGCCGGGTTTAATCCCCCCGCCGCTGTAGCGTATCAGACAGAAAATCCGTTTCCAATAGTGATATTAGTCAAGACACGCTTCACGGAAGGCCTTAAACGCACGGGCACGGTGGCTAATGGCGTTTTTCTCGGCTTCTTCCATTTCGGCAAATGTGCGGGTTTCACCTTCGGGGGTAAAAATAGGGTCATACCCGTGGCCTTTTTTCCCACGTGGTGGCCACGTAATCTGCCCGTTTACGCGCCCTTCAAACAGGTGCGTCGTGCCGTCCGGGAAGGCCAGGCACAGGACGCAGATAAACCACGCATCCCGTTCATCCGGGCCGATTCCGTCATGAATGCGGACCATGGCTGCCGGAAAGTCCTTATCAGGCCCAGCCCAGCGGGCAGAATAAATACCCGGTGCCCCCCCTAATGCAGAAACACAAAGCCCGGAATCGTCTGACAACGCGGGCAGATTGGTTGCTTTTGCAGCCGCTACGGCTTTTAGCGCAGCATTCCCTGCAAAAGTGGTTTCTGTTTCATCGGGTTCAGGCAGGTCTAGGTCGCCCGCAGACAGGACGGTGATGCCAAAATCGGCCAGTAATGTAGAAAATTCGGCTAGTTTGCCTTTGTTATGGCTGGCCAGAACCAGTTTGGTACCAGCTTTCAGAGGAAGTTGCGTCATGGGTTAAAGGCCTTCTGCTGCGTTAATGGCGGCGGTCTGCGCGTCAAACAGCACGGATACGCCCTGCTGTGCCAGACCAAAGAGGCGGAAGTAGGCGTCTTGGGTAAAGGGCGCGTCTTCTGCTGATGCCTGAATTTCTACAATGCGATGGTCTGCGGTCAGCACAAAATTGGTGTCGGCGGCGGCAATGCTATCTTCTGCATAGTCCAGATCTAACACAGGGCCAGCAGCAGTTAACCCGCAGGAGACCGCAGCAACCTGCCCCCGTAACGGGAGCTGGCGCAGCACATTGGTCGCGACCAGTCGGCCCAGCGCAAGCCGCAAAGCAACCCATGCCCCGGTAATGGACGCACAGCGCGTGCCGCCGTCAGCGTTCAGAACATCGCAGTCCAAAGTGATACTGAGTTCACCCAGAGCTGGCAGATCGACCACTGACCGCAGGGAGCGGCCAATCAGCCGTTGTATTTCCAGAGTCCGGCCAGATTGTTTGCCTTTGGCGGCCTCACGCGGCCCGCGTGCATGTGTGGCGCGGGGTAACATGCCATATTCGGCGGTCACCCACCCTGAGCCTTTGCCTCTTAAAAAAGAGGGTACCCGATTTTCTACGCTGGCTGTGCACAGCACTTCCGTTCCGCCCACGCGAATAAGCGCGGAGCCTTCAGCATGGCGGGCAAAGCCGGTTTCAATGGAAACAGGGCGCATCTGGTCGGGCTGACGGCCGGAAGGGCGCATGATGGGAAACTCCGTAAGCAAGAGGAACTGGCTTGCACATAAAGGGCTTTGCACATTGATAAAACCGTTCAGACGGTTTTGAACGCTCGCTATGCGCCGTAGTCGCCTGCTCGTGCGTTAGAACAAGAGAGAGGGATGACGGCGTGTGGTCATTCTGTTGTCTCTTGCAACTCCGGCTTCGGATGCTCACAAAGAAAGCACTATGAGTGTCGTGAAGCAAAATGCCAGATGAGTGTGAAGGAGGAGGCCTGTTCCCCATGAAGCGTGGTCTGCTACCCGTAAAATCCTCTCTGCCGCCGGGGCTTGATGCCCGCTCTGCTGCGATTCTGCGCGAAATTGTGGAAGAATATGTGGAAAGTGGGGAGCCCGTTGGGTCCCGCACGCTCTCGCGTCGGTTGGGGCTTCCGCTTTCTCCGGCAACCATTCGCAATGTCATGGCGTCGTTGACCGAGGCCGGGTTGCTGTTTTCACCGCATACATCCGCCGGGCGTTTGCCGACCGAGGCTGGGTTGCGGTTGTTTGTGGATGGTCTGTTGCAGTTTGGCAGTTTGTCAGAAGAAGAACAGGCTGGCATCGGGCGTTCTCTGGAAGCGCGCGGACGCTCCTTGCAGGAAACACTGACCGAGGCATCGGCCTTGCTGTCTGGCATGTCAGATGCAGCCGGTCTTGTTGTTGCCCCCAAAGGCGATGGCGGCATTAAACATATCGAATTTGTGGCTCTTGGCGGAAACCGCGCGCTGGTGGTGCTGGTGGGCGCAGATGGCCGGGTAGAAAACCGCGTTATGGAAACGCCTGTGGGCATGCCTCCCTCTGCCTTGATTGAAGCCGCAAATTATCTGAATGCCCGCGTATTGGGGGCTACCCTGCCTGATCTGCGCCAGAGGGTTGGTGTGGAAATGGCGGAAAACCAGAACGCACTGGACAAACTGACAGCCGAGGTTGTGGAAAGTGGTCTGGCCGTCTGGAATGGTGGCGATGATGCGCGTGGCGGTACGCTGATTATTCGGGGGCAGGGCAAACTTCTGGCCGATGTTGATGGTCAGGAGCGTCTGCTGGCCATTCAGACCCTGTTTGACCGGCTGGAAACGCAGGAAACCATGCTGCGCCTGCTGGAACTGGCTGAAAATTCAGCCGGGGTCCGCATTTTTATCGGGGCTGAAAGCGGCCTGTTTGGGGCGTCAGGAATGTCCATGGTGGTGGCACCGGCCCGCAATGACGCCAACCGTATTGTGGGCGCGATTGGGGTTATTGGCCCGACCCGCATCAATTACGGACGCATTATTCCTGTAGTGGATTATACGGCCCGTTTTCTGGGTGAAATGTTGGGATAAGAGCATTCCCGCAGCAAAATAAATTTGTAACACACAGCCTAAATGTCCGTTAGGCAGGCTTGCCTGCCAAAGTGGGGCGTCTTTTTGCCATCATGTGGTCAATATGGCGCATGAGAAGGAAGACGGCAGCGTATGGGAATGGTAAAGGACCCGCATGACACGAACTCCGTCTTCTGGTGACTCTGGGTCTTCTTCTGACAGGAAAGAAGAACGCACATCCCCCCCCCGACAGGGTGTAACGCTGCGTAGGCCACGTTTTCGGCAATGGCGCGGTCTTTTGGGCACAGTGGCCGCTGTCAGTCTGGTTGGGGCGACCGGCGCGTCTTTGCTGGTGTGGCACCAGTATGAAGGAATTGTGGCTGACCTGCCGACGGTTGAAGGGTTGCGCACCTATCAGCCCCCGGTGATGAGCCGCCTGTACGCGTCTGATGATAAAGTCATTGCCGAACTGGCGGATGAACGCCGTGTGTTCGCGCCATACAGCGCCATTCCTGACCGTGTGAAAAACGCCTTTATTGCCGCAGAAGACCAGAAATTCTGGACGCATAAAGGGGTGGACCCGGTGGCCATCATGCGCGCTGGTCTAACTGACCTGACGCGCGGCAAGGGGCGCAGGCCGATCGGGGCTTCTACCATCACCCAGCAGGTGGCCCGCATCATGCTGTTGGGCAGTAATGCTGTTTCCATCAAGCGTAAGGCTCAGGAAGCGTTTCTGGCCATGCGCATTGAGCAGGTGCTGCCCAAGGAAAAAATTCTCGAAATCTATCTGAATGAAATCTACATGGGCAGCGGCGCCTACGGTATTGCCGCGGCGGCCCAGACCTACTTCAATAAGCCTCTGGACCAGCTTGATGATGCGGAAGCCGCTTTTCTGGGCGCGTTGCCGAAATCCCCGACCAATTACAACCCGGTGCGCTACCCCGACGCTGCCCGCGGGCGGCGGAACTGGGTGCTTGAACGTATGGCGGAAACCGGGGCGATTACCCATGACGCTGCGAAGGCCGCAGAAGCGGAGCCCCTGATTCCGCATGCGTTTGTACGCCCCGGCCCGGCCCCCGGTTCTGAATGGTTTGCCGAAGAAGTGCGTCGCGAACTGCTGGAACGCTATGGGCAGAACACAACCCTTCAGGGCGGGCTGGAAGTTCACACCAGTCTTGATCCCTCCTTGCAGTTGGCAGCCCAGAATACCTTGCGTCAGGGGCTGATGGCATATGACCGGGCGCATGGCGGCTGGCGCGGGCCAATTAAACATCTTTCCGAGGTTACGGCGGCGTCTTCACCGGAGGAATGGAGTGCGGCCTTACAGGCTGTACCCGTGCCATTGGGGATGCTTGATCAGTGGCGTCTGGCCGTGATGCTTGACCCCGGTAAGGGCCGCATTGGCTGGCTTGAAGGCGCTATTGTGCGTCGTGGTGCCCCGTCACAAGGCGGAACACCGCAGACGGCCCAGATTCTGGAGCGTGATCTGGCGTGGACCCGTCGCTTCCGTCTGTTGAAAGCAGGCGATGTGGTTATGGTTGAACCACAGGCGCAGGGTGATCGGGTTGCCCTGATGCAAATTCCGCATGTGGAAGGCGCTGTGGTGACAATGAACGCCCACACTGGCCGCGTGATGGCGCTGGTGGGCGGGTGGTCCTTCCAGATTTCCCAGTTTGACCGTGCAACGCAGGCTCTGCGTCAACCTGGGTCTTCATTCAAGCCGTTCGTTTATCTTCAGGCCATGGAACAGGGGATTTCCCCGTCTCAGGCGTTTGATGATTCGCCGGTCTCTTACGGAAGCTGGCACCCGAATAACTATGAAAAAGACTTCTGGGGCCCCACATCCCTGCATGATGCGTTGCGGGAGTCCCGCAATCTGGTGACCATCCGTCTGGCGGCGCATATCGGCATCAAGAACGTCGCTGATCTGGCAACGCGAATCGGGTTGGTGGATTCGATGCCGCATGTGCTGCCTGCCGCCCTTGGTGCTGTTGAAACAACCGTGCTGAAGGAAGCGGGAGCCTATGCAACGCTCGCTGCTGGCGGGCGTAAAATTACGCCTACACTGATTGATGATGTGCAGGACCGTCAGGGTAAAGTGATCTGGCGGCCGGAGGGGCTGTCTCTGGTCTCTGTCGCGGCGCAAGAGGCAGCGGCCCAGAAGGCGGCTCCGGCGGGGGAACCGGACGCGATCTTCCCCGGTGGCAAACCTGATGCGGCCCCTGCGCCAGCACCCGCTCCTAGCCCCGGTGCTTCCGCGACGTCACCGCAGACGTCGCCCCTCCCCGGTGTGGATGATCAGCCTGCTGTTCAGGATGACCGGCCCCGTGTGGCCTCAGAACAAAGTGCGTTCCAGATTACGGCCATGTTGCAGGATGTGATCCGTCGCGGGACGGGTGTTTCTGCGGGCAAGGGGCTGGATATGCCAATTGCGGGTAAAACAGGAACAAGCCAGAACTTTAACGATGCTTGGTTTGCTGGTTACACCCCTGATCTGGTGACGGTGGTGTGGATTGGTTTTGATTCGCCGCAGTCTCTGGGCAAGAATGAAACAGGTGGGGCGATTGCTGGCCCTATCTGGAACAAGGTTATGAAAACCGCCACCGATGGCCGCCCAAAGCTGGACTTCCCGGTGCCGGAAGGTCTGACGTTGGTGCGGTATGATACGGGTCGCGGTGTTGCTATAGATGCCTTCAAACCCGACCAGATTCCGGGTGTCAGCGTCAGTCTGTCCAACAACGCATCTTCTCAGGAACTGACGGCGGCCGATACAGGGGCTGAAAACATGCCCGATTCGGAAAGTGATATGGCCGCCGGTGGTGCAGCCTCGGGCAGTGGCAACGGTGCGGGGGGCGGTAATAGTGCATCGCCTGCGCCCGGCACGCCGCGCCCAACGCAAGAACCTTCTGGGGGTGACATTGGCATGGGTGGCCTTTATTGAGGCCATTCCTATTTGAACGCACATTTGCAGAAGTGATGGAGAATCGGCCTTATGTCCGCCGAGACTGAAGCCCTTAATGACCAGATCAAGCAGTCAGTGGCACTGCTGAGGAGGCATCTTTAACTGGGATGTCGCACAGGCCAGACTGGCCGAACTGAACAACCAGGCAGAAGATCCTGATTTATGGAATGACCCCGAAGCCGCCCAGAAGCTGATGCGCGAACGCACCATGCTGGCAGGGCAGGTTGAGGGCGTGAATGCGCTTGAAGAAAGCGTGCGTGATACCTGCGATCTTGTTGAACTGGCGGAAGCCGAAGGGGATACCGAGATTGTTCAGGAAGCGGTCGCGACCCTGAAGCAGTTGGCTGAAGAAGCCAAGCGGCGCGAAACCGAAAGCCTGCTTTCGGGCGAGGCCGATGCCAACGATTGCTACCTTGAAGTCAACGCAGGTGCTGGCGGCACGGAAGCCCAGGATTGGGCGGAAATGATGTTGCGTATGTACACCCGCTGGGCTGAAGCGCATGGCTACAAAGTCACGTTGATGGAAAGCTCGGAAGGGGAACAGGCGGGGCTGAAGTCGGCAACCATTCTGGTTTCTGGGCCGAACGCGTATGGCTGGCTGAAGACGGAAGCAGGGGTGCACCGTCTGGTGCGTATTTCTCCGTTTGATGCTGCGGCACGTCGTCAGACGTCGTTTGCATCGGTCTGGGTTTACCCCGTGATTGATGATTCGATCGAAATTGAGGTCAATGATTCAGACCTGAAGGTCGATACGTTCCGCGCATCCGGTGCGGGTGGTCAGCACGTTAACAAAACCGATTCTGCTATCCGTATTACCCATATCCCGACAGGGATTGTGGTTGCGTGTCAGACAGACAGATCGCAGCACCGTAACCGGGCAACGGCCATGCAGATGTTGCGTGCGCGTCTGTACGAAGCAGAATTGCAGAAGCGGGAAGCGGCTGCGGCTGCGACCGAAGCGGCTAAAACGGATATCGGGTGGGGCCATCAGATTCGGTCATACGTTCTGGCTCCGTATCAGATGGTCAAGGACCTGCGGACCAGTGTTGAAACAGGCAACCCCGACGCTGTTCTGGATGGTGATCTGGATGTCTTCATGGCTGCGGCACTGGCGGCCCGTGTTGGAGCGACCCGTTCTGAAGCGAGTGCGTCGGCACAATAAAAAACAGAATAAGACAGTTTTATGACAGAGCGGGTGCCCTTTGGGTGGCCCGCTTTTTTTATATTCCACGTTAAAGGGAAACTCTTTGCGCATACTGCGCGTTTAGAGGCCATTTTTTTTCGAAATGATCATGGAATGAAAAGAAGCACTAAAAGCATACTAATTCATATTTCCGTGACAAAATATGGCATTTTTCTGCGCTTGGTAGGTGTGTGCCTATTTTTTAGGCTATATGCACTATTCTAAGCAGTGATTATTTTTACCCAAGAACATTCTTGACATATGTGCTGCCAAATTGCCCAATCAAGGGCAGGAAGATGGCAGCTATGCAGCTCTGTCAGTCTACCCAGTGCTGAGGCACGAAATGTTGGTTTGTAACCGCTGCTTACAGGCACCGATTATCGGGTGCGGGAACAGGCCAGTGTTTTTTGGCTGGCGTGGAAGAAGGAGGATGTAGAAATATGAAGGACCACGCGCAACAGCAACGGAGACCGATGCAGTACGTCATCGGGACAGGAGCTGTTGTCGGTGTTGTTGCTCTGCTGGTTGTAATTCTGCTGCACTTATTGGCTGTTTTCGGGCTTGTCCTGGGTATGGGGACGTCAACAAGCGTTCCGGTGCCAAAACCGCCGATCAAAACCAGAGTTCTACCACCACCGCCACCACCGC